>NZ_JBNPUK010000010.1:0-284062 GCF_051168135.1 Bradyrhizobium sp. HKCCYLRH2060
CCCTCTTGCTGCCACAGGTCATCCTCGGAATGCCTGTCACTGAGATTATCGTGTCTCACTTGAGGGGTGCAGTCCACCCGCGTCACCGACATCCTGCGCGACGAGGCGCTGCTGCCGCTGTATCGCAAGGCCGGCCTGATCCACGTCTCGCTCGGTACGGAAGCCGCCGCACAGATGAAGCTCGACCGCTTCAACAAGGAGACCACGGTCGCGCAGAACAAGAAGGCGATCCAGCTCTTGCGCGACGCCGGCATCGTCGTCGAGGCGCAGTTCATCGTCGGCCTCGAGAACGAGACCCGCGAGACCCTGGAAGAGACCTACCAGATGGCGCGCGACTGGAGGCCGGACCTCGCCAACTGGGCGATGTACACGCCGTGGCCATTCTCCGACCTGTTCCGCGACCTCGGCGACAAGGTCGAGATCTTCGACTACGAGAAGTACAATTTCGTCACCCCGATCATGAAGCCGGACGCGATGGACCGTGGCGAGCTGCTCGACGGCGTCATGAACAACTACCGCCGCTTCTACATGCACAAGGCGCTGTTCTCTTATCCCTGGGCCGGCTCCGGCGAGCGGCGCCGCTATCTGCTCGGCTGCCTCAAGGCGTTCCTCAAGTCCGGCTTCGAGCGCAAATTCTACGACCTCGGTCGCGTCAACTATTGGGGCCCGCAATCCAAGGGCAAGGTCGATTTCGGCTTCGATAGGTCGCGCAAGCGCGCCGAGCCCGGCAAGGTCGAGTGGAAGACGAGCCATAATCGCAAGCTGACCGGACCGCAGCAGGCGCAACTGATGGCCTGCGGCGGCGGCACCGAGCAGATGAGCGACGAGGCCGAGACGCCGGTGCATTGACATGCACGGCACGCGCGCCCAGCCCAATCTGCTACTGCGCGCTGCCGCTGCGTCTGGTCACGCCCCGGGCCGTATCGGCCCCAACGCGATCATCCAGACCGCCGAGGCCCTACGCCTGCTGCGGGGGGAGGACAGTGCGCGCCGCGTGTTCGCGGCCGCGCGGCTCGATTTCTATCTGAGCAGTCCGCCCGCCGAGATGGTCGATGAGGCCGAGGTCATGCGGCTTCATGACGCGCTTCGCACCGTGCTCGATGACGAGACCGCGCGTGCCGTCAGCACCAGGGCAGGGCGGCTGACCGGCGCCTATCTGCTTGCGCATCGCATCCCCGGCGCGGCGCAACGTGTGCTCCGGCTGCTGCCGGCCCGGCTCGCGAGCCGCGCGCTGACGCGGGCGATATCCGCGCATGCCTGGACGTTTGCCGGGACCGGCACCTTCACCGCACGCCCGGGCCGGCCCACCATCTACCAGATCAGCCATTGTCCGCTGTGCCGCGGCCATCACGGCGATCACGCCATCTGCGACTTCTACGCTGCGACCTTCGAGACGCTGTTCGCAACGCTCGTGCACCCCGACGCCCATGCGCGTGAGATCGCCTGCGAAGCCTGGGGTGACGAGGCCTGCCGGTTCGAGATCGATTGGTGAGACGGCGCCATGCGAGACGCGACGCCGCCTTGGCATCGGGTGCGGCGCTCAGCTCGGCAGAAATCGCGCGCCTTCCTTGCCGAGGAAGTCCAGCATCGCCTGCGCCGGCGGCAGCAGCAGCTTGTCGGCACGCCGCACCGCGTGCCACTGCCGGATGATCGGCAGGCCCGCGACCTTCAACGTGACCAGCCGCCCCTCGCTGAGCTCATGGGCGACCGTGTGCTGCGAGATGAAGGCGATGCCGAGGCCGGCGATGACGGCCTGCTTGATGGTCTCGTTGCTGTCCATCTCCATGCTGGTCTTTGGTTTCAGACCATGCTTCTCGAAGAATGTCTCCATCAGCAGACGGGTGCCCGATCCCGGCTCCCGGGTGATGAACACCTCGCCGGCGAGATCCCCGGCCGCGATCCGCTTGCGGCGCGCCAGCCGGTGGTTGGCCGGGGCGATGATGACGTGCGGGTGCTTGCCGAAGGGCCGCATATCCACGGGAACGTCGGCCGGTGGCCGGCCCATGATGGCAATGTCGAGATCATAGCCGCGCAGCGCCTCGCGCAGGCTGTCGCGGTTGCCGATCCGCAAGGTGACGTCGATCTTGGGGAAGCGCCGCGAAAATTCCGCGATCGCAAACGGCACGAAATATTTCGCGGTGCTGACCGCGCCGATCGCCACGCGGCCACCGCTGCGTCCGGCGAGAATGTCGAGCGCCTGCTCGCAATCCTGCAAGGCGGCCTCGACGCGTTCGGCCAGCGCCAGCACGCTGCGCCCGGCCTCGGTCAGGATCATGCCGTCGGTGGTGCGCTGGATCAGCGGCAGCCCGGCGAGCTCCTGAAGATTGCGGATCTGCAGGGTGACGGCAGGCTGCGTGAGGTTCAAACGGCCGGCCGCTGACGTCACCGACCCCGAGTTTTGCACGGCGGCCAGCGCCCGAAGCTGGCGGATGGTGAGATCGCGCGAGAAATGCCGGCTCATGGAACCCTCGATCAGATCGTTCACATAAGGAAAACTTTGGTCTATCCAAAGATATTGAAATTTCCCTAATTAGGCAAATCGAGTGTTGATAGCAGCGCGGCACGACGCATTCGTGCGGCTTCATCAAGTTCCCGGCAGAGGATCTGATGGCGAGGGAGTGGCCCATGGATCACCAGATGGATCATCATCAGACATTGCAGGCACATCTGGCGGCGCAGGGTGCCGACGCCGATTGCGCCGCGGTTATCGCGGCTCTGGCCGGGGCGGCGCGCGAGCTCGCGCGGCAGATCGCGGTCGCGCCGCTGTCCGGCGTCGACGAAGGCGCTGCCACCGTGAACGCCGACGGCGACGTCCAGAAGGCGCTCGACATCGTCGCCGACAACCTGATGCGGGATGCGCTGCGCCGGGCTCCAGTCGCCGGCATCCTGTCCGAAGAGGGCGACCGGCCGGAAACGGTCAATGCTGCTGCCCCACTTTGCGTGGCGATCGATCCGCTCGACGGCTCGTCGAACCTGCAGAACAACATCTCCGTCGGCACCATCTTCTCGATCCGCCCGCGGGGGCGCGACGTGCTCTCCAGCTTCTTCGAGCCCGGCACGGCACAGCTTGCCGCCGGCTTCTTCGTCTATGGACCGCAGACCTGCCTGGTGCTCGCGATCGACCATCGCGTCGATCTCTACGTCCTGCATCCGACCTTGCACGAGTTCATGCTCGCCAAGTCCGGGATCCGCATCCCGCAGGATACGCCGGAGTTCGCCATCAACGCGTCGAACCGCCGGCACTGGAGCGGGACCGTGCGCAACTATGTCGACGAATGCCTGTCGGGCGCCGCCGGCCCGCGCGGCCGCGACTTCAACATGCGCTGGATCGCCTCGCTGGTCGCCGAGGCCTATCGTATCCTGATGCGCGGCGGCGTGTTCCTCTATCCGGCCGACTCCCGCCCGGGCTATCGCGAGGGCCGGCTGCGGCTGGTCTACGAAGCGCATCCGATGGCGCTGATCATGGAATGGGCCGGCGGCTCGGCCTCGAGCGGCCGCGCGCGCATCCTCGAACTGTCGGCGCGCTCGCCGCATCAGCGCGCGCCGCTGATCATGGGCGACGTCCGCCTCGTCCGCGACGTCGACCAACTGCATGAGGGCATCGAGCCGCTGTTCGAAACCAGCGATGCGCCCCTGTTCGCGCGGCGCGGCCTGTTCCGCTGAGCCTGCCTGCCGAACGCGCCTTCCGGAGAAAGTTCATGTCACGTCGTCATCCCATCATCTCGATCACCGGCTCGTCGGGCGCCGGCACCACGTCGGTCAAGAAGACCTTCGAGAACATCTTCCGCCGCGAGAACGTCAAGGCGGCCTATATCGAGGGCGATGCCTTCCATCGCTACAATCGCGAGGAGATGCGCCGCAAGATGGTCGAGGAGGCCGAGCTCGGCAACAAGCACTTCAGCCATTTCAGCCCCGACACCAATCTGTTCGAGGAGCTCGAGAAGACCTTCCGCGACTACTCCGAGACCGGCACCGGCATGACGCGCCACTACGTCCACGACGAGGAGGAGGCGCGGCTCTACGACACGAGGCCCGGCAACTTCACCGAGTGGAGCCGGCTGCCGGAGGACTCCGACCTGCTGTTCTACGAAGGCCTGCACGGCGCGGTCGTCACCGAGAAGGTCAACATCGCGCAGCACGCCGATCTGAAGATCGGCGTTGTTCCGGTGATGAACCTGGAGTGGATCCAGAAGCTGCACCGCGACCGCGCGTCGCGCGGCTACACGACCGAGGCGGTCACCGACACGATCCTGCGCCGCATGCCAGACTACGTGAACTACATCATCCCGCAGTTCTCGGAGACCGACATCAACTTCCAGCGTGTGCCGACGGTCGACACCTCGAACCCGTTCGTTGCCCGCTGGATCCCGACGCCCGATGAATCGATGGTCGTGATCCGGCTGAAGAACCCGCGCGGCATCGACTTTCCCTATCTGCTCTCGATGATCCCGCAGAGCTTCATGTCGCGCGCCAATTCGATCGTGATCCACGGCGCCAAGCTCGATCTCGCGATGCAGCTCATTCTCACCCCCATGATCATGCAACTGATGGACCGAAAGAGGCGCACGCTATGACCGCCAACGCCGTGCAGACGCTGGCTCCGAAAGCCGATCCCAGCCATGCCGAGATGGCGAACGCCATCCGCTTCCTCGCGATCGACGCCGTCGAAAAGGCGAAATCGGGTCATCCAGGCATGCCGATGGGCATGGCCGACGTGGCAACCGTCCTTTTCTCGCGCTTCATGAAATTCGATCCCGCCGATCCGGCCTGGCCCGATCGCGACCGCTTCGTGCTGTCGGCCGGTCACGGCTCGATGCTGCTCTATGCGCTGCTGCATCTGACCGGCTACGAGGCCGTCACGATCGATGAGCTGAAGCGGTTCCGGCAATGGAGCGCCAAGACGCCGGGCCATCCGGAGTATGGCCACACGCCCGGCGTCGAGACCACCACCGGTCCGCTCGGGCAGGGCATCGCGACGGCGGTCGGCATGGCGCTCG
The DNA here is from genome assembly GCF_051168135.1 of Bradyrhizobium sp. HKCCYLRH2060. Taxonomy (NCBI): domain Bacteria; kingdom Pseudomonadati; phylum Pseudomonadota; class Alphaproteobacteria; order Hyphomicrobiales; family Nitrobacteraceae; genus Bradyrhizobium; species Bradyrhizobium sp. HKCCYLRH2060. Next base: position 4,998 of record NZ_JBNPUK010000010.1, read on the forward strand.
CCGAGCGCCTGATGAACGCGCGCTATGGCGACGATCTGGTCGATCACTACACCTACGTGATCGCCGGCGACGGCTGCCTGATGGAGGGCATCAGCCACGAGGCGATCTCGCTCGCGGGTCATCTCAAGCTGAATCGCTTGATCGTGTTGTTCGACGACAACCGCATCTCGATCGACGGCTCGACCGATCTCGCCTGCTCGGATGATCAGCTCGGACGCTTCGCCGCGTCGGGCTGGGCGACGTCCCGCATCGACGGCCATGATCCCGAAGCCATCGAGGCTGCGATCGCTGCGGCGCGGCAGAGCAACCGCCCCAGCATGATCGCGTGCCGGACCACGATCGGCTTCGGCTCACCCGGACGGCAGGGCTCGGAGAAGGCGCATGGCGCGCCGCTCGGGCCGGAAGAGGTCGAAAAGACCCGCGCGGCACTGCACTGGCCGCACCGTCCGTTCGAGGTCCCGGCCGACGTGCTGGTGAGCTGGCGCGAGATCGGTGCGCGCGGCCGCAGCGTGCGCCAGGCCTGGAAGGAGCGTGCGCGCAGGCTGTGCACCGCGGACCGCTCGCCCTGCCATGACGCGCTGAACAGGAAGCTGCCGGCCGCCTATGCCGAGCGCATGGCGCAGTTCATCGCACAGCTCACGGCCGAGCGGCCGAAGATCGCCACCCGCCAGGCGTCGCAGAACGTCATCGATGTCATCGCGACGGTGCTGCCGAACCTGCTCGGCGGCTCGGCGGACCTGACCCACTCCAACCTGACCAAGGCGAAGACGCACAAATCCGTCACACCGGCCGCGATGGATGGCAACTACATCCACTATGGTGTGCGCGAACACGCGATGGCTGCGGCCATGAACGGCATCGCGCTGCATGGCGGCTTCATTCCCTATGGCGGCACCTTCCTTGCCTTTGCCGACTACAGCCGGCCGGCGATTCGCCTGGCCGCGCTGATGGGCATCCGCGTCATTCACGTGATGACGCACGATTCCATCGGCCTCGGCGAGGACGGCCCGACGCATCAGCCGGTCGAGCATGTCGCGAGCCTGCGCGCCATTCCGAACCTCCTGGTATTCCGCCCGGCCGACGCGGTCGAGACGGCGGAAGCCTGGGACTGCGCGCTGCGTGCGGAGGCCTCGCCGTCGGTGCTGTGCCTGTCGCGGCAGGGGCTGCCGGCGTTCCGTACCGAAGCATCTGATCAAAACAAGGTGGCGCTCGGCGCCTACGTGGTCGTCGAGCCCGAGGCTGGGCGCGACGTGACCTTGATTGCGACCGGCTCGGAGGTGGCGATCGCGCTGGAGGCGGCCAAGCTGCTGGCGGTCGAAGGCGTCCAGGCGGCCGTGGTGTCGGCCCCCTGCTTCGAGCTGTTCCGCAAGCAGTCCGCCGAGTATCGCGCCGAGGTGCTCGGCGCTGCGCCACGCATCGGAGTCGAAGCCGCGATCGAGGGTGACTGGGCGCGCTGGCTCGGCGATGCCGGCGAGTTCGTCGGCATGCACGGCTTCGGCGCCTCGGCGCCGGCCGAGGTGCTGTACCGCGAATTCGGCATCACGCCTGCGGCGGTCGCCGATGCGGCGATGCGCAACATCATCCGGGCGCGGGCGTCCTGAGCCGCGCCACCTTACAGAACATCGAAACAGGGACGGAGACCAACATGGCGCGGATCACGCTCAGACAATTGCTGGACCATGCGGCCGAGCGCGGCTACGGCGTGCCGGCGTTCAACATCAACAACATGGAGCAGGGGCTCGCGATCATGGAGGCGGCCGCGGCGGTCGATGCCCCCGTGATCATCCAGGCCTCGCGCGGCGCGCGCACCTATGCCGGCGACATCATGCTGTCGAAGATGATCGACGCGCTGGAGGAGATGTATCCGCAGATCCCGCTCTGCCTGCATCAGGACCACGGCAACGACGAGGCGACCTGCGCCACCGCGATCAAATACGGATTCACGTCCGTGATGATGGACGGCTCGCTCAAGGCCGATGCCAAGACGGCCGCCGACTACGACTACAACGTCGACATCACGCGCCGCGTGACCGACATGGCGCATTGGGTCGGTGCCTCGGTCGAGGGCGAGCTCGGCGTGCTGGGCTCGCTCGAGCATGGCGGCGGCGAGCAGGAGGACGGCCACGGCCTCGAAGGCAAGGTCAGCCGCGACCAACTGCTGACCGATCCCGACCAGGCGGTCGATTTCGTCCGCGCCACCAAGGTCGATGCGCTGGCGATCGCGATGGGCACCTCGCATGGCGCCTACAAGTTCTCGCGCAAGCCGGATGGCGAGATCCTCGCCATGAACGTCATCGAGGAGATCCATCGCCGGCTGCCGAACACGCATCTCGTCATGCACGGCTCGTCCTCGGTGCCGCAGAGCCTGCAGGACATGTTCAACCAGTTCGGCGGCGAGATGCCGCAGACCTGGGGCGTGCCGGTCGAGGAGATCGTGCGTGGCATCCGCCACGGCGTCCGCAAGGTCAACATCGACACCGACTGCCGGCTGGCGATGACCGCGATCTTCCGCAAGGTCGGCGCGTCGTCGAAGGTCGAGTTTGATCCGCGCAAGTTCCTGAAGCCGGCGATGGACTCGATGCGTGATCTCTGCCGCGAGCGGTTCGAGCAGTTCGGCGCCGCCGGCAACGCATCGAAGATCAAGGTGCTGCCGCTGTCGGAGATGGCCAAGCGCTACCGCTCGGGCGCGCTCGATCCGCGAATTGGGGGAATGACCGAAGCTGCGTGACGTGAACAGCCACAACGAAACAGCCAGGAGGAACACATGAACGACCAATCGATTACCGTCCGCGGCAAGGATCGCTACAAGTCCGGCGTGATGGAATACAAGAAGATGGGCTATTGGGAGCCGTCCTACCAGCCCAAGGACACCGATGTCATCGCGCTGTTCCGCGTCACGCCGCAGGATGGCGTCGACCCGGTCGAGGCGTGCGCTGCCGTCGCCGGTGAGTCCTCGACCGCGACCTGGACCGTGGTGTGGACCGACCGCCTGACCGCCGCCGAGAAGTATCGCGCCAAGTGCTACCGGGTCGAGCCGGTGCCGGGCTCGCCGGGCAGCTATTTCGCCTACATCGCCTATGATCTCGACCTGTTCGAGCCGGGCTCGATCGCCAACCTGACGGCCTCGATCATCGGCAACGTGTTCGGCTTCAAGCCGCTGAAGGCGCTGCGGCTCGAAGACATGCGGCTGCCCGTGGCCTATGTGAAGACGTTCCAGGGGCCGGCGACCGGCATCGTCGTCGAGCGCGAGCGGCTCGACAAGTTCGGCCGTCCCTTGCTCGGCGCCACCGTCAAGCCGAAGCTCGGCCTGTCCGGCCGCAACTACGGTCGCGTGGTCTACGAGGCGCTGAAGGGCGGACTCGACTTCACCAAGGACGACGAGAACATCAACTCGCAGCCCTTCATGCATTGGCGCGAGCGCTTCCTGTATTGCATGGAGGCGGTCAACAAGGCGCAGGCGGCGACCGGCGAGATCAAGGGCACCTACCTCAACGTGACAGCGGCGACGATGGAGGACATGTATGAGCGCGCCGAGTTCGCCAAGGAGCTCGGCTCCACCATCGTCATGATCGACCTCGTGATCGGCTACACCGCGATCCAGTCGATGGCGAAATGGGCACGCCGGAATGATATGATCCTGCATCTGCATCGCGCCGGACACTCGACCTACACGCGGCAGCGCTCGCACGGCGTGTCGTTCCGCGTCATCGCCAAGTGGATGCGGCTCGCCGGCGTCGACCACATCCATGCCGGCACCGTGGTCGGCAAGCTCGAGGGCGATCCCAACACGACCCGCGGCTACTACGACATCTGCCGCGAGGACTTCAACCCGATGCGGCTGGAGCATGGCGTGTTCTTCGACCAGAACTGGGCGAGCCTGAACAAGCTGATGCCCGTGGCCTCCGGCGGCATCCATGCCGGCCAGATGCACCAGTTGCTCGACCTGCTCGGCGAGGACGTCGTGCTGCAGTTCGGCGGCGGCACCATCGGCCATCCCCGCGGCATCGCCGCCGGTGCGACTGCCAACCGCGTCGCGCTGGAGGCGATGATCCTCGCCCGCAACGAGGGCCGCGACTACGTGCATGAAGGTCCTGAGATCCTGGCCAAGGCGGCACAGACCTGCACGCCGCTGCGCGAGGCGCTGGAGATCTGGAAGGACGTCACCTTCAACTACGAATCGACGGACTCGCCGGACTTCGTGCCGACCGTCACCCCTGCCGCTTGAACCACGTTCGATGCGTCGCCGTGCTGCGGGCCGGACATCGGCTCGCCCGGCAGCACAACATCAGGAGATTTCAACATGCGCGTGACCCAGGGTTGCTTTTCTTTCCTGCCCGATCTGACCGACGAGCAGATCACGGCCCAGATCCAGTACTGCCTCGAGAAGAACTGGGCAGTGAACATCGAGTTCACCGACGATCCGCATCCCCGCAACACCTATTGGGAGATGTGGGGCCTGCCGATGTTCGACCTGCGCGACGCCGCCGGCATCATGCGCGAGCTGTCCGAGTGCCGGAAGATCTACGGCGACCGCTACATCCGCATCTCGGCCTTCGACTCCAGCCATGGCTGGGAGTCGATCCGGCTGTCCTTCATCGTCAACCGGCCGCAGAACGAGCCGGGTTTCCGGCTCGACCGCCAGGAAACCGTCGGACGCAATCTGCGTTACTCGACGCGGTCCTATGCGGCCGAGCGCCCTGAAGGCGAGCGCTACTCATAAGAATACCGCGCTGAAGTCCCATCCCATCGGGGAGGGGACTTCAGCGCCGGCTCTGCCGCATTGATCAAGTCCGATTCGACGGCGTCCCCTGCTTGCCGGAGTTCGCGGGAGGATCTGCCGCCAGCGTGTGCGAACTTCGGCCAAGCGGAGCACCAGCCCATGATGCAGGCCACGCAGGCGGATGCCGACAAGGCCACGCCGGTCGACACCGTCGACCTGCGCCGCGAGTTCGAGAGCGTCGACATCGCACCCGTGCTGGAGCAGCTCGACCGCGAGCTGGTCGGGCTCACCCCGGTCAAGACGCGAATCCGCGAAATCGCCTCGCTGCTGATGATGGAGCGGATCCGCCGCAAGATGGGGCTGGCGACGACGTTTCCGACCCTGCACATGTCGTTCACCGGCAATCCCGGGACCGGCAAGACCACGGTCGCGCTGCGCATGGCCGGCATCCTGCATCGGCTGGGGTTCGTCCGTCGCGGCCACGTCATCAGCGTGACCCGCGACGATCTCGTCGGCCAATATATCGGCCACACCGCGCCAAAGACCAAGGAGGTGCTGAAGAAGGCGATGGGGGGCGTCCTCTTCATCGACGAGGCCTATTATCTCTACCGTCCCGAGAACGAGCGCGACTACGGCCAGGAGTCGATCGAGATCCTGCTGCAGATCATGGAGTCGCAGCGCGAGGACCTCGTGGTCATTCTTGCCGGCTATGCCGACCGGATGGAGAAGTTCTTCCAGAGCAATCCCGGCTTCCGCTCGCGCATCGCCCACCACATCGACTTCCCCGACTATTCGGAAGCCGAGCTGCTGACGATCTCCGAGATGATGCTGGAGGGGCAGAACTACCGCTTCACGCCGGAGGCCCGCGCCGCCTTCGAGAAGTATATCGCCGTCCGGCGCACCCAGCCCTTGTTCTCCAACGCGCGCTCGATCCGCAACGCGCTGGATCGGATCCGCCTGCGCCAGGCCAACCGGCTGGTGTCGCGGCTCGACCGCGTGCTGACGTCCGATGACGTGATGTCGATCGAAGCCAGCGACGTGCTGGCAAGCCGCGTGTTCGCCAAGGGGGCCGACGCGGGAGACGGCAGGGTGGAGGCGCAATCATGAGTCTGGCTCTGGTGAGGAACGCGCCGCTCGACGACCTCCGGCGCCGCATCGCCGACGCCGGCGCACTGATCTTCGACGTCGACGGCACGATGGCCGAGACCGAGGAGATCCATCGCGAGGCCTTCAATGAGGCGTTCGTCGCGGTGGGCATCGACTGGCACTGGGGCCGCCGCATCTACAAGGAGCTGCTGCGTGTCACCGGTGGCAAGGAGCGCGTCCGTGCGTTCGACCAGATGCGGCGCACGGGTCCGCCGCTCAGCGACGCCGTCGTTGCCCGGCTTCATCGCATCAAGACGGAGCGGTTTGCCGCGCTGATGGCCGACAAGGGCTGCCCGTTGCGCCCGGGCGTTCAAGCCTTGCTGGAGGCTGCCTCGGCCCGCGGGCAGCGGCTCGCGATCGCGACGACGACCACGCGCGGCAATATCGATGCCCTGTTGGCGCCCGTGCTGGGCGCCGACTGGGAGGCAGGATTTGCCGCCGTCGTGGCGGCCGACGATGTCGCGCGCAAGAAGCCCGCACCGGATGTCTACCTGGAGGTCTTGTCGCAGCTCGATCTACCCGCGGCCAGTTGCATCGCGATCGAGGACTCCGGTAACGGGTTGATGGCTGCGAGCCGCGCCGGCGTTCCCGTGCTGATCACGCGCAGCCTCTACTTTCACGACGACACGTTCGACGGTGCGCTCGCCGTGCTCGATGACCTCGGGGAGTTTGTTGCCTGAGGTATTTTGAGGTGTTTGTGGTGATACGTTGCCGATTATGTACGCCACCATGCGCATAGCCGCGTGGCGTGGTCGTTCTATTGCCGTCTCGACAAGAACGTGTAATCCCTTGACGACATGTCTTCATGTCGAGTCGAGGTCGTTGAGTATGGCCCGCACGCAGGCCAAATTGAAACGTACGGACGTTGCCCGCACGGAAGCGTTTCGCGGGCGGGTGGGACGGCCGCCGAAGGCGCTCGCTGGAAACATCGAGGAGCGTATTCTGGACGCTGCGCGCGCGGTGTTTCTCGAGCGTGGCTTCGACGGTGCCAGCATCGACGAGATCGCTGAACGCGCTCCCGCCAGCAAGCCGACGATTTATGCCCGATACACCGGCAAGGCCGCCTTGTTTGCCGCCGTCGTCGCGCGCTCCATCAACGACGTGATGAATCTGGGATCCTACACGCCGGTGGCCGGCACCGCACAGGAGAAACTGGTCGGACTTGCCATCGCCATCGTCGATCGGGCGCTGAAGGACTCGCTGGGATTGTTACGGGTCACGATCGGGGAGGCTTACCGGTTTCCCGATCTCAGTTGTCAGTTTCATGACGTCTCGCGCAAACGGGCGGCCCATGCCGTGGCGGTGCTGCTCGGCGAGACGATCGGCGCCTCGGCCACGACCGCCCGCCGGACGCCGTCGAAGGCGTCGGCCGCCTCTGCCGAGATCTTCATCGATCTGATCGTCATGCCGGTGATCATGCGCTCGCTCATGGGCGAGAGCGAAAGGACGATCCGCAGGGAGCTGCCCGGCTTCGTCCGTGACCGGGTCAAGACGTTCCTGACGCTTCAGCCGAAGGCGTGAGCGGCGCGATCAGCGTCGCCGCAGCGATGACGGTTCGAGCGTCACCTGCTTGAGATCGTTGCCGCTGACGACGACCACGACGAAGGCGAGCTTGCCGTCCTTGTTCATCAGGCCGCCACTGATCGCCCGGCCGGCCGCCGAGCGCTCGGCGATCCGAATCGCATCCGACATCTTGAGCCGGACCGTGGTGAGGGCAGCCAGGCTGTTACGGTCGCTTTCGCTCAGTCCATCCACGGTGGAGAACAGCACGCTGTTGCGCACCTTTGCCGTGGTGCCGTCGATGTCGGATTCCCAGATCCGTCCGCTCTGCAGGGTTCGGACCTTGTAGACGGGGGCGTCGAGCCCACCTTCGAAGCTGATGTCCGCGGTCTTGGAGCCCGGATGAATCCTCTCGGCGATCCGCAGCGCCTGGTGCAGTGACACCTCCGTCCGCCGGAACTTGTCGAGCTCGCGATCGATCGTCTCCTGACTCAGAGCCGGATCGGTGGAGACTTGTGGATCCCTCTCGGTCTGCATGCCGCTGCCGGTCCCGCCGACGGCGTGCGCCAGGGGAGTCCACGACAGCAGGATCACGCTCAAAAGAATGATTCGTTTCATGACGGCCTGCTGTCTCCGATCTCGGTCGGTGCTTGTAGAGCATTCCCTTGGGAAACGGTTGCGGTAAAACGAAACTGTATCGTTTTATAATGACGGCCGGGGGACCTGTCAAGGTTGGCTCCCCCGGGAGGTGTCTGGATCCAGAAGGGACCCATTCCTGCGCGGCTCTCGAGGCCGCGGACGAGCGGAGCGGAGATCGTCGTCGAGGCCGACGATCTCGACGCTGGTGACTCACCCGTCCATGCGCGAACGCGCCCGCGCGTCTCACGCCGCTCTCGCTAAACGAAACCGTATAATAATGCCGGGCGGGCCGAACTCCGATGCGGCCGCAGCCGGCATCGCGATTTCAGAAGGTGATCGTTGGAACCCGCATGGCGATCGGTTCCGCCAGCGGTGCTGGTGCGCACACAGGCGATGGTCGACGCTCGTTCATCTGCGGCTAATTCCCGCCCGGCTATGATTTTCTTCCATTTCCGATAGGTTGTCGCCGTTGCAAACCGGGGCAGCCGATATGACCGCCGCCAGCGGCATCCGATGTCCCGCAGGATAATGGTGCGAGCCGCATCGGCGGACGCGACCAGAGGAGTCTGAATGAGCAAACGCCGGGCCATGATCACCTTCACGTTCACCGCCGCGACGCTGCTCGCTGCCTGCGGCGGCGTTGCGCAGGCGGCACAGTGCGGCTCGTCGCCGGCGGGGTTCGAGGCGTGGAAGCGCGAGTTCAGCGAGGAGGCGAGGGCGAAGGGCGTCGGCGGCGCCGCGATATCCGCGCTGATGCAGACCAACTACGCCTCGGCGACGATCGCGGCCGATCGTGGCCAGCGTAGCTTCTCGCTGTCGCTCGATCAGTTCCTCGTCAAGCGCGGCGCTGCTGCGATCGTCGCGCGCGGGCGCCAGCTCAAGCAGTCGCAGGCCGCGATGTTCGCCTCGATCGAGCAGCGCTACGGCGTGCCGCCCGGACCGCTGATCGCGATCTGGGGCATGGAGAGCGCGTTCGGCAGCCAGCGCGGCAATCAGCACATGCTGTCCTCGATCGCGACGCTCGCCTATGATTGCCGCCGTCCGGAGTTCTTCACCGACCAGCTCTATGCCGCGCTCAAGCTGGTCGACCGCGGCATTCTGTCTGGCAACACCCGCGGCTCGATGCATGGCGAGGTCGGGCAGACCCAGTTCATGCCGAAGAACATCCTGGCCTATGGCGTCGGCAATCTCGACGTCGCCGCCAATGCGCTCGCCTCGACGGCGAACTTCCTGCGTGCCAATGGCTGGAAGGCGGGCGCCGGATATCAGCCGGGCGAGCCGAACTTCGCAGCCATCGAGGCCTGGAACGCCGCCGGCGTCTATCAGAAGGCGATCGCGCTGATGGGCCGCCAGATCGACGGCGGCGGCTCGGCCGCGGCGCGCTGACAGGCCCGCGACTGATAAGCCTGTTCCATCAAAAAAGCGGCGCTTCATCGCTGAAGCGCCGCTTCTCTGTATGAGCAGTCAGTCGGCGTCTCGCCTCAGGCCTTCAGCTCGAACCGGTCGAGGTTCATCACCTTGGTCCAGGCGGCGACGAAGTCCTTGACGAACTTCTGCTTGGCATCCGAGCTCGCATAGACCTCGGCCAGCGCGCGCAGTTGCGAGTGCGAGCCGAAGATGAGGTCGGCGCGGGTGGCCGTCCACTTGATCGCGCCGGTCTTGCGGTCGCGGCCCTCGAAGGTGTGCTCGCCCTGATCGACCGGACGCCAGGCCACGCTCATGTCGAGCAGGTTGGCGAAGAAGTCGTTGGAGAGCGTCTCGGTCTGCGCGGTGAACACGCCATGCTTGGAGCCGTTGGCGTTGGCGCCGAGCACGCGCAGGCCGCCGACCAGCACGGTCATCTCCGGCGCGGTCAGGGTGAGCAGTTGCGCCTTGTCGACCAGCAGCTCCTCGCCGGACAGCCACTGCTTGCCGCTGAGATAGTTGCGGAAGCCGTCATGGGTCGGTTCGAGCACCGCAAACGATTCGACGTCGGTCTGCTCCTGCGAGGCGTCGGTGCGGCCCGGCGCGAACGGCACCGTCACCTCGACGCCGGCCTTCTTGGCGGCCGCCTCGACACCGGCATTGCCGGCCAGCACGATCAGGTCGGCGAGCGACACCTTCTTGCCGCCGGCCTGCGCGTTGAACTCCTTCTGGATGCCCTCGAGCGTCGAGAGCACCTTGGCAAGCTCGGCCGGGTTGTTGACCGCCCAGTCCTTCTGCGGGGCCAGACGAATGCGCGCGCCATTGGCGCCGCCGCGCTTGTCCGAGCCGCGGAAGGTCGAGGCCGAAGCCCAGGCGGTCGAGACCAGCTGAGAGACCGACAGGCCCGAGGCGAGGATCTTTGCCTTCAGCGACGCGACGTCCCTGTCATCCACGAGCGGATGATCGACGGCCGGCACCGGATCCTGCCAGATCAGGTCTTCCTTCGGCACCAGCGGGCCGAGGTAGCGCACCTTCGGGCCCATGTCGCGATGGGTCAGCTTGAACCAGGCGCGGGCGAAGGCGTCGGCGAACTGATCCGGATTCTCCATGAAGCGGCGCGAGATCTTCTCGTAGTCCGGATCGAAGCGCAGCGCGAGGTCGGTGGTCAGCATCGACGGCGCGTGGCGCTTGGACTTGTCGTGTGCGTCCGGCACCGTGTTGGCGCCGGCGCCGTGCTTCGGCTTCCACTGGTGCGCGCCGGCCGGGCTCTTGGTCAGCTCCCATTCATAGCCGAACAGATTCCAGAAGAAGTTGTTGCTCCACTTGGTCGGCGTCGTCGTCCAGATCACCTCGAGGCCGGAGGTGATGGTGTCGCCGCCTTTGCCCGAGCCGTATTTGCTGGCCCAGCCGAGACCCTGCTGCGCGATGTCGGCGCCCTCAGGCTCCGCCCCGACCAGCGACGCGTCACCCGCGCCGTGGGTCTTGCCGAAGGTATGACCGCCGGCGATCAGCGCCACCGTCTCTTCGTCGTTCATCGCCATGCGGGCGAAGGTCTCGCGGATGTCGCGCGCGGCCGCCAGCGGGTCGGGGTTGCCGTTCGGGCCTTCCGGGTTGACGTAGATCAGGCCCATCTGCACGGCAGCGAGCGAGCCCGCGAGCTGACGGTCGCCGCTGTAGCGCTCGTCGGCGAGCCACTTGCCTTCGGGACCCCAATAGATGTCCTGCTCCGGCTCCCAGGTGTCGGCGCGGCCGCCGCCGAAGCCGAAGGTCTTGAAGCCCATCGATTCCAGCGCGACGTTGCCGGTCAGCACGAACAGGTCGGCCCAGGAGATCTTCTGGCCGTATTTCTGCTTGATCGGCCATAGCAGGCGGCGGGCCTTGTCGAGGTTGGCGTTGTCGGGCCAGCTGTTCAGCGGCGCAAAGCGCTGCTGACCGGTGCCGGCGCCGCCGCGGCCGTCGCCGATGCGATAGGTTCCGGCGGCATGCCAGGCCATGCGGATGAACAGCGGACCATAATGACCGAAGTCCGCCGGCCACCATTCCTGCGAATCGGTCATGAGCGCGTGCAGGTCCTTGATCACCGCGTCGAGATCGAGGCTCTTGAATTCCTTGGAGTAGTCGAACGTCTCGCCGAGCGGATCGGACAGGTTCGAGTGCTGATGCAGGACCGACAGATTGAGCTGGTTCGGCCACCAATCCTTGTTCGAAAATCCCTTCAAGCCGCCCGAAAACGGGCACTTGCTGACGTCATCCATGTTTGCCTCCTGACGTGATCGTCATGGTTCCCCCTGGGGTGGGAGCCGGGACCCTACGCGGCTACTTCGATCAGGGGAAATTGAGATTGATGATCATAACGATAAGATTATCTGATGAACGCGGTGTGACGCCCGTCCAAACGCAAAACGATGCCAGACGTTGGCGACACACCTCAGGCTTGTAGTCAGGGAAAATTGACTTCGCGTCGATGAGCGATAAGATAATCTGATGATACATCTGACGATGCGGCAGCTTCGCTATTTCGACGCGCTGGCGCGTCTGGGGCATTTCGGCCGCGCCGCCGAGGCCTGTGCGATCTCGCAGCCGGCGCTGTCGATGCAGATCAAGGAGATGGAGGAGGCGCTCGGCGGCGTGCTGCTGGAGCGCAACGCCCGTCAGGTCGTGCTGACCCGGTTCGGCGAGCAGCTCGCCGAACGCGTCCGCGAGATCCTGCGCTCGGTCGACGAGCTCGGCGACTTCGCCCGCGCCTCGCGCGACAAGCTCACCGGCCGGCTGCGGCTCGGCATGATCCCGACTGTCGCGCCTTATCTGTTGCCCAAGGTGATCGGGAACTTGACGCGCAAGCATCCCGAGATCGACATCCACGTCCGCGAGTCCAAGACGCCGACCTTGATCGAGGAACTGGTCGAGGGCCGCCTCGATGCGGCGATCGTCGCGCTGCCGGTCTCGGAGCCCTCGCTGACCGAGGTCGCGCTGTTCGCGGAGAACTTCCTGCTGGTGCGGCCGCCGGAATATGAAGGCGCTGACGTGCCGAGCAGCGAGATGCTGCGCGAGATGCGGCTGCTGTTGCTGGAGGAAGGGCACTGCTTCCGCGACCAGGCGCTGTCGTTCTGCAACATGCAGGCGCCGCGCGAGATGCTCGATGCCTCCTCGCTGTCGACCCTGGTGCAGATGGTCGGCGCCGGCATGGGCGTGACGTTGATTCCGGAGATGGCGGTCGGCGTCGAGACGCGCTCGGCGTCGGTGTCGCTGGCGCGCTTCGCCGATCCGCAGCCGCAGCGCACGGTCGGCATGGTCTGGCGCAAGACCAGCCCGCTCGCCAAGCAACTGATGCAGATTTCCGAGATCGTCGGCAGCGCGGCCGAGGGTCTGCGCAAGCAGGCCGCGGCAGCGCAGGGCCGCAAGCGGCGCGGCTGAGCACCGCGCGTGACGACGCTGGCTGACGCCATCCCTGCTGCGTCCCGCCCGCGCCGTGTAGGAACGACCCGTCGTCGTGGCCCGTCACGTGCGGCTTTCCATGGCATAAGTCTTGTATCGATCTCCGCGAGCGGTCGAACGTCCGACGCGCACGCGGGGTGGCGATGCCGCCGGATCGTGATCTCGGTCGGTTGGCTCGCCGCTCGCGCCGATTGCTGATCGAGGCTGCGCACCTGGAGAACGGTCCATGCCTGAGCCGCTTCGACATGAGGGCCTCCGTCATTGCGGGGAGCGACGCGACGAGGCAACCCAGAGTCACGCGATGGTTCTGGCTTGCTTCGCTGCGCTCGCAAGGAGAGAGCTCGTTCGGGGATGTGGCGAGGAGGTCGGGTGAAAATTGACGAGCGTGATGATGGCGTCCTGGCCTTTGTCGACACTGACGGCCGCATCTGGGCGCAATGTGCGCGTCCCTCTCAATATGCCGCCGACACCGACTACGTGATTGAAGGCCCGCTGAGCGGCTTTATCTACGAGGAGGGGACGTTCACGCCGGACAGCGAACAGGCGTTTCGCGCCTGGCTCGACGACCGCTTGATCAGCGACGGGATATTCCATGTCAAGGACAAGGAGACGGCGCTGTCCTTGTGTCGGCGGATCGCGGTGGCCGCGCGCGACATCCTGACCGACCGGTCGGCCTCGTCCCGTTGCCCGCGCTGATCTCTTGATCTTCCGGTAATAATAATTCTATTGCGTAATTTCAGAAATTGTGCTTATCTGTGCGTACCCCGCCTCGAGCAGAGGGACGTACGCGTCGTCACGATACGTTGAGGTGGGCTGCGATGGACGTGACGGCTGCGCCAGACGAGCGCGGTTGGCACGGACGGCGAAGTCGTGTGGTCCTGGCCTCTCGACGCTGAGGTCAAGTCTGCGGTGGTTGCCTGACGGCACGCGCGGGCGATGGGGGCAAGAAAGCCGATCCCCAGGGAGAGCACGAAGGACACCGTAAAGCCATCGCGCGGGGAAGGCCGGGTCTGTCCGGCTGTACCTGTGGTACCTGCCGCCTGCATTCTTTTGAGCAGGCGGGCCACGGGCCTCAGCCGAGGTCCGGCCTTCCCCGCGCCCTCTCGTTTCAGGGCGACATGACGAATGCATCACCTGGGCGTTGCGCGCCGCGGGAGCGTGAGATCGTGTCTCGCCGGAGGATCTGCGTGGCATGATGGATTGTCGACCCATCCGGTCGCGTCCGCCATGAGGCGAATCTGAAACAGCCATCGAGAGCGCAAGGAAATGATGACTCTATTTTGATTTGAATCAAATCATACATTCTACTTGTGATTTCAAATATCCGAGCGGTTAGACGGCGGGGGAGGCGAGATGGCGACCATTCCAGTTGAGCAGGCACGCTCGGTTGCGATGTTCCACGCCGCTTCGAAAAGCGCTCCGGATATCGCCGATCGACAAATGGCGCGGTTTTTCGGCTCGGACCTCGATCCAAACCCGATCATTATTTTTGATCTGACCGGCTCGCCGGCATTCTATGATTTCAGCTTCTATCAACAGGCTCAACTCGTCGGCGTCATCAGGTGCACGGCGGACACGAGGCTGCAATCCGCAGCCTGGGCGTTCGAGCCGCCGTCGCGGCAGCTGTCCGACACGAACGCACTCAAGATCGCGACGGAAGCGATGAACAAGATCGCACCGGACGCAACCCTCGTCAGCCATTCCTTCGTCGCATATTCGTACGCAAAGATCGGCGTTCGCGTTTCCTACGTCAAGGATGGTCACCCCGCATCGTTCATCGTCGACTACTATGATCGATCGGTTCTCACGCAGACCGATCTCGCTCCGAGTCCGCCGCCAGTCGATTTGCTGGATAGCATCGACGGGCTCATTCCCCACTCGATCTTGGACTCTCAGAAGCTCGGTTTTCTCGACGTGTCGGAGCCAGAGCCGCTACGTGGCCAGAGCGAGCGAGAGATGATTCGCAGCATCGTGTCTGGGATTCTGCCGGAAAGCGGTGATCTGCCGGACATCAAGTTTGACGATTCCGACTATAAGACGCTGCAGGCCTACTTTGCCGCGACGCCGCCGGCGATCGCATCCTCGATCCTGCCGGTTCCTCTCTTTGCGCAGATTACGCCTGTCTATTGCGCGGTCGCATCCGCGCAGATGATCCTGGCGTATTTCGGATTCGCGGCGACACCCGAGCAAATTGCCGAACAGATGAAGCCTGGCCCCAAGGGCGCCACCAACAAAGCCCAAGTCTCGGCGTATCAGTTTTTTGCGGGAGGGCGATTGGCGCCGACCTTTGATCAAGCTCCGAGTTTCGATCACGCCCTCGACGCGTTGCAGAAATTCATTCCGTTCAAGAGCGGTCTCCCGGGCCATGCGCGTGTCTGCCGCGGCTGGAAGCAATATTCCTTCGTATCGTCTCTCACCGGAAATGTGACGGGAACTGAGCACTATTTTCTGATCAATGATCCATATCCCGTGGGCGAGGGCAGCATTCGCTGGGAGAACCTCAAGAACCACAACTACGCCAATGCGATCAGCTTCAGCCGAATGGGAGGCACATGATGCCGTGTCCGGATTTGCGCGTGAGCAAGTACTGCATCTGGACGCCTGTGGACGGCGCGGTATTCGGCCTGCATGGTTACACCGGGGGCATGGTCCTCGTTTCGCAGGATCTGTTCGAGTCGTTGACCGGGAGAGGCTCCCTCGACCTGATACGTCAGAGATATCAGGACGAGTTTGATGCCTTATGGCTGCGCGGCTTCATCACGAGCCTTACCCCCTTGGAGGAGCGAGAGGCGGTGGTGGAGATCTCCAGATCCCTGCAGGCACGTCGCCGGCAACTTCATTTCGTTATCGCGCCAACCTTTGACTGCAATTTTCGCTGCAGTTACTGTTTTGAGCGGGATCTGCAGAACGACATCGATCGCCGACCAAGCCCGCTTTCGCAGATCGATCGTGCGACCAGCGATCGACCTGGTGCCGACTCCGGCGCTTGTTTCATGGGCCACGGCGACAAGGTGAGCATGTCGCGAGACGATGTCGATGCGGTGTTTGCCGGCATCGATGATCTGATCGAGCAGTCGGAGGCCAAACAATGGTCAAGGAACATCACCCTGTTCGGCGGAGAGCCGCTGTGGGTTTCCAATCTTCCGGTCATCGAACGGGCCGTCGAGCTCGGCAGCTCGCGAGGCTTCCGCTTCTCGGCGGTTACCAACGGCTATGACGTCGATCGGTTCATGGACGTCATCGGGGTCGACGCAATCCATTCACTCAACATCTCGGTCGATGGCACGCGGGCGATCCATGACAAGCAACGATTCCTGACCAACGGCGGAGGGACCTTTGACAGGATCGTGGACAATATCGATCTGGTCCTGAGGGAGCGGCCCGGCGTTCGCGTCGTTGTGCGCTTCAATTTCAGCCGCGCCAATTTCCACGAGCTCAGACCGTTGCACGAATTGTTCGGTTCGCGCGGCTTCCTGCAGAATCCGAATTTCGATCTCAATGCAAACATCATCTACGACAAGGCCAATGGTCGGAAGACACTGCGGTCCGATCGCGAGCTATTGGATATCGTGCTGGCGCAGGCGCCGAAAACGAATGTGTCGCTGGATTGCTTCAATGCGGGCGTCGCGGGCCGGATCGTGAGCGCGATCCGGAAGCGGGAAGAATTCCGGTTCTCCGGTTCTTATTGTGCGGCCAATGCGGGAATGTACATCTTCGCACCCGACGGCGGCCTCTACAAATGTTGGGAAGACATTGGCGCAGCTCGCTCGCTGGTCGGCAGCTATCGAGAGCGGCCGGTGGTGCTCAATGGCAGAGACGATCAGTGGAAGGGGCGCCAACTTGAAGGCATGGCAAAATGCCAGTCATGCCGTTTTGCGCTCATCTGTAGCGGCGGGTGCGCCCAGCATGCTCACCAGCAGATTGGAAGCATGAACGATAAATACTGCGACAATTTCGACAAGCGATATGCCGTTTCGGTGGCCAAGGTTGGCGACGAGATTCGTAAACTGGTCGTATGTGCGTAGCAAGGTGGAGAGAGGATCAAGTCATGTCTGACATCAAGATGCCCGAAGACAAGCTGGACGTCTTCAAGCTGATGACGACCCAGCACATCAAGGTTCTGAACCAGAAGGGAGCGAACCTGAAATACGAGAAGCTGACGGTCGGCCAGCTTCTCGAGATGCTCGGCTTCAAGCGACCGGAAGCCGGGGCAGCCGATGCGATCTCGGTCGACGAGGAGCCCGAGGGTTGGCTTTGCGGAGCCGACAGCGTCTGCGGCTTGAACAAGTCCGCGTGAGGGGCTCCGGCGAAGCCAATCGTCGGACCGCATGATCGGCAGCCATCACCTCGGCCAGGCGCGCGTCATTGCATCTGGCCGCGGTGTGCTGCGCGAAACACTGGCGGATCCGGAAGAAGTGCGATCGTTGGCGGAAGCTTGGACGGTGACACGGCCCTGCCAATACAGGTGGTCACGCTTGAGCGGTTCTGTGGCCGCAACATTCTTGCTTAAGGCAGGTTGATCTCGCTCAAAGCTGCTCCTCGCGCCCGTGGTCCAATAAGTTTGACACGGGAGAGGAGCCGGAAATGCAAACACCAGTTCAAATTGAATTTGAAGGGATCCGCGTGTCCGCTGAAATCCGGGCTGCCGTCGAGCAACATGTCGCGGAACTGGAGAGTCGCTTTGGCCGGATCACTGCGGCTCGCATCATGGTCAAAGGTCCGGGCGGTCATCACCAAACCGGCGGTCAATATCTGGTGAGCGTTCGGCTGGCGCTGCCTGACGGTCGGGAGGTCCACGTTGGACGTACCCCGAAGCTGGATGAACGGTACGACGACTTGACCTTCGCCATGGACAACGCATTCAAACGCGCGCGTCGACAACTGCAGGACCGGGCGCGACTGATGCGTGGCGACGTCAAGACGCACGAGCCTCAACCCATCGGAACCGTTGCGCGTATCGATCCAAGCGGCCAGTTCGGCTTTCTGGAAGCCGCGGACGGCCACGAAGTCTATTTCAACTGCAATAGCGTCGTTGAGGGTGGATCAAGCATCGTGCCCGGCGCCCGCGTCAGCTACGTTGAGGAGATCGGAGAGAAGGGACCGCAGGCGAGCACGGTCAGAATGCTCGGGAAACATGGGCTGCGGGCTTAGCTCGGCGGCTGAGCGGGGACGCGGACGACGGGCAGGTTTGACGTTGGAGGTAACCGATGATTGGTGATCGCCTGCGCTTGTTCTGTCTTCATGGCACGGAGGTGCTTGGCGAAAAAGTTGCTCATGCGCTTGGATGCCGTCTCGCCGCTGTCGAAGAACGCAGCTTCGAGGACGGCGAACACAAGGTGCGGCCGCTGGAGGTTGTCGCCGGCTGCGACGTCTACGTTCTGCATAGCCTCCATGGCGGTCCTGACGAGAGTCCGAACGACAAGCTGTGCCGGCTGCTGTTCCTCGTCGGGGCATTGAAGGATGCCGGTGCCGCGCGGGTGACGGCGGTCACACCGTATCTGTGCTATGCTCGAAAAGATCGTCGCACCAAGGCCAATGACCCGGTCACGATCCGTTATCTTGCGACCATGTTCGAGGCTATCGGTGTTGACGCGGTGGTGACCCTCGAAGTTCACAACGAGGCCGCGTTCGAGAACGCGTTCCGTTGCCCATCGGTAGCGTTGAGCACGGCGCCGCTCTTGATCGGCAGGATCAGGGCGATCGCAGCTGATCGGCCGATTGCCGTGGTTTCGCCGGATCTCGGAGGCGGCAAGCGAGCGGACCTGCTTCGCGAGGTTCTTGGGAAGGCGCTCGGCCGTCCGATCGGCAAGGCGTTCGTGGAGAAGCATCGCAGCTCCGGTGTCGTCTCGGGCGATTTGTTCGCCGGGGAGGTGGCGAACTCGCTGTGCGTGATCGTGGACGATCTCATCAGCAGCGGTGGAACCCTGGTGCGGGCGGCGAAGGCGGCCCGTGCCCATGGAGCCGAAGAGGTAATAGCTTGCGTCGCGCACGGCCTGTTCATGCCAGGCGCGGCAACGACGCTGGCCGATCCTGCGATCGACCGCATCATTGCGACCGACAGCGTGCCGCCGTTCAGGCTTCCGCCGGGCGCGGTTCGCGACAAGCTCGAGATCGTCTCGGCGGCGCCCCTTCTCGGAGAGACCATTCGTCGGCTGCACCACAACGAGCCGCTGACGGAGCTGCTTCCGTATCAGGATTGATCCCTGCAATTCAAATTCTGGCTCTCGCCGTGAGCTGCCGCTCGAGCTGCGCTGCGTCCGCCTTGGCAAGTTTGAGATAGGTGCGCGTCAGCCGCGGCCATTTTTCCGGCGTCCGTGGATGGGCGTCGGCGAGATGAGCGATGGATAGCCTGGCGCGGAGCATGGCCCGGCCAATCCGATAGAACAAGAACAGTCCGCTGGCCGGGTCATCATTGAGCTGGACGGCCAGATGCCGCCGAAGCCTCTCAGCGACCCACAGTCCTCCCAATCGGGCGCATTCCAAGTGCAGGAAGGCAATTTCGTCCAGAGCATCCGATGTCCGCAAGCAGGCATTGAACTCCAGGCAATCGATGATGGGGAAGGGAGGGCTCAACCAGATATGTTCCGGCCGCAGATCGCCATGGCCGTCAAGGACGTGCCGGTGATGCACCCGCTGCGCCAGCAGCTCGGTCCGCTGCCGCAGGAAACGGCATTGCAGGTCGGCAATGCGCTCGATGGTGCCGCGGGGCAGGTCGAAGGCCGGCTCGAGCAAACCTCGCCGATCCGCAAGAACTGCCTTTTGCAGGGTCACCATGTAGCTCTCCGGATTGATCATGATCCGGCGCGCATGCGAATAGAAGCGGCTCAAACGACTGGCCAAGCCATCGATCTGGCCCTGGGAGACCTTGCGATCGCGAAGCCCGGCTTCGAGCGTTCGGCCTTCATCGAGCCGGCGCATGACGACGAGCCAATCAACGATGTGTCCGCCGCCTCCGATGGCGTAGCCACCCGGCGCAGCCGTCAGCGGCACTACGCCGTGATAGACATCGGGCGCCAGCCTTCGGTTCAGCGAAACCTCAGCGCGGCAGGCGTCTGCGCGGCGCTCAAGGCTGGAGAAATCGAGATATGGAAAATGAACCGGCTTCTTGAGCTTGTAGACGCGCTCGTCAACCATGAAGACCCAGGACATGTGGGTCTCCCGCGTGATCACGGCGTGGGGCGTCGGGACATAGCTGTCCGGCCGGCTGAGAAACGCCACCTTGCGAGCAAGAGCTGTCGCGCTGCTATTCTCAGCGTCATCGTCCCAGGGTTCATTCTTCCATCCGGGCATATGATGCCTATCGCCAATCGCGGCTGTCGGCAGCTTGATACGGATCAATAGCAGTGGCTGTCCGGCTCATATCCTGCGCCTCTTCCGCGTGAGGTCTGCCATGCTGTTCCAGAACCGAACCGATGCCGGCCGGCAACTCGCCGAGGCGCTGCTCAAATACAAGGGGCGGCACCCGGTCGTTCTTGCGCTGCCACGGGGCGGCGTGCCGGTTGCGGCGGAAGTCGCAGCAGCCCTCGATGCGCCACTCGATCTGCTGCTGGTCCGCAAGATCGGGCTGCCGGGGCAGCCGGAGCTCGCAATGGGTGCCATCGCGGATGGGGAGGGCATGACCACCATTCGTAACCAGGACGTGATCGAGCTGTCCGGCGTCACTTCAGAAGAGTTTGAGGTCGTCTGCAAAAAGGAACGTGCTGAGATCGAACGGCGTCGCGAGCGCTATCTGGGCGATCGGGCTCGTGCCGAAGTCAAGGGGCAGGTCGCGATCATCGTCGATGACGGCGTTGCGACAGGGGCAACCACGCTTGCTGCCATAAAGGCTGTTCGGAAGCAGGAACCGAAAGAGCTCGTGCTTGCGGTCCCGGTCGCGCCGCTGGACACCATCAGGAAATTGCATGCGGAAGTCGATGCGGTCGTCTGTCTGCATGAGCCTCAGGAGTTTGGCGCGATCGGCTATTTCTATCGCGACTTTCATCAGGTCGGCGACGACGAGGTGATTGCCACTTTGAGACAGTTTCCATCAAACAGATCCATGCCCGCTTCCTGACGAGCCGGCGGTCTAATGATCGTGGGGCAGCGGTTCCCAGCGGTCGCCGACCTTCACGTAGGATCGCTTCACCGCCGCCCAGGCTATGCGGTGAGCAATCTCCTCCTGCCGTTCGTCTTCCGCATGGGAGGCAAAGGCGTGGTTGAACGCTTCGCGATAAATGTCCTGCGCGTGCGATGGGAGGTGAGCGCGAACAGGAGGGGGAAGATCGATATTTGTGCGATAGGGCATGGCTGGTGCCTCGGACGTAAACTGCCGCGCCTTGCTCGGGACGCCGCGGCGTTTCCACCAGAAAGGATAGACGCAACTTGCTTCCGCCTCTTGACCGGCGTCAAACAGGAAATGCGTATAAATCGACAGGATGACCGACGTCATGTGAGCGCCGAGGAACATCGATGGACCCGTCACCGAGCGCGCTGCTAACCGATCTGTATCAGATGACCATGATCGAGGCGTATCTTGAATCGGGCCAGACTGATACAGCCGTGTTTGAGTTCTTTGTACGCAAGCTGCCGCCGCAGCGCAGCTTCCTGATGGCGGCCGGACTGGAGCAGGCGCTCGACTTCCTGCAAAACATGCGGTTCTCGCAAGACGAACTCGGCTGGCTTGAGCGAACTGACAGGTTCAGCAAGTCGTTGATCGACTATCTCGCCAATTTCCGCTTCACCGGCGAGGTCCACGCGATGCCGGAAGGCACCGTGTTCTTTGGCAATGAACCGATCCTTAGGGTTACAGCTCCTTTGCCGGAGGCGCAGCTTGTCGAGACGCGCCTGATCAACATCCTGCATTTTCAGACACTGATTGCCTCCAAGGCCGCGCGCATGGTCTTACTCGCGCCAGACAAGCTCCTGATCGACTTCGGCTTGCGTCGCGCCCATGGTGCCGAGGCAGGGCTGCTGGCTGCCCGCGCGAGCTATGTCGCGGGATTTTCCGGCACGGCAACCCTCCTGGCCGAGAAGTCATTCGGCATTCCGACCTATGGAACCATGGCGCATTCGTTCGTTCAATCCTTTGATGACGAAGCTGCAGCATTCGAAGCGTTTGCGCGCGCCCGGCCGAAGAATCTCGTCCTGCTGATCGACACTTATGACACCGAGGCGGCCGCGAGGAAGGTCGTCATGCTGGCGCCCCGATTGAAGGAGCTTGGAATTGCCGTCAGCGCCGTGCGGATTGACAGCGGGGATCTGTCTGCGCTCGCCAGGAACGTGCGCTGCATTCTGGATGCCGGCGGACTCCATGACACCGGCATCTTTGTCAGTGGCGGAATAGAGGAGGGCACCCTGATTGCCTTCGCTCGGGACGCGGCGCCGATCGACGGTATCGGCATCGGCACGGGCCTCGTCACGTCGTCCGATGCGCCGGCACTCGACTGTGCCTATAAGCTGCAGGAGTATGCGGGCTTGCCGCGCCGCAAGCGCTCGACGGGAAAGGCCACCTGGCCCGGCCGCAAGCAGGTTTGGCGCCGGTATGACAGCGATGGCCGTATGCTCGCCGACATTCTTTCGACCGAGGAGGACCAACAGGAGGGGGAAGCGCTGATCCAAGCTGTGATGCTCGGCGGACGCCCTGTCGGCTCTCGACCATCACTTCACGACATCCGGGCTCACGCGCGCCGGCAACTGGATCAACTGCCTCCGGAGCTGAAAGCCTCCAAATCGGTTGCGCCCTATCCGGTTCAGATTTCAAGCCGTCTTGAACAGCTGGCAGCTGTCGCCGACCGGATAGGCTCGCGTCCCTGAATTCTGATCTGCATCAAGGGAAACAGCTCGATCCGTCTCTAGCCTGTCGAGCGACGGAGGTGCATCGATGCCGGTACAGAATGCCGAAATTGCAGAGATGTTCGACCAGACCGCCGAACTTCTCGAGATCAAGGGCGGCAATCCGTTTCGTTCGCGGGCCTATCGCAATGCTGCGCGGGTGATCGAGCGCCTTCCCAAGAACATCACCAACCTCTTGAAGGCGGGCGAGGATCTTTCCGAGCTGCCAGGTATCGGCAAGGATCTGGCAGGAAAGATCGAAACGATCGTCGCGACCCATCATTTCGATGTGCTGGACAAACTCAAGCGTGAACTGCCCGGCGATCTCGGTGAGATCGCGGCGCTCCCGGGCTTGGGTCCGAAGCGCGTCAAACTGCTCTACGACAAGCTGGGCGTGCGGTCACTCGAGGACCTCAGGCGCGCGGTGAAGTCGGGTCGGCTGAGAGAGCTTCGAGGCTTCGGTGCCAAGAGCGAGGAAAAGCTCGCCGCGGCGCTGGCCAAGCCTCGCGCCGAGAGGCGCTTCAGATTATCCGAGGCCGAAGCCGAAGCGGAAGCACTCCTCAGCCATCTGAGGCCGAACGCGAGCAACGGACGGGTGATCGTCGCCGGAAGCTACCGCCGCAGGCGCGACACCGTCGGCGATCTTGATATCCTGATGGTGGCGCGTGACGGCCACGCCGCCGGCGAGAGACTCTCTCGATATGACAATGTCGCTGATGTGCTTGCTCATGGCGATACGCGGACGGCGGTGGTGCTGCGCTCCGGGCTGCACGTCGACCTGCGCGTTGTTCCTGAGGCAAGCTACGGCGCCGCGCTGATGTATTTCACCGGATCCAAGGCGCACAACATCTCCTTGCGCGGACTCGCTAACGACCACGGCTGGAAGCTGAACGAATACGGCCTCTTCGCCGGTAAACGGCGCATCGCCGGAGCAACCGAGGAGGAGATCTACGGCAAGCTCCGGCTGCCCCTGATTCCGCCCGAGATGCGCGAGGATCGCGGCGAGATCGCGCTCGCAAAGGCAAAAAAGCTCCCGAAACTGATTACGCTGTCCGATATTCGAGGCGACCTGCACGTCCATTCCAAATGGACCGACGGCACCGCCGCGATCGCCGAGATGGCGGCTGCCGCCAAGGCAAGGGGCTATGCCTATATGGCTCTGACCGACCATAGCCAACACGTCACTGTCGCCCATGGTCTCGATGCCGGACGTCTGTCGCGTCAGATCGACGAGATCGATCGTTTGAACGACCGGCTGGATGGCTTTACGGTGCTGAAAGGTGCTGAAGTCGATATTCTGGCGGATGGACGGCTTGATCTGCCCGACAAGATCCTATCGCGGCTCGATCTGGTCGTTGCTTCCGTTCACTACAAATTCGAGCTCTCGCGCAAGATGCAGACCGAGCGCATCATCCGGGCGATGGACAATCGCCATGTCTCGATTATCGGTCATCCGACCGGACGGTTGATCGGGGACCGCGAGCCTTACGAGATCGACATGGAAGCCGTCATTGCGGCGGCGCGCGAGCGCGGCTGTCATCTCGAACTCAACGCCGACCCGGACCGGCTCGATCTCAACGATATCCATGCTCATGCCGCCAAGTCCGCGGGCGTCAAGCTGGCAATCTCGACGGACGCACATTCGACGGCTGGATTCGCCAACATGCGTTTCGGCGTCGATCAGGCGCGCCGAGGCTGGCTCGAAGCAGCGGACGTCATCAACACCCGACCCTTGTCGCGGGCGAAGAAGATGCTGAAGCGCTAGCCGCATTGTTTGATCCTTCGCAACGTTGCGCACGCGATGTTGCGTTCTGTTAGGTAACAGCGCAGGAGGAATGAAATGAGCTTCGAGAAGAAGATTGGCACGGTTGCGACCGCGGCTGTCCTGACCCTTGCGCTGCTTGCACCCACGGGGGCCGACGCTCGCAACGGGCGCGTTGCCGCAGGAATCGTCGGCGGCCTGGCTGCCGGCGCACTGTTCGGTGCGGCCCTCAGCGGCGGCTATTGGGGGCCGTATCCCTATTACGGCTATCCGGGGCCAGTCTATTACGACCCACCGGCACCGTATTGGGGGCCAGGTCCGTTTTGGGGACCGTACGGATACGGCGACTGCCATGTCCGGGCGGTCCGGCACAGGCGGCACGTGCACTACGTGCGGGTCTGCTATTGAATTCGCTTGCACTCGAGCAACGTGCAGGGCTGTCATGTTGCTGCGTCTCATGCGGACGAAGGACACGTGATTGGCTGTCGCGTGCTGGATGACGTGCAACGGGCGACGGTATGCGGATCGGTCAAGCCGGGCCAGTGCCGATCACTTGCGGAGAGTCGGACGCATGTCAGGGCGTTTCAAGGTTCGGGCTCTGGGCCTCCTGGTCGGGCTGCTCTCGTGTTGGCCGACAAACGTGGACGCCGCGAACCTCAGCAAGGCAGCGCAACGAGGCAGGGCCATCCTGCAGGAAAAATGCGGGCGCTGTCATGCGATCAGATCGGTTGGCGAAAGCCCGCTCGAGAATGCTCCGCCGATGCGCGATATCTACGCCCGGTTCAATCGGCGCGAGTTGCAGGCGGAGCTGTCGGAAGGCATGGTGTCGAGGCACAGGGATATGCCGCAAATTGAATTTTCCGACGAGGACGTTTACGCGATCATGAGCTACCTCTACGTTCTTGCAGTCAGGAAATGAATGCTCGTTGCCCAGGAAAGTGCTGATCCCTGCACATCGAAGTTCACGTGGTCGGGCTGCGTGGGTCCATTCGACGGTCTGACGGCATCGCCACTGGTCTGGCGGCACGCAGCTGGACCGGTATGAAGGCTTCCCGTCGGTGGGCGCTCGGCGGACGTGGCCAGATGCCCGGATTATGATTTCAATTCGCGGATCTGCGCCGGCAGATGGTGCATCAGTTTCTCAAATTCACCGGGATCGAGCTTCTCCCACGCGATCTCGAACACCCCGCGAATGACGCTCAGCGGCTCGATGGGAAATTGCTGGGGCAGCTCCATTGCGACGTGATCAGCAAAGTCGCTGGCATGTCGCTCCTTGGTCGGCGTTCCCGCCGCATGCCAGTTCTCGTAGTAAATCCCGCGCAGGAGGATCGGCAGCTGGGCGCCAAGCTTGGTCGCCACCTCCGGAGGTACGCGATCGCGCAACGCATGCAGAACAGCCCGGAGCGCGTTGTAGGCCTGTTGACGGCTGCCGAGTTCCAGCTGCTCCTCGATCGCCTTGAGCCAGAGATTCGTCTCCTGAATGGTGTGATCCAGCGCGGTAACACCTGTTACGCCCATGATGCGTTCTCCTAGATTGGCACATCAGAATAGCGGCATCCCGGATCGACGGCGTCACCGAAATCACGTCCATTGTCATGATCCGGTGAGCACGGATGCCGGCCTCGATTCAATGCGACAGCAGGGTCGGGATCGTCATTGTCTTCAGCATTTCACGGGTGACGCCGCCGAAAATGCCTTCCTGCAGGCGGGAATGCCCATATGCCCCCATCACCAGCATGTCGAGACTTTCGTCGGCGGCCAGGGACAGGATGGACGGCTGAATCTCGGAATGCTCCGCCGTCAGCTCAAGCAGCGTTGTCGTAAGTCCGGCACGAGCCATGTGTTCGGTCAATTTTCGCGCTGAAGCCTCGGTGGGAGCAACCTGCGCCTCATTGATCGAAATCGTGACCAGCGCTTCTGCCTGAGAGAGAAACGGTGTTGCGTCCTTGAAAGCGCGGGCGGCAAGGCGGCTTCCATCCCAGCAGATGCCGATACGGTTGGCCTTGAAAGTGCCGCGGAAAATATGCGGCACGAACAGGACGGGTCCGCCCGCCTGGAGCAGGATCTCGGTCGCAGTCCTATTGTCGTGACTGTCCTGTGTTGCGTCCGTCTGCAGGACCACCGTCAGCTCATAGAGCCTGGCCGCAGCGCCGAGCGCGGACGCGGCTTCACCGGGCAGGTCCTCGACCGAGCGGCTTGCGTGAGAGATGTTTGCATTCCGGGCTTCCGTCTCGAAAATGGCGAGTGCGGCCGCGCTGCGTTGGGCGGCGCGCTGCCGCTCCATTTCGAATATCTCTGAAGCGACGACCGCTGCGCCGGCGCCTCCATCGACCACATACGCGCTACCGGGCGAGATGTATCCGACTGCAATCGCATCGAGATGGGCGTCGAACCGGGCAGCCAACGAGACTGCGGCAGAAACGACAGGCTGCGGTGGCCGCTCGGTCGGAATGTAGACGAGAATGTCGTTGATCTTGATCATGACGACCTCCCTCCGGGACCAAATCCATACTCTCAGTCGGATGAAGCGGCATGTTGACTTGAATCAACAGTCAATGACCGGTCGTCACTCACCGGTCCCGCAAAGTTGTTGCTCCGCTCGGGGGGGCACAGCCCCGTCTTCATGGTTCAGCGTCACGCCGGCATTTCCGATTCCGCTAGCCGTTCGCGCTTTGACTCCGCGATTTCGGTCATCGTCGCCTCGGTGAGCAGGAGGATGCCGGCAACCGATACCGCGTTCTCGAGGGCTGTCCGAACGACCTTCGCGGGGTCGACAATGCCGGCCTCGACGAGATCGACATATTGCTTGCGCGCGGCGTCAAACCCGAAATTGCCGACGCCACTCAGCATGCGCGCCACGACCACGCCGCCATCCGTTGCGGAGTTCTCCGCGATCTGGCGAGCGGGGGCCTCGAGCGCGCGCTTCAAGATCTGTACACCGGTCTTTTCGTCGCCATCGCAGAGTGCTTCCTCCTTGCCGACGGCTTCGACGCATCGAAGCAAGGCAAGCCCGCCGCCTGGCACGATACCTTCTGCAACGGCCGCCTTTGTCGAACTGATGGCGTCGTCGAGCGCCTCTTTTCGTGATTTCATCTCGGCTTCAGTCGGCGCTCCGACACGGATAACGGCAACCCCGCCCGACAGCTTGGCGAGCCGCTCCTCAAGCTTCTCCTTGTCGTACTCGCTGGTCGTTTTCTCGATCTCGCGGCGAAGTTGTTGCATCCGCGCATCGATCTGGCTGCGTTCGCCTTTGCTGCCGATCAGCGTGGTGTTTTCCTTGTCGGCAACCACACGGGCGACATGCCCCAGCTGCTGCAAAGTAGCGTTTTCAAGCTTCGAACCAAGATCGTCGGAGACGACCTGGGCGCCGGTGAGGATTGCAATATCCTGCAACATGGCCTTGCGTCGCTCACCAAAGCCGGGCGCCTTGACGGCGCAGCCTTTCAGCACGCCGCGAAGCTGATTAACGATGAGCGTGGCCAACGCCTCGCCTTCGATGTCTTCGGCGATGATCAGGAGCGGTTGTGCCGATTTTGCGATCTGTTCGAGCAGCGGGATAATGTCGCGCAGAGCGCTGATCTTGTGGTCGCACAACAGGATGAGCGGCTCTTCGAGAACCGCTTCCATGCGATCGGCATCGGTCACGAAGTAGGGCGACAGGAAGCCGCGGTCGAATTTCATCCCTTCGACCACGTCGAGCGACGTTTCGATGGTCTTGGATTCCTCCACCGAGATCACTCCATCGCTTCCGACTTTCTCGAGCGCATCGGCGACCAGCGCGCCAATGGACGGATCATTATGAGCCGAGATGGTGGCGACCTGAGCTCTTTCCGCCTTTGTCCTGACGGGTCGCGCCATTGCATGGAGGGCCGCTATCGTCGCGCGGGCAGCGCGGTCGAGGCCCCGTTTCAGATCGATGGCACTGGCGCCGGCGACGACGTTCCTGACGCCGTCGGCAAGAATCGCATGTGCCAGGATCGTGGAGGTGCTTGTTCCGTCGCCAACGAGATCGCCGGTCTTCTCCGCGGCCTGACGCAGCACCTGCGCTCCGAGATTCTCCTCCGGATCCTTGAGGTCGAATTCCTTGGCGATCGTGACGCCATCGTTGCATACGATCGGGGTGCCCCAGCTCTTCTGGATCAGTACTGATTTTGATTTCGGGCCGAGCGTCACCCGCACTGCGTCCGCAAGCAGCGAGGCTCCGCGCAGGATCTTCTCGCGGGCCGCGGAATGAAACAGCACCTGCTTGTGAGGCATCAATCGCTCCTCAGAAGGACGGCTTTCATCAGACCAAAATAGAAGTGACGCCGTTTTGAACGCTTGATCCTGATCAAGGAGGAGGCACTGGTACGCCGATCGATCAGGCGCTAGGGTCGCAATGCTCGATTGAAGAGCCTTCGCAGAGGCAAAGCGCTCGGAGCACGGGATTGCGCCGAGATGGCGGACGTCCCGTTGGCGTCTGTGATCATATCCGTTTCTTGCTCGGCCTGCGCCGGAGCGGCCGTTCGGCGGTTCGAGGCAATTCTTGCTTGCGCCTGCGGCATCTTGGTGTCTCAAAGAATCCGCTGCGTTGCTGATCAGTCTCCCATCCAAGGAATGCACCGAGGCGTCCGACGACTGGCTCCGAGAACCGCTTCGAGACGGCTCGGCACGTCATACATGCAGCCGCCGCCGCACGATCACAGCAGGTCCGGTGCCGACACTCGGACGACTCTTGGCGCACATGTGGTGCTGGGGTCGCGGCGTCGCGCGTTCTCACTTTGCGGAATGGAACGGCCAGCCGGTCAAATCCGTGATGACCGGGCTCGCGACGGCCTGCCGGCCGTCAGGGCTCCCGCTGAAGGAGGGGAAGATCTCGCCGCACCCGCTGCGCCACATGGCGGCGACGTGCTCATACAGCTGCGCGCGATCCGTGGGAGGCCTCAGGCTTTCTCGGAATGTCGGTCAGCATACCCGCTAAGCCGTTGAGCTCATTGGTGGGCCCGGCAGGACTCGAACCTGCAACCAGACCGTTATGAGCGGTCGGCTCTAACCATTGAGCTACAGGCCCCCGCGACGCCGAGGTCTTGCCGGCGGCGGGCAGGAGCGGGCCTGTCCGGCGCGGCGTCGAAACCCCAACGACGGCTCGGGCTCCGTTTACAGCCTGGCCAGCCATCCGGCAATGCCGCTGCCCGATTGTTTTGGCGCGCTTCCGTCGCCGCCGGTCCGTCCAGGCGCGCCGCGACGCTAGTCCACCGAAACCCCGGCGAATTCCACCACCTTGCGCCACTTCTCGGTCTCGTCGACGACCAGCTTGCCGAACTCCGCCGGTGTCATCGCGCGCGGGATGCCGCCGGTCTCGGTGAGCCGCGCCACCAGCTTGGGGTCCTTCAGCGCCTCGCCGACGGCCTTGTTGAGGATCTCGACGATCTCGGGCGGCGTGCCCTTGGGCGCCGAGATGCCGTAGAAGCCGACCGATTCGTAGCCGGGCACGGTCTCGGCGATCGCGGGCACGTCCGGCACCGTCGGCCAGCGCTGCGGCGAGGTGACGCCGAGCGCGCGGACGCTGCCGCCGCGCGACTGTTCCAGCGCCGTCGGCAGGTTGTCGAAGATCAACTGCACCTTGTTGGAGATGATGTCGGGAAAGGCCAGCGCCGAGCCGCGATAGGGCACATGCAGCATGTCGCATTTGGTCATCGCCTTGAACAGCTCGGCCGCCATGTGCACCGAGGTGCCGTTGCCCGAGGAGGCGAAGGCGATCTTGCCCGGGTTGGCCTTGCAGTAGTCGATGAACTCCTTGACGGTCTTGGCCGGCACGTCGTTGCTCACCACCAGCATGTTGGTGAGCTGCATGATGCTGGCGACCGGCACGGTGTCGCGGATGAAGTCATAAGGCAGCTTCTTGTAGAGCGAGGTGCTGATCGCGTTGTTGGGCGCGACGAACAGCAGCGTGTAGCCGTCGGGCGGGGAGTTGATCGCGGCCGCGGCCGCGATGTTGCCGCCCGAGCCGGTGCGGTTCTCGACCACGACCTGCTGGCCCAGGTGGTCGGACAGCCACTGCGCCATGATGCGGGCGACGATGTCGACCGGCCCGCCGGGGGCGAAGCCGATCAGCCAGCGGATGGGACGGTCCGGATAGGCGGCGAGCGCCGGTCCCGGTTTGGCGGCGAGTCCCGCCGCGACGATCAGCCCGAACAGCAGCGCGCGCGCCAGCTTCATGCCCGTCTTCCCCCATTGATTGTTGTCGTTCAGCTCGCATGCGGCGGCCCGGTCGCCCCGGCCGCCGATCGTTCAATGCGCCGTCACTTCTTGATCAGCGGGCACGCGGGATCGGGCGGGCCGAACGCGTCATCGCCTTTGATGGTCGCGAGGATCTTGTA
Organism: Bradyrhizobium sp. HKCCYLRH2060; assembly: GCF_051168135.1. Classification (NCBI taxonomy): domain Bacteria; kingdom Pseudomonadati; phylum Pseudomonadota; class Alphaproteobacteria; order Hyphomicrobiales; family Nitrobacteraceae; genus Bradyrhizobium; species Bradyrhizobium sp. HKCCYLRH2060. Next base: position 35,773 of record NZ_JBNPUK010000010.1, read on the forward strand.
GTAGTCCCACGGATATTTGCTCTCCTCCGGCGATTTGACCTGCGCCAGCACGAGATCATGCACCATCAGATTGTCGGCGCGCAGCTTGCCGTTGCGGGCGAAGAAGTCCTCGACCGGCGTCTCACGCATCTTCGCGGCGACCGCGAGCGGATCGTCGCTGCCCGCCGCCTTGATGGCGTTGAGATAGTGCATGACGGCGGAATAGACGCCGGCCTGCCACATCGTCGGCATCCGGTTCATCTTGGCGAAATAGCGCTTCGACCATTCGCGTGTCTTGTCGTCCATGTCCCAGTAGAACGAGGTGGTGAGCAGGAGCCCCTGCGCGGCCGGCAGGCCGAGCGAATGGATGTCGGTGACCAGCGCGAGCAGCGCCGCCATCTGCTGTCCGCCCTTGAGCAGGCCGAACTCGGATGCGGTCTTGATCTCGTTCATGTTGTTCGGGGGACCTGCGGCAATGCCGATGATCTTGGCCTTGGAGGCCTGCGCCTGCAGGATGAAGGACGACAGATCGGGCGTCGCGAATGGCGGCCGCACCGCGCCCACGACCTTGCCGCCATTGGCGGTGACGACGCTCGAGGCGTCGCGCTCCAGCGAATGGCCGAAGGCGTAGTCGTCGGTGATGAAGAACCAGCTGTCGCCGCCGCGCTTGACGACCTCCTTCGCCGTGCCGGTGGCGAGCGCGCGGGTGTCGAACACCCACTGCATCGCGTAGGGCGAGCAGAACTTGCCGTGGAAATCGGCGGCGCCGGTCGACTGGGTGATGAACAGCTTCTTCTTCTCGGTGGCGATGGTCTGCACGGCGAGGCCCACCGCGGAGACCGGCACGTCGACGATGAGATCGACCTGCTCGGTGTCGTACCAGCGGCGCGCGATCGCAGCGCCGATGTCGGGCTTGAGCTGATGATCGCCGACGATGACGCTGATCGGCTTGTCCAGCACCTTGCCGCCGAAATCATCGACCGCCATCTGCGCCGCGGTGACGGATCCTTGTCCGGTCGGCGTCGAGGCCGGGCCGTTCATGTCGCTGAGCACGCCGATCTTGACGACGTTGTCGGAGATCTCGGCCTGCGCGGCGGTCGTGACCAGCAGCGCGGCTGCGGCCCACGCCGCCCGCTTCAAACAGCTGAGTTGCAATCAGTCCTCCACCGGTACCGGCGTGACGCCGTTGTTTGTTCCGGCTCTGCCGGCCGGTCCGCCTATCTGCAATCAATCCAGGGCGGCCGTCAATCATGCCGGACGGCGGAGCGGTGGAGCGGTCCTGTGCGCTGCAATGCCGCAAGGAGTGAGGTCGTCGCGCACGCGCGCGGGATGCTCGGCCGTTCAGGCCTTGGCGGTCTTTTGCTCCTCGTGCGCAGCCTCCCACACCTCGCGCGCGGCGTCCGCATTCATGAGCGCGATACCGACACCCACGATCAGGTCCGGCCAGATCGAGGGCCATACAAAGGCGGTCACGAGACCGACCGCGATGATCGCGATGTTGGCGAAGGCGTCGTTGCGTGCGGACAGGAAGGCGGCGCGGGTGAGGCTGCCCTGGTGGTCCCTGACCCGCGCCAGGATCAACGCGCAGCCGAGATTGACGATCAGCGCGCCGAGGCCGGTCACGGTGAGCGGCAGCGGTGCGGGTGCGATCGGCGTGAAGAACTTCTCGCCGGCGGTCCACAGTCCGGCGACCGCGGGCGCCAGCAGGATCAGCGCCAGCGCCTTGCCGAGCAGCGCCCGCTGCGGCGCGCTCCAGCGCAGCGCCAGCGCAATCAGGATGTTGACCGAGGCATCCTCCAGAAAGTCGACGCTGTCGGCAAACAGCGACACCGAGCCGATCGCCAGCGCCACGGCGAACTCGATGCCGAAATAGCCGAGATTGAGCGCGGCAACGACAAGCACGGCGCGGCGAACGATGGTTGTCGCGTCCATCAGGCGTCCTCAATCATCGAGAGCCGCGAGCCGCTCCGCCTCGGCGAGGTCGAGCGCGGTATTGGCATTGAAGAACGGATCCAGCGGAACCGACGGCCAGCTCACGGTCGCGACCTTGTAGCGCGCCGTGAAGCGGGTGACCTTCCGGATGTCCTCCGCGACCAAGGCGTGCCGGAGATCCTCGCGCAGCCCGACCGGCCACAGCCCGATCACCGGATGGGTCTGTCCGCCGGACGCCGCCACCGCCAGTTCGGCCTGCTCCGCCGCCCGCGCTGTCGCCAGCCGCGCGACCAGATCGCGCGGCAGGAAGGGGCAGTCGCCGGCGGCGCTCAGCATCCAACGTGCCTCCGGCATATGCGCCGCAACCCAGTCGAGCCCGGCGAGAATGCCGGCGAGCGGGCCCGGGAAGCCGGCGACGCCATCCGGCACGACGGCCAGGCCGTTGCCCGCGAAGCGCGCGGGGTCGCCGTTGGCATTGAGGATCAGCCGGCTGCACTGCGGCGCCAGCCGCGCGATCACGCGCTCCAGGATGGTGCGGCCGTCGACCATGCGCAACGGCTTGTCGCCGCCGCCCATCCGCTGCGCGCGACCGCCGGCGAGCAGCACGCCGGGGATCGAAGTCGAGGTCATGGCTGTCATCGCGGGCTCGTTACCACGACTGCTGCCAGGGCGTCAGCGTCGGCCCGCGCGCGATCCACCATTTGCGCCTGCGCGGCGGCCGTACCGGCATGCCCCTCCCTGACGAGCCCTTGCCTGGTCCGCGCGGCTGCTGGCATGACATCGCCAAGAGTCGATATGGCGTTCCACGGGGCCTTCGGGCCATCGATCGATCCCGCGCTCCTGGCTGTGCAAAAGCGCCGGGGCCTTTCTGGAGACTGCGATGAAAGTCATCGGCCTCGCCGGCTGGAGCGGCGCCGGCAAGACCACGCTGCTGACGCGGCTGATTCCTCATCTCAGGGGGCAGGGACTGCGCGTCTCGGTGATCAAGCACGCCCATCACAAGTTCGACGTCGACGTCCCGGGCAAGGATTCGTGGCGGCATCGCGAGGCCGGGGCCGAGGAGGTTCTCGTCGCGTCGGGCACGCGCTGGGCGCTGATGCACGAGCTGCGAGGCGCAAGGGAGCCGGCCCTCGCGGAGCTGCTGGCGAGATTGTCTCCCGTCGATCTGGTCGTCATCGAAGGCTACAAGGCCGGCCCGCATCGCCGCATCGAGGTGCATCGCGCAGCCAATGGCAAGCCGCTGATGTTTCCCGACGATCCGGGCATTGTCGGGCTCGTCAGCGACGGCGATGCCGAGACGGCGTTGCCGCGCGCTCATCTCGACGATATCCCGGCGGTCGCGGCACTCGTCCAATATCTGGCGATGCCGCGGGCGGACGTTCTCGCGCTGGGCGACAAACCTGGTGTTCCATGATGGAACTCGCGAGTTCGCACCCGCATCTTCTGGCATTCATGGAACCCAGTTCCGGGTTCCATGGGATGATGCGGCCCCGGTTGACGTGCCGGAACCGCTTCTCCATGGTCGCGCGCATGATGATGACGAGGCTGGATCTGACGGGCCTGAAGTGCCCATTGCCGGTGCTGAAGACCCGGAAGGCGCTGCAGACGCTCAAGGCGGGAGAGCGGCTCGAAGTGTGCTGTACCGATCCGCTCGCGGTGATCGACATCCCGAATCTGGTGCGGCAGACCGGGGATCGGGTCGAGAGCGTCGATCGCACCGAGCGCGGCATTCTGTTTCGGATCGAGAAGGCCGCAGAACCGGCCGGATGATCCGCGCGGCGACGACATCCTCTGCTGCTGGCTGCTCGAACTACGTAGTTCGCGCGATGTCTCGGCGCATCGATGTGTCAAGGGATCGTGCTGCTTCCTATCGTCGCAGGGGCGCCAACCCGAGCTCACAACAATGCCGCGTTCTCAGTCCAGGCTTGCGATGCTGTTGCCAGGCAAGGACAAGTTGTTCCTTCTTCACGTTTCCGCGAGCGCGCGCATGCGGCGTCGAGCCGTGTCCGTCGCTGATGGTCCGCACATCTCATTAGTTGATTCCATCAGGGATGGCCGTGACGCGTCGGGAAAGTAATCGAGAGCAACATGACTACAGCCGTGAGTGGCGGTCGCGTTGGTTGCACGTGAATTTGTGTGTTTGTTAGCAACACATTCGCGCTGCAGTGCGATCAATCCACCAAGATTGACCGATTATTACCATTTTACTATCGACAATTTGCCTCGGTTCTGCACCAATTGGGGCGCTTCCGCGGAGGTTGCGGGGGGCGAGTCATGCCCGCTGGGGAGCGGGCCAGGCAGAACAGCGGCACAAGCAAGAATGGTGACGGCATAACGTCTCGGGTGGGGTGTTATGCGCATCGAGGCAGTGATGAGCGTTTGTGCGTTGCAAGACTGCTCTGGTACGCGATAGCGGGCGGGGTGAGTGGGCGTATTGATTCTGATCAAGGGGACAGAACATGACGTTGTTGCGTTGGGCGAGAGTCCGTAGGGGAGGAATGCATGGCTACCATTGAAAGCGCGGGCACGCTCCCGGGCGCGCAGGCGGGGATCTTCGATCGTGAGCACACGGTCGCCAAGGCCGGGTTCAACCGCTGGCTGGTTCCTCCGGCTGCGCTGTGCATCCATCTGTGCATCGGCATGGCCTATGGCTTCTCGGTGTTCTGGCTGCCGCTGTCACGCGCGATCGGCGTGACCAAGACCCAGGCCTGTCCGGACATGTCCCTGGTGCAGGAGCTGTTCACGACGAGCTGCGACTGGAAGGTCGCGAGCCTCGGCTGGATGTACACCCTGTTCTTCGTGCTGCTCGGCGCCTCCGCGGCGATCTGGGGCGGCTGGCTCGAACGGGCCGGACCGCGCAAGGCGGGCGCCGTCGCGGCCTGCTGCTGGGGCGGCGGCCTGCTGTTCGCAGCGCTCGGCATCTACGTGCATCAGCTCTGGATGATGTGGCTCGGTGCCGGCGTCATCGGCGGCATCGGCCTCGGCCTCGGCTACATCTCGCCGGTGTCGACCCTGGTGAAATGGTTCCCGGACCGGCGCGGCATGGCGACCGGCATGGCGATCATGGGCTTCGGCGGCGGCGCGATGATCGGCGCCCCGCTCGCCAACCTGCTGATGAACTACTTCAAGACCCCGACCTCGGTCGGTGTCTGGGAGACCTTCGTCACGATGGGCGTGATCTATTTCGTGTTCATGATGATCGGCGCCTTCGCCTATCGCGTCGCTCCGGTCGGCTGGCAGCCCGAGGGCTGGACGCCGCCGGCAGTGAAGAAGGCGATGATCTCGGAGCACCATGTGCATCTCGACAACGCGCACAAGACTCCGCAGTTCTGGCTGGTCTGGTGGGTGCTCTGCTTGAACGTGTCGGCAGGCATCGGCGTGATCGGCATGGCCTCGCCGATGCTGCAGGAGATCTTCGCCGGCAAGCTGATCGGTTTGCCCGACGTCAGCTTCAACCAGCTCGACGCCACCCAGAAGGCGGCGATTGCGGGCATCGCGGCAGGCTTTGCCGGCCTGCTGTCGCTGTTCAACATTGGCGGCAGGTTCTTCTGGGCGTCGCTGTCGGACCACATCGGCCGCAAGAACACCTATTACTGCTTCTTCCTGATCGGCATCGTGCTCTATGCGCTGGCGCCGACCTTCGCAGCGATGGGTTCGAAGCTGCTGTTCGTGGCGGCCTTCGCCATCATCCTCTCGATGTATGGTGGCGGCTTCGCGACGGTCCCGGCCTATCTGGCCGACCTGTTCGGCACCCAGTTCGTGGGCGCCATCCACGGCCGTCTGCTGACGGCCTGGGCCACGGCCGGCATCATCGGTCCGGTGGTCGTCAACTACATCCGCGAGTTCCAGCTCGCCGCCGGCGTGCCGCGCGACCAGCTGTACAACACGACGATGTATATTCTCTGCGCCATGCTCCTGGCCGGCCTGATCTGCAACTTCCTGATCAAGCCCGTCGATGACAAGTGGAACATGAGCGCGGACGACGTCGCGAAGTACCAGGCGGAGCTCGCCAAGAACGAGTCGGCGATCCAGCACGGGTCGTTCGGCATCGGCAAGGGTGGCCTCGACGTCAAGGCCGGCTTGTTCTGGGCCTTCGTCGGCGTGCCGCTGGCATGGGGTGTCTGGAAGACGCTGGAAAGCGCGGTCAAGATCTTCTGATCCGAACCGGATCGGAGCGTGCGGGGCGGCCGGTTCGGCCGCCCCGTTTTTTTGGGCGACTTATGCTTTTCCTATGAGAGATGAAGTCAGCCCGTCTCGCATTCCTACGGCGAGGGGCTCCATCTTCCGCTTTGCCGGCCGGATGTCGCGCCGGCCTTGGCGGAGAATGAACATGAGCTCGGTCGAACCGTTTCGCGACGTCCGTGGCGCTTACGTCGCCTGGGCCCTGCGGCCTTCGCGCCTGATCAAGACGCTGCGCAAGACTGTCAGGGCCATCCGTGCGGCGATTGCCGTAGCCAAGCTCCGGCGCCTGCGCAACGAGTTGCTCTTCCGGCGCGGCTCTGGAGCGACGATCGAACTCGACGCCAGGCATCGGCCGCAAGCGCCTTTGCTTCTCGGCGACAAATGGGACTTCTGAGGCCTTCGGCCTGCGGATCGCCCTCTCAAAGCTGTGCTGCGTGCTTCGGAGACGTCGCGGCAGACGAGGCGCTCAGCCGCGCCATCGCTTGTCCGATCATTGTCTTCGCCGCCCCGTCAAGCTCGGTCAACGGCAAGCGCACACCGGCCGCAACAAGGCCCTGCAGGCTCAGGGCATATTTCAATGCCGCCGGCGCATCGCGATTGAACGCCTCGATCAGCGGCAGCAACCTGCCGTGCAGCCGTCGTGCCGCGCGCCAGCGCGCGCGCTGGCAGGTGGCGAACAGCACGTTGCAGAGCTCCGGCGCGACGTTGGCCGCCAGCGAGAAGCAGCCATCGCCACCAGCGGCCGCGAACGGCACCGCCGCCATATCGTCGCCCGACAACAGGCGAAAGCCGGGTGGCGTCAGTGATCGCAGATGAACGGCGCGCGCGGTATCACCGGTGCTGTCGCGCAAGCCGACGAATTGCGCCCATCGCGACAGGCGGATCAGCGTCTCGTCCGGCAGCGCGCGCCCCGTGCGCGAGGGGCAATCATGCAGGATGACCGGCAGTGTGGTTGAGTCTCCGACCGCGCGGAAGTGCGCGTAGATGCCCTCTGCCGTAGGCCGGTTGTAGTAGGGGACCACCGACATGATCGCATCGGCGCCCGCGGCCGCCGCCTGCCGGGTGTTTTGCACGGCCTGGAGCGTCGCGTTGGAGCCCGCGCCGGCAATGACGCGAACCCGATTGCAGGCCGCGGTCACAGCCGCGCGAATGACCGCTTCGCGCTCCGCTGCCGTCAGCGTGGACGCTTCACCCGCGGTCTCGCAGACCAGGATCGCACTGGCGCCGGCTTCGATCTGCCGCTCGCACAATCGGGCGAGTGCGGCGATGTCGACTGCGCCGGTCGCATCGAACGGCGTCGGAATGTCTGCGATCGTGCCGGTCAGCCATCGTGCGGCAGGTCCACGCGGCGGCGTCGGGGCGGCACTCATGCGATCGGCCGCCGGCTGCTGCCAAACAACAGTCCGACGGGCGCGAAGCGTCCGTTGGTGTCGAGCTCGATCGTGCGCGACAGCTCGACGATCGTCTCCGGATGATGGCCATTCTCGAACAGTGCATATTTCATCGCTTCGGCGCGGCTGACGAACAGGCCGCCATAGAGGCCGTTCTGCTCCTGGGCAACCCATTGGCCGCAGCTATTCCGACCGATGAGGACGAGGGCGGCAGCAGGCTTGTGACACGACGGAGGTTCGACGAGCTTCATGGACGTGGTCCTTCTGGTTCAAGCGCGCATCTCGTGAGATGACGTTGCGTTGGTTCATCGAATATCGCGGTGTACGGATAGGAATTCGAGGCGGCGGAGCGGTCGACGTCATAGGCGCCGCGTAGGCACGCGCCGGTCAGGATTCCGAGAGCTGGTTGAGTGCCATGACGCCGCAGTAGAGCGAGAGATAGCCGACCATCTCGTCCCAATGATTGAGGCTTGCGTTGAAGACGCGCTCACGGCGCAGCGTGGCGAGCACGGCACATAGGATGACGGTCATCCAGAGCAGGGCAGCGAGGCTGCGCCCGAAGCCGATGCTGCCGAACGTCGCGAACAGAACGAGGATCGCGGTTCGCAGCCCGAAGCGAAGCAATACTCTGGCCGGGGACAGCTCCACGGGCTCGCCGGCCGGGAGGATCATCGCCGCGCTCTCGTCCTCTCAGAAATTGTCGCAGCAGAGCAGGGTTGCGAGCACGGGCTCGGCGGAGCGTTCTCCGGAGACGGGCAGCGTCGGCTCGAGGCGACGCGCCTCGGCGGCTGCGTGGAGAATGGCGAGGGCGAGATCGGTGTGTCTGGCCTCGGCGCAATGGTCGAGCCAGTCCGGCAACTCGCGTCGTTGTGAGAGCGCGCAGTGCCATTCGCCGTCATCATAGGCGAGGCGGCGGAGCGACCATCGCGGCAATTGCAGCGCGATCAACTCCAGCGCGGCATCGATCCGGGCCTCCGCCTGCATCATCCGGCCGATCCGGATCCGGCGCCGTCCGCGCGCCGACAGCGGCGAGACGCCATCGTCCTCGCCGAGAAGGTCGGTCAGCAGCGCGGCTGTTTCCTGCGCGGCCTGCCGTGGCTCGGCGAAATCTCGGGGTGTCGTGACCGGCATGATGATGCTCCGTCGTGATTGAGCGACGGCCCGCACCGGGCCGTGCCAACAATCTGGCGGCAGCGGCCGTAGGAATGCGAGACGGGCGAGGCCAGGAAGAAATAAGCGGCGCATAAGCGTGCGGCGCCACCGTGGGCGCTCCCTATGCAGCGGCGCTCATCGTCGGCCGGCTTCGGCCGCGGAATGCCGCGATCTTTATGAGATTCCTATAACTTTGCCGGCGGCGCGGTCTCGAAAACCTATGGTTCCGAATGCTATCTGTGCCGATGCAACGGACCGCGGGGCGCGGATGGGGGTTTGATCCATCACAAGTTGCGCGCTCCCGCAGACCCTACGCTTTGCGCGCCTCGCGCGCATGAGGAGCACACCATGCTGGACATCCTGATGCTGGCGCTGGCCGCCGGCTTATTCGCCCTGGCGATCGGCTACACCTACGCCTGCGAGCGGCTCTAGGAGACGAGCCATGATCTTCGACTATTCGCTCGCCGGCGCGGTGTCGCTCGGCCTTCTGATCTACCTCACCTACGCGCTGTTGCGGCCCGAGCGGTTCTGACCGCCACCGTCGCACCTTCAAGGACAACATCCCCATGACCGTGATCGGCTGGATCCAGATCCTGCTCTACTGCGCCGTCATCGTCGCGCTCGCCAAGCCGCTCGGCTGGTACATGACGCGCGTCTTCAATGGCGAGCGCACCTTGCTGTCGCCGGTGCTGCGGCCGGTGGAGGCCGCGATCTACTGGATCGGCGGCGTCGACGAGCGCCGCGAGCAGCATTGGCTGACCTACACGGTCGCAATGCTGCTGTTCCATGTCGGCGGCTTCCTGATCATCTACAGCGTGATGCGGCTGCAGGCCGTGCTGCCGTTCAATCCCGCCGGACAGTCCGCGGTTGCCGAGGATCTCTCCTTCAACACCGCGATCAGCTTCCTGACCAACACCAACTGGCAGAACTACGGTGGCGAGAGCACGCTCTCTTATCTCGTCCAGATGCTCGGGCTCACGCACCAGAACTTCCTGTCGGCCGCGACGGGCATCGTGCTCGCGATCGCGCTGATCCGCGGCTTTTCACGGGCCTCGGCGCGGACCGTCGGCAATTTCTGGGTGGACGTCACGCGCTGTACCCTCTACGTGCTGCTGCCGCTCTGTATCATCTACACGCTGTTCCTGGTGTCCCAGGGCATGCCGCAGACGCTCGGGCCCTATGTCGAGGCGACCACGCTGGAAGGGGCGAAGCAGACCATCGCGGTCGGCCCGGTGGCCTCGCAGGTCGCGATCAAGATGCTCGGCACCAATGGCGGCGGCTTCTTCAATGCCAACGCCGCGCATCCGTTCGAGAACCCGACCGCGCTGTCGAACTTCATCCAGATGCTCTCGATCTTCGCGCTCGGCGCCGCCCTGACCAACGTATTCGGCCGCATGGTCGGCAACCAGCGCCAGGGCTGGGCGCTCCTCGCCGTGATGGGCGCGCTGTTCATCGCCGGCGTCGCCATCACCTACTGGGCCGAGGCCAACGGTACGACCACGCTGAACGCGCTGGGACTGACCGGCGGCAACATGGAAGGCAAGGAGGTCCGCTTCGGCATCGTCGCGTCGTCACTGTTCGCGGTGATCACGACGGCCGCCTCCTGCGGCGCGGTCAATGCCATGCATGACAGCTTCACCGCGCTTGGCGGCATGATCCCGCTGGTGAACATCGAGCTTGGCGAAATCATCGTCGGCGGTGTCGGCGCAGGCATGTACGGCATGCTGCTGTTCGTCGTGCTCGCGATCTTCGTCGCGGGCCTGATGGTCGGTCGCACGCCGGAATACGTCGGCAAGAAGATCGAGGCCCGCGAGGTCAAGATGGCGATGCTGGCGATCCTGATCCTGCCGCTGATGATCCTGGGTTGGACCGCGGTCGCCGTGGTGCTGCCCTCCGCCGTGGCGTCGATGGCCAATGCCGGCCCGCACGGCTTCACCGAGGTGCTCTATGCCTACACCTCGGCCACCGGCAACAACGGCTCGGCGTTCGCAGGCCTGACCGGCAACACCTTCTTCTACAATCTGACGCTCGCCTCTTCGATGTTCGTCGGCCGCTTCTTCATGATCATCCCGGCGATGGCGATCGCCGGCTCGCTCGCGCAGAAGAAGTCGATCCCGCCCTCGGCCGGCACGTTCCCGACCACCGGCGGCCTGTTCGTCGGCCTCGTCGTCGTCGTCATCCTGATCATCGGCGGCCTCACCTTCTTCCCGGCTCTCGCCCTCGGTCCGATCGTCGAGCATCTCGCGATGACCGCCGGCACCGTGTTCTGATTTCGGAGCGACCTCCATGGACACCATCAAACTGCAGAAGCGCTCGTCGATGTCGACGATGCTCGACCCGAAGATCGTGCTGCCGGCCATCAAGGCCGCGGTGGTCAAGCTCGACCCGCGGCTGATGATCAGGAACCCCGTGATGTTCGTGGTCGAGGTCGTCGCGGCGCTCACCACGGTAATCTTCCTGCGCGACGTCGCGACCGGCGGCGCGAATCTCGGCTTCACCTTCCAGATCATTCTCTGGCTGTGGTTCACCGTGCTGTTCGCCAATTTCGCCGAAGCCGTCGCCGAAGGCCGCGGCAAGGCGCAGGCGGATTCGCTGCGTAAGACGCGCACCGAGAGCCAGGCCAAGCTGCTGACGGGCACGAACCCGGCCGACCACACCTACAAGCTCGTGCCCGGAACCAGCCTGAAGGTCGGCGACCTCGTGCTGGTCGAGGCCGGCGACACGATCCCTTCCGATGGCGAGGTGATCGAGGGCGTCGCCTCGGTCAACGAGGCTGCGATCACCGGCGAGTCGGCCCCCGTCATCCGCGAATCCGGCGGCGACCGCTCGGCGGTGACCGGCGGCACGCAGGTGCTGTCGGACTGGATCCGCGTCAGGATCACCGCGGCCCAGGGCTCGACCTTCATCGACCGCATGATCAAGCTGGTCGAGGGAGCCGAGCGACAGAAGACGCCGAACGAGATCGCGCTCAACATCCTGCTCGCCGGCCTCACCATCATCTTCGTGTTCGCGACGGTGACGATCCCGAGCTACGCGGCCTATGCCGGCGGCTCGATTTCGGTGGTGGTGCTGGTGGCGCTGTTCGTGACCTTGATCCCGACCACGATCGGCGCGCTGCTGTCGGCGATCGGCATCGCCGGCATGGACCGCCTGGTGCGCTTCAACGTGCTGGCGATGTCCGGCCGCGCGGTCGAGGCCGCCGGCGACGTCGATACGCTGCTGCTCGACAAGACCGGCACCATCACGCTTGGCAATCGCCAGGCGACTGCGTTCCGTCCCGTTCGGGGCGTCAGCGAGCAGGAGCTGGCTGACGCGGCGCAGCTCGCCTCGCTCGCCGACGAGACGCCCGAGGGACGTTCCATCGTGGTGCTGGCAAAGGAGAAGTATGGCATCCGCGGCCGCGACATGGCCGAGCTCGGCGCCACCTTCGTGCCGTTCACGGCGCAGACCCGCATGAGCGGCGTCGATGCCGGCGGTTCCTCGGTGCGCAAGGGCGCGGTCGACGCCATCCTCAACTCCATCGGCGGCGGCGGCCCGACCCAGCCCGTCTCCGGCAACACGGCGCGCGCGGTCCAGCCGGTCGAGAGCGAGCTTGTCCGCGAGATCCGTGCAATCTCCGACGACATCGCCAAATCCGGCGGCACGCCGCTCGCGGTCGCCAGGGACGGGCGCCTGCTCGGCGTCATCCAGCTCAAGGATATCGTCAAGGGCGGCATCCGCGAACGTTTCGCCGAGCTGCGCCGGATGGGCATCCGCACCATCATGATCACCGGCGACAACCCGATGACCGCGGCGGCGATCGCCGCCGAAGCCGGCGTCGACGATTTCCTGGCGCAGGCGACCCCCGAGGACAAGCTCAAGCTGATCCGAGACGAGCAGGCCAAGGGCAAGCTGGTCGCCATGTGCGGCGACGGCACCAACGACGCGCCGGCGCTGGCGCAAGCCGATGTCGGCGTCGCCATGAACACCGGCACGCAGGCCGCGCGCGAGGCCGGCAACATGGTCGATCTCGATTCCAACCCGACCAAGCTGATCGAGGTGGTGGAGATCGGCAAGCAGCTCTTGATGACGCGCGGCGCGCTGACGACGTTCTCGATCGCCAACGACGTCGCCAAATATTTCGCGATCATCCCGGCGATGTTCCTGGCGTTCTACCCGCAGCTGAACGTGCTGAACGTCATGAACCTCGCGAGCCCGCAGAGCGCGATCCTGTCGGCGATCATCTTCAACGCGCTCGTCATCATCGCGCTGATCCCGCTGGCGCTGAAGGGCGTCGCCTACCGCGCCATCGGCGCCGGCGCGCTGCTCGGCCGCAACCTGATGATCTATGGCCTGGGCGGCATCATCATCCCCTTCATCGGCATCAAGGCAATCGACCTGATCGTGACCGCCTTGCACCTGGCTTGAACCACCACTGGCGTGATTGCGAGCGAAGCGACGCAATCCAGAGTCTCGTACACAGCCCTGGATTGCTTCGTCGCTTCGCTCCTCGCAATGACGCCGCGACACAGGAGATCTCCCATGCTCAAAGAAATCCGTCCCGCCATCCTGGTCCTGCTCGCGCTGACCTTGATCACCGGGCTGCTGTATCCGCTCGCCATGACCGTCGTCGCCGGCACCATCTTCCCGGCGCAGGCCGAAGGCAGTCTGATCACGCGCAACGGCCAGGTGATCGGCTCGGCGCTGATCGGGCAGGAATTCAAGGACGACAAATATTTCCACGGCCGTCCGTCGGCGACCTCGGCCGCCGATCCGAACGATGCGACCAAGACGGTGCCGGCGCCCTATAACGCCGCCAACTCCTCCGGCTCCAATCTCGGCCCGACCAGCAAGGCGCTGGCCGACCGCGTCAAGGAGGATGTTGACAGGCTGAAGGCGGAGAATCCTGGGCAGGCCGTGCCGGTCGATCTGGTGACGACCTCGGCGAGCGGGCTCGATCCGGACATCTCGCCGGAGGCGGCGCTGTTCCAGGTGCCGCGGGTGGCCAAGGCGCGCGGCTTGCCGGAGGCCAGCGTTCAGGGCCTGATCGCCCAGCAGACTAAGGGCCGTCTGCTCGGACTGCTCGGCGAACCCCGCGTTAACGTGCTTGCGCTCAATCTGGCGCTCGACGCTGCCAAGCCGTAGTGAGGCCTTAGAGGTCCCGGCCTTGGCGCCGAAGTTCCTCCGTCTATAATGCCGCATGGCCAGTCAACGCCGCGATCCTGACCAACGTCCCTCGCCGGAAGCCCTGCTCGAAGCGGCCCGGCGGGAGGACAGTCCTGCCGGCAAGCTCAAGATCTTCGTCGGCGCCGCCCCCGGCGTCGGCAAGACCTATGAAATGCTGTCGAGCGCGCATGCCAAGCTGAAGGCCGGCGTCGATGTCGTCATCGGCTTCGTCGAGACGCATGGCCGCGCCGAGACCGAGGCGCTGGTCCGCGGCCTGGAGGTCGTCCCGCGCAAACGTATTTCCTACAAGGACCAGATCGTCGAGGAGATGGATCTGGATGCCGTGATTGCGCGCCGCCCGAAGCTCGCCATCGTCGACGAGCTCGCGCACACCAATGCTGTCGGCAGCCGCCACCCCAAGCGCTATCTCGACGTCGAGGAGCTGCTGTCGCACGGCATCGATGTCTACACGGCGGTCAACGTCCAGCACATCGAGAGCCTCAACGACGTCGTCGCCCAGATCACCCATGTGCGCGTGCGCGAGACCGTGCCGGATTCGATCCTCGACCGCGCCGACGCCATCGAGCTGATCGACCTTACGCCCGACGACCTGATCCAGCGACTGAAGGAGGGCAAGGTCTATGTGCCCAAGCAGGCGGAGCGCGCGCTGGAGCATTATTTCTCGCCCGGCAACCTGACCGCGCTGCGCGAACTTGCGCTGCGTCGGACGGCCGAGCGCGTCGACGAGCAACTGCTCACTCACATGCAGGCCAACGCCATTGCGGGGCCCTGGGCGGCCGGCGAGCGGATCCTCGTCTGCGTGTCGGAGGATCCGCGGGCGACAGGGCTGGTGCGCTACACCAAGCGGCTCGCCGACCGTGTCCATGCGCCGTGGACCGCCGTGACCATCGAGACCCGGCGCAATCTGCAGCTCAGTGACAGGCAGCGCGACCGGCTCGCCGATACGCTGCGGTTGGCCGAGACCCTCGGCGGCGAGGCGCTGACGATTCCGGGCGTCGGCCGGCGTATCGCCGATGACCTCATCGGCTTCGCGCAGGCCAACAACGTCACCCAGATCATCATCGGCAAGTCGAGCCGCTCGCGCCTATTCGAGATCATCAGGGGCTCGGTGGTGCATGACCTGGTCAGGCGCGCCGGCAACATCAGCATCCACGTCATCGCCGGCGAGGAGGCGCCCGACACCGCGGGCAGCTCGGTGCAGACGCGGCCGCGCAGCGAGCCGCTGCAGCCGAAGCCCTATGTGATGGCGCTGCTGATCACGGCTGTCGGCCTTGGCCTCGCCGAGCTGATCCAGCCCGTCTTCGGCATCGAGAACGTCGATCTCGTGTTCCTCACGGCGGTGGTCGGCGTCGCCGCACGCTACGGCCTGGGACCGTCGCTGCTGGCGAGCCTCGCCGCCTCGCTCTGCTACAACTTCTTCTTCCTCCCGCCGCTGTATACGTTCACGATCACCGATCCGACCAACATCGGCGCGTTCTTCTTCTTCATGCTGATCGCGATCCTGGTGTCCAACGTCGCCGCGCGCGTTCGCGTTCAGGCTGACGCCGCCACCCACCGCGTCCGGACCACCGAGCAGCTCTATGCCTTCAGCCGCAAGCTTGCGGGCACCGCGACCCTCGATGACGTGCTGTGGGCCACGGCCTATCAGGCGGCGCTGATGCTGAAGGTGCGGGTCGTGCTGCTGTTGCCGCAGGACGGCAAGCTCACGGTCATGACCGGCTACCCGCCGGAGGATCAGCTCGACGACGCCGACCTCGCCGCCGCGAGCTGGGCCTGGAGCAACGACCGCGCCGCCGGCCGCGGCTCCGACACGCTGCCGGGAGCCAAGCGGCTGTTCCTGCCGATGCGCACCGGCCGCGGCCTGATCGGCGTCATCGGCATCGACGACGACCGCACCGGGCCGCTGCTGACCCCCGACCAGCGCCGGCTGCTCGACGCCCTGGTCGACCAGGGCGCCCTGGCGATCGAGCGCGTTCTGCTGGTCGAGGACATGGACAAGGTCAAGCGCACCATGGAGCAGGACCGGCTGCGTTCGGCGCTGCTCACCTCGATCTCGCACGATCTGAAGACGCCGCTCGCCTCGGTGCTCGGCGCGGCCTCGACGATGCGCGATCTCGCGGCCAGGCTGTCCGACAAGGAGAAGCTCGACCTGCTCGCCACCGTGATCGACGAATCCGAACGGCTGAATCGATTCATCGCCAACCTCCTGGACATGACCAAGCTGGAATCCGGCGCGATCGTGCCGAACGCCGCCCTCCATGACGTCGGCGAGATCGTCGGCAGCGCGCTGCGGCGTGCCGGCAAGATCCTCGCCGGTCATCATGTCTCGCTGGTACTGGCGCCCGATCTGCCGATGGTCGAGGTCGACGCGGTGCTGTTCGAGCAGGTGCTGTTCAATCTGCTCGACAACGCCGCCAAATATGCGCCTCCCGGGACCTCGATTGCGATCCGTGCGGCCCGCGACAGCAACTGGATCGTGCTCGAGATCCGTGACGAAGGCGACGGCATTCCCGCCGCGGAGGTCGAGCACGTGTTCGACAAGTTCTATCGCGTGCAGAAGGGCGACCAGGTGCGGCCCGGCACCGGACTTGGGCTTGCGATCTCGCGTGGCTTCATCGAGGCGATGCATGGCCGCATCTTCGCCGGCAACCGTACCGATCGGCGCGGTGCGGTCCTCACCATCCGCCTGCCGGTGCCGGCGCAGGCCAGACCGCTGGATACGGCCGCATGACCGGCGCTCCGATCAAGGTGCTCGTGATCGACGACGAGCCGCCGATCCGCAAGCTGCTGCGGATGGGCCTGACCACGCAGGGCTACGAGATTCTCGAGGCCTCCAACGGCAGGAACGCGCTGGAGCTGCTGAGCCAGGAGCCGGCGCTGATCATTCTCGACCTTGGCCTCCCCGACATCGACGGACTCGAGCTGCTGCGAACCATCCGTGGCCGCAACGAGGCCGTGCCGGTCGTGGTGCTGTCCAGCCGCGGCGACGAGGCGGGCAAGGTCCAGGCGCTCGATCTCGGCGCCGACGACTACATCACCAAGCCGTTCGGCATGGATGAATTGCTGGCGCGCCTGCGCGCGGCGCTGCGGCACCAGCTGCAGGTGCAGGGAGAGCGGCCGGTGTTTCGCACCGGCGACCTCTCGGTCGATCTCGTCCGCCGCATCGTCAAGGTCGGCGAGCGCGAGGTCAAGCTGTCGCCGAAGGAGTACGATCTGCTGCGCGTGCTCGTGCAGCACGCCGGCAAGGTGCTGACGCATCGCTTCCTGCTCAAGGAGCTGTGGGACGAATTGACCGACGCGCAATATCTGCGCGTCTATGTGCGCCAGCTCAGGCAGAAGATCGAGGCCGATCCCGAGCGCCCGCAATTCGTGTTGACCGAGACCGGCATCGGCTATCGCTTGCGTGCGCCGGATTAGCGCTTCTTCATGTGAGCCAGTCCCTCAAAGCGGAACCATCGCTCACCCTCGTGATTTCTGTGATATCACAGGGAGACCATGTTGATGGCACGCAAAACACGCAAATATTCCAAGGGCGCGTCCAAGGACGTCGAGCGCGCGATGAAGAAGCGCAAGGCAGGAACGTTGAAGAGCGGCGGCTCGGGCCGCAAGGTCAAGAGCCGCAAGCAGGCGATCGCGATCGGTCTGTCGGAGGCGCGCCGCGAAGGCAAGAAGGTGCCGCCGAAGAAGAGCGCCAAGTCATCGGCGAAGAAGTCCGCCAAGAAGGCGAGCAAGAAAAGCACGAAGAAGACTACCAAGAAAACGACGAAGAAGAAGTCGAAGAAGAAGAGCTGACGAGGCGATCATTCGGGCTACGATCATCGCGCACGCCATGACCCGCAGCCGTCGCAAAATTCTCCGCTGTCGTCCCGGCGAACGCCGGGACCCATAACCCCAGGGAGATGTTATTGCGCGGGATGTTGGACGAGTCTTGTCTTACAATACCCGCCGCAGAGTATGGGTCCCGGCGTTCGCCGGGACGACGGGGCGGTGGTGTGGAGGCCGCTTGCGCCACGCAGGCAGCTGCTGGCCTTCACCCCGCCTTCCTCTGCCGCGCCGCCGACCGATGCGCCTTCTTCGCGGGGCGTCGATGCGCGCTCGTCCGCCGTGACGCCGCACGCGCTGTCTTTTTTCCGCCCTTGCCCAGGCTCTGTTTCAGCGCGTCCATCAGGCTGACGACGTTGTCGGGCCGCTCCGCCGGCTCCGGCAGCTTAATCGGCTTGCCCGAGGCCTTGCGCTTGACCAGCGCCTTCAGCGCCGTCTCGTACTGGTCCTTGAACTCCGACGGCTTGAAGTGCGCGGCCTTGGTCTGCAGGATGTGGCCGGCGAGCTCCACCATGTCCTTGGTAATCTTCGGCGACTTGATGTCGTCGAAGAACTCGGTCTCGTCGCGCAGCTCGTAGGGAAAGCGCAGTGTGGTGCCGAGCATGCCCTTGCCCATCGGCTCGATGGCGATGACGTGCTCGCGGTTGGTCAGCACGATCCGCGCCAGCGCGACGCGATCCTGCTCCTTCATCGCGTCGCGAATGACCGCGAAGGCGTCGACCGCCGCCTTGCCGTCGGGAGCGATGTAATAGGGATGGTTGAGATAGCGCTGGTCGATCTCCTCGCGCGGCACGAAGCTGTCGATATCGATCGTATGGTTACTCTCGATCTGGACCGCCTCCAGCTCCTCCGGCTCGATCTCGACATACTGCCCCTTGGAGAGTTCGTAGCCGCGGCCCTTCTGCTCGCCTTCGACGATGTCGCCGGTCTCAGAGTCGACCATCTGCTGCTTGAGCCGGTTGCCGGTCTCGCGGTTGATCAGATGGAAGCGCGTCTTCTCGACCGAGGTCGACGCCGGATAGAGGACGACGGGGCAACTGACGAGCGAGAGTTTGAGCGAGCCTTTCCAGTAGGCGCGGGGGGCCATCGTGGTCTCCTTGGACAATCCGGACGAGGCTGCAACGGGCAAGCATCGGTGTGGGTTCCATGGGCCCCGGCGAGGGTCGCTTCGGGAAAAAATAATTCGCTTGACGACTTCGTAAAATCAGCATTATGGTCCGACCCATTCCGTTGCGTCGGAGGGGACGTATCGCGGTCGTCACGGACGTCGGCAGCGGAATGCGATGGGCGTGTCGGGTTGCAGCGTGATTGACGTTGCGCCGACGAACGATCTGGCACGCACGGTCAAGTCGCGCGGTCCTGGCCTCCCGACGCTGAGGTCAAGTTTGCGAGGATGCTTTGTGCATCGCGCGGATGACGGTGGCCAACAAGCCCGGCGCACCGGGGAGAACGCGAAGCAGCTGTTAAAACCGTCGCGCAGGGAGGGCCGGGATGACTCGGCTGCACCTGTGGTACCTGCCGCCTGCATTTCTTTCGCAGGCGGGCCATGGGGGCGGCGAGCTCCCGGCCTTCCCTGCGCCCTCTCATCGGCAGAGGGTGGACCATCGCAACACCCGGGCTTTCCTCAGCCGCGGGAACGCGGAACTTTGCCCGGTGTTATCAGGTGGATGCGAGCCGCGCCGGCGCCAGCGGCGGAGCCGGTTCCACGACCCTGCCGGCTTTGCTACGCTACCACTCAACACGAGGGATCACCGTGGCGCTCAGGAAGCTTTCCACCTATCGCAAGAAGCGCGATTTCGACAAGACGGCAGAGCCGTCCGGCGACGCCAAGGTCGCGCGTGCGGCGCGGCCGCGCTTCGTCATCCAGAAGCACGACGCGACGCGGCTGCACTACGATCTCAGGCTGGAGTTCGGCGGCGTGTTCAAGTCGTGGGCCGTGACCAAGGGGCCGTCGCTCGATCCGCACGACAAGCGGCTCGCGGTCGAGGTCGAGGACCACCCGCTCGACTATGGCGATTTCGAAGGTACGATCCCGGAAGGCGAGTATGGCGGCGGCACCGTCATGCTGTGGGATCGCGGCCATTGGGACAGCGAGCACCCGGAGCGCGGCTTCAAGAAGGGCGACCTCAAGTTCACCCTTGAAGGCGAGAAGCTGCATGGCAGCTGGGTGCTGGTACGGATGCGTCATGATCGCACGGGCGGCAAGCGCACCAATTGGCTGCTGATCAAGCACCGCGACGAGTTCGCCCGGGAAGGCGAGGCCAACGACATCCTGGAGGCGGACAAGTCGGTCGCCTCGGGCCGCACGATGGAGCAGATCGCGGCCGGCAAGGGCAAAGCGCCGAAGCCGTTCATGCTCGCCAAGACGCAGCGCATGAATGCCGACGCGGTGTGGCACTCCAACCGCGGCGACGGCAGTGCCTCTCCAGAGAAGGCGTCTCCCAAGAAGACGCCGAAGTCCAAGGCCGCGAAAGCGGCCGCTGCTCCGAAGACGGTCGCACCGCGAACCGTGTCGTCGCTGCCGGACTTCGTGCCGCCCGAGCTCTGTACTTCGGTCGCCCAGCCGCCGAGCGGTGAGGGCTGGGCGCATGAGATCAAGTTCGACGGCTACCGCGTGCAGATCAGGGTGGAGGACGGGAAGGCGACTTTGAAGACGCGCAAGGGCCTGGACTGGACGGCAAAGTTCGGTGCCATCGCCGAGGAAGCGGCTGAATTGCCGGACGCGATCATCGACGGCGAGATCGTCGCGCTCGACAAGGACGGCAATCCGAATTTCTCGGCGCTGCAGGCGGCGATCTCGGCGCGCGAAACCGACGAGCTGATCTTCTTTGCCTTCGACCTGATGTTCGCGGAGGAGTTCGACCTGCGCCGCCAGCCTTTGCGCGAGCGCAAGGCGCGGCTGGCGAAGCTGCTGAAGGCGCACATCAAGGGCAAGGCGCCGCGCATCCGCTATGTCGAGCACTTCGAGAGCGACGGCGAGGCCGTGCTGGAGTCGGCGCGCAAGCTGTCATTGGAGGGCATCGTCTCCAAGAAGCTGGACTCGGCCTATCATTCGGGACGGACGGAGAGCTGGACCAAAGCCAAGACCAGGCCCGGCCACGAGGTCGTCATCGGTGGCTGGAAGACCACCAACGGCAAATTCCGCTCGTTGATGGTCGGCGTCAACAAGGACGATCATCTCGCTTATGTCGGGATCGTCGGCACCGGCTTCGGCCAGGACACGGTGAAGGAGATCATGCCGGCGCTGAAGGCGGCGGCCTCCGACGAGAGCCCGTTCGGCGGCAAGAACGCGCCGCGCAAGACGCGTGAGGTGCATTGGCTGAAGCCGGAGCTGGTCGCCGAGATCGAGTTTGCGGGCTGGACCGCGGACAACAACGTCAGGCAGGCCTCGTTCAAGGGACTGCGCCAGGACAAGCCGGCCCGCGAGGTCGTTGCCGAAAAGCCCGTGGCTGCGGCCAAGGTGGCGAAACCTGTGGCGCGCGCGGCGGCCACGGCCGCGACCGTCGGCACCACGCTGCACAAGACGCCGTCACGCACGAAGGGCGCGGCGACCGTGATGGGCGTTGCGATCTCCAAGCCCGACAAGGCGCTGTGGCCGGACGCCGGCGACGGCGAGCCCGTCACCAAGCTCGATCTCGCCAACTATCTGGAAGCCGTCGGCGACTGGATGATCGATCATCTGAGGGGACGGCCGTGCTCGATCGTACGTGCGCCTGATGGCATCGGTGGCGAAAAATTCTTCCAGCGGCACGGCATGCAGGGCATGTCGGACCTGCTCGAGCTGGTCAAGGTCTCGGGCGACCGCAAACCGTATCTGCAGATCGACCGCGTCGAGGGATTGATCGCGGTCGCCCAGGTCGCCGCCGTCGAGCTGCATCCATGGAATTGCGCACCCGACGCCTATGACGTTCCGGGCCGGCTGGTGTTCGATCTCGATCCGGCGCCGAACGTCGCCTTCGAGGAGGTGATCGCGGCCGCCAAGGAGATGCGCCAGCGCCTGAAGAGCCTCGGTCTCGAGAGCTTCTGCAAGACCACGGGCGGCAAGGGTCTGCACGTGGTGACGCCGTTGCTGCACGGCGCGCGCGACGGAGTGAGCTGGCCCGAAGCGAAGGCGTTTGCGCAGGGTGTGTGCAAATGGATGGCGAACGACAGCCCGGAGCAATACCTGCTCAACATGTCGAAGAAGCTGCGCGGGGGGAAGATCTTCCTCGACTATCTGCGCAACGACCGGATGTCGACGGCGGTCGCCGTGCTGTCGCCGCGCGCCCGCGAAGGCGCCACCGTGTCCATGCCGCTGACCTGGACGCAGGTGAAGAACGGGCTCGAACCCAAGCGCTACACCATCCGCACCGTACCGGCGCTGCTGGCCAAGACCAGGGCGTGGGATGGTTATGAAGATGCCGCGGGCTCGATCAAGGCGGCCATCAAGAAGCTCGCAGAGACGTCGTAGTCGCTCGGGCAGACGTGGTGTCTGCCCGAGCCGATCGCCTCAGAAGGATCAGATACGTCCGAGCAGGACGAGGATCAGCACGATGACGATGATCAGGCCGAGACCGCCGCCGCCATAGTAGCCGGTGCCGTAGAACGGACCGCCGCCGATGCCGGAAAAGCCGCCGAGCAGGGCGATGATGAGAATGATCAGGATGATAGTTCCGATGGACATGTGCTTCCTCCAGTGCCCGGCAGCGGGGCGACAACGTGCTCTGCCTTCGCCGAGGAAACTGGTCGGAACTTCGAAAGTTCCGTGCGGGAAACAGGTAAAATTCGGAGCGTGTCTTTGCGGTCGTAACCAGCAATGACTACCTGAAGGCAGTTGTTAGTCAGGAGATCGCGATGTCAAGACCGCTTGTCGTTTCCATTCCGCATCGCCTCGGCAAGGACGAGGCCGTGCGCCGGCTCCAGGCCGGTCTCAGCCGCGCCGCGACCAGCGTTCCGGTCCTGAAGGTCGACGAAGAGCGCTGGGAGGGCGACAAGATGATCTTTCGCGTTCGCGCTCTGGGTCAAGCGGCGTCGGGCCATGTCGACGTCGCCGACGATCACGTGCGTGTCGAGGTCGTGCTGCCCTGGCTGTTGCAGCGCTTTGCCGAGGCGGCGCAGTCCGCGATCCGCAGCCGCGGCCAGCTGCTGTTGACGAAAAAGAGCTGATCAGCCCGGCGTCGATGCTGTCTGACGTCGACCAGCCGGGTGGGTTGCCGCATCGGTCCGCGCTGGGATCACTGCTGCAGGCAAATGTATGAAGACGGAGGACACCGCAAGGATGCCGTCCTGTATGTCCGCAGATGTGTAGCCGCGGGCATGAACCTCGGCTTCGAAACCATCCGGGTGGGGCCACACCCGGCCACCGTCGGTGAAGGGCGCAAAGTTGCGCGCAGTGACGACGACGACGGCGTCCCGCCCATGCCGCCGTGCGAAGGCAATGATGTGATCGGCATGACGTCCGCTCACCTCGAGCGGCTCATGGGAACCGTCGGTGAAGACCGCGGGCATCTCGTTGCGCAGCCGGAGCAGCCGCCGTGTCCAGGCGAGCTTGATGCGGCCATCCGGCCAGTGGTCCGCCAAGCGGGCCCAATCGGGACGCTCGCACTCGCGCAGCGCCCGTTCGCGCGCGGCGAAGTCCACCGGTCGGCGATTGTCGGGATCGACCATCGAGAGGTCCCAGAACTCGGTGCCCTGATAGATATCCGGCACGCCGGGCATCGTCGCCTTCAGCGTGAGCTGTGTCAGCGAGTTCAGCGCGCCGAGCAAAGCGGTCCGCCTGGAAAGCGTCTCCAACGACTGCAGGAACTCGGGCGAGCGGTCGCGATCCAGGATGCGGTCGATGAAGCTGCGCAGGCCGTTCTCATAGGCCTCGTTCGGATTGAGCCAGCTGGTCTCGTCCTTGCCCTCCCGCGCCGCCTTCAGCGCATAGGCCTGCAACCGCTCCGCAAGGCTCGGGTCGGCGCCAGTTGCGGGCCAGATGCCAACGAGCGTCTGGTACAGCATGTATTCGAACGCCGCCGAGGGCGCGCGCATCTTGCCATCGGTGATGACGTGCGGCGCGTTCAAGGTCTTCCAGCGCGCCATCGCGGACGTCCAATCGTTGGGCAACTCGGTGATGGCGGCCAGCCGCGTGCGGGCATCCTCGCCGCGCTTGGTGTCGTGGGTAGCGGTGGCGGTCATGCCGTGCGGCCAATGCCTGGCGCGATCGTGCATCAGCTTGTGGAAGTCGGCGATCGTCAGAGCATGCGCCGCCGGATCGCCGCCGACCTCGTTGAGCGCGAGCAGCCGGTGGAAGCGATAGAAGCCGGTATCCTCCAGCGACTTCGCCATCATCGGGCCGGTGAACTGCTGCACCTTCAGCGCGAAGCGGCGCACACGTGGGACGCTGTGGCTGGTGCTGCGGTCGCGCTTGATCAGATCCATGGTGAGCGTATCGCGCAGGAAGTCGAAGATCGAGCCGTCGGAGGCGAACCATTCGGCGCGGGCGCCGGCTATGGCGTGATCGATCAGCTTGCGATCGGCCTCGGTCGCCCCGGCCGCGGTGAGATAGGTGCGATAGACCGGGAAGTGAAGAACATACAGTTCGAGCGCCTGGCGCAGGCTGTCTTCCGAATAGTCGCGCGTCGAGTAGTGGCCGTTGGCGATGCGCGCCAGGAGGCGTGTCAGCACGGTGAACTCGCTGGTCAGCAGCGTTTCCAGCACGCGCCGCTTGGCCTCCTTGATGACGGGCGCGAGCTTCGGCGGCTTGTTGCTGATCTGGCGCCAGATCTCGTCCAAGGGCTCCAGGCCGTTGCCGTCGATGAGCAGCTGGGTGATGACGTTCATCCACTCGTAGCCGGTGGTGCCGTTCACGCCGGCAAAGCTCGGCAGCTTCTCGTGCTCGCAGAGAATCTTCTCGATGACGACGTAGAATGGCCCGGCCGCGGGCCCCCGAGCGTCGCGGATCAGCCGCCGCAGCCGCTGGAAATATTGTGCGGGATCGCGCAGGCCGTCGATATGGTCGAGCCGCAGACCCTGCAGCTGGCCATCCGCGATCAGCTTCTTGACCAGCCGGTGGATCGCTTCGAACGTGCCAGCATCCTCGACGCGCAGGCCGGCCAGCGTGTTGACGTCGAAGAAGCGGCGGTAGTTGATGTCGCTGGACGCAAGCCGCCAATGCCCGAGTTTGTAGTTCTGCCGTTCAAGCAGATGGTGTAGGGCCAGCGTCTGCGTCGGTCGGCCCTCGCCGGCCTGATACGCCGAGAGGCCTCGCGCGATAATGTCGCCAGCCCCGGGAATGGCCTTGAGTGCGGCCTTGAACGCCGGGGCTTCCTTGCGGTTCGGATGGCGCAGGCCGCGATAGCGCGACGCCAGGTCGAGGATCGCCTTGCCGGCCTCGCTGCTCTCCTCACCGGCCTCCTTTACGATGATGCGCAGCACCTCGCCATAGCGCTCCGGCGCGATCGGCAGGCGATGCTCGAAGTACCAGCAGGAGAACGAGCCTTCGTCCGGGTCGTAGCGCAGCTCGATCTCACCATGTTCGAGCGCATGGCCGTAGGACGTCCCGATGATCGGCAGCAGCACGCCGCCCCGGGCGCGATACGGCAATTGGTCCCAGTCGATGTCGAACGAGGCTGCATGCGGCGACGCCTGGCCCCATTCGAGCACATCGAGCCACCATGGATTGTCGTCGAAATGGACGCCGACATGGTTCGGAACGAAATCGAGGATGAGCCCGAGATCGTGCGACTTCAGCGCGGCGCTCAGCTTGGCGAAGCCGTCCTGACCGCCGAGCTCAGGATTGAGCTTGGTGTGATCCGTGATGTCGTAGCCATGCGTCGAGCCCTTGCGCGCCGTCATGAACGGCGAGGCGTAGACATGGCTGATGCCGAGCGCCTTCAGATACGGCACGACGCGCGCCGCTGCTTCGAAATTGAAGTCGGCGGTGAGCTGCAGGCGGTAGGTCGCGAGCGGAATGGCAGGAGGCATGATTATCCTCCGATGCTCCAGAACACCGACCAGGGTGGCAGGCGATCGCCCGGCGTGCCGCCCCAGATCGGCGTGCCCTCCGAGCCGCTGCGCGGCGCGGGCACCTCGTTGTCCGAAACGTTGGCGAGCAACCGCAGCGTCGCGCCGTCGCCCATCGTCCAGTGCGCAGTCAGGCAGCCATCCTCCGTCACGTCGGCCTTGCCGAAGGATGCGCCCGGCAGCCGCGGTGCCACCTCCCTGTGGCGCACGGCGAGGAGCCCGCGCACCAGCGTCAATCGCTCGCGTCCCGGCGATGCGTTGCGGGCGTCCCAATCGATGATCGCGGATCTGAACGTCTCGATGTCCAGCGGGTCCGGGACCTCGTCGCCATACTTGGCGTATGCCCACTCATATTCCTTGCGGCGCCCCTTGCGCACGGCGTGCGCGAGATCGCCCTGGAAATCGCAGAAGAACGGGAAGGGCTGCTTCGAGCCCCATTCCTCGCCCATGTACAGCATCGGCACGGTCGGTGCGAGCAAGGTGACGGCCAGCGCAGCTGCGATCCCTTCCGGCGGCGCCAGCGATTCCAGCCGGTCGCCGAACACGCGGTTGCCGATCTGGTCGTGGTTCTGCAGGAAGTTGACGAACGCCGCGGGGGCCAGATGACCGCTTGGTTCACCCCGGGCCATGCCACCCCAAAAGGCGGCCTGCTCGCCTTGATAGACAAAGCCCGAGGCGAGCGCGCGAGCAAGCCCGCGCCGCGGCGATTGTTGGTAGTCGCCGTAGTAGCCGCCGGTCTCGCCGGTCAGCATCACATGCCAGACGTGGTGATAATCATCGTTCCATTGCGCGCGAAACTTGCCCCGCGGCGGATCTTCTGCCGCGTCGAGCATGCTGGCCCGGTTATCACCGTTCTCGAGCACGAGATGGATGTGACGCCCTGTCTGCTCGACGAGCCTGCCGACGGCGGCGCTGAGATCATGCAGCATCGGGATCTCACGCTCGTTGGCGAGGATGTGGTTGACGGCATCGAAACGCAGCCCGTCGAAGCGATAGTCCGTCAGCCAATGCAGCGCGTTCTGAATCGCGAAGGCGCGCACTTCGGGGTGCCGGAAGTCGATCGCACTGCCCCACGGCGTGTGAGCGTCCGTGAAGAAGGTCGGTGCATACAGGCCGATGTAGTTTCCTTCGGGGCCGAAATGGTTGTAGACGACGTCGAGGAAGACCATCAGCCCGCGCAGATGCGCCTCGTCGATCAGTGCGCGCAGATCATCGGGACGCCCATAGACGCTGTCCGGCGCGTAGAGCAGGACGCCGTCATAGCCCCAGTTGCGGGAGCCGGCGAAGTCCGCCAGCGGCATCAGCTCGAGCGCGGTGATGCCGGTTTCGACGAGATGATCGAGCTTGTCGATCATCGCGCGGTAGGTGCCTTCCGTCGTGAAGGTGCCGACATGGCTTTCGAGGAACACGGCGTCCTGCCATGGACGGCCGCGCCATTTTTCGGAGCGCCAGGTGTAGGCGCGGTGGTCGATGATTTCGCTCGGGCCGGAGACATCCTCTGGCTGGAAATCCGAGCCGGGATCTGGAACGTCGAGCTCATCATCAATACGAAACTTGTACCGCGTGCCGGCGCCGACCCCGGCGACGTCGAGCGAATACCAACCACCATCCCCGCGCTGCATCTCATGCTTGACGTCGAGGATCAGATCGACGCGCTTGGCGGCGGGCGCCCACAGCCGGAACGTCGTGCCGTCCTGCGTGAGCCGAGGTCCGAATTGACGGCCGTTCATGACTGGCCCGCATACGCCAGCACGGAGCGGGGCGGGGCCTTGAGGTCCGTGCCCGACGCGAAGTCGATCGGCGTCTGCTGGGCTTCGGTGGTGTTCAGGACCTGTTGCCACGTCTTGTATTCGGCGAGCTTGGGCAATTTGAATCCGATCTCTTCGGGAGCCGCGTTCAGAACGATAAGGATCGGAGCCTGCTCCTGTTCCACCGGAGCGAGCACATAGGCGAGAAATCGTCCGTCAGGAAAGGTCCAGTCGGTTTGCGTCATCTCCTCCGCCGAAGGCGTCAGCCACAGCACGCCGAAGCTTCCGTCCGACCGGCGGCCGTCGAGCCAGCGGCGCGCGCGAATCTGGCCGAAGCGGCGGCGCAGCTCGGTCATGTGCGCGATGAAGTCGATGAGATCATCGCCCTCGCGGCCCATGCCGCTCCAGTCCACCCAGCCGACCTCGTTGTCCTGGCAATAGGCGTTGTTGTTGCCATGTTGCGAGTTGCCGACCTCGTCGCCTGCGAGCAGCAGCGGCAGGCCCTGCGCGAGCAACAGACAGGCGAGCTGGTTCTTGCGCGACTGCCGCCGCAGCGCTGTGATCGCCACGTCGTTGGTCGGCCCCTCATGACCGAAATTGTTGCTGAGGTTGTCGTTGGAGCCGTCGCGATTGTCCTCGCCGTTCGCCTCATTGTGCTTGCTGTTGTAGCTGAAGAGATCGGCCAGCGTGAACCCGTCATGGACGGTGACGTGATTGACGCTGGCGCGCTGGGTGCGGCCGTCATGGTTGAAGATGTCGGAAGAGCCGGTCATGCGGCTCGACACCTCGCCGATCAGGCTGCCTTCGCCGCTCCAGTAGCGACGCATGGCGCTACGATAGCGGTCGTTCCATTCGGACCATTGCGAGGGGAATGCGCCGACCTGATAGCCGCCGAGACCGACGTCCCATGGCTCTGCGACCAGTTTGACGCTCGCCAGCACCGGGTCCTGGCGGATCGCGGTCAGGAAGCCGCTGCGCCGGTCGAAGCCGTGCTTCTCGCGCGCGAGCGTGGTGGCGAGATCGAAGCGGAAGCCGTCGACGTGGCAGACTTCGACCCAATAGCGCAGCGAGTCCATCACCATCTGCAGCACGCGCGGATGGGTCAGGTTCACCGACGAGCCGCAGCCGGTGAAGTCGTCGTAGAAGCGCGGATTGTCCGGCTGCAGCCAGTAGTAGGATGCGTTGTCGATGCCGCGGTAGCACAGCGTCGGGCCGAGATGGTTGCCCTCGGCGGTGTGATTGTAGACGACGTCGAGCATGACCTCGATGCCGGCATCATGCAGCCGCGCCACCGTCGTCCGGAAGGCATCGAGCGGATTGTCCTGCGCGTAGCGCAGCTCCGGCGCGAAGAACGAGATGGTGTTGTAGCCCCAGTAGTTGACCAGCTTCTTCTCGACCAGCACGCGGTCGTCGATGAAGGCGTGGATCGGCAAGAGCTCGATCGTGGTGACGCCGAGCCGCTTCAGATGCTTGATCATCGCCGGCGACGACAGACCGCCATACGTGCCGCGCAGGTTGGGCGGCACGTCATCGCGCTTGTTGGTCAGGCCCTTGACGTGGGCCTCGTAGATGATCGTGTCCTCCCACGGGATCTGCGGCCGCATCTCGCGCCGGCCCCAGTTGAAGGTCTCGTCGATGACGACCGCCTTGGGCATGCCGCGCGCGTTGTCGCGCCGGTCGAACGAGAGATCCTCGCGCGGCGAGCCGGCGCGGTAGGCGAAATGGGCATCGCTCCAGACCAGCCGGCCGGCGAGCCGCTTGGCGTAGGGGTCGAGCAGCAGCTTGTTGGCATTGAAGCGGTGGCCGCGCTCCGGCTCGTACGGGCCGTAGACGCGGTAGCCATAGAGCTGCCCTGGCGAGACGTCGTTGAGATAGCCGTGCCAGACATCCTCCGTCCGCTCCGGCAATTCGATCCGCTCGATCTCGCGCCGGCCCTGGCTGTCGAACAGGCAGAGCTCGACCTTCTCGGCATTGGCGGAGAACAACGCAAAGTTGGTCCCCCGTCCGTCCCAGGTTGCTCCGAGGCGGGCGTGGCTCCCAGCGGCTAGGCGCATTGCGTCAGGCTTCCGGGAGGAGAAATACCGCTGCCATGGGCGGGAGGATGAGGTTGAACTGGTGTTCTTCAGAGGCATGGACCTGGCCGACATTGCCGACATTGCTGCCGCCATAATGCAGGGAGTCGGAATTGAAAGCTTCCCTCCATCTGCCGCCGAACGGCACGCGGACCCGATAATTGTAATACACGTTGGGCGAAAAGTTCACGACCACGACGCAGCGCGCGTGCTCATCGTAGCCCTTGCGCACCCAGGCGAAGACGTTGCGGTCGGAGTCGTCGGTGATCAGCCACTCGAAGCCGTCCGGCTCGCAGTCCCGCTCGTGCAGCGCCGGCACGTTGCGGTAGAGGTGGTTGAGGTCGCGGATCAGGGCCTGGATGCCGGCATATTTGGCGTCGCCGAGCAGGTGCCAGTCGAGCGAGGTATCGTGATTCCACTCGCGCTCCTGGGCGATCTCGCAGCCCATGAACAGCAGCTTCTTGCCGGGATGCCCGAACATGAAGCTGTAATACGCGCGCAGGTTGGCAAAACGCTGCCAGTCGTCGCCGGGCATCCGGCCGAGGATGGAGCGCTTGCCGTGCACCACCTCGTCATGCGACAGCGGCAGGATGAAGTTTTCCGAAAAGGCGTAGTGCAGGCCGAACAGGATCTCGCCGTGGTGATATTTGCGGTGGATCGGGTCCTTGCTGATGTAGCGCAAGGTGTCGTGCATCCAGCCCATGTTCCACTTGTAGCCGAAACCGAGCCCGCCCATGTCGACCGGGCGGGACACCTGCGGCCACGCCGTGGATTCCTCGGCAGCCGTAGTCGCCTGCGGGAAATGGCCGAACACCTCGATATTGGTCCGGCGCAGAAACTCGATGGCCTCGAGGTTCTCGCGCCCGCCATATTTGTTCGGAATCCAGCCGCCGGAGGGACGGCTGTAGTCGAGATAGAGCATCGAGGCGACGGCATCGACGCGCAGGCCGTCGACGCCGTAGCGCTCCAGCCAGAACAACGCGTTCGAGCGCAGGAAATTGGCGACTTCGGTGCGGCCGAAATTGTAGATCAGCGTGCCCCAGTCGAGATGCCGGCCCTGCATCGGGTTGGCGTGCTCGTAGAGCGCGGTGCCGTCGAAATGGCCGAGGCCGTGCGGATCATCCGGGAAATGGCCGGGCACCCAGTCGAGCCATACCGCGAGGCCCTCGCGGTGGCACGCATCGACGAGCGCACAGAAGTCCTCAGGACTGCCGAAGCGGCTGGTCGGCGCGAACAGGCCGGTCGGCTGATAGCCCCAGGAGCCGTCGAACGGATGCTCGCTGACGGGCAGGAATTCGATGTGGGTGAAGCCCATGTCGCGTGCATAGGCCGGCAGCTGCTCGGCGAGCTCGCGATAGGTCAGCCACTGGTTATTGTCCTTGCGCCGCCAGGAGCCGAGATGCACCTCATAGATCGAGACGGGCCTGTTCAGCTTGTTGATGTCATGCGGCGCCGGCCGAGGTCGCGGCAGGCTGGTCTCGTCGACCACGATCGACGCGGTCTTGGGACGCATCTCGGCCGCGAAGGCCATCGGGTCGGATTTCAGCGGCAGGTGCTCGCCCTGCGGACCGATGATGTCGAATTTGTAGTGGTCGCCGGCCCTGGCGCGGGGAATGAACAGCTCCCAATAGCCGTTGCCGCGCACGCGCATCGGGTGGCGCCGCGCATTCCAGAAGTTGAAGTCGCCGACCACGCTGACGCGGCGCGCGTTCGGCGCGAGCACGACGAAGCCGACGCCATCGACGCCGTCGATCACCATGGGATGCGCGCCGAGCTTGTCGTAGAGCCGCTCGTGGTTGCCTTCGCCGAGCAGGTGCAGGTCGAAGTCGCTCAGGATCGGCAGGAAGCGATAGGGGTCCTCGAGGTCGGTGACGTGGTCGCCGAATGTCGCCCGAAAGCGATAGCGCTGCAGCGATGGCATGGTCCCGGTGAACAGGCCGGCATCATGGATGCGCGTCAGCGGGGCGACGTCGCCGTGCTCGCCGACCACTTCGACGCGGGACGCCTCGGGCAGGAAGGCGCGCACGACAGCGCGCCCGTCGACATTGTGCTGACCGAGATAGCGAAACGGGTCGGCGTGCCGGCCCTCGATGATCGCAAACGCCTCGGGAGAAAGATGGGTCATGAGGACTCGCTGACTGATGCTGGCTCGGACAGGACGCGAAGCAGGTTGCTCAAAGCGATGCGCAACCAGTCCGGCCGGTGAGCCAGATCATATTCGAGCGCTCCGAGGGCTTTTTCCAGCATGAAAAAGTTAAGGAGCGCCTCCGCCGTATGCGGATCGTCCGGCCAGAGGCGCTGATTGGCCTTGATCTCGCGATAGCCGGCCAAAAAGGCCGTCGCGGCCTGGTCGCGCCATTCCGACAGCGCCGCGGCGATACGGCCGTGATCGTCCGGGCCCGCCCTCAGAGCGCGCTCCTGGGCGACGCGGACCGAGCAATCGATCGAGCGCAGGAAGCCTGCGATGTCGCGCGCCGGCGGCGCCTTGCGCCGACGCTCGGCGAGCGGCTGCTCCTCGTCCCCGTCGAAATCGATGATGAAGATATCGTCCTTGACGATGAGGATCTGGCCGAGATGGAAGTCGCCATGCAGCCGGATGTCGCAGCCGCCGATCTGGTGCGGAATCAGGCTGCTCAGGCGCTCCGATATCTCACCACGCCTCGCGAGCACCTGATCGGCCAGCCCTCGTTCCGGGTCCTTGAGGCGATCGCGGCGCTCGCTCAGGCCCGTCAGGACTCGGCTTGCCTGGGCGCGCAGCCGGTCGATCCAGTGATCGAGATGATCTGCGGTGGTCGGCTCCGGCGCAAAATCGGCGATGTCGTTGCGTGAGGCCAGGGCCGCATGCAGCTCTCCGGCCCGCCGTCCGGCTTGCGTCATGTAGCGCAGATAGGGCGGCAGCTCCTCGCTCTGGCGCGCGTCGCCGCTCGCGGCGAACACGCGCTGATCGTCGATGTAGCGGTCGAGATAGGCGGCGGTGACGGTCCAGCCGTCACCCTGGTTCTCGACAAAGCCATGGACGCAGCCGATCGTCTGCCGCTCACCGTCCTGGATCACTTCGACGCTGCCGAGCAGCGGCGGCACGTTGGCGAAGCCGACGGTCTCGGTCAGGAAGCGACCGACGTCGATCTCCGGATGCGATCCGGCCTCGAGCTCGCGATGGAGCTTGATGAAGAACTCGTTGTTGACGACAGCCTTGCTGCTGCAACGGTCGGTCTCGATGATGCGCACCTGTTCCGACTCGCGGATCGGCTTGTCGGGAAATCGCGACGTCGGACGGAATTCCAGTCGTATCCCGTTCTCTTCGACCACAAGTGACTGTGCAAGGTTGCGCAGCAGCAGCGCTAGAAAGATGGGATTGGTGGCGGCATCCAGCAGGGTGCCCTCGCGGGCGCCCTGGCGCACGGCGGCGAATGCCTGCGGATTATAGCGCTCGCGGTCGAAGCGGACCCACTCGATCTGCATCGGCAGCAGGTAGCGCTGCTCGTCCTTGCGCTCGGCCGACTTGAAGAAGATCAGCCACGGCCTGTTGTCGCCGATGTCACAGAACGGGATCGCGGAGGTCAACGTCGGATGGATCGCCTCAGGCGAGCGTTCGGGATACCAGCGCGTGCGCGCGAGGTGGCCGGGAAGCACGTCGCGCTCGAACAGGCTGCGGGTGCGCGCCAGCGACACCCAGGTCGAGCCGAGCGGGACGACCAGCGTCTCGAATTCCGGCACGGCGCGCTGAACGACCGGCTCGGACTTGTCGCGCTCCTTGAGCTGGAACCAGTAGAAGCCGTAGGGCGCGAGCGTGATCATGTAGGGCAGCTCGCCGATCGCGGGAAAGCGCGACCGGCCGAGCATCTCGATCGGCACGCGATCCTTGAACGGCGAAAGATCGAGCTCGGTCGCCTGTGCCGAGCGCGACAGGTTGGCGACGCAGAGGATCACCTCGTCCTTGTATTGCCGCACATAGGCCAGCACCGACCGGTTGGCCGGGCGGATGAAACTCATGGTGCCCCTGCCGAAGGCCAGCGTCGACTTGCGCACCGAGATCAGCTTCTTGGTGGCATTCAGCAGCGACGACAGGCTGCGCGACTGCGCTTCGACGTTGACCGCCTCGTAGCCGTAGACCGGGTCCATGATCATCGGTGCGTAGAGCCGTGCGGGGTCGGCACGCGAGAAGCCGCCATTGCGGTCGGGCGTCCATTGCATCGGCGTACGCACGCCGTTGCGATCGCCGAGATAGATGTTGTCGCCCATGCCGATCTCGTCGCCGTAATAGATGATCGGCGTGCCCGGAAACGACATCAGCAGCGAGTTCATCAGCTCGATCTTGCGCCGGTCATTGTCCATCAGCGGCGCGAGGCGGCGGCGAATGCCGACATTGATGCGCGCGCGCGGATCGTTGGCATAGGTCGACCACAGATAGTCGCGCTCGACATCGGTCACCATTTCGAGCGTCAGCTCGTCATGGTTGCGCAGGAACAGCGCCCATTGGCAGGTCGAGGGGATATCGGGCGTCTGGCGCAGGATGTCGGTGATCGGGAAGCGGTCTTCCTGGGCGATCGCCATGTAGAAGCGCGGCATCAGCGGGAAGTGATAGGCCATGTGGCACTCGTCGCCCTGGCCGAAATACTCCTGCACATCCTCGGGCCACTGGTTGGCCTCGGCCAGCAGCAGCTTATCCTTGGCGTAATTGTCGAGCTCGACACGCAGGCGCTTGATGATCGCATGCGTCTCCGGCAAGTTCTCGTTGTTGGTGCCGTCGCGCTCGCAGAGATAGGGAATGGCGTCGAGCCGGAAGCCGTCGACGCCGGCATCGAGCCAGCGCTTCATCACCTGGACGATCGCGTTGACCACGCGCGGATTGTCGAAGTTGAGATCCGGCTGGTGCGAGAAGAAGCGGTGCCAGTAGAACTGGCCGGCCTCGGGATCCCAGGTCCAGTTGGACTTCTCGGTATCGGTGAAGATGATTCGCGTGCCGAGATATTTCTGGTCGGTGTCGCTCCAGACGTACCAGTCGCGGGCGCTGGAGCCGGGCGGGCTGCGCCGGGCGCGCTTGAACCAGTGATGCTGGTCGGAGGTGTGGTTGACCACGAGCTCGGTGATCACCCGCAGGCCGCGCCGCTTGGCCTCCTGGATGAAGCGCTTGAACTCCTTCATGGTCCCGAAATCGGGATTGATGCTGCCGTAGTCGGCGATGTCGTAGCCGTCGTCGCGGCCGGGCGAGGGGTAGAACGGCAGCAGCCACAGTGTGGTGACGCCGAGGTCCTGCAGATAATCCAGCTTGTCCGTGAGGCCGGCGAAGTCGCCGACGCCGTCATTGTTGCTGTCGGCGAACGCCTTGACGTGCAGCTGGTAGATGATCGCGTCCTTGTACCAGAGACCGTCGCCGTCGGTCTCGGTCTGCAGGCTCGGCGAATCCAGGGATGACATCAGGTTCATGAGGCCCTCACCTAGGAGAGAGGATGATGATGCGGCTGCGATCGGAGGCGTCTCGAAAGATGTCTCGGCCTCGACAGATGCGGCTCTCCTCAAAAGAGGGCAGAATAGGGGAGAAAGCGTCTTTGAGGGCGACGCTCTCGAACGTGTGCGCAAATTTGTTCACGGTGATGCCATTGACAAGAAAACGGCGTCCCGGTTCGCTAGAAACCGAGACGACCCCCTTACAAGGCGGCAAGGCTCGTTTTGTTCCCTGGGGAACGACGGCCTTGGCGCGGCGTTAGAGGCTTATCCTCTTGCTGTCCCACAACAATTTTACGACGTACGACTTGCCGTTACGTCCAGATCGCGTGCCTAATGGATCTCTATAGCGAAGCTCATAGTCTCGGAATCCTGACAGAATTCTACGATGGTCAGGGGCAGCGTCGCGTGACCGACGAAGCGGCACTCAAGATCATCGTCGAGGCCTTTCCCAGGCCCACGCCGCATCGGCTGTTGAGCGGTGCGATCGTGATTCGGTCCGGACAGCCGGCGCGCAGCCGGCTGAACGAGGCGGCGAAGCTGCCGGTGAGGTGGACCATCAGGCATGGCGACGCCGAGATCGCGAAGGGAGACGCCGGCGAGGTCCTGGTCGAGTGGCCGGGCGATCTGCCGGTCGGCAGCTACCGCCTCGAGCTGGTGGATGCGTCGTCGTACCGCGAGGAGCTGCCGCTGCTGGTCGCACCGGCGAAGGCCTTCGCCGGCGATTTCGATCGCGTCTGGCTGCTGGCGGTCCAGCTCTACGGCATTCGATCCGGCCGCAACTGGGGCATGGGCGATTTCACCGACCTTGCCAATCTCATCACCCTGTGCGCCGAGCTCGGCGCCGATGGCGTCGGCCTCAATCCGCTGCACGCGCTGTTCGACGACCGGCCGGGCGATTTCAGCCCTTATGCGCCGAACAGCCGGTTGTTCCTGAATGCGCTCTACGTCGATGTGGAGCAGGCGCCGGGCTTTGCGAACGGGCCCGACAGCAAGGCGCTGGAGCCGCTGCGGCGGGCCGAGCTGGTGGACTACAAGGGGGTGGCGGCGTTGAAATGGCCGGCCCTGCGCGCCGCCTTCGACGCCTTCATGGCCGCGCCCGACGCCGCGGCCGCTGCGGAGTTCAAGGCCTATCGGGCCGAGCGCGGCGAGCTGCTGGCGCGCTTCTCCTGCTTCGAGGTGTTGCGGCATCGCTTCCAGAAGCCCTGGTGGGACTGGCCTGAGGAGTGGCGGCGGCCCGATGCCGCGCGCTGCGCGGCGCTGCTCAGCGGCGCCGACCGGAGGGAGGCCGAGTTCATCGCCTATGTGCAGTGGCTCGCCGAGCGACAATTGCGCCATTGCCGGGATCTCGCGCATCGGCTGGGAATGAAGGTCGGCTTGTATCTCGACGTCGCAGTCGGCGTTCAATCCGACGGCTTCGATGCCTGGAACGAGCAGGGCGCCATCTCGCGCACGCTGTCGGTCGGAGCGCCGCCCGATCCGTTGAACACGGTCGGGCAGAACTGGGGATTGGCCGGCTTCAACGCGCCGGGGCTGGCGCTGAGGAATTTCGAGCCGTTCCGGGAGATGATCAGGGCGTCGATGCGCCATGCCGGCGCGATCCGGCTCGATCACGTGCTCGGTTTGAAGCGGCTCTATCTGGTGCCGCACGGATTTCCGGCCAAGCAGGGCGCGTATGTGCAGATGCCGTTCGATGCGCTGCTCGCCGCGACCGTCATCGAGAGCGTGGCCAACGACTGCATCGTCATCGGCGAGGATCTCGGCACCGTGCCTGAAGGCTTTCGCGAGCAGATGGCCGATTGGGGACTGTGGTCCTACAAGGTGATGATCTTCGAACGCGACGACAACGGCCGCTTTCGCGACGTCGACTTCTATCCGCCGAATGCGCTGGTGACGCTGAACACCCACGACCTCTCGACCTATGCCGGCTGGCGCTCGTTCGGCGATCTCAAGACCAAACGCGGGCTCGGTATCGATCCCGGCGAAAGCGACCAGGATCGCTGGGACGCCTTGGGGCTGTGGGACGAGGTGCTCCGCCACAACGGCATTCAGGCCAACGACGTCCACTCGGCGATCGCCTTCCTGTCGCGGACACGGTCGCGGCTGCTGGTGATTTCCCTGGAGGATCTGCTGCAGGTGGTCGATCAGCCCAATATTCCCGGCACGATCGACGAGCATCCGAACTGGCGCCGCAAGATGCCGGTCAAGCTCGAGGACATCACGGGTGCGACCAGCGTCGCGGCGTTGAAGGCGGCGACCGCCGAACGGATCAGCCCGGCCGGCGTTTAGAATGCGGGGATCGAGGGGGCAATTGCACGCGGATGCCGAATGTCCTGCAGGATCGAAGACTACGCGCTGATCGGTGATTGTGAGACGGCTGCCCTCGTAAGCCGAAACGGTTCGATCGACTGGCTGTGCTGGCCGGCGTTCGATTCCGACGCCTGTTTCGCTTCCCTGCTGGGCGATCGCAGCCATGGCCGCTGGCTGATCGCGCCACGCGGCGATATCCGCTCGACGTCCCGCCGCTATCGTGGCGACAGCCTCATCCTCGAGACGCGGTACGAAACCGCGACCGGCACCGTCGAGGTGATCGATTTCATGCCGCCGCGGGGCAGCGCCTCCGACGTCGTCCGGCTGGTCCGCGGCGTCGCCGGCCGGGTCGCCATGCGGATGGAGCTGATCATCCGTTTCGGCTTCGGCATCGAGATTCCCTGGGTCAAGCGCTCCGAGGATCGCTCCGCGCTGCTTGCCATCTGCGGCCAGGACATGGCGGTGCTGCATACGCCGATCGCCACCCGCGGCGAGGACATGACCACGGTTGCGGAGTTCGAGGTCGCGGCCGGCGACACCGTGCCGTTCGTGCTGACCTACGGTCCCTCGCATCTACCGGTGCCCAAGGTGATCGATCCGCTTCAGGCGCTTGATGACACCGAGACCTTCTGGGCCGACTGGTCGCGCCGCTGCACCTATCAGGGCGAGCACCGCGAACTCGTGATGCGCTCGCTGATCACCCTGAAGGCGCTCACCTATGCGCCGACCGGCGGCATCGTCGCGGCGCCGACCACGTCGCTGCCGGAGAAGCTCGGCGGCCGGCGCAACTGGGACTATCGTTTCTGCTGGCTGCGTGACGCGACGTTCACGCTGCTCGCGCTGATGAACTCGGGCTACACCGAGGAAGCGCTGGCCTGGCACAACTGGCTGCTGCGCGCCGCCGCCGGCGCACCGGCCTATATGCAGATCATGTACGGCATCATGGGCCAGCGGCGGCTGATGGAGTGGGAGGCCGAGTGGCTGCCCGGCTACGAAGGCGCCCGGCCGGTGCGGATCGGCAACGCCGCGCACGCCCAGCTCCAGCTCGACGTCTACGGCGAGCTGATGGACGCCTTCCACCAGGCCCGCATGACCAGGCTCAAGCTGGAAGACGGCACATGGGACCTGGAATGCGCGGTGCTCGATCATCTCACCGACGTCTGGGACCAGCCCGACCACGGCATATGGGAACGCCGCGGCGACGGCCGTCACTACGTGTTTTCCAAGGTGATGACCTGGGTGGCGTTCGATCGCGCGATCAAGAGCGCGGAGAAATTCGGGTTCAAGGCGCCGCTGGAGCGCTGGCGGCGGCTGCGCGAGACCATTCATCGCGACGTCTGCGCCAAGGGTTATGACGAAAGCCTCGGCAGCTTCGTCGAGTCCTATGGCTCGCGGTTGCTCGATGCCAGCCTGCTGCTGTTGCCGGCGGTCGGCTTCCTCCCCAGCTCCGATTCGCGCATTCGCGGCACGGTGGACGCGATCGAACAGCATTTACTACGGGACGGCTTCGTGCTCCGGCACGATCCGCGCGATGTCCCTCCGGACGAGCAGCAGCCGATCGAAGGCGCGTTCCTTGCCTGCACGCTGTGGCTGGCCGACGCCCATGTCCTGGCGGGCGATACGGAAAAGGCCGAGACGCTGTTCCGCCGCGTGGTGAACATCGCCAACGATGTCGGACTGCTGGCCGAGGAGTACGACAGCGAGGCCCGGCGGCAGACCGGCAATTTTCCCCAGGCGCTGACGCATATCGCGCTGATCAACACGGCGCAGAATCTGAGCAGCGCCAGGAAGGCCAGCGACAAACCCGCAAGGCAGCGGTCGGAGGCCTGAGCTCCCGCACGTCAGCTTGCGGATCAGCCTTGCGCGTTTTCCGCCAGGATCATCTCCATGGCATTGGCAAAGCCTTCGTCCTGATTGGACGTGGTGATGCGCTTGGCTTTGCTCTTCACCTCGTCACTGGCATTGCCCATGGCGATCGACAATCCGCTCACCTCGAACATCGCGACATCATTGTGCATGTCGCCGATGGTCGCGACCTGGTCGAGCGGGATACCGAGCCGCTGAGCCATCGCGCTGACGAAGGTGCCCTTGTCATGTCCGGGCGGAGTGATGTCGAGATAGTAGCTCTGCGAGCGCACCGCTGTCGCTTCCGCGCCCAATGCCTGCTGCATCTGGCTCTCGCAGCCCGCCAGCAGCGCGAAATCGCTGCTCGCGCCGACGATCTTGCAGGCGTTCGCCAGATAGGGCGAGAAATCGCCGACGATCGTCGGCTCCGCGCGTATCGCGCGCCGCTCGTTCGGGACGTACTCACCGTCCGGATTGCGCGTCACCCAGGCGTCGTTGGTGAAGACCCAGATGTCGACGCCGGCTTGATGCAGCAGGTCGACGCAGCGTGCGGCGGCCGCGGGCGGGATCAGGCTCTGCTCGAGCGGGCGCATGGTGGCGTCGACGATTG
This sequence comes from Bradyrhizobium sp. HKCCYLRH2060, assembly GCF_051168135.1. Lineage (NCBI taxonomy): Bacteria > Pseudomonadati > Pseudomonadota > Alphaproteobacteria > Hyphomicrobiales > Nitrobacteraceae > Bradyrhizobium > Bradyrhizobium sp. HKCCYLRH2060. The sequence goes on from NZ_JBNPUK010000010.1 coordinate 75,413, forward strand.
AGCTGCCGTTGAACGGCCCCACCGGAAGGCTGATCTGCAGCGGCTCGATCAGAAAGCGCATTCCGATCGCGGGGCGGCTCGAGGTGAGCGTGAAGGCAACGCCGGATTCGTGCAGCCGCCGCGCCGCCTTCGCGGCCCGTTCGGTCAGAACCTTGTCCTTGGTCAGCAGCGTGCCGTCGACGTCGGATACGACGAGAGCGATGCGGGTCATGAGCCCTTCCTGTTTGCGGTCAGGCTCGTCCCTGACCGCTGTGAAGCTGTTGCAGGATGTCGTCCACGATCGCCGCGACCGGCGCGTCGACCGAGACCGTGATGGGATGCTCGGGGGCGCCAGGCGGTTCCAGGGTGGCGAACTGGCTGGTGAGCAGGCCCGGCGGCATGAAGTGCCCGGCGCGATGCTTCATCCGCTCGCCGATCAGCTCCTGAGTGCCTTGGAGATAGACCATGCGGACATCGTCGCGGCCGCCGACCAGGATATCGCGATAGGCCTTCTTGAGCGCCGAGCAGGCGATGATGATGTGCTGGCCCGCGCTGCGGCATTGCGCGATCTCCGTGGCAATGGCATGCAGCCAGGGCCAGCGATCCTCGTCGGTGAGCGGGTGGCCCGCGCTCATCTTGGCGACGTTCGCGGGCGGGTGAAAGCTGTCGCCATCCTCGAAGCGCCAGCCGAGGCGTTGGCCCAATGCTTGCCCGATCGTGCTCTTGCCGGAGCCGGAGACGCCCATGATAATGAGCGCATGGGGCAGGTCAGATGTCGCCACTTTGCCTCTCCGGCCAGGCCTCGCTGTCGATCAGCAGGATCGTCTCCCGAATCGAGCGGGCGCGATTGGCGGGCAGGTCTTCGCCGGCCAGCACGCGCGTCATGATCGCGCGCTTGTCGGCGCCGGCGACCTCGAACAGCATGGTTCGGCAGGAGGCGAGCGCAGGCAAGGTCAGGCTGATCCGCGGCACGAAGGGTGCGACGTGAGCCTTGTCGACGCCGACAACCCAGCGATCGGCGATATCAACAGCGGGAAAGCCGGGGAATAGCGACGCGACATGGCCGTCGGAACCGATTCCGAGCAGCACGAGGTCGAACAGCGGCCGCGCAGAGTCGAGCCGCGCGGCGCCGTAGAACGCTTCCAGCGCGCGCTGATAGTCGCAGGCACTGGCCTCCGGGTCCGATCTATCGGTCGCGATCGGGTGGATGTTGGCGGCCGGCGCGCAGGCATCGAGGAACGCGTGGCACGCCATGGTCATGTTGTGCAGGGGATCGCCGGGCGGAACATATCGTTCGTCACCGATGAACCAGTGCACGCGCGTCCAGGGAATCCGCTCGCGATACGCGTCCGTCGCCAGCAGCTGATAGAGCTGCTTCGGGCTCGATCCCCCGGTGAGGCAAACGGCTATCGTCGCCGGATTGGCATCGATCCGGGCCAGGAGATGTTCGGCCGCGACCCTCGCCATCGTCGCCCGGTCGGCGACGCGCACGAGGTTGCAGTCCTGCGGTCCGACCACGGCTAAACCAGCTTGCGCCAGCTGCGGCCGTCGCGGGCCAGCAGATCGGCCGCCGCCTCAGGTCCCTCGCTGCCGGCCGCGTAGGAATGCAGGCCATCGCGGCCGGCCTTCTTCCAGGCCTCGATGAATGGCTCGACGGCCTTCCAGCCGGCCTCGACGCTGTCGGCGCGCTGAAACAGGATGTTGTCGCCGATCATGCAGTCATAGATCAGCGTCTCGTAGCCGGTGGCGGGCTCGGCCTGGAAATAGTCCTTGTAGTTGAACTTCATCTGCACGCCGTCGGTGCGGATGGTCGGCCCCGGGATCTTGGTGTTGAACTGCAAGGTGATGCTCTGGGTCGGCTCGATGCCGATGACGAGATAGTTCTCGGCCAGGGTCTCGATCGGGGTGCAGCTGAACATCGCGAACGGCGCCTGGCGGAACTTGATCGCGACCTCGGTGCGCTTGGCGCCGAGCGCCTTGCCGGTGCGCAGATAAAACGGTACGCCGGCCCAGCGCCAATTATCGATGGTGAGCTTGAAGGCCGCGTAGGTCTCGGTGGTGCTGTCGGGGCGAACGTCCTTGCTCCTCACATAATCCGGCAGCTCGGCGTCGCCAATCATGCCGGCCGTGTACTGGCCGCGCACCGAGTTGAGCAGCGCCTCCCGTTCGCTCAATGGCTGGATCGCCGACAGCACCTCCGCCTTCTCGGAGCGGACGGTATGCGCATCGAACCGCGCCGGCGGCTCCATCGCCACCAGCGAGAGCAACTGGAAGAGATGGTTGGGGACCATGTCGCGCAGCGCGCCGGTCGCGTCGTAGAAGCTGCCGCGCGTGCCGACGCCGAGCTTCTCCTCGACGGTGATCTGAACGTGGTCGATGTGATGCCTGTTCCAGATCGGCTCGAACATGCCGTTGGCGAAGCGCAGCACCAGGATGTTCTGCACCGTCTCCTTGCCGAGGTAATGATCGATCCGGTAGATCTGGTGCTCGGTCACGAGTTGCAGCAGCGTGTCGTTCAGTTTTTTGGCCGAGGCGAGATCGGTGCCGAACGGCTTTTCCACCACAAGGCGGCGCCAAGCCTTGCCGTCCTCGCGAAGCAGCCCGACGCGCCCGAGCTGTTGCGCGATCGGCGCAAAGGCGCTCGGCGGCGTCGCCAGGTAGAACAGCCGGTTGCCGTGGGTCTCGCGCGCGGCCTCGAGCTTTTCCAGTCGCTCCTTCAACTGATCGAAGCTCTCCGGCTCCTTCGGATCGGCCTCGATCGCGGTCACGCATTGCAGGAGGCGCTGGGCGATCTCGTCCTCGATCGGACGCGTCGCATATTTGCGCAGGCCCTCCATCAGGTTGTCGCGCAGTTGCTCGCTCGACATGCCCTTGCGGGCAATGCCGACGATGCAGAACCTGTCAGGCAGCAGATGATTGGCCGCGAGATTGTAAAGCGATGGCAGAACGAGCCGATGGGTCAGATCGCCGGTCACACCGAAGATCACGAAGGCGCAGGCGTCGGGCTTCTGATGTCGCGGCTGGTGCGGATACAGCGGGGTCACGCGCGGTCGTCCCTGGGCTTGACGATCCCAGGCGCGCTCTGGCGCGCCGGATCTGGGTGCTGTTCGGGCTCCTTGTGCCCGCCGAAGCCTTCGCGCATCGCCGAGAGAATCTTCTCAGCAAAGGTGTGCTCCTGGCGCGAGCGGAAACGCGCGAACAAAGCGGCCGTCAGCACCTCGGCCGGCACGGCCTCGTCGATCGCCGCGTTCACGGTCCAGCGGCCTTCGCCGGAATCCTCGACATAGCCGGAATATTTCTCCAGGCCGGGCTGCCGCGCCAGCGCGCTGGCGGTGAGGTCGAGCAGCCAGGACGGAATGACGCTGCCGCGGCGCCACACCTCGGCGACGTCAGCGAGATCGAAGTCGAAGCGATGTGCCTCGGGCAGCGCCTCGCTGTTCGCGTTCCTGAGGATGTCGAAGCCCTCGGCATAGGCCTGCATCAGGCCATATTCGATGCCGTTGTGGATCATCTTGACGAAGTGGCCGGCGCCAGTCGGCCCGGCATGGATGTAGCCCTGCTCGACGCGCGGGTCGCGGCCGTCACGGCCCGGTGTGCGCGGGATGTCGCCGATGCCTGGCGCCAGCGTCGCGAAGATCGGATCGAGCCGGTCGACGACCGGCTTGTCGCCGCCGATCATCATGCAGTAGCCCCGGTCAAGGCCCCAGACTCCGCCGGAGGTGCCGACGTCGACATAGTGCAGACCGCGCTCCCTCAGCGCCTTGCCGCGGCGGACGTCGTCCTGCCAGAAACTGTTGCCGCCGTCGATGACGACGTCGTCTTGGCTCATCAGCTTGGTGAGCTGCTCGACGGTGGCTTCCGTGATCTTGCCGGCCGGCAGCATGATCCACGCGTGCCGCGGGGGAGCGAGCTTGCCGACGAATTCCTCAAGGCTCGCGGCGCCCACCGCACCCTCGGAGACCAGCGCAGCGACCGCCTTTGCGTCGCGATCATAGACCACGCAGGCGTGTCCCGCGCGCATCAGGCGGCGCACGATGTTGCCGCCCATCCGCCCGAGACCGATCATTCCCAATTGCATCGACGACGCCCTTCCTAGCTCAGCGCTTCACTGATCGCGCTGTCGAGCATCTTCAGGCCCGATTTCAGATTGCCCTTGAGATGGACCCGAAGAGCCCGGCGCCCGCGCTCGGTGAGCACGTCGAAATCGCCGCGCGCCTGCGCCGCCTTGATCACGCCGAAGCTCGCCTTCTGCCCGGGGATGGGCAGATCCTCGGCGTCGTCAGCCGTGATCTGGAGAAACACGCCGCTGTCCGGACCGCCCTTGTAGGCCTGGCCGGTCGAGTGCAGGAAGCGCGGACCGAACTCGGCGCAGGTGGCGAGGTGCTTGGCATCGCGCAGCCTCAGCCGGATCCGCTGTAGCGTGTCGATATTGCCGGCGTTGCGGTCGACATAGCCGAGCAGGGCGATGTAGTCGCCGGCGCCGGCGCGGCCAAGATGCGCCTTCAGCCAGGACGCGAGCGTGCCGTCGGCGCCATGCTCGCGCAGGCTCTCGGCGTTCTGAGCATCGGTGTAGAGCTCGCAGCCCTTGATCGATGCAACCGGCTGCTCCTCCGGCAGCGCGCCGCTCCGCTCGAACGCCGCCGTCAGCTCGCGGGTCTTGATCTTGGCGGCTTCGACGTCGGGCTGGTCGAACGGGTTGATGCCGAGCACGGCGCCGGCGACGGCGGTCGCCATCTCGAAGCGGAAGAATTCCTGCCCGAGCTGGTCGATCGACGTCATGACGATGCGCACGACCGGATGGCCGGCCTCCTCGAGCGCGGCGAGCTTCGCATCATGGCCGGTCACGTCGTCGCCGTCGACCTTGATATCGATGAAGAAGCGGTCGCTGCCATAAAGCTCAGGCGACGCCACCGGTTCGCCCTCGATCGGGACCAGGCCCTTGCCCTCCTTGCCCGTGGACTCCGCGATCAACTGCTCGGCCCAGGCGCCGAAATCGGCGATCTTGGGCGAGGCGAAGATCGTCACCTTGTCGCGGCCTTCGAGGCCGGCAAGACCCATTGCCAGACCGAGCTGCACGCCCGGGTTCTGGAGCGGCGGCACGTCGGGCCCGCAGGAGCGCACCATCGACAGCGCCTGCGTGATCAGCTTGCGCACGTCGATGCCCGCGGTCGCGGCCGGCACCAGGCCGAACGGCGACAGCACTGAATAGCGGCCGCCGATGCTCGGCTCGCCATGGAAGATGCGGGCGAAGCCTTGCGCCTTGGCCGCCTTCTCCAGCGACGAGCCGGGATCGGTCACGGCAATGAAGCGGTGGCCGGCCTTGTTCGGCCCGATCGCCTCGGACACACGCGCGAAGAAATAGTCCTTCATCGCGTTCGGCTCGGTGGTGCCGCCCGACTTCGAGGAGACGATGAACACCGTCCTGGTGATGTCGATCGCCTTCTCCATCGCGCGCACCTGCGCGGGATCGGTGGAGTCGAGCACGTGCAGCCTGGGGAAGCCGGCCTTGCGCGGAAAGGTCTCGGCCAGCACCTCCGGCCCGAGGCTGGAGCCACCCATGCCGAGAACCACGGCGTCGGAAAACTTCTGTCCCTTCACCCGCTGCGCATAGTCCTCATAATCGGCGATATCGGCCTTGTCAGCGCTGGTCAGCCAGCCCAGCCATTTGTGCTCGTCATGGCCGGTCCAGACCGTCGCATCCTTGTGCCAGAGCCGGCGGATCCTGGCGTCCTTGCGCCAGTCCTCGGTAGCGGAGGCGACCTTCTTCTCAAGATCAGCAGCAATGGCGATCGTCTGCTGCCCAAGTCCTGCTCCCAGCACGACGGCGCGCTTGTGCGCAACCGCGCCGTAGAGCTTGTCGGCGGCGTCCGCGAACTGCTTGACGCCGTCGACCACGAGATCCGCGGTGATGTCGTCGAGGGATATGCCGGTCTTCGCCAGATCCTCCAGGGCGGCCCGGGCGGCGTCGACGTCTTCCTCCAGACTGTCGCGCACCTCTCCGTGATCGCGGAAGGCATCCAGCGTGGCCGGCGGCACGGTGTTGACGGTGTTCGGTCCGATCAGCTCCTCGACATAGAGGACGTCGCGGTAATCCTTGTTCTTGGTGCCGGTGGAGGCCCAGAGCAGTCGTTGCGGCTTGGCGCCGTGCGCGGCCAGCCGCTCCCAGCGCGCGCCGGCGAACAGCCGCTTGTAGTCCTGATACGCCATCTTGGCGTTGGCGATGGCGATCCTGCCCTTGAGCGCGGCCAGCCGCTCCTTCTCCGAGGGATCGTTGGCCTGGGCGATCTTCGCGTCGAGCTGCTTGTCGACCACGCTGTCGATGCGGCTGACGAAGAACGACGCCACGCTGGCAACATGCGACGGATCACCGCCGGCGGCGACATAGGCTTCGAGGCCGGCAATGTAGGCTTCGGCGACCTGCCGGTAGACTTCTTGCGAAAACAGCAAGGTGATGTTGACGCTGATGCCCTTGGCGATCAGGTGCTGGATGGCCGGCAGGCAGGCGTCGGTCGCCGGCACCTTGATCATCAGATTCCTGCGGTCGACCGCCTTCCAGAGCTGCTCTGCCTCGGAAATGGTGCCCTTGCTGTCCATCGCCAGATAGGGCGAGACTTCGAGGCTGACGAAGCCGTCATTGCCATCGAAGTGGTCGTAGACGGGCCGCAACACGTCGGCGGCATTCTGGATGTCCTCGACGGCGACGGCCTCGAACAGCTGCGTCGGCGATCGATCGCCGTTCTTCAGCGCCGCGGCGATCGGCGCGTCATATTCATCGGAGCTGCCGATCGCCTTCTCGAAAATCGCGGGATTCGAGGTGACGCCCTTGACGCCATCCTCATCGATCAGCCGCTTGAGGTCGCCCCTGGCGACGAAGCCGCGTGCGAGGAAATCGAGCCAGACCGCCTGGCCGTGTTCTTCGAGAGCTTTGACCGGATTCATGATGCCTATCTATGTGCGTCGGCTTGCTTTTTCGGGTTCCCGCCTGGCGGCCTGCCAGGTCGTGGACCTCACATGAACAACTATGCGCCAGCCCACAGGAGAACGCCATTCATAATGGATTGATCCCTCTGGAATCCCAAGAGCTTCGTACCGGGTGCGACGTGCCGGCGGCGTGCGCTCGGCGGGAGACTTGCAGGCACTCTGAAGCAGGCACTCTGAAGCAGGCAGTCTGAAGCCTGCGGCCGGCCGTACGACCAAGGCGGGGGAAAGGCCCGCCAAGCGCGGCCGGTGTTCGGCTCGCGTCGGTCTCTGCGACTCCCGCGCCGGAGGTCTCCCATCGTGGGCGAGCAAATGCCGTCGATCAAACCTTCTCCGCCTTGCAATGCTGGAAAGGGGCCACATGTGTTCTGGGTAATGGTGCCTCACGTCACAGATCAAGGCGAGCGTGTTGCGATTGTCGCCTCGGCTGCGCCTCGTGATTGGCGGATAACCCATGATGCTTTCTGCTTGCAGACATTCGGTGGCGAGCCGCACCCTGATCATGGCAATGATCAGCATCGAGTGATCCGTCCGGCTTCGGCGGTGCGTTGCGTCACGACATTCGGTTCTAGCGGTGAACATGTGTGCGGATGGCGCTGTGAGATGCGCGCGTTCATCGCTCGCTGGGTCATGATGACATCGTATGAGCGCTGGCCGACGCGCTTGCAGCTTGGCTGTGTCTGTTTGACCAGCCGTGGCTGGCGCGCATCACGTCGCGCCACGAATGAGACATTCGCTGCCTGGCGCAGATGCGCGACGATTGGCGTTCACTCGCGGTTCACTTCCGGAAGGGAGACTGATTGCGGAGCTGTCACGCCACCAGTTCACGCGGCTTCACAACACCTTGTGCGGCGCAGGAAGACTACGGTGCCGGGGTATTGCGGATGTTGCGAAGCAGAGACAATGAGGTACAAATGGGGAGAGTCGGCCGGCTTTTGCCGAACTATTGAGCGAAGTGCATGTTGATAGGGCATATGCTGCATGCACTTTGCGTTGCGGAAAAGGACGAAGACGGTGCCCAATGGGGGCTAGCGCGCTTCACTCTGAGTCGGTTCGGGATCAGCAGGAACGTACTTAGATCTCGGCCCGTTGCAGCAGTGCGGCGGAACCTACGTGGAGAGGGATCATGTACAACGATTCGTTGTTCAACGCGTTCGCAAGGTCGTTCGAGGCACGCAGCCAGACCGACATGTCGATGCAGGAATATCTAGAATCGTGTCGAACCGACCCGATGCGATACGCGAACGCCGCTGAACGACTACTAGCTGCGATCGGTGAGCCTCAGATGATCGACACGGCCAAGGACCCACGCCTTGGCCGTATTTTTTTGAACCGGACGGTTCGGCTGTATCCCGCGTTCGCCGGCTTCTATGGCATGGAAGACACGATCGAGCGCATCGTCGGCTTCTTCCGCCACGCCGCGCAAGGTCTCGAAGAGCGCAAGCAGATCCTCTATCTGCTCGGACCGGTCGGCGGCGGCAAGTCGTCGCTCGCCGAACGGCTGAAGCAGTTGATGGAAGCTCATCCGATCTACGTGCTCAAGGCCGGTGATGAGCTGAGCCCGGTCTTCGAATCGCCGCTCGGCCTGTTCGATCCCGACACGCTGGGCCCGATGCTCGAGGAGAAATACGGCATTCCGCGCCGCCGTCTATCCGGTTTGATGAGCCCGTGGTGCTACAAGCGACTCGAGGCCTTCGGCGGCGACATCTCGCAGTTCCGCGTCGCCAAGATCCAGCCGTCGCGGCTGCGGCAGATCGCGATCGCCAAGACCGAACCGGGCGACGAGAACAACCAGGACATCTCCTCGCTGGTCGGCAAGGTCGATATCCGCAAGCTCGAAACCTACGCCCAGAACGATCCCGACGCCTACTCCTATTCGGGCGGCCTCAACCGCGCCAACCAGGGCATCCTCGAATTCGTCGAGATGTTCAAGGCGCCGATCAAGATGCTGCATCCGCTGCTGACGGCGACGCAGGAGGGCAACTATATCGGCACCGAGAACATCGGCGCCATTCCCTACAACGGCGTGATCCTCGCCCACTCCAACGAGGCGGAGTGGCAGAGCTTCAAGACCAACAAGAACAACGAAGCCTTCATCGACCGCATCTGCGTCATCAAGGTGCCGTACTGCCTGCGCGTCACCGAGGAGCGCAAGATCTACGAGAAGCTGATCCAGGGCTCCGAGCTCGCCACCGCGCCCTGCGCGCCGGCGACCCTGGACACCCTGGCCCGCTTCTCGGTGATGTCGCGCCTGCGCAAGCACGAGAACTCGACCTTGTACGCCAAGATGCGGGTCTATGACGGCGAGAGCCTGAAGGAGTCCGATCCGAAGGCGCGCAGCGTGCAGGAATATCGCGACGCCGCCGGCGTCGACGAGGGCATGGACGGCATTTCCACCCGCTTTGCCTTCAAGGTCCTGGCCGCGACCTACAATCACGACACGGCGGAAGTGTCCGCCGATGCCGTGCATCTGATGTACGTGCTGGAACAGTCGATCAAGCGCGAGCAACTGCCCGAGGAGGTCGAGAAGCGCTACCTCGAATTCATCAAGGCGGATCTCGCGCCGCGCTACGCCGAGTTCATCGGTCACGAGATCCAGAAGGCGTATCTGGAATCCTACTCCGATTACGGCCAGAACCTGTTCGACCGCTACGTCGACTACGCCGACGCCTGGATCGAGGATCAGGACTTCAAGGATCCCGATACGGGACAGCTGCTCAATCGCGAGCTGTTGAACCAGGAGCTGACCAAGATCGAGAAGCCGGCCGGGATCGCCAACCCGAAGGACTTCCGCAACGAGGTTGTCAAGTTCTCGCTGCGCTCCCGGGCCCAGAACGGCGGAAAAAATCCGTCCTGGACCTCCTACGAAAAGATCCGCGAGGTCATCGAAAAGAGGATATTCTCGCAGGTCGAGGATCTGCTTCCGGTGATCTCGTTCGGGACCAAGAAGGACGGCGAGACCGAGAAGAAGCACGACGACTTCGTCGCGCGCATGGTCGAGCGCGGCTACACCGAGCGGCAGGTCCGCCGGCTGGTCGAGTGGTACATGCGGGTGAAGCAGGCGGGTTGATCGTGGTCCGGCGCCGATGTTCACTGCATGTGCTGCAGGCCATCGGCGGATGTTGGCGCCGGGACAACGAGGCGAGCGGAACGTTCGACGCTGAACTTTGATGGGACGCGTCGGGCAGCGAATGATGCGGGTCCGGTATCGGGTCTGATACTGCACCGCGGCATCGCGGCGGGGGAGAGCAGGAGTCGAAACCGCTGCAGCAGGAGGCGTATGGAAACGTGGTCATGCATATCATTGATCGGCGCCTGAATCCGGGCGGCAAAAGTCTCGAAAACCGTCAGCGATTTTTGCGCCGAGCCAAGGCGTTGGTTCAAGGGGCCGTGAAGAAGACGTCGCAGGACCGCGACATCAAGGACGTGCTCGAGGGTGGTGAGGTCTCCATCCCGCTCGATGGCATGGACGAGCCGCGCTTCCGCCGTGAGGGCGGCACCCGCGACATGGTGCTGCCCGGCAACAAGAAGTTCGTCGAGGGCGATATCCTGCCGCGCTCCGGTGACGGCAGCGGCCGCAAGTCGGCGCCGGGGCAGGGCGACAGCGAGGACGCCTTCCGCTTCGTGCTGAGCAAGGAGGAGTTCGTCAACCTGTTCCTCGACGATCTCGAGCTGCCCGATCTCGCCAAGCGCAAATTCGCCGAGGCCGAGAGCGAAGGGTTGGTGCGCGCGGGCTATTCGACGTCGGGTTCGCCAGCCAATATCTCGATCAGCCGCACCGTCACCCGCGCCTTGGCCCGCCGCGTCGCGCTGCGCCGGCCGCGGCCGGAGGCGATTGCCGAGCTCGAAGCCCAGCTGGAGCAGGAGACCGACGACGACAAGCGCGCCGCGCTGCTGGCCGAGCTCGAAGCGCTGAAGGCGAAGGCCAAGCGCATCCCCTTCATCGATCCGATCGACATCCGCTACCGCCGCTTCGAAGCGGTGCCGAAGCCGATCGCGCAGGCCGTGATGTTCTGCCTGATGGACGTGTCCGGCTCGATGTCGGAGCACATGAAGGACCTCGCCAAGCGGTTCTACATGCTGCTCTACGTGTTCCTGACCCGGCGCTACCGCCATGTCGAGATCGTGTTCATCCGCCATACCGATCGTGCCGAGGAGGTCGACGAGCAGACCTTCTTCTACGGACCGGCATCCGGCGGCACCCTGGTGTCGAGCGCGCTGCAATGCATGCACGACATCGTCCGCTCGCGCTTCCGGCCCTCGGACTGGAACATCTACGCGGCGCAGGCCTCCGACGGCGACAACGCCACCTCGGATTCCGAGAATGTCGCGCGGCTCCTGGCCGACAACATCCTGCCGGTGTCGCAGTTCTTCGCCTATCTCGAGGTCGGCGAGTCCGGCACCTATTCGTTCGAGATGCCGGACTCCGCGCTGTGGTCGCTGTATGAGCGGCTGCGCGCCAATGGCGAGCCGCTGTCGATGCGCAAGGTGCGCGACCGGAGCGAGATCTTCCCGGTGTTCCACGACCTGTTTCAGCGTCGCGGCACCACGCAGGAGAGGGCGGCGTCATGAGCGGACTGCTGTTCGAGGGCGCCGACTGGAATTTCCTCACCTTGCAGCGCATTCACGATACCTGCGAGAGGGTGGCGCACAAGGAGCTCGGGCTCGACACCTATCCCAACCAGATCGAGGTGATCACGGCCGAGCAGATGCTCGACGCCTATTCCTCGGTCGGCATGCCCCTGTTCTACAAGCACTGGTCGTTCGGCAAGCACTTCGCCTATCACGAGGCCTCGTACCGCAAAGGGCTGATGGGCCTCGCCTATGAGATCGTGATCAACTCCTCGCCCTGCATCTCCTATCTGATGGAGGAGAACACGGCGACGATGCAGACCCTGGTGATCGCGCATGCCGCGTTCGGTCACAATCACTTCTTCAAGAACAACTACCTGTTCAAGCAGTGGACCGATGCCGACGGCATCCTCGACTATCTCGACTTCGCCCGCGGCTACATCGCGCAATGCGAGGAACGTTATGGCCGGCTCGCGGTCGAGCATACGCTCGATGCCGCCCACGCGCTGATGTCGCATGGCGTCGACCGCTATCCCGGCAAGAAGAAGCTCGACTTCCGCGAGGAGGAGAAGCGCGCCGGCAAGCGCAGGCTCTATGAGGAGGGCCAGTTCAACGATCTCTGGCGCACGGTGCCGACCGGCCCGGTCAAGACCAATGCGATGCTGAACGTCGAGCGGCGCCGCGCGCTGCTCGGCCTGCCGCAGGAGAACCTGCTTTATTTCCTGGAGAAGACCGCGCCGCGGCTGGCGCCCTGGCAGCGCGAGCTGCTGCGCATCGTCCGCCACATCGCGCAGTATTTCTATCCGCAGGGCCAGACCAAGGTCATGAACGAGGGCACGGCGACCTACGTGCATTATCGCATCATGAACCGTCTGCACCAGGAAGGACGACTCACCGACGGCAATTTCCTGGAGTTCCTGCAGTCGCACACCAATGTCGTGTTCCAGCCGGAGTTCGACGATCCGCGCTACTCCGGCTTCAACCCCTATGCCCTTGGCTTTGCGATGATGCAGGACATCGAGCGCATCGTGAAGGATCCGACCGACGAGGATCGCGAATGGTTTCCGGACATCGCCGGCACCGGCGACGAAATGGCGGTGCTGCGTGACGTCTGGGCGAACTATCGCGACGAGAGCTTCATCAGCCAGTTCCTCAGCCCCAACCTGATCCGGCAGCTCAGACTGTTCCACCTGCATGACGATCCGGCCGAGCGCGCCGGCATTCTTGTCGATGCCATCCATGACGAGCGCGGCTATCGCCGCATCCGCCGCGAGCTGTCCAAGCAGTACGACGTCGGCTACATCGACCCCAACATCGAGGTGGTCGATGTCGATCTCGCCGGCGATCGCCGCCTGATGCTGCGGCATACGGTGGTCAAGGGCGCCCAGCTCAACGAGACCGACACCAAGCGCGTGCTGCAGCATCTCGCCGATCTCTGGAGCTACGACGTGTCGCTGGTCGAAGTCGATGCCGCCACCGACAAGGTGCTGAAGGAGTACGTGCTCAATCCCCGGATACAACCGGCGGCCGCCTAGCGCGGCCGCCAAGCCTTAGATATCAGCTGTTAGATCTCCGCGTACACTTCGAGCAGATTGCCGTCCGGGTCCCTGAAGAACAGGGTCCGGTGCCCGAAGGGCTGGTCCGTCGGCGGCTCCATGAGAGCGACGCCCTTGCTGGTCAATTCTGCCGCGCAGCGGTCGACATCGTTACGGCCCACCTTGAACGCGAGCTGCAGCGAGGCGGCGCCTCGGGGCGTCAGCTGGTCCGATGCGAGCCGCTTCGGTTGCGCCAGCGCCAATGTATTGGCGCCGATCCGGTATTCGATCCAGCCCTGCGACAGCTCGCGCGTGATCGGGAAGCCCAGCACGTTCTCATAGAAGCCGCGCATCGCCGTCCAATCGCGGACGAGGATGATCGTATAGTCGATGGCGCGAATGGCGTTGAAGGCGGACTTGATCTCCGGGGTGCCGGTCATCGGGTTCTCCCTCCTGTCAGCCCACTCTAGACCATGAAGATGATGAGCGTGTCCAAACCTCGCTTCGTCATGGCCGGGCATGACGAGCGCGAGAACAGCAACCGCCGTCGACTTGGCGTTATGCATACGGGCATCGTCTTGCGTCACTGAGGAGCGCGCGCAATCCGGTCCCCGGCGAGTAGCGCAAGTCGGCTGAGCTCGCTATGTTACGGGGGAGCCGCCCGGCAGCAGCAGCGGGATCGGCTGTTGAGAACGTGGCAAGTCGGGCGTGACACGCGTGGTTGGACCAGGGGAGACGACGAGCCGGCGGGACCGGTTCATTCCGATACGCAAGTCCGAGGTCCTCGACGCCGTGATTTCGCACGGTGGACTGGACGACACGCAATCGGCCGACCTGCGCCGGCTCGCCCAGATGCTCGGTGCCATCCTGCATCACGAGTATTTCGACGAGCTCGATCGCCTGCGCGACGCCTATTTCGACTTCGATCCCGAAGTGCCGGTCGGGCGCCATCGATCGCCCGAGGAGCTCGACGCGGCCTATCGCAGCCTCGCCGACGAAGTCGTGCAGGTGCTCGGCGAGGCCAATTTCATCGAGATCAGCCATGCCGAGATCGAGCGCGCGTTTGCCGAGCATGCGCTTGTCAGGGTCAAGCTGAAGGCGTCGATCTCGGACTACCGCGCCGTCCGCATGTTCCGGCGCGGCCAGCATCAGGAGACGATCGAGGTCCCCATGTTGTATGGGCTGCGCCGGCGCAAGCATGAGATCGAGGTCTATGACGACATCATCCTGATGGTCGCGACCAGGCCCGACGAGCCGACCCGGACGAAGCGCAAGACTGCCGCCTGGCGCGGCCGCAACAAGATCCGCGGCGGGGCGGTGCTGTTCAAATATTTCCGTCACATCGCGCGCTTCGATCTCGAGGCGCTGCTGCCGAACGTCCGTGTCGTCATGGGGCTGCGCGAGCAACTGACGTTGGGCGTGCCGGCGCTGGTCGGCGGCGTGCCGATTCTGCTCAAGCTGGCCTCGACGCTCACCGTGCTGTTCATCGTCGCCGGCTTCTATCTCGGCCTCAGCGGCACCGTGCACGACAACGATACCGAGCAGGCGCTGGCGGCGCTGTCGGGCCTGTTCGCGCTCGGCGCCTTCATTCTCAGGCAATGGGGCAACTTCCATCGCCGGTCGCTGATCCATCAGAAGCAGGTCACCGACAACATCTACTTCCGTAACGTCAACAACAATTCCGGCATCTTCAACTACCTGATCGGCGAGGCCGAGGACCAGGACTGGAAGGAGGCCGTGCTGGCCTATGGCGGCCTGCTGCTGGCGTCGGTGCCGCTCTCGCGGGCTGCATTGGGCAGTCATGTCGAGGAGTTGCTGCAGCAGATGTTCGGGCTGGGTCGGGCGTTCAATATCGATGAGGCGCTGATCAGGTTGCGCGAGTTCGGCCTTATCAGCGGCGGTGATGATGCGCTGTCGGCGCTGCCGTTGCCCGATGCGATTGTGCAGCTCGAACGGGTGTGGGCGAATGCGCTGCGGTCATGAGATCGGGGCCTCATGGTTCGAGACGCGCCGTCAGGCCGGCTGTTGACGATGGCGCGACCGGTGGCGCGGCGCTTCTCACCATGAGGGGGGACGGCGAGGCGCCCTTGAAGGAGGGGCGCCACACATTCAGACCTCGTCCTGAGGAGCCCGCCGAAGGCGGGCGTCTCGAAGGACGGCTATGGGGAAGCTGTCAACGTAGCGATCAGCCTAGCGCAGGCTCGCGTTGATCTTGTCGAGCGCCGCCTGTCCCGGGCAGAGATCCGCGGCCTCCAGCCGGTTCAGCGGCTGCTCCACGGTGTTGAGATGGCTGTGCAGATCGTCGGCCTCAGGGTCGACATAGAGCAGCCCGGTCACGATCTGGCCCTGCGCCGCATGCTTCTGGAGGAAGGTCATCGCGCCCAGCCGATCGTGCGGGTCGTAGTCGGCGTCGATCTTGCGTAGCGCCAGCCGCGAGCCGTCGTGCTGCTCGACGATCTGCACCGTGCCCGGATCCTGGTCGATCTCGATCGGGTCGCGCCCGGTCAGCACGTCGAGCCGGTTCACGGCGTCATTGTGCTCGCGGACGTAGTCGAAGCTCTTGGTCGAGCCTGCGTGATTGTTGAAGGCGATGCACGGGCTGATCACGTCGATGAAGGCGGCGCCCTTGTGCTGGATCGCGCCGGCGATGATCGGCACCAGCTGCTTCTTGTCGCCGGAGAACGAGCGCGCGACATAGGTGGCCCCAAGCTGCAGCGCGATGCCGACGAGGTCGATCGGGTTGTCGGTGTTGGTGACGCCCTTCTTGGACTTCGAGCCGCGGTCGGCGGTCGCCGAGAACTGACCCTTGGTCAGGCCGTAGACGCCGTTGTTCTCGACGATGTAGGTCATGTTGACGCCGCGCCGGATCGCATGGGCGAACTGACCGAAGCCGATCGAGGCGGAATCGCCGTCGCCGGAGACGCCGAGATAGATCAGCTCGCGGTTGGCGAGGTTGGCGCCGGTCAGCACCGACGGCATGCGGCCATGCACGGTGTTGAAGCCGTGCGAATTGCCGAGGAAATAGTCCGGCGTCTTCGACGAGCAGCCGATGCCGGAGATTTTTGCCACGCGATGCGGTTCGATCGACAGCTCGAAGCAGGCTTCGATGATCGAGGCCGTGATCGAATCGTGGCCGCAGCCGGCGCACAGGGTCGAGATCTTGCCCTCGTAGTCGCGATGGCTGTAGCCGAGCGCGTTCTTCTTGATGCCGGGATGCTGGAATTTCGGCTTTGCGATGTAGGTCATGAGAGCACCATGGATCTCGAATTCGTCATGGCCGGGCTAAAGCGCGGGGCGCGTCTTCGCCAAGATGTCCCGGCCATCCACGTGGGAGCCCGGAAAATGAAAGACGTGGATGCCCGGGCCTTCGCCGCGCCGAAGCGGCCACGGCCGCGCAGGCGGGTCAAGCCCGGGCATGACGAAGGAGAGAGCCGAGGCCGCATCACGACACGGCCTTCCGCAGCGGGGTGACCTTGATCTGGTCCTGATGGGTCCCGATCGCATCCGCGATGAAGCGCGCGGTGATCGGGGTGCCGTCATAGTGCAGGATCGGCACGAGACGGACCGGATCGATGCCGTTCTCGGTGACGATCAGCTGGCGCAGCTGGGCGTCGCGGTTCTGCTCGACCACATAGACGAAGTCGTGCTCGGCGATGAAGCTCGCCACGCTCGAATGGAACGGGAAGGCGCGGATGCGCAGCCGGTCGAGCTGGTGGCCGCGGGCCTCCAGCAATTCGATCGCCTCGTCCATCGCCGGCGCGGTCGAGCCGAAATAGATCACGCCGTATTTGGTCGGCTTGGCGGCGTTGGCCTGCAGCGGCCGCGGCACCATGTCCTGCGCGGTCTGGAACTTGCGCAGCAGGCGCTGCACGTTGTCGGCATAAACGGCGCCTTCCTCGGAATAGCGCGCGTAGCGATCACGTGACGTACCGCGGGTGAAGTAGGAGCCCTTCGTCGGATGCGTGCCGGGGTAGGTGCGGAACGGAATGCCGTCGCCGTCGACGTCGAGATAGCGGCCGAAGTCGCGGCCTTCGTCGAGCATCTCGGCCGTCATCACCTTGCCGCGGTCATACTGCTTGGCATCGTCCCACTTCAGCGGCCGGCACAGCCGCTGGTTCATGCCGATGTCGAGGTCGAGCATCAGGAAGATCGTGGTCTGCAGCCGCTCGGCCAGATCGAACGCTGCCGCCGCGAATTCGAACGCCTCCGCCGGATCCTCCGGGAACAGCATCACATGCTTGGTATCACCATGCGAGGCGTATCCGCAGGCGATCAGGTCGCATTGCTGGGTGCGGGTCGGCATGCCCGTGGAAGGGCCGGCGCGCTGCACGTTCATGATCACGGCCGGAATCTCGGCGAAGTAGGACAGGCCGATGAACTCGGTCATCAGCGACACGCCGGGGCCTGATGTCGTGGTGAAGGCGCGGGCTCCGTTCCAGGAGGCACCCACCACCATGCCGATCGAGGCGAGCTCGTCCTCGGCCTGCACGATCGCGTATTTGGCCTGTCCGGTTTCCGGATCGTGCCGCAGCTTCTTGCAGTGGTTGCTGAACGCTTCGGCCAGCGACGACGACGGCGTGATCGGGTACCAGGCGCAGACAGTCGCGCCGCCATAGACGGCGCCGAGCGCGGCGGCGTTGTTGCCCTCGATGAAGATGCGGTCGCCGACCTTGTCGGCCTTCCTGATGCGCAGGCCGATCGGGCATTTCAAATTCTGCAGCGCCCAATCGCGCCCGAGATGCAGCGCATGGACGTTGGAGGAGAGCAGCTTCTCCTTGCCCTTGTACTGCTCGCCGATCAGTTGCTCGATCAGCTTCGGGTCCATGTCGAGGAGGGCGGAGAGCGCGCCGAGATAGATGATGTTCTTGAAGAGCTGGCGCTGGCGCGGATCCGAGTAGGTCGAGTTGGTGATCGCCGTCAGTGGCACGCCGATCACGGTGATGTCGTCGCGGAACTTGGTCGACGGCATCGGCTTCGTCGAATCGTAGAACAGGTAGCCACCGGGCACGATGCCGGCGACGTCCTTGTCCCAGGTCTGCGGATTCATCGCGACCATCAGGTCGGTGCCGCCGCCTCGCGCGCCGAGATGGCCCGCTTCGGTGACGCGCACCTCGTACCAGGTCGGCAGGCCCTGAATGTTCGACGGGAAGATGTTGCGGGGGCTGACCGGCACGCCGTGACGAAGCACGGCGCGCGCGAACAATTCGTTGGCGCTGGCCGAGCCGGAGCCGTTGACGTTGGCGAAGCGGACGACGAAGTCGTTTACGCTGCTGAGCGGCGCTTGCTGGGACATGCGTTACCTGCGTGGGTCGTCTCGATGAAATATTTCTGCATGTCCCACGCACCGGTGGGACAGCGCTCGGCGCACAGGCCGCAATGGAGGCAGACGTCCTCGTCCTTCACCATCACGCGCCCGGTCTTCAGATCCGACGACACGTAGAGGCTCTGGTCGGGATGAACAGACGGCGCCTTCAGCCGCGCGCGCAGATCGGCCTCCTCGCCATTGTCGGTGAAGGTGATGCAGTCCATCGGGCAGATGTCGGCGCAGGCGTCGCATTCGATGCACAGCGTGTCGGAGAACACCGTCTGCACGTCGCAGTTCAGGCAGCGATGCGCCTCGCCGAGCGCGAGCTTGACGTCGTAGCCGAGCTCGACCTCGGCGCGGATGTCCTTCAGCGCGACCACCTTGTCGCGGTGCGGCACCTTGAAGCGCTTCTCCGGCGAGACGTCGTTGTCATAGCTCCATTCGTGGATGCCCATCTTCTGCGAGGAGACGTGCACCTCGGGCAGCGGCCGCTCGGTGATGTCCTCGCCGGAGAGCAGGCGGTGGATCGACAGCGCCGCCTCGTGGCCTTGCGCGACAGCCCAGATGATGTTCTTCGGGCCGAATGCGGCATCGCCGCCGAAGAACACTTTCGGGTTCGTTGAAACGAAGGTGGCCGGGTCGACCTTCGGCATGTGCCATTTGTCGAACTCCACGCCGCAATCGGCCTCGATCCAGGGGAAGGCATTCTCCTGGCCGACTGCGACCAGCACGTCGTCGCACTCATAGGTCACGTCGGGCTCGCCGGAGGGCACCAGCGAGCGCCGGCCCTTGTCGTCATATTCGGCTTTCACCTTCTGGAAGGTGACGCCGGTCAGCCTGCCATTGTCGTGAGTGAACGCGACCGGCACGAGATAATTGAGGATCGGAATGTCCTCGTGCAGCGCGTCCTCCTTCTCCCAGGGAGAGGCCTTCATCTCCTCGAAGCCGGAGCGCACGATGACCTTGACGTCCTCGCCGCCGAGCCGCCGCGCGGTCCGGCAGCAGTCCATCGCGGTGTTGCCGCCGCCGAGCACGATCACGCGCCTGCCGATCTTGTCGGTATGGCCGAACGACACGCTGGACAGCCAGTCGATGCCGAGATGGATGTTCGCGGCGGCTTCCTTGCGGCCGGGGATGTTCAGCTCGCGGCCGCGTGGCGCGCCGGAGCCGATGAAGATGGCATCGTAGTTCTCGGCCAGCAGCGTCTTGAGGCTGTCGACGCGATGGCCGGCCTTGTAGTCGACGCCGAGGCTGAGCACGTAGCCCGTCTCCTCGTCGATGACGCTGTCGGGCAGACGGAACTTTGGAATCTGCGAGCGCATCATGCCGCCGGGCTTGGGATCGGCATCGAACACGGTGCAGTGATAGCCGAGCGGCGCGAGGTCGCGTGCGACGGTCAGCGAGGCCGGGCCGCCGCCCACCAGCGCGATGCGCCGGCCGTTCTTCGGGGCCGGGCGCGGCATGCGCTGGTGCACGTCGTCCTTGAAATCGGCCGCAACGCGCTTCAGGCGGCAGATCGCGACCGGGCTTTCCTCGACACGCCCGCGTCGGCAGGCGGGCTCGCAAGGGCGATCGCAAGTGCGTCCGAGAATGCCCGGGAATACATTCGATTTCCAATTGATCATGTAGGCGTCGCTGTAGCGACCCTCAGCGATCAGGCGGATGTATTCAGGGACCGGAGTGTGTGCGGGACAAGCCCATTGGCAATCGACCACTTTGTGAAAGTAGTCGGGGGCCGAGATATCAGTCGCTCTCATTCATACCCTGTCCGCGCGGCGAACCATGAGCGCGCGGCCTTCCTGACGTGAGGACGACTGTTTGTTCAGGATCGGCTGGGGATCGATGTGGGTCCGGAGCAGGTCCTGTTCGTCGCCCTTCTGCTTTTTGAATGGCTCAATTGAATAGTCTTATCAGACTAGAGCCATTCCAAGGCGCACACAAAGGCAAATTTGCAACGCTGCCCCTCATGCACAGTGTGCGCTGCCGCATTGCAGGCGCGATGCCGCCGCGTGCTGCGATGCGGGAGGTGGTGCGACAAACGATGACGGACTGGTGACGATGGTGGCCTTTACAGAACGAATGAGCGGACACGCGAGTTGCTCCGCACTCGGTCGTCATGCCCGGGCTTGACCCGGGCATCCACCTTTCCAAGATCTCCGAAGAGGATGGATGGCCGGGTCAAGCCCGGCCATGACGGCGGGGAATCAGACTGGCCAACTAACGCGCCGCAATATCAGCGCGGCTGAGGTCCCACATCAGGCGATAGATCCCGGCGGAAATCTGCGTCGCCAGCGGGCCGTCGACAGCCGCAAAACGCGTCGTCATCAAGGTCGCGATGGCGTGGCCGTCGGTGCCGTCGATCAGGATGAACCAGTCGGCGTCGCGCGAGCTCGCTGGAACGCCAGCGGCGGGGCCGGACAGATCCGCATCGCCTTCGAGCAGGTGCATCGAGATCACGCCCTTGAGGTCGTACGGGTCAAGCTCGATCTGCAATGCCTCGCGCAACGCCTTGTCCTGCTCCGGCTTCGGGCGCAGCCGGATGATGCCGAGCACGGCGCCGCGGCCGGCCCCTTTCGAGATCGTGATGCGTGCGACGCTGCGGATCATGTTCTTGAACCGCGCCATCACCGCCTTCGACCATTCTGTCGGCGACTCCAGCCGGGCGCGATAGGCCGGACTGTCGAGCACGCCGATCGTCTCGGCGGAGTACAGGCACAGATATTTCGGGCTGCCCTGCTCGGCGACATAGCGTCGCGCCTCGATGAAGCCGGGAATGGCGACGCGCTCTTCGAGATGCTCGCTGTCGTACCAGTGGTTGAAGTCAGCCTCGTGAGCGGCATCGATGTTCATCGACGTCAACAACATGCCTTTCCCGGCGATGGGCATCTCGAGCCTCCTGGTGCGTGTGGCTGATCCTCATGCTGAGGAGGCCGCCAAAGGCGGCCGTCTCGAAGCATGAGGCCCGAAGCGTCGCGGGCCTCATGCTTCGACACGGCGCTGGCGCGCCTCCTCAGCATGAGGGGAATGAGTGATGTGTTTAAGGCGCTGTCGTGCGCGTCGCCAGATCGCAGATGGCTTTCATGACCGCATCGCGGATGCCGGGGTCATAAAGATTGTGACCTGCGGCTTCGACGACACGGATTTCGGCGTCGCGCCAGATGTCCGCGAGCCTTGCCGAGGTGGAGGGCGGACAGAGCAGGTCGTAGCGGCCCTGCACGATGATTCCGGGAATCCCGCTGAGCCTGCTCGCATCACGCAGCAACTGGTCTTTCGCCATGAAGCTGTCCTGAGAGAAGTAATGCGCCTCCATGAACGGCGTCGCCGGCAGCGCGCTGCCGGAGCGGATGGCGAGCCGATCCAGATGGGCGCGCGCCGGTTTGATCTCGGACAGCGCCCGCTCGGTGTCGTGCCAGGCGCGCGCGGCCGGACCGTGGATCGCCGGATCGGGATCGAGGATGCGGCGGAAATAGGCCTCGCAGGGGTTGGCGCGCTCGTTCTCCGGTAGCATCTCCAGGAAGTCGCGATGCAGGGCAGGGTGAAAGCGCGCCAGCGTCTCGCCGAACGCCGTCTCCACCTCCGCGCGGGTGCCGAGAAAGGTCGCGCGCAGCACCAGGCCGCTCACGCGCGCTGGATGCGCCTGGGCGTAGGCCAGCGCCAAGGTCGCGCCCCAGGAGCCGCCGGCGACGATCCATTTCTCAAAGCCGAATTTCGTGCGGATCGCCTCCATGTCGGCGATCAAATCGTGCAGAGTGTTGTTGTCGCGGCTGCGCGCGGGACGCGAGCGGCCGGCGCCGCGCTGGTCGAACAGCACGGCGTGGAAGCGCTCGGGATCGAACAGCCGGCGGTGATCCGGCTGGCAGCCGGAGCCGGGTCCACCGTGCAGGTAGACGGCGGGTAGGCCGCCGACTCGCCCGGCGCTCTCGACATAGATCTGATGGCCGCCAGAGACGTCGAGCCATTCCGACGTCAGCGGCGCGAACGGATCGCTGCGGCGCGCGGAGGCGCGGCCGGCTTCGGCGTCAGGCATCATTGCTCTCAGGCGTGCCGCCGGCGAAGTTGCGATACAGGAAGCGGTCCTGGCCGGAGGCGGCATCGCGCTCGGCCTGCTTGAAGATGCTCTCGTGCAGCGGCGACAGCGTGCAGGCCGGATCGGTGTTGGCGGCGTCGCCGGTCAGCGCAAAGGCCTGGCAGCGGCAGCCGCCGAAATCGATCTCGCGGAACTCGCAGGATTTGCACGGCTCCTTCATCCAGCCGGTGCCGCGATAGCGGTTGAAGGCCTCCGAGTTCTGCCAGATCCAGGCGATCGAATGGTTCGAGCGCACCGACATGAAGTCGAGCCCGGTGATGCTCTCGGCGGCGTGGCACGGCAGGATCTTGCCCGACGGCGAGATGTTGAAGAACTGCCGGCCCCAGCCGCCCATGCACTTCTTCGGCCGCAGCGCGTAGTAGTCCGGGACGACGTAGTCGATGGTCAGCGTGCCCTTCAGCCGCTCGCGCGCCTCCTCGACCAGGCGGTCGGTCTCCTCCAACTGGGCGTAGGTCGGCATCAGGCTGGCGCGGTTCTTCAGCGCCCAGCCGTAATATTGCACGTTGGCGACCTCGAGCCGGTCGGCATCGAGATCGACCGCCATCTGGATGATGTCGGGCAGCTGATGCAGGTTCTGCCGGTGCATCACGGCGTTCACCGTCAGCGGCAGGTCGAGCTCGCGGGTCCAGCGCGCCACCTCGAGCTTCTTGGCGTGGCCGCCCTTGTAGCCGCCGACGCGGTCGGCGACATCAGGCTCATTGCCCTGGAAGCTGATCTGGACATGGGACAGCCCGGCATCGGCCAGCTCCTTCAGCCGCTCGCGCGTCAGCAGCACGGCCGAGGTGATCAGGTTGGTGTAGAGTCCGACGTCGTTGGCATGCTGCACCAGTTCGACCAGATCCTTGCGCGCCGTCGGCTCGCCGCCGGAGAAGTGGATCTGCAGCACGCCGATCTCGGCGAGCTCGGACAGCACCTTCTTCCACTCTGCCGTGGTCAATTCCTGGCCTGCGCGGTCGAGCTCCAGCGGGTTGGAGCAATAGGGGCATTGCAGCGGACAGCGATGCGTGAGCTCGGCCAGCACGGCGAGCGGAATGCCGTAGGTTTCGGCCACGGAGCCGCGCCGCTCCAGCACGGCGAGGCCGTCATTGCTGTCGCTGGGCGGTGAGGTGTCGGTCAGCTCGGTCATGATGTCGTCTCCCGAACCTCGGTCAGGAATCCCTTGTCGGCGAGATCCTGCAGCATGGCGACGACGTCGATCGCGATCACGTCACGCGGCGCGGCGTATTTCGCCGCCAGCTCGTCGATGATCCCGGCGACGCTGCGCGTACCGTCGCACAGCTTGAGCACCTCGACCGCGATCTCATCCGGCGCCAGCACCCGCTCGGGGGCGAGGATCACCCAGACCTGGCGCGTCTCGTCGAACTTCAACTTCGTATGCCGCGGCAGCACCACGCGGCTGGTCTCGGTGACTTGGATGTGACGCGGGGCCATGGTGGGGTTCTCTAGCAGCAGCTGTGATCAAACGGCGAGATCGCGCAGATTTGGAGTTCGGAGCCGCCGCCGCGCCTGCCAGCGTCCTTCGAGACGCCCGCCTGCGGCGGGCTCCTCAGGACGAGGGCGGAACTTGCGGCGATATCCTGAACCCTCTCCATGAACACGCTAACAGCGTGTTCATGGTCCCGTATGCAGCGGCCGCTCCGCCGCTTGCCCCTCATGGTGAGGAGCGCCGCTTGCGGCGCGTCTCGAACCATGAGGCCCCCCGGACCAGGCGGCGTTGCTCCGATGCAACCACTCACCCCTCCTTCGGCACGAACGCACCCGGCGGAATGTGCCCCTCGACATACGCATGATACAGCGCGTCGAGCTGCACCCACAGCACGTTGGTCTTGAAGATCAGCGCGTTGCAGACCGCGGCGCGCTGCTCCGGCGTGGTGGCGTGCTCCTTGACGTAATGCAGCGCGAAATTGGCATCGCGCGGCGCCTGGGTGAGACGCCGCTTGAAGTAGCTCATGGTGTCGTTGTTGACGAAATCGTAGTGCTCGAGCATGCCCGAGATGCGCTCTTCATGGATGCTCGGCGCGAACAATTCGGTCAGCGACGAGGCGATCGCCTCCAGCGGCGAGCGGTCGCGGCAGAAGTGCACATAGGCCTCCACCGCGAAGCGCGTGGCCGGCAGGATGCCTTCGGTGGATTCGACATAGGCCGTGTCGAGGCCGAGGCCTTCGGTCAGCTTGATCCAGCGCTCGATGCCGCCCTCGCTGCCGACATCGCCGTCATGATCCTCGATGCGGTGCCGCCATTCCAGCCGCGTGGCGCGGTCGCGGAAGCGCGTCATCACCATCGCATCCTTCAGCGGGATCGTCGACTGGTAGTAGTAGCGGTTCAGCGCCCAGGCCTGCACTTGGCCCTTGTTGAGCTTGCCGCCGTGCAGCAGCTTATGAAACGGGTGGTGGTTGTGATAGCGCGTCGCCCCGATATGGCGCAGCGCCGCTTCCAATTCGCTCGCATTGTTCAGCGTTACGCCGCTGCCGATCGACAGCGCCGTCATTCCGCTCAGATTGACCTCACTCACAGTACGATCTCCATCCCTTCAGCGGGGATTTCCCATCCCTCGCGCTCCAACGTTTGCCGCTCGGGTGAGGCGTGCAGCCACGCCGGATTGGAGTTGTTGATGTGCAGGAAGACCTTCCTGCCGATCGCGAGGTCCGCCAGCTGCTTGATCGCACCGCTTTCTCCGGACATCGCGATATGTCCCATGCTCTGCCCGGTCTTGTTGCCGAGTCCGGCCTGGATCATCTCGTCGTCGCGCCACACCGTGCCGTCGAACAGCACCAAGGGCGCGCCCCTCAATCTCGTTCTCAGATCATCGTCCACGCCGGCGCAGGCGGCGATGACGTAGCAATATTGCCCGCCTTCGAGATCGGCGATCTTCAGGCCCAGCGTGTCGCCGGTCGAGGAGCTGCCGCCGGGATGCTGCTTGTCGCGCAGATACCACGCGCTCGTTCCCGAGACGGCGAAGGCCGTGATCTCCAGGCCCGAGGGCCTGCCGTCCTGCAGCAGCGGCCGGAACGGCACGTCGATCACGATCGGCACGCGCTTGACGGTCTCGTCCTTCAGCACATCGAAGATGTTGTTCGAGCGGAGGATCGCAAGCACCTTGGGGTGCGCATGGATCGAAAATGGCGAGCTCTCGCGCATCGACAAGAGGCCGGTCACCGCATCGATCTCGCCATTGGTCAGGATCACGCCGGCGATCGGACTGTGGCGCAGGGCGCCTGGCTTCGGATGCAGCTGCGGCGTGCGGGTGACCTGCTGACGCAGATCGGGCGAGGCGTTGATCAGGAACCAGTTGGCGCCATCTGCGCTGACCGCGACCGAGGCCTGACTGTTGCTGATCTCGGGATGTGAGGTGCGCGCGGCACGACACACCGCGCAGCCGCAATTCCACTGCGGCACTCCACCGCCCGCGGCGGCGCCCAGGACGACGAGGCGAAGCATGAGCCGTCTCCTGGAATTCAGCTGTGGTGGCGCACGCGATTACCAGCGGCAGGATCACCGACGGACACGCTGACCGACGGTCAGGATCGCCCGCAGGGAAGGTGACGAGGGTGGGACATCCGACCAGCGCACGGGCTGGCACATACGCGGTCGCTGATCCCCACCCTCAAGCGTCGACGTCCTGATCGCCGAGACCTGGACGTCACACCCGCGAATTATTTGCGAGCCGCGCAGGCGTACATGTTGATTTCCATGCCGACCGGCACTTCAACGATCTTCGGTGCTTTCCAGGCCATTGTCCTCTCCTTCAAGACGGGACGGTTATCGTCCTCAGCAATAAACTACCGTGCTACGAAAAGTTCGCCAGTGGAATCTTTTTGTTTGAGCCTCTCAGGCCTGTTTATTGCAGTGCGAAGTTGCAGATGCGAGTTGCTGCCGTTTTCGTCGGATTGAGCCGTGAAAACAACGAATTCGTGATCGATGGCTTCGCAACGCCGTACATTTCAGCCCCTAGCTTGAGGGGCTGAGCTGGCCGGATAAAGCAGTCGTGAGATGTTCGAGACTTCAAAACCCCAGCGCGCGACCCCATTGGAAGCTGATGATGCCTAGATATTTCTTCAACACACGGATCGGCGAGGAACTGGTCTCCGACACCGACGGCGAGGTGCTGCGCAATCCCGACCGCGCCTGGGAAGTCGCGCGCGACATGATCAAGGAACTGCTGCGCACCGAAGGTGGCAACGCGGCGCTGATGACGGCCGTCATCGAGGTCACCGACGAGGACGGCGAGATCGTGCTCGAGTTCCCGTTCTCCGAAGCGATCTTCAACATGCCGGCGCAGTCGATGACGCGCCATTGAGCGCAGGACGGCCGCATCGCCGCTTCCCGAACGCCGGCTTGCTTGCGGCCGAGGTCAGACCGAATGGCGCGGGCGCGCGATGTCGCCGCGCGTGCTGGCGATGCCCATCTCGAAACTGTCGGCGATGCGGCGGGCGCGGACGATGAAGAGCTCCGCGAGCTCGGGCGCGAACAGGTCCTTCGCCGTCGTCTCGAACAGCCGCAGCCAGCGGTCGAAATGCCCGCCTTGCAACTCCAGCAGCAGATGCGGCCGCATCGGCGCGCCGCTGTAGCGGCCCGTCTTCAGGAACATCGACGACCAAAAATCACTGATCCTGCCGATATGTTCGTCCCAATCCTCCACCGTACGGTTGAAGATCGGGCCGATCAGCTCGTCCTCCCGTGCGCGGCCGTAGAAGGTCTCGACCAGCAGGCGGATCGAGGCGTCGTCGAGTTCCGGATGTTGAACGGCGAGGGGATGGCGGTCGGGCTGGGCGGCAGGCATGGTCATGGCGTTGGATATAGGCACTCGCAGCGCGGATGGAAACGCCGGAGCCATCCGGGCCTCATGGTTCGAGACGCCCGCCCCCGGCGGCCTCCTCACCATGAGGGGAGGCATCACAACGCGCGGAAGAATTCCTGCGGCACCCTCAGCCCCTCATCCTGAGGAGCCCGCCGGGGGCGGGCGTCTCGAAGGATGGCCGCAACAGCGGTGTTGCAGCCCGCCGGTCACGGCAGGCTGACGAACTCCACCCAGTTCGGCTTCTTGCCGACCGCGTACGACTTCGTCTTCTCCAGCACGCCGCTGGCCGGGTCGATCCGATACACCGTCATCCCATTCGACACTTCGCCGACGGCGGCGAGGTAGCGCCCGGTGGGATCGATGGCAAAGCCGCGCGGCTGGGTTTCGGTCGGCACGCTGCCGATCGGGCTCAGGCGCCCGCTGGCCGCATCGACCTTGAAGCCGGCAATCGTGTTCGAGCCGCGCTCCGAGGCGTAGAGGAACTTGCCATCGGGCGTCGCATGAAGATCCGCCGCCCAGGGCTTGCCGGTGAAGCCCGAGGGCAGGGCGGTCGTGCGCTGCTGCTCGCTCCAGGTGCCTTTCTCGGCATCATAGGCGTAGACCGCGAGATCAGCGTTGAGCTCGTGCAGAAGGTAGATGAACTTGCCGTTCGGGTGGAAGATGAAGTGCCGCGGCCCGGACTTCTCCGGCGTCTTCACCGTCAGCGCCTCCTTGGCCGTCAGCGTGCCGGTGGCGGCGTCGAACGCGAAGCCGAGCACCTGGTCGGAGCCGAGATTGGTCGCGAACACGAAGCGGTTGTCGGGCGAGGGCAGGAAGGCATGCGCGTTCAGCCCGGTCGGGATCACCTGGCCAGGTGCGGCGACCACGCCGTTCGGCTGGACCGGATTCACCGCCACCTTGTTGCCGCCATAGGAGGCGCTGAACAGCACCTTGCCGGTGCGGTCGAAGGCGATGTTGGCCATGCTGTCGGCGAGCGGCCCGTTGCCGATGTGGCTGAGCCGCCCGGTCTTGGCGTCGATGGCGAAGCTCTCGGCGACGAATGGCTGCGAGCGGACGCCGGCGATCAGCACCCGCTTGTCCGGGCTGACCGCGAGCGGGGTCGACGAGCCCGGCTTCTCCACGCCCACGAAGGCAGCCGTCTGCACCGGGGTCATCTCGCCCGAGGCGGCGTCGAACTTGAACACGCTGATGTCGTTGCTGTCGGCGTTGCCGACATAGGCGTAGGTCTCGGCCTGGCCGGCGCGCGGCGCCAGCGTTGCTGCAGCGGCGAGAACGAAGGTTGCGGCCATGATGGTGCCCGGTCTGATCATCTGTTTCCCCCTTTGTGATGTTGTTGCTTCAGCTCTTAAAGTCGAATGTGAAGCTTGACCAAGCCTGATTCCGGATCGATCGATGCAGGTTGGGTATTGATCGCGGAGGCCGATCCAGCGCGCGGCCCGTGATTGAAGAGGGCACCTCGAGCCCACAGGCTGCGCGGCTGATTTGTTTCTCCGTCATGCCCGGGCTTGACCCACGGCTGTCCGGTTCAGCTTCCGCATATTGCGAGGCTCAACTGTTGTGGGTTTTTGGCAAGTTGGGGTGGCCCCGTGAGCAATTGATCGATGGGGCGGCGATGCATGAGGTTGGTGCGGACCAATCTGGCAAAGACCAAGGGGCTTTGGATTGCCTTCTGAAGGTCTTGCGCGAGGCGAAGCAAGAGGAAGGCGATCAGGGCAACGGCGATCTGGATACGAACGGCGTTCTCAGAAGTCCCGAGGAACCTGGTGATCTTGAGGGTCTGCTTGACCCAACGAAAGAACAACTCGATGGCCCAGCGGCGACGATAGAGGTCGGCGATCTCTTGAGCGCTGGCATCGAGGTCGTTCGACAGGATGCGCAGGATCTTTCCCGTTTCCAAGGTGACGCGCACTTCGCGCACCGCAGTCTGCATTGGATTGCGGCGGCTGTAGGCTTGGCGTTGTGGAAGGAAGCCGATGCGGTCGGAGAGGATGTTGCCATCCGCGATGACAGGCAACTCCTCCACGACCCGCAGCGGCGTATTGGATTTGAACCGGGTCACGATTCGACAACCGGCGGCGTCCAGTTGAGCCCACCAAGCATATTCATAATAGCCGAGATCGAAGACGTAGGTTGCTCCCGGCTCGATGGGCATCTGATGCGCTGCAGTATTGTCGTTGACGTTGGCTCCGCTGATTGCCGCATAAATCGGCCGGTCGGCGTCGGCATCATAGATCACATGCACCTTGGCACCGCAGACACCGGTAGAGAACCGTGCCCAGCCAGCGCTGGCTTCTGTCAGCCGTACGCTGGTCGAATCAATCAAATACGTCGTCTCGGCAAGCTTGCGGCGTAACCGGCGATGGGCCTGCTTCATCATGATGGCCAACAGGGCGGCAAACATCTCCGCAGGCCGATTCATATTGGCGTCCGCGAAAGTCGAGCGGCGGACAGGGCCCCCACCCAGGTGATAAAGCCGCGCGGTGTGGCTCGACAGCCCGGTGACAATCTCACGCAGACTGGAAGCCCCCGAAAGCTGACCGTACAGCAGCGCCACAAATTGGTCTTTGGTGGAAAGCCGTCGAATCCGCGCGTCCGTGCCATGCTCGTCCACAAGCGCCTCGAAGCGATGCCAGGGGACCAACTTCAGAATGTCTCGGAATACTGTATTCTGATGCGGCATGGCGGGACCTTCCTGGTGTGTCTCGAACATTTGGCGATGCTCAAGACCGCAGAAGAATCCACGCCATGCACCATGTCCAGTCTGTCTGAACCGGACAGCCGTGGGCTTGACCCGGGCATCCACGTCGGTCCGCGGGTGCCGGGCGACGTGGATGGCCGGGTCAAGCCCGGCCATGACGAGGAGGAGAGAGCAGGGCCGACACACCCATGCGCTTTGCTGAGGGACCATTTCGTTGGGCCGCGCCCAGACCGCTTTCTCAGTGCTACCCGCCGCGCTAAGAACGCTGGACCACCACGGAGCTCCCCATGACCGATCTCTGGCGCCTGCCGGCTGCCGACCTCGCCGCCCTCATCAAGTCGAAGCAGGTCTCCGCGCGCGAGGCCGCGACATCAGCGCTGGCGCGGCTCGATGCGGTGAACCCCGCGATCAACGCCGTGATCGATCACCGTCCAGACGAGGTTCTGAAACAGGCCGACGCCATCGACGCCCGGCTGGCGAACGGCGAGGACCCCGGGCCGCTCGCCGGCGTGCCAGTGACGATCAAGGTCAATGTCGACCAGACAGGCTTCGCCACCACCAACGGCCTCAATCTGCAGAAGGACGCGATCGCCTCGGCCCACAATCCGGTCGTCAACAACTTCGTCAAGGCCGGCGCCGTGCTGCTCGGCCGCACCAACACGCCTGCGGTGTCGTATCGCTGGTTCACCAGCAACCTCATCCATGGCCACACCAGGAATCCCCGCGACCCCGGCATCACCCCGGGCGGCTCCTCCGGCGGCGCCGGCGCGGCGACCGCCGCCGGCATCGGCCATATCGGCCACGGCACCGATATCGCCGGCTCGGTGCGCTATCCCGCCTACGCCTGCGGCATCCACGGCCTGCGCCCGACGGTCGGCCGCATCCCCGCCTTCAACACCTGCCTGCCGGAGCGCCCGATCGGCCCGCAGATCAGCGCCGTCTCCGGCCCGCTCGCCCGCACGGTCAACGACGTCAGGATCGCGCTGGCAGCGATGTCGGCGCGCGACGTCCGCGATGTCTGGTGGATGCCGGTGCCGCTCGAGGGCCCTCCCTTGCCGAAGCGCGTCACGCTCTGCGTCAACCCCGACGGCCTCAACCCGGTGCCGGAAGTCGTCGCCGCGCTGCGCGATGCCGCCAGGCGGCTCGAAGCCGCCGGCTGGGCCGTCGAGGAGATCGCGGACACGCCGCCGCTGCAGGAGGCCGCGCTGCTGCAGACCCGGCTCTGGCTCGGCGACGGCTACGAGGCGCAGCTCGCCGCAGCCGAGAAGGAAGGCGATCCCGGCGCGCTGGCCTGCCTGCGCGGCGTCAGTGACAAGGTTCATCCGTTCGACCTCTCGGCGACGCTGGCCCGCCGCGCCGCGCTGACCCGGCAATGGCTCCTGTT
The DNA here is from genome assembly GCF_051168135.1 of Bradyrhizobium sp. HKCCYLRH2060. Lineage (NCBI taxonomy): Bacteria > Pseudomonadati > Pseudomonadota > Alphaproteobacteria > Hyphomicrobiales > Nitrobacteraceae > Bradyrhizobium > Bradyrhizobium sp. HKCCYLRH2060. The sequence continues at coordinate 106,749 of NZ_JBNPUK010000010.1, forward strand.
CATGGAGCAGCATCCGCTGCTGCTGATGCCGGTCTCCGGCATGCTGCCGTTCGCCGACCAGCTCGACCGCAAGGACGAGGAGTCGTTCAGGCAGGTCTGGCATGCCCAGCTCACGCAGATCGCCATTCCCTTTTTCGGCCTGCCGGGCCTCGTGGTCTCCACTGGCATGGTCGGCCGCGTCCCCGTCGGCGTGCAGCTCGTCGGCCAGCGTTTTCGCGAGGACATGTGCCTTGCCGCGGGCGAGGCCATCGAGGCCGACGGCACGCCGCCGTCACCGATCGATCCGGTGCTGGGCTGATGGCCAGCATCTACGATTTCACCGCGACCTCGCTGAAGGGCGAGGAGGTGCCGCTGCAGCGCTTCGAGGGCCAAGTGCTCCTGATCGTCAACACCGCCAGCGCCTGCGGCTTCACGCCGCAATATCGCGGCCTGGAGGCGCTGCACCGCGCCTATGCGGACAGGGGCTTTGCCGTGCTCGGTTTTCCCTGTAACCAGTTCGGCGCCCAGGAGCCCGGCACGGCCGAGGAGATCGGCGCGTTCTGCGCCGGCAAGTACGACGTCACCTTCCCGCTGTTTGCGAAGATCGACGTCAACGGCGCCGACGCGCACCCGCTGTACAGGTTCCTGAAGGGCGAGAAGACGGGCCTCTTGGGCTCGGCGATCAAATGGAATTTCACCAAATTCCTGGTCGATCGCACCGGCCACGTGGCATCGCGCCATGCGCCGACCACCACGCCCGAGGCGCTGAAGAAAGAGATCGAGGCACTGCTGTGAGCGACAACGAGACCTTCACCTTCCCCGACCGTCTCTCGGTCGATCCGAAGAGCCCCTATTACAACGCGGAGATCCTGTCGCGCGACGTCGGCATCCGCTTCAAGGGCGCCGAGAAGACCAATGTCGAGGAATACTGCATCAGCGAAGGCTGGATCCGCGTCGCCGCGGGGAACGCCAAGGACCGCCACGGCAACCCTCTGACCATCAAGGTGCATGGGCCGGTCGAGCCGTATTTCAAGGATTGAGGATAGGGTCGAGCGCCGCCTCTTGCGCCAGTCCTCAAGTCTGAGGCATCGGCCCCTCAACGATCGTCCGCCCTCAGGATGGGGCACCCTGCCAACCCCATCGTCATGCCCGGGCTCGTCCCGGGCATCCACGTCGGCCTTCTGGGCTCGGACGTGGATGGCCGGGACAAGCCCGGCCATGACGAGTGGAGAGAGCGTGAGCCAACGAGGGCACGGCGCCCGGCGCCAAACAGCAACCCTTCACTCAAAAACATGAGCGACGCTCAGAATTTTCTTGAACGTCGCTCAAGTTCCGTTAGACTACCCCCTGTTCGCACCGGCATCCGCGTATCGCGACGCGCAACGCAATAGCGTTCGCGCGAACGCCACGGGCATGTCCGGCGCGCCCATGAGGTGACGACCATGTCCTATTCCGACCACGATCTCCGTGCTGCCGAAACTGCCGGCGCGATCGGTCACGACGAGCTGCAGCGCCTGCTCGCCTTCCTGCACCAGCGCGTCGCAACGGCAGCCCCCCGCGCCAAGTTCGATGCCGCGCATCTGCTCTGGTACGCCGGCGCGCTGATCGTGATCGGCGCCATGGGCCTGTTCTCGACGGTGGCGTTCTCGCAGCTGGGCGGCCGCGCCCTGACCGCCTGCGCGCTCGCTTACGCCGCCGCTTTCGGTCTCGCCGGCAACCACCTCTGGCGCCGCGACCTGCGCGTCCCCGGCGGCCTGCTGATCGCGATCGCCGTGTCGATGGCGCCGCTCGCCGTCTACGGCGTGCAGGAGGAGCTCGGCTGGTGGGGCAGGTTCGGCAAGCCCGGCACGGTCCAGGACTTCTACGTCTGGATCAAGGGCAGCTGGCTGTTCATGGAGCTCGCCACCCTCGCGGCCGGCGCGATCGCGCTACGCTTCTATCGCGTGCCCTTCATCGTCGCGATCATCTCGGTCGCGCTGTGGTTCATGTCGATGGACCTCACGCCCTGGATCTTCAACGTCAGCCACATCGACTGGGAGATGCGCCGCATCGTCTCGATCTGGTTCGGCCTCGGCATTCTCAGCGTCGCCTGGATCGTCGACTACAACAGTCACAGCCGCGACTTCGGCTTCTGGCTGCACCTGTTCGGCCTGATGGCCTTCTGGGGCGGCATCAGCGCCACCGAAGGCGCGACCGAGCTCGGCAAGGCGGTCTACTGTCTGCTCAACGTCGGCCTGCTCGCCATCGCCGTCATCATCGTCCGCCGCGCCTACGCCGTGTTCGGCGCCATCGGCATCACGATGTATCTCGGCCACCTCGCCGACGTCGTGTTCAAGAACTCGCTGCTATTCCCGTTCGCGCTGTCGCTGATCGGCGTCGCGGTGGTGGCAGTGGGGCTGGCGTATCACAGGAAGCAGAAGGTGATTGCGGCGTGGCTCACGGCCAATCTGCCGGCAGCGGTGCTGCGGCTGCGGCCGCAGCAAGCCGCGGCCTAAAGCCTGCGCTACGGCCCTTCTTCGCGACGCCCGCCTTCGGCGCGCTCCTCAGGACGAGGTTCGTATCCGCTGAGACGGCTTCGTTCCTCATGGTGAGGAGCGCCGCTCGCGGCGCGTCTCGAACCATGAGCCCCGAGCGGTTGGCGCCTGGGCGCGACGCTACGATCCGAGCGGTGCGATGCCATGGATTTTCAGCATCGCATCGACATATTGCGGGTAGCTGACAGAGAGATCGGCGCTGACAGGGCGCTCCCGGTTGGCAGCGACGTATTGACGAAGGGTATCGAGCTGGCCGAGCTTGATGAGGAAGATCGGCACATACATCACGAAGGCAGGTGATGCCCTTCGTTCAGCCACGGCTTCGCGCCACAAGGACTCTATGTTGGTGTGCGCCTGAATGTATGGGTACCCGCAGGTCCGGATGCAGTGAACGATGTCGTCCGCAACGGTTGGCTCCAACGCTTTGCCGCGATAAGTCCAAGAAATCCTAGCCCGATTGTCAGCGTCCTGTTCGGCAAGTTGCTGCAAGTTGATCATGATCAGTGGCGGTCCATTCTTGCCGTATCGCCATGGAGCACCCGACATCTTCAGCGCTTCGCTGCTGGCCTTCAGGAACTCGTCGTTGAACACGCCGACAACCGGGCCCAGGCTGTAACGTCCGGAGTCCACACCGATCCATCCTCGCCACGCGTTGGTCCATGGCTTCACATAGATCCCGCGGGAAGGCTGCCGAAAGCCATCTTCCGAGAGCAATTCGGATATGCGTTTCGAAATCTCCGCTGAGGTGCTCATGAATATCTCTCGGTGTCGGAATGTCTTCGGAGTTCCGGTGTCTGCTTCTCCCGGAGCAAGAATTTTGCCGCTGTCACGCCCGCCCAAATTCCAAGGAGGCCGCCCAGACCTATGCCAACCACGACACCCAACAGCGCCAGCATGCTCCAGTCGCTGTGAATGCCCCTAGGCGCGAAACTGAGAGCAAAGAAGCCGGCTGCCAAGGCCGTGTAGCCGAGACCGACCGCTCCAAGCGCGCCGCCAATCAGCGCGGTGGCGGCAACGAATGACGCTCGTATCGCTTTTCCCATCGCAAGCCTGCGGCATCCCTGGAGGCAAGATTGTTCTACGGTCTGTCGGCATCTGCCAGTCTGTATCGTCCTTCGAGCACAAACTCCTGCACGTCTGCAGCGAGCCGTCAAATCGAACCAAGGAGCAATGGTCATGCGGATCACCGTCGAAACCACCGTCGCAGCCCCGATCGATCAGGTCTGGCGCGCCTATACGACGCCGGCCGATATCGTGAAGTGGAACGCTGCCTCGGACGACTGGCATACGACCAAGGCCACGATCGATCTGCGGGAGGGCGGAGATTTCTCCTCTCGCATGGAGGCCAAGGACGGCAGCATGGGCTTCGACTTCGCCGGGACCTACACGAAGATCGTCGAGCACAAGCTGATCGCCTACGCCTTCGGCGACCGGAAAGCGGACGTCCATTTCGAGACCGGTCCGAACGGCGTTCTCGTTCGCGTTGTCTTCGATCCTGAAACGACGCACCCGGTCGAGATGCAACAGCAAGGCTGGCAGGCCATTCTCGACAATTTCAAACGGCACGTGGAGGCGAAGGCGTCCTGAGCGTGCCGGGCGCACGGCGTCCCGATGGGGGGCGTCGTGAACGGCCTGAATCTTCTCCCTTGACAAATTCCGAAAATCAGCAATATTGCTGATATCCTGCCTCATCGCAGAGGGGCGTACGCGTCGTCACGAACGTCGGGGCAGGGATGCGGTGGCTGTGAGGATGTCGGCAGACGACCGGCGTCCTTGCGGACGGAGAAGTCGTGTGGTCCTGGCCTCTCGACGCTGAGGTCAAGTCTGCGTTGTTGCTTGACGGCACGCGCGGGCGATGGGGGCAAGAAAGCCCGATCCCCAGGGAGAGCACGAAGGACACCGTAAAAACCATCGCGCAGGGAAGGCCGGAATGCACCGGTCGTACCTGTGGTTCCTGCCCCGTGCATTTTTCTCGCACGGGGGCCATGGGTGTGGCCAGCACCCGGTCTTCCCTGCGCCCTCTGTATCTGATCAGAGGGACATGAGCGATGCAGCACTCGGGCCCGATGCGCCGCGAGGCTACGGTCGCACGTCCCTGAGCTGTTTGAGATGTGAATCCGGTCTAGCCCCATCGTCGTCCCGGCGAACGCCGGGACCCATACGCCGCGGCGGAAGTGGCTTGGCGAGGTCCAACGACGAGCCTGCCTCAAACGAGGTCCTGTGGTTATGGAGCCCGGCGTTCGCCGGGATGACGCGGTGGTTGTTGCAAAAGCGCGCTGCCTCATGGACGCCATTGAGAGCTACCGACGCAGCCGTTTTCCTCCGCTGTCGTCCCGGACAAGCTGTGACGCGCAAGGCGCGTCGCGGCGCCGATCCGGGACCCATATGCCGCGGCGGATGTGGCTTGGCGAGGTCTAACGACTGGCCTGCCTCAAGCGGCGGCCTGTGGTTATGGATCCCGGCGTGCGCCGGGATGACATTGACTTTGTAGCTTGAGCGTTCCGTCTCATGAGCCTTGTGAGTGCAAGGCTACGACGACAACCTCATATCCAGCAGCCGCCGGCCTTCGCCGCGCAGCAGCTTCTTCACGGCGCTGGAGGCGACGACCTCGCCGTCATTGGCGTAGGCCTCGTGGTTCTTCTCGATGTCCTCGAGCCGGTACAGGTAGTTCACCATCACGGTTGCGGATTCGCGCTGGCCCTTGGAGGAGAGGTCGCCGAGCCAGTTGATGCGCTCGAGTCTGGCGCCATTGCCGAGATGGAAGCGGGCGACGGGATCGATCACCTTGCCCTTCGACGTGCGCGCTTTGAGGAAGTAGTGCGCGGCGAGCGGCTCGATCACCGGGCGCAGCTCGGCGGTCATCTCGGCATCCTCGACCCAGCGCGGCTCGTTGAGCAGCTTCAGCACGTTGCGATCCTCTTCGGTCGCATCAGGGGTCGACTTCAGCCAGTTCATGAAGCCGGGCACCGGCGACAGCGTGACGAAGGTGTCGAGCTTCGGCAGCTCGCGCCGGAGCTCCTCGACCACCTGCTTGATCAGGAAGTTGCCGAACGAGATGCCGCCGAGGCCGCGCTGGGTGTTGGAGATCGAATAGAACACGGCGGTACGGGCGCGGTCGGCGGGCACCGGCGGACGGTCGACCGCGAGCAGCGGCGCGATGGCGCCGGGGATGGTCTCGGTCAGCGCGATCTCGACGAAGATCAAGGGCGCGTCGGGCATCGCCGGATGGAAGAAGGCGTAGCAGCGGCGATCGACCGGATCGATGCGGCGGCGCAGGTCGTCCCAGTCGTGGATCTCGTGCACCGCCTCGTAGCGGATGATCTGCTCCAGAATGTTCGCCGGCGTCGACCAGTCGATCTTACGCAGCACGAGAAACCCCCTGTTGAACCATGAGCTCAAGAGATGCACGACGTCGCGATCGAGCGCGGCGAGTTCCGGATTGCCCTTGATGAGATCCAGGAGATCGGTGCGCATCGCCACCAGTTCGGGCGTGCCGCCCGGCGCGCGGTTGAGCCGGCGGATCAATTCCTGCCGGCGCGGCTCGGAGGCGAAATGCAGCGCGCTCGCGCCTTCGTCCGACGGTGCCGCGCGCCAATCATCGATCGCCTTGGCGAGCTTGGCCTTGTCGGGCCCGAAATCATGCACCAGCGCGGTGAAGAACGCCTTGCGGCCCTCGGGGTCGAGATCGTGATAGCCGTCGAGCACGTCGCGGGCCATCGCCGTGCCCGAGGCCTCGCCGGCGCCGGACACCAGCGCCTCGCACAGCTCGGCCAGGCTTTTCGCATCATGCTTGTCGGTAGGGGCGCCGCCGCCGCGCAGCAGCGTCCGGCCTCGCTCGGAAATTGTGGTGATCAGGTCGGTGAAAAAGGCGTTGGCCATCTGATGTCGGTCGAATCCCGGAGCGTGATGAGGGCGATGTTACATGGATTTATGGCAAAGCTGGCGACATTCAAACATAACAAATCGTCAACGCCGCCGTCGCGGCGTGCATATGCGGCCGGCGTGTCATGCACCTGTCTGCTCCGCGAATTCGGTCGGAGTGCGGCCGGTGACCTGCCTGAAGGCATGCGAAAACGCCGGCACGCTGGCATAGCCGAGATCGGCGGCGAGCTGCTTGATGGAGAGCTGACGGTCGGTGGACAGCCGCTCGATCGCGGCCGCGATCCGGGCGCGCTGGCACCACGCCTTGAAGCTTAGCCGCGTCTCCGCCGCGAACAGCCGCGACAGAGTGCGGGCCGAGCTGCCGACCTTGCCCGCCAGGGTCGCCAGATCCTCCTCACTCGCGGGAGAGGCGAGGACGAGCTGGGCGGCGCGGCGTGCGCGCGGATCCTGCGGCAGGGGGATGAAGGTCGAGGAATCCTCGGCGCGGCGCAATTCGATCAGCGCGAGCCGCACCAGCAGCGCGGTGCGCGCACGGTCGCCGTCGGCGGCGAACAGCGCCAGGATCGCCTGGTGCAGCAGCGGCGAGACCTGCACCACGAACTCGCGGTCGAGCGGAACGCCGCGCGATTCCCGCTTGAGCCAGTCCTGCTCGAAATACAAGGTCCGCATCTGGCTGTCGGCCAGCATGTCGATGGCATGGCCGTGACGCGCCGGAACCCAGACGGCGCGGTCCGGCGGCACCAGCCAGCGTCCACGCGGCGTCGTCACCTGCATCGTGCCGCGCGAGGCGTAGATCAACTGGGACTCGCGGTGCATGTGCGGATCGAGCCGGGCGCCCTTGTGATAGAGGCGCGCGATCAGGTGGACGCCGGGCTCGGTGGTCACCCGGTCGGCGCCGAGCGGCTTCAATGGCGTGTCCACGATGGTCATTGGCGGCTTCTCGTTGGTCGCGTCGACTATAACCGATCTGTCAGGAATCGAGGACAGCTCCCATGAACAGCCCCCGCCGCGTCATCGGCTTCGTCAACGCGGCCCATTTCATCGACCACTATGCGATGCTGATCTTCGCAGCTGCGGTCATCATCATGGGCCCCGCGCTCGGCATGGCCTATGCGGACCTGCTGCCCTATGCGACGCCCGGCTTCATCGCCTTCGGCGCCGGCTCGCTCCTGACCGGCTGGCTCGGCGACCGCTGGAGCCGGCGGCACATGATGCTGATCTTCTACATCGGCATCGGGCTGTCGATGATCTCGGTCGGCCTGGTGCAGACGCCGTGGCAGCTCGGCGCGGCGCTGCTCGCGATCGGCCTGTTCGCCTCGATCTACCATCCGGTGGGAACCGCGATGCTGGTGTCCTATGCCGACCGGCTCGGCCGCGACATGGGGCTGAACGGCGTCTTCGGCAATCTCGGCGTCGCCTCCTCGGCGCTGGTGACCGGTGTGGTCGGGCAGTATCTCGGCTGGCGCTTCGCCTTCATCGTGCCCGGCGTGATCACGATCGGCATCGGCTTGGCCTTCGCGATGCTGGTCGCGCATGAGGATCGTCGCGGCTCGAAGCAGGCGGCGGCGCAGGCCCGCGTGGCGCGCGAGCAGATGTGGCGCGTGGTGCTGGCGCTGCTGCTGGTGGTGATCGCGATCTCCACGACGTTCAACGCGATCACCGTGGCGCTGCCCAAGCTGTTCGCGGAGCGGCTGGCGGGGCTGACGCAGAGCCCGGCGCTGCTTGGCGTGATCGCCGCAGGTGTCTACGTGTTCGGCGCGATGACGCAGTACACGATCGGGCGGCTGCTCGATCGGCATGCGCTGAAGACGATCGCGCTGCCGCTCTCGCTGGTGCTGGCGCCGCTGCTGTATCTCGCCGCCGATGCGCGCGACTGGGCGCTGATCCTGGCCTCGATCGGCATCGTCATGGGCGCGTTCGGGCAGGTTACGGTGAACGACGCCATGGTCGGCAAGTACACCGCCGAGGAGTGGCGCTCGCGCGCCTATGCGGTGCGCTATTTCATCGGCTTCACCGCGGCCGGCGCCTCGGTCGGCCTGGTCGCCTGGCTGTATGAGCGCGGCGGCTTCGTCACCATGTTGCAGGCCTTCGCCGCGCTCTGCCTGGTCGCGGTCCTCGCCGCGCTGATCCTGCCGCCGGAGCTTCCGGCGGCGCAGCCGGCGCTGCGGGAGGCGCCGGCGGAGTGAATATGCGATCCACCCAAATTTTCCCAATTGCCAGGCCAGCGCCGCCGGCGCAGCCTGGGCCGATATGCGTGAGCTCATACTAACGAGACCCGATTGGCCACCCTGCTGGCGACTGCGGTGGCGACAAGAAATTGAAGCACGACACCATTGAGGATCCACCGATGATCAATTGCTTCAGGACACTGCTGGTGCTCGGGATGGCCGCGGCGGCCGGCCTCGCAGCCACGCAGGCGCTGGCGCAGAGCGATGCGCAGCGCAACGCGATCAAGTCGGCATGCCGGTCGGACTACATGTCGAAATGCGCAAGCGTGCCGCCCGGCGGTACGGCGGCGTTCCAATGCCTGCAGAAGAACATCGCGAGCCTGTCCTCAGCTTGCCAGACGGCGGTCAAGGCGCTCGAGCCTGCGGCAGAGGCAAGGCCTCCGGCAGACGCCAAGCCTGTCGTGGAGGCCAAGCCGGCTTCGGCGCCACCGGCCGCGAGCGCACCGGTTGCCGCCGAGGCGAGCAAGCCTTCCGCCGAACCTCCAAAGGCTGCGGCGCAGCCGGCCGCGCCCGTCCAGGCCATGCCTGCCCAGCCCGTCACGGCGGCGGCCAAGCCGGCTGCGTCGGCGCCTGCGGTCAAGCCGAGCGAAGCGCAGGTTGCCGCGATCCGAACTGCCTGCGGCTCCGATTACCGCAAGGTGTGCAGCAGCGTGCCGCCGGGCGGCGCGGCGGCGCTGCAGTGCCTGGAGCAGAACAAGACCGGAGTGTCCGGCGCCTGCGCTCAGGCGATGGCGTCTTCGAGCGGAGGTACCACGCCGAGCGGGGCATCGGCGGCGACCGCGGCTGTTGCCCGGCCCGCGGCGGCAACCACCGCTGCACCGGCGGCGCCGACGCTGGTGTTGCGACCGCTGCGGCCGCTCGAGGAGTTGCGCATCGTGAGGGCCGCCTGCGGCGCGGACGCGCGGGCGTTGTGCAGCGGCATCGAGCCGGGCGGCGGCCGGATCGCGCAGTGCCTCGCGGCCAATGCCGGTGCGCTGACACCTGGCTGCAAGGGCATGCTCGCGCAGTTTGCGGCCAATCGCTGATGCAGGGCGGCTGTCGCCGTTCACGGTTACCACTGCAGCGCATGCGGGGATGCACAGGAGAGCGAATCCACCCAAATTGTCCCAATTGTCGGGTGGAGACGTCCCAGGCAAGGTCGCAACAGGGTGGATATTTGACCAATCAGATCATGATCAGGAGTTTGAAGATGAGCGCCATTCTTTCACGTGCCATTATTTCCACGCTGTGCGGATTGTTCATCCTGGCGGTAATGCCGTTCGTGTCGATGTCGGATGCCAACGCCGTGGTCTGCGCACGCGGCGTCGTGCGGGCCGGCTGCGCCGGTGCGGCGGGCGCCGTGGTGGTTCGCAAGCCGCCGGTGGCGGCTGCGGCGTGCCGCACGGTGATCGTCAATGGCGTCGCGGTTCGGCGCTGCGTTTAAGCGACGCTTAATTGGTTTTCGGTATCGAGTTATTTGAAACCGTAATTGCGACGCGCAAGTTTTGCGCGTCGCATGCTGCTTTGCGCAAGCGAGGTAAGCTGTATTTAACGGTGCTCCCGGCAAGGTGCGGCTCGTATCCAACTTGCAATTCGATGGGAGAGGGCCATGGCGTTTTGGCGCTGGCTGCGTGACGCAGCCCTGGCAGCTGCGGTAGTCACGTTTGCCGGCAACGCCGCCGGCGCAGCCGGCTTGAAGGAAGAAATCGCGCCGACCGGCAAGCTTCGCGTCGCCATCGCCGTCGGCGCCGCCGGCGGGGCGTTCTGGTGCGTCAAGTCGGACAGCGGCTATTCAGGCGTTCCGGTCGAACTGGGCAAGGCCATGGCCGCGCAGGTCGGTGTGCCCGTCGAATTCGTCGAGCATCCGAATTCCAATGCGATCACCGAAGATGCTGCGCGGGGCATCTGGGATGTGGCGTTCATGCCGAAGGACGCGGAGCGCGAAACCAAGGTCTCGTTCGGTCCGGTCTACGATTCGGTCGAGACCACCTTCATCGTCCGCGCCGGTCTCGACGTCGCCAACATCGCGGCGCTGGACCAGGCCGGCACCGAGGTTGCGGCCATCAACGATACGACCGTGATGCGCGGCGCCAAGGCCTTCCTGAAGAAGGCGACCGTCACCGGCTTCAAGTCCTACGAGGAAGTCTATGCGCTGCTCAGCGCGGGCGAGATCGACGCGCTCGCGCTGGCGCGCGATCAACTGAATCTCATCGCCAAGCAGATTCCCGGCACCAAGGTGCTCGCCGAGACCTTCAAGAAGACGGACACGGCGGTCGCGGTGCCGCTGAAGCATCCGCAGTCCTTGGCCTTCGTCACCAAGTTCATGACGGAGTCCAAGGCGAACGGTCTGCTCAAGAAGGCCTACGGCGCCAACAATCTGAGCGAGTCGACTTTGCTCACCCAGTAAGCGCACCGACGCTGCCTGCCGGACTCTCCCGCGCCACGGGGGGGAGCCGTCGTCTCAGCCGGGCTCCTGCGGAGTCAGTTCGGCGCCCGCCTCACGATCGGATCGAGGCCGCTTTCCGCGATCACGTGACGCGCATCCGGTGATTGCAGGAACTTGATGAGCGCCTTGCCGGCCTCCGGCTCCTTGGCGGCCGTGGCGATGCCGGCGGAGAACACGGTGATCTTCTGCAGTCCGGCCGGCAGCGGCCCGACGATGTCGATGCCCTTCACCGGCTTGAGCTCGCTGATCTGCTGAAAGCCGATCTCCGCTTCGCCCTGGGCCACGATCTCGCCGACGGGAGTGGCCGGAATCATCCGCGCCTTGCCTTTCATCTCGTCCTTGATGCCAAGCTTGTCGAACATCTCGGTGGAGACATAGACGCCGCTGGCGCTGTCCGAATAGGCGATGGTCTTGGCGGCGATCAGCATGCGTTTCACGGCTTCCGCGTTCGAAATATCGGGATGCGGCGTCCCCGACTTGACGGCGACGCCGATCGGCGAGTTGGCGAGGTCCGCACGGCTATCCGGCGTCACCTTGCCCTTGGTGGTGAGATCGCTGAGCGCGTAGCCCACCATGATGAGGACATCGGCAGGTTCGCCACGCTCGAGGCGAACCGGAATCGCATTCGTGGTTGTTCCCATCGACGGGCCGTACGCAATCGCGATCTTGTGACCCGAGCGCCGCTCGAACTCCGGCACCAGGGATTTGAACGCAGCGGTCATCCCGCCGGAGATCATGACGTGAACTTCTGCGGCTTGGGCCGCGGTGGTCAGGAGGAACGCGGCCGAAGCGGCGAGACCGATGGTGCGGAGATGGGTCGAGAGGATCATGGCAGGCTCCGAGGCGAACGGCTGGAGGCCGGGGCGCTTTGGATAGCCCGACTGTGCCGGGAAGGCCAGCGCCCACCGGGCGCCGGCCATCCCTCTGCATTGCGTCTCGCTCGCGGCGTCACTGTGTCTGCAGCGCGGCGAGACTGTTCGCCGCCACCTCAGCCGGCCTGGCAGGCCGGCGCGGACGCGAGAAACTCCTTATACGCGTCCGCGTCGGGCGGCGTGAACATCTCGGCCAACGGATTGCGCCGTCGGCGCCGAGCGCCGATGTCGGCTAACAGCTCGTCGAAATGCTTGAAGTGATAGGGCGCGACGCAAAGTCCGCCATACACACCAGCGGCGGGACGTTCGACCCGCTTGAAATGCAGCATCATCTCGATGTTGTCGCGCATCTCGCGCTCGCTCGGTTGATGCGCGAGCTGCTTGTCGGCGTAGCGCACCAGCCAGTTGGCGGCCATGTCCGCGCAGAGCACGGTGCAGAAGCTCGAATTGAAGCCGACGAATCCCATGTCGGGAAGGTCGGGATTGGCGATCAGGCGGTACAGCCGGTACTGCCCGTCCGGATCGACCAGTCTGGCGCGGTCGGCATCCGACAGAAACGGGACCCCGAGCTTGTAGCCGATGGCGAGGATCGCGACGTCGGCCGGAATCCGTTCACCGCCGCTGGTCACGATGGTGTTCGGCTCGTAGTGGTCGAAGGTGCCGTACACGGCCTTGATCCGGCCGTCGGCGACCATCGGGAAGAAGTCAGGCGTGGCGATCGGGACGGAGCAGTTCACGCCGTCCTCGATCCTGCCCTTCGGCACCATGTTGCATTTGGCGAGCTTCAACTGCGTCTTGAGCACGCTCTCCAGGCCACGCCAATTGGCCCAGACGAGCGGCTTCGCCAGCAGATGGGCAGCGCGCGCGAGCGGGCCGATGCCCCAGCTTGCGAACATCTGCTCCTGGGCACGGATATAGAGGATGCGCTTGAAGTTGATCAGGCCGCCGATGAAGTAGGGAATGCGCCACACCGCTTCGCGAAGCACGATCGTGACCGAGCGCGCGCCGGAGCGCACGGCGTTGACCGCGATGTCGGTTGCCGATTTCGAGCCGCCGAGGACCACCACGTCGCGCCCCTTCGTGAGCGCGGCATTGTTGTATTTCGAGGAATGCAGGATCAAGCCGCCGGCGGCCGCGAACTGATCTTCGCCGCCAAGCGACAATGTCTGCGGCTCGTTGAACTGACCGGTGCAGACGGCGACGAAATCGAAATCCTCCCGGCTCGTTCGGTCTCCGGTTTTGAGGTCGAGACTCCATCCAGGCTTGCCGTCACTGCGGCGCTGCATCGCAAGCACGGTCGTGTTCAACCGCATCAGGCGGACGAGGTCGTGGGATTTCGCGTAGTCGGCAAGATACGCATAGACCTGCGGTCCCTTCGGCCATTCGGGGTAGTGATCCGGCATCGCCTTGTCGGTGTAGCGATAGAGCTCCTTGGGGCTCTGCGTCTGCACGTCGGGATAGGACCGCGCGGGCTCCCAGACGCCACCGAGATCGGCGCTCCGCTCGACGATGGTGACGTCGTGCCCGCGGGCGGTGAATGCTTTGGCTGCAGCCAGGCCGGAGACGCCGGCGCCGATCACACAGACATTCTTTCGGCTGATCATGGGACCTCCTTGTTGTCGAGCGCGCAGCCGCGTTCGGGCGGCATTCGCCCGCCGCGCTGCAGAAGCCCGCGAGAGTTCGATGGTGACGAAGGTCGCTCGGCGCGACCGAGACGTGCGATGCCGACGGATGGGTCGGCATCGAAATCAGGGCGAGAAGGATCTCGCCGGTCGCATCTCGTCCGAGCGCAGCGGCTGCTCATGCTGCAGGCGCACGGAGCCGACAGCGATGATCGCGCGCCGTTCGTACCGCAACAATCGGGGGGCGCTCGCTGGGGCCCGCGCTGTCGCCTAGTCGTTGGCCTCCGGCGGCAGGAAGTCGACCTCGTGCTCCGCCGAGATTCGCACCACTTCGGCCGGGTCGGCGAGATTGTGCAGCATGTTGAACAGCGCCTCCAGCTTCTGCATCGGCGAGACCCAGAACAGCGCGCGCGCCGGCTTGTCGGATTTGTTGAAGTAGCCATGCGGAATGCCGCGCGGCATGCGCACGAGGTCGCCGGCATTCGCCTTGACCCAGACGCCGTCGAGCTTGAGGTCGAGTACGCCTTCCTGCACCAGGATGAACTCGTCCTGGGTGGGATGAACGTGAACCGGCACGAACTGCCCGGGCTCGCTGTTGGTCTCGAAGGCGAACGTGGAGTCGGTGACGGCTTTGGGATAATAGAGCTGACCCAGGATATTCCAGGTCTTGCCGGCATAGCCGGTACCTGCGCGCGTGATGCCTTTTTCGAGTGTGATCATGGCGGATCTCCTTGCTGCACGCATGGGAGGATCGAGCCGGGGCCTGCCCAAGTCTATCCGGAAAACGAATCCCTCGACGTCAGTTGCTAATTATTATAGGTTTCAAACGATCTCGACGGGCGATGTAGGCCATGACTGCAGATGCAGCCGCTGATCGTAGTTGGAAGTCACCGGCGGTGCCGCGGCTGACCGCCTATGGTCGTGTTGCAACGCACGATGTCGATGAGGCCGCTGAACAAATAGGCCGCATCTTCTGTCCGCATGGGCTGCAACCGGAGGCGGATACTGCGCGCGATTTCCTCGCTCTGCATAATTGCGCGGCATTCGATGGCTTTTCCATCAACTACGTCGCCTATGGCGGTGCGGTAACCATTGATCCGGGCTGTCTCGACCGCTTCTTCCTGCTGCAGCTCCCGCTGGCGGGGACCGCGCGGGTCTTCGCCGGGACCGGCGAGGTCGCGACGGCGCCGGATCATGCGGCGTCGCTGCTGTCGCCGACATTGCCCACGCGCATGGTCTGGGAGGGGTGCGCTCAGTTGATCCTGTTGCTCGACCGCCGTCTCGTGGAACAGCGCGCAGCAGCGCTGTCCGGGCGCGCGGTGCAACCGATCGAATTCGATCCCGCAATCGCGTTGTCGGGATGTCATGGCTCGCGGCTCCGGGCTCACATGCTCGGGCTCGCCGACCTCGCCGAGCGTCTCGGCGGTGGGCGCGGACTGCCAGCGGTCGCGGCCGCCAATTGGCGCGAGACGCTGCTGGATATTCTGTTCGCGCAGCCGGGAAATGGCCTGGCGGAGGCGATCAGGCTGCATTCCGGCCGGGTCGAGACGCTGCCGCAGGCCGTCCGCCGGGCGCGTGATCTCCTGGCAGCGCACGCAGCCGAACCGCTCGATCTGGCGCAGCTTGCGGCATCGTCAGGCGTGGGGATCCGGGCGCTGCAGGGCGGCTTCCGCCGCCATTTCGGCATGTCGATCTCCGACATGCTGCTCGACATCCGGCTGGCGCGGCTCAATGCGCAATTGATGACGGCTGCGCCGGAGGCGCGGATCATCGACATCGCCTTCGACCTCGGCTTCACCCATCTCGGGCGGATGGCGGGGGCCTATCGCGACAAGTTCGGGGAGGCGCCGTCGGCCACGCTGCAACGCGCACAGCGCGGCCGCTTCACGAATTGACGTGCACGAAATCCCGCAGCAGCGGATAGATCTCGTTGTTCCACTTCTTGCCGCTGAACACGCCGTAATGGCCGACGCCGGCCTGCATGTGATGGACGCGGCGATAGGCGCGCACGTTGGTGCAGATGTCCTGCGCCGAGAGCGTCTGGCCGATCGAGCAGATGTCGTCGCGCTCGCCCTCGACCGTCATCAGGCCGATGCGCCGGACTGCCTTCGGGTCGACGGGACGGCCGCGGTGCATCAGTCTGCCCTGCGGCAGCAGATGGTCCTGGAAGACGTCGCGCACCGTCTCGATGTAGAACTCCGCCGGCAGATCCATCACCGCGAAGTACTCGTCGTAGAAGGTCTTGATCGTCTCGGCCTTCTCGACCTCGCCTTTGGCGAGATGGTTGGCGAGATCCATGTGCTGCTTGACGTGGCGCTCGAGATTCATCGAGACGAATGCCGTGAGCTGCACGAAGCCAGGATAGACCTTGCGGAAGGCGCCCCTGCATTGAAAGGGCACGTAGTGGATCAGGTTGTCCTCGAACCAGTCGATCGGCTTGCTCTTGGCGAACTCGTTGACCTTGGTCGGCTGGATCCGCGTATCGATCGGTCCGGCCATCAAGGTCAAGGTGGCTGGCCGCGACGGATGGTTGTCCTCGCACATCACGGCGGTGGCCGCGAGCGCGGAGACCGACGGCTGGCAGATCGCCACCATGTGAGGGCGCGGCCCGAGCTGGCCGAGGAAGGTGATGAGATGATCGGTGTAATCTTCGAGGCCGAAGCGGCCATGATCGCGCGGGATGTCGCGCGGATTGTGCCAGTCTGTGATATAGACGTCGTGATCCTGCAATAGCGTCTTCACGGTACCGCGCAGCAGGGTGGCGAAATGGCCGGACATCGGCGCGACAAGCAGCACCTTGGGCTGATCCGGTGCGGCATCCTTCTTGAAGTGCAGCAGCGAGCCGAACGGCGTCTTGAACGTGACCTCTTCGGTGACGGCGAGCTCGCGGTTGCCGACCATCACGCTGTCGATGCCATAGGCCGGGCGGGCGTAGGTCAAGGCCGAGCGGGAGATCAGCTCGAGCGCGGCGGACAGACGCCGCATGGCGCGGCTGGATAGCCCTGATGGGATCAGGTTGAGATAGCGCATGGCGGCTGCCGCGCTCTGGCGCCACGGCTCGGTCAGGTCCATGTGGTTCTGATAGGCTTGGTACAGCAGCGCCATCGCGTCCGATCCATTACATGCATTGGTGTATGCAATATCGAAGCCAGAGCGGCCGAGTCTTGCCTGAAAAACTGGCATGTCGCTTGCTCGATGAAATCTCTCACATGTCCGGCTCCGCCCATCGCGCCGCTTGCACGAGCGGCACGATGGGCGGACGACAATCGACAATGCGGCAACAGGGTAGGGCGACATGGCCAAAGCGACGTTGACCATCAGTAGCAAGAATTACTCGTCGTGGTCGCTGCGCGGCTGGCTGCTGGCCAGGTTTGCCGGACTGGATTTTGACGAGGTGATCGTCGGTCCGGACGACGCGTCGGCTCGCGCCGAGATCCTGCTGCTGTCGTCCTCGATCCTGGTGCCGTGCCTGCGCCACGATGGTGCGACGATCTGGGATACGCTGGCGATCGGCGAGTATCTCAACGAGACCTTTCCGGAGGCGGGCCTGCTGCCAGCCGACCGCATCCAGCGCGCGCATTGCCGCTCGATTTCGGGCGAGATCCATTCCGGCTTCACGACTCTGCGGGCGTCGCTGCCGGTCAATCTCAAGGGCCACTTTCCGGGCTTCAAGGTCTGGACGCGGGCGCAGGCCGACATCGATCGCATCTGGGCGATCTGGCGCGACTGCCTGGAGAGATCCGGCGGTCCATTTCTGTTCGGCCAGCGCGGCATGGCGGATGCGATGTATGCGCCGGTGGTGACGCGCTTCGTGACTTATGACGTGAAGCTGGAGCCGCAGCTCAGGGCCTATGCCGACCTGATCATGGCGATGCCGGAGATGCAGCAATGGATCGAGGCCGCCAAGGCCGAGCCCGAGGAGATCGAGGAGCTGGAGGTCGAGTACTAGGTGTCCTGCCGTCAGCGGACCATGCCCGCGGCCCTTTGCAGCCGCCGGCCCCGGCGAGAACGGCTCATGTCGCGGGCAGGTGCTGCTCAATTTGAAGCCGGATTTGCGTCCTCTCGGCGCGTGGCGTGAGCTGTTAGCACGTCACCATTGCCGTGTGGCGTCGGCCGAAACCCGGTTGTTGGCAATCAGTTCGGCGCGCGATGCCGTCACCGCCTGCCGATCTTTGCGTTGCGAACAGGGCGTGGCGTGGTTTTCGCATGGCACAATCCGCTTTCTGACGTGGTGGCCGCTGTGGCCGATCGATGGGCCGCAACGGTCGCCGATGTCGCAATCAACCGGTGGAGGCCGTCATGAACCAGCATGCAGTGGTGACCAAGTTCTCGCACGTGAAGCCCGAGGATACCGACTACAAGGGCGGTGGGTTGCGCGACTTCTTTCTGTATCGCGATCTCGGCATCGCCGACGCCACCGGCGGGCAGGTGATCTGCCACCTCGTCAAGGCCAATCCGGATTGTCCGCCAGTGGATGGCACAGGCTGGCATCGCCACGATTGCGATTTCCAGATCGTCATCATGATGAAGGGCTGGGCCCGCTTCATGTACGAGGACAAGCCGACCCTGGTGAAGGCCGGCGACGTCGTGCACCAGCGGCCCGGCATCGTGCACTACCTCTACGATTATTCCCCTGACATGGAATATATGGAGATCGTCAGCCCGGCCGACTTCAAGACGGTCGAGATGCCGCCGGCGACCGACAACGTCCCGCCGGTCACGCCCTGGACCTGAGCGCCTGAACTCCTTCTCCGTTAGTCTTTGGCATCCGGTTGCGGCAAGCGGCCGGAGGCGTCTCCTCACGATGTGGTGGGTCGTCTCCGATGTGTCCGACATCTAGCGTGAACAGATCGCGCACCAGATGCGGCGTCCGATTCGGACGCGATTCGTTCCGGCAGCGTTCCAAGGATTAAGACTGCAAGGCAGCGCCGTCGCGTTTTGACACACGGCACGCGCGCTGCCTGTCTCGCGCCTTGGTGCTCCACATTGCCCCTTGCGACCGATCTGGTGCCGGTCCATCACCCGCAAGGGGAGCATCGATCATGACCTTGACCACATTGGCTTGGCTCGCGCTCGCGGCCTACGGCGCGCATATTCTCGAGGAATACACGTTCGATTGGCGCAATTGGGCGCGTACGGTGATGAAGCTGCCGGTCGAGTGGAGCGACTTCTACGTGACGAACGCGCTGGTTGTCGTGCTCGGCGCGGTGCAGGCGGAGCTTGCCGAGACATGGCCGCCGGCCGCGCTCACCTACGCGGCGCTGATGATCATCAACGCCATCTTCTTTCACATTCTGCCGTTCCTGCGCAGCGGAGGCAGATTCTCGCCGGGGCTGGCGACGGCGCTGATTCTGTTCTTTCCGATTGCAATTGCAATGTGGCGGCGGGCGTGGGGCGACGGTGTGCTCGACGTTGGAACGGTTGTCCTCGCGGTCGTCGCCGGCGCGCTGCTGATGGCCTATCCGGTCGTGATGCTCAATCTGCGTTCGAAACCATATTTTCGGCAAGACCGGCCCTGAGCAGAACTCAGGGCCCGGCATGATCAATAAGACGAAGCGCGATCGGCAACGAAGCTCGGCTGCGGACGGCGTCCATTGCGCTCGTCAAATCGCGAGCGTGGGAAGCGCCAGCCGATGACGGTGGCTTCGAGCGCGCCGCCGGATTCCTTGTTGTGCCATTTGCCATCAATGTAGAAACAGGGGAACGGTAGTTGGTAGGTGCCGCTGTGATCCTCGCACAGCACCTCGACCGTCTGTCCGGGCGGCGGCTCACCGCTGCCGTCGAATTGCGCCAGCCGTTTTTCGCGCGTAGCCATTCTGTCCATCTCCCTAAAAACGGGTCCCGGCCGGAACTTCAATGCGCGATTGAGGTCTCAGTATGGTATCAATCAGGAAACTCCTTCAGTTCCACGCAAAATCATGTGTTGGGCAAGCCAATGAGAAAATTGTGATGCGAAGAATCGTTGCTGCGGGAATCATTTTTGCCGCGAGTGTGCTCGCGATGTGTGTGAGTTCTGCCGCATATGCGCAGGATATTCCGGGCATCGAGATATGCACTGCAGAAAAGGCGATGGATCGTCGGACATCATGTCTGCAGAGCAACATCGATTTCCTGCAGAAGACGATGACCAAGCAAGCGCTCGATCAGCAGCAGAAGCTCGATGCGGCGAATCGGCAGATCCAGGCGCTGAAGGCTGCGCTGATCTCGCAGCAGGGCCTGATCGACGAACTGAAGGCGTCGCAGGCGAAGCTTGCGGACGAACTGAGGAAGAAGGCCGATGCGCCGGGCGCCAAGGACGCGGCGCCGGCGAAGCCGGCCGGCAAATAGCACGGTCCGCAGCGCAATAACGATCAAGCGCACGAGGACGTCCGCGCGCATGATCGGCCGCTTCGACAAGGAGAGGCGCGTGTCCAACAACCCGGCCGAGAGGGCGCTCTGGTTCATCGAGAGCCATCTGTCGGCGCCGTTGACGTTGGATGATGTCGCTGCCATTGCCGGCGTGTCGCGCTTCCACATCGTGCGCGCGTTCGCGGCGGCGACCGGCGTCTCGGTGATGCGCTATGTCAGGCTGCGCCGTCTCAGCGAGGCGGCACGGGCTCTGGCCTCGGGAGCGCCGGACATTCTCAGTCTCGCGCTCGAGGCCGACTACGGCTCCCACGAAGCGTTCACGCGCGCGTTCCGCGACCAGTTCGGCGTCACGCCGGAATCGGTGCGCGCCAGCTCACGCCTCGATGGCCTGTCGCTTCAGGAGCCGATCATGATGGACCAGACCCCGCTCGCCGATCTCGCCGCACCACGTTTCGTCACGGCCAAGCCGCTGCTCGTGGCCGGTGTGGCCGAGCGCTTCAGCCATGACAACGGGGCCGGCATTCCGGCGCTCTGGCAGCGCTTCCACCTGGTCGAGCAGGATATCCCGGCGCGCGTCGGCGACGTCGCTTACGGCGTCTGCTGCAACGGTGACGACGCCGGAAACTTCGGCTATATCGCAGGCGTCGCGGTAGCCGACTTCTCCAACCTGCCGCGCAGCTTCGCCAAGGTTCGGATTCCCGCGGCCACCTTTGCCGTGTTCGCCCATCCGGGCCACGTCTCGACCATCCGTCGCACCGTCAGCACGATCTGGAATCACTGGCTGCCGCAATCGGGCTGCACGGTCGCCGATGCACCGAATTTCGAACGCTACGATCAGCGCCTCGATTCCAGGACCGGTGATGGCGGCTTCGAGATCTGGGTTCCGGTGATTCGCTGAGGCGGTCCCGAATTGTGTCGAGACGCTGCAGGCCAGCCCTGCGGCGCCGGACCCTGCCGATTGCTTGGCAAGCAGCGGCACGTTTGCGATAACCTCACGCCTAACAACAATGCGCCGCAGCGCGGCGACGAAAGCGGGAGGTCGTCCGATGTCCGACATGCGCGTGCTCGCCACCGATCTGGAATTTCCGGAAGGGCCCGTGGTGATGCCCGACGGCTCGGTGGTGCTGGTCGAGATCCGCGGAAAGCGCCTGACGCGGGTGTTTCCCGACGGCCGCAAGGAGATCGTGGCGCAGATTCCGGGGGGGCCGAATGGCGCGGCGCTGGGGCCCGACGGCAAGATCTACATCTGCAACAACGGCGGTTTCTCGTGGATTCCGACCGGCAAGACGATCATGCCGGGTCCGCAGCCCGAGGACTATCTCGGCGGCTCGATCCAGCGCGTCGATCTGCAGAACGGCAGGATCGAGACCGTCGTCAGCCGCTGCGGCGAGCACGCGCTGCGCGGGCCCAACGATCTGGTCTTCGA
Organism: Bradyrhizobium sp. HKCCYLRH2060; assembly: GCF_051168135.1. NCBI lineage: Bacteria > Pseudomonadati > Pseudomonadota > Alphaproteobacteria > Hyphomicrobiales > Nitrobacteraceae > Bradyrhizobium > Bradyrhizobium sp. HKCCYLRH2060. The sequence continues at coordinate 128,065 of NZ_JBNPUK010000010.1, forward strand.
CCGTCACGGCGGCCTGTGGTTCTCTGACCTCGGCAAGCGCCGCGCCCGCGACATGGACGTCGGCGCGTTCTATTACCTCAAGCCCGGCATGAGCGAGATCGTCGAGGCCGTCCACGGCATTCTGCCGGCCAACGGCATCGGGCTCTCGCCGGATGAAAAGACCGTCTACATCGCGGAGACGCCGACCGCGCGTCTCTGGGCCTACGACGTTCCGGAGCCCGGCACCGTCAAGCCGCGCGAGGTGATCTATCGTGGTGAGCGCGGCCGGCCGATCTGCGGCCTCGGCGGCTACCAGATGTTCGATTCGCTCGCGGTCGAAGCGAACGGCAATGTCTGCGTCGCGACGCTGATCTCCGGCTGCATCAGCGTGATCGCGCCGGACGGCACGCTGGTCGAGCAGGTCCCGACCGGTGACCGCGTTACGACGAACATCGCCTTCGGCGGTCCCGAGCTGAAGACGGCCTACATCACGCTGTCGGGCCGGGGCGAGCTGGTGGCGATGGACTGGCCGCGGCCCGGCCTGCCGCTGAATTTTCTGAACAAGTGAATGCGGCTGGGCATCGTCATCACGGCGCGCCGGTGATAACCAGCTGGCTGGAACGTCGTCGGAATTGCTCCTCATGGTGAGGAGCGCCGCAGGCGCGTCTCGAACCATGAGGCCTCCATCGTGGCCTCATCCTTCGAGACGCAGCGCTTGCGCGCTGCTCCTCGGGATGAGGGGAAGGAGTCTTTGATGCCCTTTCTTGAACCAGTCACCCTTCGCGGCCCGCATGCGAGCCTTCTGCCGCTGTCGGCGGACCATCACGATGCGCTGGTCGAGGCCGTCAGTGACGGCGAATTGTGGAAGCTGTGGTACACCGCAGTTCCGAAACCCGAGACCATGGCCAGGGAGATCGAGCGCCGGCTCGGCCTGCTCGCGGCCGGCAGCATGCTGCCGTTCACGGTGCTCGATGCCGACGGCCGCGTCGCCGGTATGACCACCTACATGAACGTCGATGCCGCCAACCGTCGCGTCGAGATCGGCTCGACCTGGTATGCGAAACGGGTGCAGCGCAGTGCGCTCAACACCCAGTGCAAGCGGCTCTTGCTGGCGCATGCTTTCGAGGCCATGGACTGCATCGCGGTCGAGTTCCGCACCCATTTCTTCAACCACCAGAGCCGCCGCGCCATCGAGCGGCTCGGCGCCAGGCAGGACGGCATTTTGCGCAGCCACCAGATCGCGCCGAACGGCACGCTGCGGGATACCGTCGTCTACAGCATCACCGCAGCCGAATGGCCGGCCGTGAAGGCGCATCTCGACTACCAATTGAATGACAAGCCGCGCTGACCGCGCTATGGCCGCTTGCCGCCTCGCGCGGCTGATGACGATGAGACCGGGACGAACGACCAGATGGATACCTTCGACTATGTGATCGTGGGCGCCGGCTCCGCCGGCTGCGTGCTGGCGAGCCGCCTCAGCGAGGACCCTGAGGTCACGGTGTGCGTGCTGGAGGCGGGGCCGCGCGACTGGCATCCCTACATCCATCTGCCGGCCGGCTTCATCAAGACCTTCTACATGAAGAGCATCAACTGGGGTTATCAGCAGGAGCCGGGGCCCTACACGGCCGGGCGCAGCATCTACGCGCCGCGCGGCAAGACGCTCGGCGGCTCCTCGTCGATCAACGGCCATGTCTACAATCGCGGCCAGCGCCAGGACTTCGACACCTGGGCGCAGATGGGCAATCGCGGCTGGAGCTATTCCGACGTGCTGCCGAATTTCAAGCGCATGGAGAAGCGCATCGGCGCCGGCGAGGACCAGTATCGCGGCCGCGACGGCAACCTCATCGTGACCACCATGGAGTGGAAGGACACGCTGTGCGAGGCCTTCATGGATGGCGCTGTCTCGCTCGGCATCCCGCGCAACCCGGACTACAACGGCGCGATTCAGGAAGGCGTCTCCTACGTCCAGCGCACCATCCAGAACGGCCGCCGCGTGTCGTCGGCGACCGCATTCCTGCGTCCGGCCAGCAAGCGGCCGAACGTCGAGGTTCGCACCCACGCCCATGCCACCGGCGTTGTGCTGGAAGGCAAACGCGCGGTCGGCGTGCGCTATCATCGCGGCGGGCGCGGCGGCGTGCCGGTCGAGGTGCGCGCGCGTAAAGAGGTGATCCTGTCCGGTGGTGCCTATAATTCGCCGCAGCTCTTGCAGCTCTCCGGCATCGGCGCGCCCGAGCTGCTGCAGGAGCACGGCATCGAGGTGCGTCATGCACTCCGAAGCGTCGGCGAGGGCCTGCAGGACCATTACGCGCCCCGCACGGTGGCGCGTGTCAAGAACATCAAGACCGTCAACGAGCTCGCGCGCGGCCTCAATCTGTGGGGCGAGGCGCTGAAATGGGCGGTGACGCGGCGCGGCATCCTGTCGCTGTCGCCGACCATGGTCTACTGCTTCTGGCATTCCGGCGAGACCGCCGAAAGCTCCGACCTGCAGCTCACCTTCACGCCGGCAAGCTACAAGGAGGGCGTGCAGGGCCAGCTCGAGGACGAGCCCGGCATGACGGTGGCGTCCTGGCAGCAGCGCCCGGAGAGCCGCGGCTATGTGCGGCTGCGCTCGGCGGATCCGTTCGCGCCGCCGCTGATCCAGACCAACTATCTCACCGCCGAGCTCGACCGCCGCGTGGTCGTCGCCGGCATGAAGCTGGCGCGTCGCCTGCTGGCCTCGGCCCCGCTCGCGCCGTACTATGCTTACGAGGATTTTCCGGGACCGAAGGTGAACAGCGACGACGAGTTCCTGGCCGCGGCGACGCAGCGCGCCACCACCACCTTCCATCCCGGCTGCTCCTGCCGGATGGGACCGGCGGACTCGACCTGGGCCACGGTCGACGACCGGCTCCGCGTCCACGGTCTCGAGGGCCTGCGCGTCGCCGATGCCTCGATCATGCCGCGCATGATCTCCGCCAACCTCAACGCTGCGACCTTGATGATCGGCGACAAGGCGGCGGATTTGATCTTGGGCAAGGGCGACGCGGGAGAGCGGCTGTCGGCGTAAGCGGCGGGCTCACTCAGCGCGGAAGCAGCTCTATCCGTCGCTCTCTTGTCAGCTGAATTCGAGCGCTCGCGGAATGGTCGGTGCGCTCCCTCTCCCCGTTCTTACGGGGAGAGGGTCGGGGTGAGGGGCAGACGCCATTGGCGCTAACTTACCATTTTGCTGCCGGAAATGGATGATTCCTCGGTCGAGTGACTGACGAATCGCTTTCGAACGCCGAATGGCTGCGCACTATCGCTCGGTTGGGCGGCGCTGACCTGCTTGAGCATGAGGCTCGGGAATTTGGGGCTTTCAAACGAGCCCGCAAGGTCGAATGTGCCGTGGATCAGCTGCGGCTGGTGCTCGCGTATTGTTGGGGGACGCGCGGGCTGCGATTGACCGCCGCATGGGCTGAGGCGATGGGACTTGCCTCATTGTCGAATGTCGCGCTTCTCAAGCGGCTACGCAACTCGGCGGATTGGCTCGAACAACTGGTCAGCCGGCTGCTCGTTGGGAGCGCAGGTGAGACCTGCCTGGCCGCGGCGAAAGGCCGACCGGTCCGTCTTGTGGATGCCACGGCGGTGGCAAAAGCCGGCCGCAATGATCGAGAATCCGGCGGCGTATGGCGGATACATTCAGCCTTCGATCTGGCGAGCGAACGCTTTACCGCCTTCGAACTGACGGATGAGAGCGAGGGCGAGGTCATCGATCGCGCCGGTGTCGTGCCGGGCGAAATTCGCGTCGGCGATCGTGCCTATCTGCAGCCCGATCGGGTCGCCAAGGTGCTTGCTGAAAGCGCTGATATCGTAGTGCGCGCCAAATGGAATGGCGCTCGTTGGCTCGACGCCGACGCGAACCGTCTCGATCTCATTGCTCTGCTAAAAAAGTCGCGTGGCAAGGGACTGGTTGATCGGCCCGTCTGGATCAAGGCTTCGGCGAAAGAGCCTATCGCATTACGTCTGGTGGCGATCCGAAAGCCGAAGCAGGCGCGCGATGCCACGATCGAAAAGATCACGCGCCGGGCACGAGACATGGGCCGCAAGCTGCAGCCCGAGACGTTGGTCGCGGCCGAATGGGTCATCATCATCACCTCGCTCGATCGCGATGAATATCCACTTCCAGCAATCAGCAGCCTCTATCGATTGCGGTGGCGCATCGAGATCGCCTTCAAGCATCTCAAGAGCAGTATCGGCCTCGCGCGACCACCGGGCGAGGATCCCAGGAGTGCGAGAGCGCACATCCTCTGTCATCTTCTGCTGGCGCTGCTGACCGAGCCGCTCATCGCGGAACATCTCGGTGACTCTCCCCGCCGGGAGGCCGCGTGAAGAACGGCGTCTGGCGCCTATTGCGCTTGATCGTCGAGGCCCTCGTCGACGCCGTCATCCCCAAACCCGACGTGCAAACGTTGCGGGCCGCTGCGCGGAACATTCAACGCCATCTCCGAGAGCCGCCAAGAAAACGAGAATACCAAGCGTTAATTTGGTAAGTTAGCGCCAATGGGGGCAGACGCGGGGGCAGACGCACGGGTGGTGCTATTGCTCTGCGACCCGGAGCCGTCGTGCTCGTCCGATGGACCGGTGATCCTGGCCGCTGATGTGCCATGCCCCTCACCCGGATTGCTGCGCAATCCGACCTCTCCCCGCAACGGGCGGGGAGAGGTTGCACCGCCCGTGCTGAAATAGTCGGGCCGACAACGCGACGTTACCTACTTCACCAGCCTGAACCTCCCGCCCTCGACCTTGATCAGGAACGCCGAGCGTTCGTCGTAGCCGTTGTGGTCGGTCGGGCTCATGTTGGAGAGGCCGTTGTTGAGATAGACATCCTTGCCGCGCTCGAGTTCGTCGCGCAGCGCGGCGCGGAATTCCGGCGTGCCGGGCTTGGCGGCCTTCAGCGCGCCGGGAATGGCGCCCTTGAGCAGGGTCGCGGTGTCCCACAGATGCGCGGCAAAAATGTTGGGCTTGTCGCCATTGGCGGCCTGATAGGCGGAGACGAACGCGTCGTTGGCGCGGCGGAACGGATCCTCGGGCGCCAGATCGTCGGCGATCGAGAACGCTTCGCCGGCGAAGATCGCACCCTCGACATTCTCCTTGCCGAGCTTGATGAACTCCTGCGTCGCGACGCCATGGGTCTGGAAGATCTTGCCGGCATAGCCGCGCTCGCGCAGTGCCTGCTGCGGCAGCACGGCCGGCGTGCCGGCCGAGGCGATGAACACCGCGTCCGGATTGGTGGCGATCACCTTGAGCGCCTGGCCGGTGACGCTGGTGTCGCCGCGCGCATAGACCTCGTGGGTGGTCACCGTGAGCCCGAGCTTCGGCGCGAGCCTCGTCACCTCCTGATAGTAGCCCTCGCCATAGCCGTCGGACACGCCGATGAAGCCGAGCGTCTTCACGCCGCTCCTGGCGATGTATTTGAGCATGGCTGCGGCCATGATGTCGTCATTGGGCACCACCTTGAATGCCCATTTGCGCTTGTCGTCCATCGGCTGCACGATCGCGGTCGAGGCCGCCAGCGACAGCAGCGGCGTCCTGCTCTCGAGCGCGACGTCGAGCATCGGCATCGTCACCGGCGTCAGCGACGAGCCAATGATCACGTCGACGCCGTCCTGGATCACCAGCCGCCGCGCGTTCTGCAAGCCCTTGACGCTGTCGGACTCGTCGTCGAGCGCGATGTAGACGATCCTCTCGCCGCCGATCTCCTTCGGCAGCGCGGCCACTGCCTTGAGCTGCGGCTGGCCGAGCGCCGAGCCGGGTCCGGTTGCGGACACCACGATACCGACCTTGATGTCGGCCCGCGCGGGCGCGCCGAACGCCATCGTTGCAGCAATTCCGATCGCCGTGAGCGCGGCTCTCATCGTGTATCCTCCCCGTTGAGCGTGCTCGGCGCGTTGACTGGCCGAGACTTTGGCCGATGAGCGTAGCCGGACCGGCGGCCCCGTGTCTGTCCCCGTGGTTGGTGACGCAGGGCGCGGCGCTTCCAGCCGAGGCGGGTTGCTGCTAGGTTTCGGCGAACAAAAAGATCCGGGAGGAACGCATGGAGGCTCAGGAGCCTGGCATCGAGGCGGCCTGCGCCGTCGGCGCGATGGTGCTCGCGATCGGACAGCCCGCATTTCCGCAGGTCCTGATCGAGACGTTGCGCATTGTTGCGGATGTCGGCCATTGCATGGTGTTCGCCTTCGAGGACCAGCGCTCGGCGCGCTGTCTGCTCAGCACGGGGAACATCGCGATCGGGCCCGACCTCGGCGCGGCGTATTCGGAGCACTTCCACACCGCCGATCCTAACCGGGATACGATCTTTCGCGCGCGCGCGGACACCAGCCACATCCTGCTGCCGAACTTCGCCCGCCGCATGTACCCGAAGGGCTACCGCAAGCTGTTTTTCGAGGACTCCGAGATCGTCGACAAGGCCGCCACCGCGATCTGGGTCGGCGAGCACTGCACCTACGTGAACTTCTATCGCACCGCTGTCCAAGGCGGCTTTGCGCCCCACGAGCGCCAGCGCATCGCCGCGGTCGCCCCGATCGTGGGGGCTATCGTCGCGCGTCATTGCCAGGATCGCGCCGCCGCGATGGATCCGGCCGACAGATTTGCCTCGTTGTTCGCCGCCGGCGGACCGCTGTCGGTGCTGACCGCGCGGGAGAAGGACGTCTGCCGGCGCATCCTCGAGGGCTTCACCTCGGAGGCGATCGCCGGAGATCTCGGCATCGCCCTCAACTCCGTCTTCACCTATCGCAAGCGCGCCTATGAGAAGCTGGGCATCGCCTCGCAGAACGAGCTGTTCGCGATTGCGCTGCGCCTGATGGCGACACCGCGGCCGCTGAACTGAGCAAGGAGGCTCAACTGCTGTCACCCATCACCGGGACAGACGTCGCCCGCGCGCGCGGCTAGCTTGCGCCGTCCGACTGGAGATCGACAGTGAGCACAGCACCGCGCTTCAACATCGATACCGCCACCTTCTGGGCCGATCCCTATCCGGCGCTGGCGCGCATGCGCCAGGAGGCGCCGATCGCCTTCGTGCCGCAGCTCGGCAGCACGCTGTTGTGCCGGCGCGACGACATCTTCGTCTCCGAAAAGCAGATCGACGTCTTCAGCTCGCATCAGCCGCAGGGCCTGATGAACCGGCTGATGGGCCACAACATGATGCGCAAGGATGGCGCGGCGCACATGGCGGAGCGTCAGGCGATCGCGCCGGCGGTGTCGCCGCGCGCCGTGCGCGTGCACTGGCTGGCGCAGTTCCAGGCGCACGCCGACCGGCTGATCGATGCGCTGGATCCGGCCACGGATGTCGATCTCGTCAGCGATTTCGCTCTGCCGTTCTCGGCCGAGTGCCTGAAGCTGATCACCGGCCTCACCAACATGCGCTTCCAGGACATGAATGCGTGGTCGCAGGCGATGATCGACGGCATCGCCAACTACACCGGCGATCCCGCGGTCGAGGCGCGTTGCAACGCCGCGACCGCCGGCATCGATGCCGCGATCGACGACATGCTGCCGGTGCTGGAGAAGACCCCGAACCAGAGCCTGCTTGGCGTGATGCTCGCCGCGCAAATGCCGATGGAGAGCATCCGCGCCAACATCAAGCTCGCCATCTCGGGCGGCCAGAACGAACCGCGCGACGCGATCGCCGGCACGGTGTGGGCGCTGCTGACGCATCCCGAGCAGCTCGCGCTGGCCATCACTGGCGAGGTGCGCTGGCTCCAGGTGTTCGAGGAATATGCCCGCTGGATCTCGCCGATCGGCATGTCGCCGCGGCGGATCGCCAGGCCATGGAGCATCCGCGACGTCGCCTTCGAGCCGGAGGAGCGCGTGTTCCTGATGTTCGGCTCGGCCAACCGCGACGAGGCGCATTTCACCGATCCCGATCGCTTCGACATCCGCCGCGACGTCTCCAAGAGCATCGCCTTCGGCGCAGGTCCGCATTTCTGCGCGGGCGCCTGGGCCTCGCGCGCGATGATCGCCGACGTCGCGCTGCCGACGCTGTTCGCGCGGCTCAAGGACCTGCGCCTGCGTGACACCGAGCCGGTGCGCATCGGCGGCTGGGCGTTTCGCGGTCTGCTCAATCTGCCGGTGACCTGGGACGCGACGCGGGATTGATCCTGGCCGCGGCCCTCGCGGGGAAGCGCCGCGCTCGGGCGGTCTCTACGCCCTGCCTGCTGCGATCGCCTGCGCCTCTGCGGCTGCGCGCTGCATGCTGGACGACATCTCGCCGGTGACCGTGCTCTGCTCCTCGACGGCGGCGGCGGTCGAGGTGACGTATTCGCTGACGTTCTGGATCTCGACCTTGATCGCGTTCAGCGCATTCACGACCTCGCTGGAGATCCCGTTCAGTCCGGAGATCTCCGCGCCGATCTTGTCGGTGGCGGCCTTGGCCTGCGTGGCGAGATTCTTGACCTCCGACGCGACCACGGCAAAGCCGCGGCCGGCATCGCCGGCGCGCGCCGATTCGATCGTGGCATTGAGCGCCAGCAGGTTGATCTGCCCGGTGATGTTGCCGATCAGTTCGACGATGCCGCTCATCGCCTGTGTCGCCTCGCTCAACCGCTTGGCTTGCGAATCGGCTGAGGCGACCCGGTCAGCCGCCCCCATGGCGGTCTCGCGCGACTTGGTCATGGCCTCGGAAATCTCGCGCACCGAGGCGTTCAACTCCTCGGCACCCGCTGCGACGGACTCCATCATGCCGCGAACGCGCTCATTGCCCATCCGCACCAGCACCTGCTTGGTGACGTCGGTGGCGTATTTCACGACCTTGAACGGCTTGCCATTGAGGTCGAGGATTGGATTGTAGGAGGCCTGAATCCAGACCTCGCGGCCGCCCTTGCCGATCCGCTTGTATTCCGAGGCCTGATATTCTCCGCGGTTCAGGGCGGCCCAGAAGTTGCGATAGGCCGGACTGTCGCGCTCCGACGGATCGACGAACATCGAATGGTGCCGGCCCTTGATCTCGGACAGCGTATAGCCGAGCGCCTGCAGGAAATTGTCGTTGGCGTTGATGATGGTGCCGTCCAGTTCGAACTCGATCACGGCCTGCGATTTGCTGATGGCGGCGATCTGTCCGGCGAGATCGGCATTCCGAAGCTTCTGGGCGGTCACGTCGGTGGCGAACTTGACGACCTTGAAGGGCTTTCCGTTCTGATCGAACACCGGATTATAGGACGCCTGAATCCAGACCTCCTTGCCGCCCTTTCCGATCCGCTTGTATTCTGCGGCCTGGTATTCGCCGCGGTTCAGGGCGGCCCAGAACTCGCGATAGCCGGCACTGTCGCGCTCCTGCGGCGAAACGAAGATGCTGTGATGCTTGCCTTGGATCTCCGGCAGACTGTAGCCAAGCGCATGCAGAAAGTTGTCGTTGGCGGTGACGATCGTGCCGTCCAGGTTGAATTCGATCACGGCCTGTGATCGGCCGATGGCCGCGACCTGGGCGCTGTAGTCGAGGTTCTGCAGCCGCACGCTCGCGTCGGACCACTCGACGACCGTTCCGGCGCGGGTTCCATCCGGGTGTTTCAAGGGCTGCGCGACCAGATCGAACGTCCACTTCCCGATCTTGATGGTGGCCCGGTGCTCGGACGTAAGGGCCTGCAGCATGCGGCGCTGGTGCGTCGGGTCCTTGTGGAACACGTCGATGTTGGTGCCGATGAGTCCATCGACGCGGAAGTTCGGCAACTGCGCCTTGAGATCGGCCTCCGCCTCACGCATCAGCGCCCGTACCGCCTCGTTCATGTAGACGATGTTGAGTTTGTCGTCAGCGACCATCACCTTCGCGGTGATCGCGTTTGCGGCCAGGGCGGCCAGGGATGCGGCGTTGTTCTTGCGGCCAAACATGATGGTCTCCTGTGCAAGCGATCACGCCAGCGATGTGCACATGCTCGTGATCACGCGATAGTTGCTGTGATCCGGAGACGGCGCTGACTGCGATCATTCCTGAATTCGATGATCCCCGTAAATTCCCGGGGGCTTTATTCAATCTAACAGCTCGTCAGTAAGATTCGGTTAGGCAGCAATCTGCAGCGATGTTCTGATTGTGCAGGAATGGCCGTGAATCTGCGGGGCGTGTTCAGGTGTCGCAGGGCCGGGATTGCCTTAGATCAAGATCGACATGATCCTCGGCGCTAGGCTCCATCCGGATTGGATGGTATCGGCTTCGACATGCCAGGGAAGGACATTGCCGAAGTCATCGCGGTGCCGAGGGTGTTTCTCGACAGCCTCGGCATCGGCATCTCGATCGTCGACAGTGCAACGGGACATATCCGGTTTGCGAACGCCGAATGCTGCCGGATCGTCGGATACACGCTGGAGCAGCTCAAGACCAGTGGGCTGACCTTTGTGGATCTGACGCATCCAGAGGACCGGGAGCGCAATCGGCTGCAGCACGACAAGCTGCTTGCAGGCGAGATCGCGACCTATCAGCTCGACAAGCGCTATCTCCGGCCGGACGGAAGCATCGTGTGGGGACGCGTGACCGTCAATCCGGTCAGGGACGCCAGGGGTCGCCTGAAGTGGTTCTGCGCCGTAGTCGAGGACATCACGACAACCAGGATCCTGGAAGAACAGCTTGCGGCCGCGGAGAAGCTCGCTGGGCTGTCGACGTTCAACCTGATCGTCGATGCAGACGATTCCAAGGGAGATTTTCCGCCGGCGTCGCCATCGTCGCTGCGCGACATGTTGTGCCACGTGCATCCCGAGGATCGGAACGGGCTCGCGCAGGTCATCCGTCGTGCGATCATGAAGCGAACCGGCTATACGCGCGACTACCGGGTGCTTGGCAAAGCCGGTGCGGTGCGCTGGGTCCGTGGCATGGCGACCTCTGTCTACAGCCCGTCCGACGGGCGAACCCATCTCGTCGGTGCGACGATCGACGTCACCACGGATCATCTCGATCGCGATGGCCAGGTGCCGGAGTCCATTCGCAGGATCCTGGAACACATTGAGACGAACTGGGATCAGAAGATATCGATCCAGCAGCTCGCGGTTCGCTACGGCGTCAGCCCTCGCACGGTCTATCAGTACTTCGCGAAGAGCGGCGTCTCCTTGGCCGAGAAGATCAAGCTGACGCGAATCCAACATGCGCACCGCTTGCTGTACGATGCGAAAGCAGGTGACACGGTGACGTCGATCGCCTTGCGATGTGGCTTCAGCAATCCCGGGCATTTCGCCAGGGAGTATCGAAAGATCTACGGTGAGACGCCGTCGGAAAGTCTGAGGCAGGCGTCATTGCCGCTTGCGGCGCGGGGGGAAGCCGCCGCTGCTCCGTCCGTCCGCTGATTGTCAGCCGATCTTCACGGCTTCACATCCGGATGGAGCGCCGGCCAGATGTGCCCGACGGGCAATCTCCGCATGCTTCGTATGCGCGAAATGCCCGTCGAGTTAGTTTGCCGCAGCCGCGCCGGCTTGCGTCGTCGGGCAAATCAGGACGATGGTCTTGCCCATCCCGCCTCGAGCAGAGGGACGTACGCGTCGTCACGAACGTGGAGGCGGGCTGCGATGGACGTGACGGCTGTGCCAGACGAGTGCAGTCGTGACGGACGGCGAAGTCGTGTGGTCCTGGCCTCTCGACGCTGAGGTCTGCGCAACGCGCCAAAGGCGCGTTGTTGCAAAATGGGGGCAAGAACGCCGATCCCCAGGGAGAGCACGAAGGACACCGTAAAACCATCGCGCGGGGAAGGCCGGGTCTGTCCGGCTGTACCTGTGGTACCTGCCGCCTGCATTCTTTTGAGCAGGCGGGCCACGGGCCTCAGCCGAGGTCCGGCCTTCCTCGCGCCCTCTCGATTTTCAGGAGGGACATGATTGCCGCATCACCTGCGCCTCATGGGCGGCGGGAAGGCGGCGTCGCGTCTTTATGGGTTGTCTCGGGCACAGTGTGATGGAAGGCGCCAACCGCGATCTCAGCCGTCGTCCCGGCCTTGCACAGGGACGCATAACCCCAGGAAGATGTGTGAGGCACGCTGGTGGATCGATCTCGCTTCACCACCATGGCCGGTGGCTATGGGTCCCGGCGCAGGGCCGGGACGACACCGGTTGTGACGCGCGAGCTCTGGCAAGCGAGACATCGACCGACCGGCGCCACCATCGCGGTTCGCCTCACGCTTCCAGCGCCGTCCTGATCATGCGCGCGAGATCGGCGCTCATATACGGCTTCGCCAGCAGCAGCACGTCGGCATCGAGCCGGCCATGATGCACGATCGCGTTCTCCGTGTAGCCCGATGTGTAGAGCACCTTCAGTCCGGGACGGCGCTTCTCGGCCTCGATCGCGAGCTGGCGGCCGTTCATGCCGCCTGGAATGATGACGTCGGTGAACAGCAGGTCGATGCGTTCCGGATTGTCGATCAGCGCCAGGCCCTCGGCGGCGTTGCTGGCGGCGAGCGTGCGATAGCCGAGCCGCCGCACCTGCGCGACCACGTAGTCCCGCACCAGCGCATCATCCTCGACGATCAGAATGGTCTCGCCGCCGCGCGCCACCGCCGGACGTGCCGTGTCGGCGGCGGGCAGCTCCGGCGCGCCCGCGGCCCGCGGCAAATAGAGCTTCACGGTGGTGCCGTGGCCTTCCTCGCTGTAGATCTTGACGTGGCCGTTCGACTGCTTGACGAAGCCATAGACCATGCTGAGCCCGAGGCCCGAGCCCTTGCCGACGTCCTTGGTGGTGAAGAACGGCTCGAACACCTTGTCGAGCAGCGGGCCGGGAATGCCCTGGCCGGTGTCGCTGACCGCGATCATGACGTAGCTGCCGGGCTTGGCGTCGCGGTTCAACTGCGCATAGTGCTCGTCGAGCGTGACGTTCTTGGTCTCCAGGGTCAGCTTGCCGCCGTCCGGCATCGCGTCGCGGGCGTTGAGCGCGAGGTTGAGGATCGCGGTCGAGAGCTGGCTCGGATCGATCAGCGCCGGCGCGCTGTCATGGGCCAGCATCGATTCGATCTCGATCTGCTCGCCGAGGGTCGGCCGCAGCAGGCGGCCGGCCTCGACGATGAGTGCATTGATGTCGGTGGCGCGCGGCTGCAGCGGCTGGCGGCGCGAGAAGGCGAGCAGATGCCGGGTCAGATCGGCGCCGCGCTCGGCGGCGGCGCTGATCATGCCGGCGATGCCGGCGAGCTGGGGCTTGTCCTTGACGGCGTCGGCAAGGATCTCGATCGTCCCGGTGATGACGGTCAGGATGTTGTTGAAGTCGTGCGCGACGCCGCCGGTGAGCTGGCCGATCGCCTCCATCTTCTGCGCCTGACGGACCTGGGCCTCGTTGGCCTCGATTTCCTGGAATCGCCGCACCATCGCTTCCGCGGCGCGGCGCTGCCGGATCTCCTCCTCGAGCTGCGCATAGGCTTTCTGCAAGGTGATGCGCGTCGGCAGGACCAGAAGCTGAGGCAGCATCTTGATCATGATGACGATGATTCCGATCGAGGTGACGCCGAGAAAGACGTTGATGATGTCCGTGATGGTCGAGGTCGGCACCCAGAGATCGACGATCGCGAGCAGGCGGGTGACCCCGACGACGGCCACGAAGGTCGCAAGCGCCCCGACGATGCCGCGGAACATGACGTCGCGCCAGCGCCGCCGCAGGAACGTGCCGACGACGAAGGCGATGGTGAAGAAGGCGCTGGCGATCAGTCCGTTGGACACGACCTGCAGCCATGTCCATGCCACCGCGCCCTCCAGACCCGCCGCTTGCACCGTCAACGTCGGCATATGCAAACCATCCTCAACAACGCAACCCGCCAAATCCGGGCTCGCCCGGTCTGTCGTCGTCGCAACCCGAACGGATCATTCAGCTTTTCGTCTCGGGTGCAAGGGCAATGGCGGCTTCGACGTGCATCGCGGCAGGGCGCCCTCGCCGCGAATGCCGCTCCGCCGCGCGGCGTCAAAAGCCTGCCACACATCCTTTACCGCCCGGTCACGCGGTTGTTAACGCGCCGACCTAAGCCGCTCGACACCGTCATCACCATGGGGAATGAACGAGATGTCGAACACGATCGCGCACAACCGGCGCGAGTTCCTGCGGCTGCTCGGAGCGTCGGCTGCGACCGCCGCCCTCGGCCAGAGCATCGAGCGCGCGCATGCCATTCCGGCGTTCAATCGCCACGGCAGCATCGAGGACGTCAAGCACATCGTGGTGCTGATGCAGGAGAACCGCGCCTTCGACCATTATTTCGGTGCGATGCGCGGCGTGCGCGGCTTCAACGATCCCCGCGCGGTGAAGCTGCCGAACGGCAACCCGGTGTGGCAGCAGCCGAACGGCGCGGGGGCGGTGATGCCGTTCCGCGTCGACAATGCCGGCCAGGTCTATGTCGAGGACGTCGCCCATGGCTGGAACGACGGTCAGAAGGCCTGGAACAACGGCAACTACGACAAGTGGATCGCCAACAAGGGCACCACGACCATGACCTGCATGAACCGGCAGGATCTGCCCTGGCACTATGCGCTGGCCGACGCCTTCACGGTGTGCGATCAGTATTTCTGCTCGGTGATGGGACCGACCGATCCGAATCGCTACTACCTGTGGACCGGCTGGGACGGCAACGATGGCAAGGGTGGCGGACCGGTCATCACCAATGCGGAAGCCGGCTACGACTGGACCACGTTCCCGGAGCGGCTGGAGAAGGCGGGCATCTCCTGGAAGGTCTATCAGGACATCGGCACCGGGCTGAATGCAGCCGGCTCCTGGGGCTGGACCCAGAATCCGTGGATCGGCAATTACGGCGACAACTCGCTGCTGTATTTCCACCAGTACCAGAATTCGCAAGCAGGCAGTCCGCTGTACGAGAAGGCGCTGCGCGGCAGCAACATCGCCAATGGCGGCACGTTCGAGAACCTGTTCGACGGGCTGCGCAACGACGTCCGCAACGGCACGCTGCCGCAGGTCTCGTGGATCGCAGCTCCCGAGGCGTTCAGCGAGCATCCGAACTGGCTGCCGGGGCCGGGCGCCTGGTACATCTCCAAGGTGCTCGACATCCTGACGTCGAATCCGGAGCTGTGGAGCAAGACCGCGCTGATCATCAACTACGACGAAGGCGGCGGCTTCTTCGACCATGTCGTCGGTCCGTATCCGGCGATGTCGCAGGCCTGGGGACAGTCGACCGTCGATGTGAGCACGGACCTCTTCGCCGGCGATGGCAGCCACATGGCCGGTCCCTACGGCCTCGGCGTCCGCGTGCCGATGCTGGTGGTGTCGCCGTGGTCGCGCGGCGGCTTCGTGTGCTCGGAAGTGTTCGACCACACTTCTGTGATCCGCTTCATCGAGCGCCGCTTCCACCACAAGGCGCCCGATCTGTTCGAGAGCAACATCCCGGCATGGCGGCGCGCGGTGTGCGGCGATCTCACCTCGGCGTTCAACTTCACATCGCCCAACGAAGGCATGGCGCCGCTGCCGAGCACGGCCGGCTACAAGCCGCCGGTCGCCGACATCACCTCGGGCGCGCGCTTCGACGACTATCATCCGGTGCCGCCCGCCAAGCAGGTCCTGCCGCAGCAGGAGCCGGGCATCCGTCCGGCGCGCGCGCTGCCCTACGATCTGCGTGTCGACGGCGATGCCGATGCCGCGCACAAGACGTTCGGAATCCGCTTCGTCAATCCGGGGCAGGCCGGCGTCTGCTTCCACGTTCGTTCCGGCAACACCGCGGCCGGCCCGTGGAGCTACACCGTCGAAGCCGGGAAATCGCTGCACGGCGTGTGGGACCTCGCGGCCAGCGCCGGCCAGTACGATCTGTCGGTGTACGGGCCGAACGGCTTCTTCCGCCACTTCAAGGGCGGCGTCGCCACCACCGCGGCGCTCGTCGATGTCGATACCGTCCATCTCTGCGATTGGGACGACGGCGACGATGCCCGCAGCCTTGCGATCGCGCTCACCAACAAGGGCGCGAGCTGCGTGGTGACTCTGGCCGACAACTACACCGGACGCAGCGAGCGGCACCGGCTGCAGCGCGGCCAGCGGCTGGAGACGCGGGTTCGCCTGCAGCAGACCCATGGCTGGTACGACCTGACGGTCACGACGGACGGCGACGCCAACTTCAGCTGGCAGCTTGCAGGCCACGTCGAGAACGGTCGGCCCAGCATCAGCGATCCGGCGATGGGCAGGATCGCCGCGACCTGATCGCGGACGACGGCGGGAGGCGCCCGGAGCAAACCGGGCACCTCTCACGACGACGAAGCGACGAGGCCTTCGTTGGTCGCATCGTCGGCATTGGGATCGCCTGGCGCGGTGGCCCAGGCGAGCTCGACCAGCGTGACGATGCGGCGGCCGGCGCCGTCGAGCTGGCAGACGATGAGGCCCTGGTCTTCGATATAGGTCAGCAGGCGCTGCGCCCGGCGCAGCGAGTGCGAGCCGTAGGCGCGGGCGATCGCGGCATCGCTCGGGCAGGGGCGGCCGTCCTTGGCGGCGCGGGCGATCATCATGAACACGCCCTGCATGTCCTCGGGCAGCAGCGAGGCGCGCAAGGTGACGTCCTGCCAGCCGGCGTCGTCGGCCGCGTCATCGCCGCCGAGGCCGGCACGGGCGCGGGTCAGCATGCGGCGGAACTCGTTGAGGTCGGGCACGGCTGTGCCGAGCCCCTCGATGCGGCAGCGGACGACGAACTCCTGGTAGAGCACGCCGACGGCGCGGAAGCCCGCGTCGGGCTCGGCCAGCACCGCGCGCAAGACGCGCTCGACGCGGGCTTTGCGCTCGGCGAGCTCCTCCTCGCTGACGGCGGGCGCCGGCGGCTCGGGGCGCAGCTCGAGCGCAGCAGACTTCGCCGCCATCAGCTGGTCGAGCAGCTCGGGCTGCGGCTTGCGCTGCGGCCGCGCGTTGGTCTCGGGCGGCGGTGTGGCGAGAATCACCGCGCGGGCGTCTTCGAGCGACGCTTCCGGCAGCGGCATCAGCCGCGGCGTCGCGTTGCGCGGCTTGGTGTCGGTCGGGCCGATGCGCAGGCCCAACGGCCGGCGCGACAGCGCGGGGCCCAGCGCCATGAACTGGCCGCGCTCGAGGTCGCGGAACGCCTCGGCCTGGCGCCGCTCCATGCCGAGCAGGTCGGCAGCGCGGGCCATGTCGATGTCGAGGAAGGTGCGGCCCATGAGGAAGTTCGAGGCCTCGGCCGCGACGTTCTTGGCGAGCTTCGCCAGCCGCTGCGTCGCGATCACGCCCGCCAGCCCGCGCTTGCGGCCGCGGCACATCAGGTTGGTCATCGCGCCCAGCGACGCCTTGCGGGCCTCGTCGGAGACTTCGCCCGCGACGGCCGGTGCGAACAATTGGGCTTCGTCGACCACGACGAGCATCGGGTACCAGTGGTCGCGGGCGATCTCGAACAGGCCGTTGAGAAAGGCGGCCGCGCGCCGCATCTGATTCTCGGCGTCGAGGCCTTCGAGGTTGAGCACCGTCGAGACGCGATGCATCCGGGCCCGTTCGCCGGCGACCTGCAGGGCGCGCTCGGTGTGGTCCTCGGCCTCGATCACGAGATGGCCGAATCGCTCGGCCAAGGTGACGAAGTCACCCTCGGGGTCGATGATCGTCTGCTGCACCCAGGGCGCGCTCTGCTCCAGCAGGCGGCGCAGGAGATGCGACTTGCCGGAGCCGGAATTGCCCTGCACCAGGAGCCGGGTCGCCAGCAGTTCCTCGAGGTCCAGGGCGGCAGGCGATCCCGCCGCCGTCTGCCCCATCTCGATCGCAACCGTCATGTGCCCCGACTCAACCCCGCTTCACGCAGAGGCTGGCGCTTAACAAGCGCAGCCGCGCACGTCGAGCGTTTGCGTTGGACTGTCCCAAGTTGCGAGATCGGCTGTGGATGGACGGATGGATCCCGCCGCGCCGCCGAGTTCCTCGTTGATGCGCTCGTTGCCCGTTCTGGCCAGTGCTTGGCGCCCGCGCGCATTTCACGATATTGTGCGATGAAAAAGGGGCCAGGAGTGAACGAGCATTCGGATGCCGGTCGCGCGACGTTTCAGGCGTTCGCGCGCGGGGCCGACTTCCTGCAGGGAGGCGGGGAGATGGGAGCGCTCATGCGCATCCATGATTGGTCACGGACGCCGTTGGGGCCGCCCGAGAGCTGGCCTCAGTCGTTGCGCACGTCGATCAGCACCTGCCTGGACTGCGCGTTCCCGATCCTGATCTGGTGGGGCCCGGAGCTCGTCATGCTCTACAATGACGAATATCGCCCGATCCTCGGCTCGCAGAAGCATCCGGCCGCGCTCGGAGCGCCGGGGCACGCGGTATGGTCCGAGATCTGGGAGGTCATTGGCCCGATGTTGCGGCACGTCGTTGGACTTGGCGAAGCGACCCGTTCGCGCGACATGCCGCTGTTCATCGACCGCCATGGCTACCTCGAAGAGACCTATTTTTCGTTCTCCTATTCGCCGATTCGCGACGAGACCGGCGGTGTCGGCGGTGTCTTCACCCCCGTCATCGAGACGACGGCCCGGGTCGTGGGCGAACGCCGCATGCGGACCTTGCGCGATCTCGCCGCGCGCGGCCGTGCCGACAGTCTGGCGGATGCTTGTCGCGAAGCCACCGACGTCCTCGCCGAGAATCCGCATGATGTCCCGTTTGCGCTGATCTACCAACTCGGCGAGGACCAGCGATCGGCACGGTTGCTGAGCGCCGCGGGGGTACACCCGGACAGTGCAATCGCGCCGGCGCAGATTGCCCTCGACAGCGATGGGGACGGGCTGTGGCCGATCCGGGCGGCGGCGCGCGCGGTGGCGCCGATTCGCGTCGTGCTGGATCGTGCGAAATTTGCCGGCGTCCCGACCGGCGCATGGCCCGAGCCGCCGCAGCTGGCACTGGCGCTGCCGGTTGCGACGGGGCGGGAGCAGGCGACGGCGATCCTGATCTGTGGCGTCAATCCGCGCCGCGCGCTCGACGCCGAGCATCAGGGCTTCTTCGATCTGATGGCCGCTCAGCTCGGCAGCGCCTTCGCCGAGACGCTCGCCTATGAGCAGGAGCGGCGCCGCGCTGAGACGCTCGCCGAGATCGATCGCGCCAAGACCGCGTTCTTCGCCAATGTGAGCCACGAGTTCCGTACGCCGCTGACGCTGATGCTCGGTCCGCTCGAAGATGTGCTGCGGTCGCAGAGCTTGCCGCCGGCAGATCGCGACCGGTTGGAGATCGCCCAGCGCAATGCCTTGCGGCTGCTCAAGCTGGTCAACACGCTGCTGGATTTCTCGCGGATCGAGGCCGGCAGGATGCAGGCGGTCTACGCGCCGGTGGACCTCGCGAGCCTGACCGCGGAGATCGCCAGCACCTTCCGCTCGGCGATCGAAGCCGCCGGCCTCAGGCTGATCGTGGATTGCCCGACGCTGCCGGAGCCGGCCTATGTCGATTGCGAAATGTGGGAGAAGATCGTCCTCAACCTGCTCTCCAACGCGTTCAAATTCACCTTCACGGGCGACATCGAGGTCCGGCTCGTCACCTGCGATCGTCATTTCGAGCTGAGCGTGAAGGACACCGGGACCGGCATCCCGCAGCACGAGCTGCCGCGGCTCTTCGAGCGTTTCCATCGCGTCGCCGGCGCGTTCGGCCGCACCCATGAAGGCTCGGGCATCGGGCTCGCACTGGTGCATGAGCTCGCCAAGCTGCACGGCGGATCCGTCGCGGCGACCAGCGAAGCCGGGCAGGGGAGCACGTTCGCGGTCAGAATCCCCAGGGGACGAAGTCATCTCCCGTCCGATGCGGCGCCGGCGCAGGAACCGATGCTTCGCGGTGCGCGGCCGTTCATCGCGGAGGCATTGCGCTGGCTACCGGATCCGCCGTCGCTCGACGCGCATGCCGTTCCGGACATCGACATCACCACGCCATCAGCCGACAGGGCCGGGCCGCGCCCCCGCATCCTCCTGGCCGCCGACAATGCCGACATGCGCGACTATGTCCGCCGCCTGCTCGCCGCGCGCTACGATGTCGAGACCGTCGCCGATGGCGAAGCCGCGCTCGCGGCCATCGCCCGCGACAAGCCCGACCTCGTTCTGTCCGATGTGATGATGCCGCGCATCGACGGCATGCAGTTGCTGGCACGGCTGCGCGCCGATGAACGGGTCGGTACCATCCCGGTGATCCTGCTGTCGGCCCGGGCCGGAGAAGAGAGCCGCGTCGAAGGCATGGAGGCCGGTGCGGATGATTATCTGATCAAGCCGTTCAGTGCGCGTGAACTGCTGGCGCGTGTCGAAGCGCATCTCAAGATGGCCCGTCTGCGTGCCGAAGCGACGGAGCGACTGCGCGCCAGCGAGGAGCGCTATCGCGCTTTCGTAACCGCGAGCTCCGACGTCGTCTATCGCATGAGCCCGGACTGGCGGGAGATGCGCCAGTTGCAGGGCAAGGACTTCATCGCCGATACGATGAAACCGAGCCAGGGCTGGCTCGCCAAATACATTCATCCGGACGATCAGGCGCAGGTGACTGCGGCGATCAGCAGGGCCGTCGCGACGAAGGGCATGTTCGAGCTGGAGCACCGCGTGATCAGGATCGATGGCAGCCTCGGCTGGATCGATTCGCGCGCCATCCCCATTCTCGGGCGTGACGGCGAGATCATCGAGTGGTTCGGGACGGCGCGCGACATCTCCGAGCAGAACAAGGCCGAACGGGAATTGCGCAAGAGCGAGGAGCGCCTGCGCAGCGCGGTCGAGGTCGGGCGGCTCGGCCTGTGGGACTGGAACGTCGCAACCGGCGAGGTCTATTGGTCGGACGAGCACTTTCGCATGGAAGGCTATGCTGTTGGCGAGCTGACCCCCAGCTACGAGGCCTGGGCGGCGCGCATCCATCCCGACGATCGTCCCGCAGCCGAAGCCGCGCTTCACCGCGCGATGGAGGCGCACCAGGAATATGTCAGCGAGTTTCGCGTGGTGCATCCGGGCGGCGCAATTCGCTGCCTGTACGGCCGTGGGCGCTTCTTCTATGACGACGCGGGACGACCGATCCGCATGACCGGCGCCATGGTCGACGTGACCGAGCGGCGTGAATGGGAGGAGCGGCAGAAGGTGCTGGTGGCCGAACTGCAGCATCGCACCCGCAACCTGCTGGGCGTGGTCCGCTCGATGGCCGACAAGACGGCGCGTGCCAGCGCCGATCTCGGCGATTTTCGCGCCCGCTTCCGTGATCGGCTGGATACGCTGTCCCGAGCCCAGGGCCTGCTGTCCCGCCTCAAGGAGAATGATCGCGTCACCTTCGACGATCTGATCCGTAGCGAGCTGTCGGCTGTCGCCGGCGGTTCGGAGCGCATCGGGCTGTCGGGACCGTCCGGCGTCAGGCTGCGGTCGTCGACCGTTCAGACCCTTGCCATGGCCCTGCACGAGCTCGCCACCAACGCGGTCAAGTATGGCGCGCTGGCGCAGCCCTCGGGCCGGCTCTGCGTGGTCTGGTCGCTCGAGCGCGAAGGCGCGGAAGGCCAGCCCTGGCTGCATATCGAGTGGCGCGAGAGCGGCGTCGACATGCCGCCGCCAGCCACGATGCCCGTCGGCACGGGGCAAGGGCGCGAGCTGATCGAACAGGCCTTGCCCTATCAGCTCAGCGCGAGGACCTCGTACGCTTTCGCATCCGACGGTGTCCGTTGCACGATATCGATTCCCGTTTCGCTCACCACACTGGAGCTTGAGGATCATGCCTGAACGCTCGCTTCGCGACCGTCATATCCTCATCGTCGAGGACGAGTATATGCTTGCCGACGAGCTGCGCTGCGCCTTCGGTAGTGCCGGCGGCACGATCCTGGGCCCGGTCGGAACCGTCCCTGACGCGCTCGCCTTGATCAAACGCGAGGGGCGGATCGAAGGCGCCGTTCTCGACGTGAACCTGCGCGGCGACATGGCGTTTCCGGTCGCCGATCTGCTGGTCGAACGCGGCGTGCCCTTCGTTTTCACCACCGGCTATGACGAATCGGTGATCCCGGACCGCTTCTCGAAGATCCTCCGCTGCGAGAAGCCGATTGCCGTCGATGGGATCATGCGTGCGCTCGGACGCCTGATCAAGAGGACGGCGCCGCAATGACGCGCCGGTCGGATTGAGCCGGGCGCCCTCACACCTCGCGCCGGCTGAGGAAGGCGAGCCGCTCGAACAGGTGGACGTCCTGCTCGTTCTTGAGCAGCGCACCGTGCAGCGGCGGGATCAGCTTGCGCGGATCGCGCTCGCGCAGCTGCTCGGGACCGATGTCCTCGTTGAGCAGCAGCTTGAGCCAGTCGAGCAGCTCGGAGGTCGACGGCTTCTTCTTCAGGCCGGGCACGTCGCGGACCTCGAAGAAGATGCGCAGCGCTTCCTCGACCAGCCGCTTTTTGATGTTCGGGAAGTGCACGTCGACGATCCGGCCCATCGTATCCGGATCGGGGAACTTGATGTAGTGGAAGAAGCAGCGGCGCAGGAACGCATCCGGCAGCTCCTTCTCGTTGTTGGACGTGATGATGACGATCGGGCGCAGCTTCGCCTTGATGGTCTCGTTGGTCTCGTAGACGTGGAATTCCATCCGGTCGAGCTCGAGCAGCAGGTCGTTCGGAAACTCGATGTCGGCCTTGTCGATCTCGTCGATCAGGAGCACCGGCCGCTGCTCGGCCGTGAAGGCCTCCCACAGCTTGCCGCGCTTGATGTAGTTCTTGATGTCGGACACCCTGGAGTCGCCGAGCTGGCTGTCGCGCAGTCGCGAGACGGCGTCGTATTCGTAAAGGCCCTGCTGCGCCTTGGTGGTCGACTTGATGTGCCAGGTGAGCAGCGGCGCGTTGACGGCCTTGGCGACTTCCTCGGCCAGCACGGTCTTGCCGGTCCCCGGCTCGCCCTTCACCAGCAGCGGGCGCTCGAGCACGATCGCCGCATTGACGGCCACTTTGAGGTCGTCGGTGGCGACGTAGTCCTGGGTGCCGGTAAATTTCATCGCGTCTCGCTCATCGTTCGAACTTGTGTTGAGTGGCTACGCAGCGGCAACGCCGCTGCGGCTTTGAGATGATGGCTGCCATCGGAAGCAGAAATAATCAAGCGCGCCTGATCAATGAGAGGATCACGAGCACGATGACGGCGCCGATCGTGGCGTCCAGGATCGCCCCCAGCGTGCCGCTGGCAAGCGCAATGTGCAGCGCCGGCAGCACGTAGCTTGCGACCAGCGCGCCGATGATGCCGATGACCATGTTGCCGATCAGGCCGAAACCTGCGCCGCGCACGATCAGCCCCGCCAGCCAGCCCGCGACGGCGCCGATGATCAGTGCTGCAATGATACCCATGAAAGCCCCCATTCCGCCTGTTGTTCCAGGGATTGTAGAGCAAAATGCCGGCGGGTCCAGCGCGGGGCGGGGAGCGGCCCTTGACGTGCCCTCCCAGCCGCGCGATCTAATGGGCATGTTCCTGCAATTCTTTACAGCACTGCGCGACGCGCAGGTCCCGGTCTCCTTGCGTGAATATCTCACGCTGATGGAGGCTGTCGACGCCGACCTCGCCGAGCACTCGGTCGAGAATTTCTACTATCTGTCGCGCACCGCGCTGGTGAAGGACGAACGCAATCTCGACAAGTTCGATCGCGTGTTCGGCTCCGTGTTCAAGGGGCTGGAGAGCCTGCTCGACGCGATGGAGAAGGCTGAAATCCCCGAGGAATGGCTGAGGAAGCTGGCCGAGAAATACCTCACCGAGGAAGAGAAGAAAGAGATCGAGGCCATGGGCTGGGACAAGCTCATGGAGACCTTGAAGAAGCGCCTGGAAGAGCAGAAGGGCCGCCACCAGGGCGGCAGCAAGTGGATCGGCACGGCGGGCACGTCGCCATTCGGCGCCTATGGCTACAACCCCGAAGGCGTCCGCATCGGCCAGGAGAAGAACCGCAACAATCGCGCCGTGAAGGTGTGGGACCGGCGCGAGTTCAAGGATCTCGACGGCAATGTCGAGCTCGGCATCCGCAACATCAAGGTGGCGCTGCGCCGCTTGCGCAAGTTCGCCCGCACCGGCGCGCCGGACGAGCTCGATCTGGACACCACGATCCGCGAGACCGCCAATCACGGCTATCTCGACGTGCACATGCGGCCCGAGCGGCGCAATGCGGTGAAGGTGCTGGTGTTCTTCGACATCGGCGGCTCGATGGATTCGCACATCGCCCAGGTCGAGGAGCTGTTCTCGGCCGCCAAGAGCGAATTCAAGCACATGGAATATTTCTACTTCCACAACTGCCTCTATGAGGGCGTGTGGAAGCAGAACAAGCGCCGCTTCACCGACCGCACGCCGACCTGGGACGTGCTGCACAAGTACCCGCACGACTACAAGGTGGTGTTCGTCGGCGACGCCTCGATGTCGCCTTACGAGATCATGGTGCCCGGCGGCTCGGTCGAGCACGTCAACGAGGAGCCGGGCTCGGTGTGGCTCGACCGCGTCATCCGCACCTATCCCCACGCGGTGTGGCTCAATCCGGTGGCGCAGAAGCATTGGGACTATTCGGAGTCCACCACCATCATTCGCCGCATCTTCTCCGAGCGCATGTATCCGATCACGATCGAGGGATTGGAAGCGGCGATGAAGGAGCTGGTGAGGTAAGGCGCTCGTTCTGCGGCGCGCGATGCAAGGCCGTCGTTGCGGGCGGTCGCGATAGCGACCAAATCCGGAATATCGAGCTTGTGCGATCGGCTCTGGATTCCGGGTTCGGTCCTGACGGACGACCCCGGAATGTAGACGCGAAACGACGCCGCTCGGCGGCTGGAAAAGACGAAGGAAGAAGACATGCCCCAGACCATCACGCGCGGGATCAAGGCGCTGCTCGATGAAGCCAATGCCGAGATCGAGACGCTCTCGGCGGCTGAGGCGATCGCGGCGGCGAAGCGCGACGATGTCGTGATCGTCGATATCAGGGACCCCCGAGAGATCGAGCGTGAGGGCAGGATTCCCGGCGCGTTCTCGTGCACCCGCGGCATGCTGGAGTTCTGGATCGACCCGCAGAGCCCCTATGCCAAGCCGGTCTTTCAGCAGGACAAGACGTTCATCTTTCATTGCGCCGGCGGCCTGCGCTCGGCGCTCGCGGCCAAGACCGCGCAGGACATGGGCCTGAAGCCGGTCGCCCATATCGGTGGCGGTTTCGCGGCGTGGCGCGACTGCGGCGGGCCGGTCGAGGCCTGGGCGCCGAAGAAGAAGGATTGATCGCTGCCCGTCGCACGCGGGCTTGACCCGCGTGTCCATCGCTTCGACAAGGTGGATCGCCGGATCAAGTCCGGCGATGACGATCGAATGTGAAGCCCGGAGCTTTTGCGCATGACCATCCACGACGACCCTCTCGTCTCCACCGACTGGCTCGCTGCGCATCTGGGCGATCCCAAGGTGAAGGTGCTCGACGCGACCTTCAAGATGCCGGGTGTGCTGCCGCTGCCGAAGGACGATTACCTGAAGGCGCACATCCCCGGCGCCGTGTTTTTCGACGTCGACGAGGTCTCCGACCATTCCAATCCGCTGCCGCACATGTATCCGAGCGCCGCGCAGTTCGGCCGCGACGCCGGCCGGCTCGGCGTCAGCAATGGCGATACGGTGGTGGTCTATGATTCCGGCGGCTGGGTCGCCGCGCCGCGCGCCTGGTGGATGTTCCTGTCGTTCGGCCACACGGATGTGCGCGTGCTCGACGGCGGGCTGAAGAAGTGGATGGCGGAGGGGCGCCGGGTCGAGAGCGGGCAGGTCACGCCGGCGCTTGGCACGTTCAGCGCGACGTTCGATGCCGCGCGCGTGCGCCGGATCGAGCAGATGGTTGCCAATCTCGCCGGCAATGCCGAGCAGGTGATCGATGCGCGGCAGGCGCCGCGCTTCGCGGGCGAGGTCGCCGAGCCGCGGCCCGGTCTCCGATCCGGCCATATCCCCGGCAGCCGCAATCTGCCCTATGCGGAGCTGTTCGACGCGGCGACCGGCGTGATGAAGCCGCTAGACGAGCTACGTAAGGCGTTCGGCGCCGCTGGCGTCGATCTCGCCAGGCCGATCGTCACCTCCTGCGGCTCCGGGGTGTCGGCGGCGGTGCTGACGCTGGCGCTCTATCGTCTCGGCATCCGCGACACCGCGCTCTACGACGGCTCGTGGTCGGAATGGGGCGTCGAGAACGGTCCGCCGGTTGCGACCGGGCCGGCCTGATCGCTAGCTCCGCCTACCGCGTGCGCGGCCCGGCAGCCTGCTGGACGGCCGCCTGCGGTTGACCAAATGGCTGCTGTCCGAATGGATCGGGGAACGCGGTCTGTTGCTGCAGTTGGGCCGCTGCCTGCCGCGCCGCCCTGACGCGCTGGGCGATGCGCCGCTGCTTGGCGCGGCGCGCCGCAACCTGCTTCTCCCGGGCCTGGCGCTTCTTGAGGATGCTCCGGCGCAACTGAACGCTCGCGACCTTCACCGAGGCACGATGCTCGCCGGCCGCGGGCCGCTCCTGGTGCGCCGGCTGCTCGGCCAGCGCGGCGAGCTTGGCCGCGATCGGGTCGAGCACCGCCGGAACGGGCGCGGCGGCGGCTGCGGTCGTCATCATCGGATCGGCGCTGGCGAGAATCTGAGGAGCCGGCGGCGGCGGTGAGACCACGGCGGCCGCAGCTTCGGTCGACGCCGGCGGCGGGGGCGGCGCTGCAGTCGCGGGCGAACTGTCCATGCTCGGCCTGTCGGAGACTTTTTCGACCGGAACGACGATCGAAGCGGACGTGTCCGGAATGGGGTGCTCCGGTTTGGTGCTCTCGATCCGGTCGTTCGTCACGGACGCGGTCTCGACGATGGCGGAGGTGCGGGACGTGTCGACCGTTTCCGCCGGCAGCGAGGGCGTAGGCACATCGGTGGCCACCGCAACGGGCGTCGCCTCGGGCGTCTCGGCGGCCGGCGCCGCCGTCGACGGCGCGCTCGGCGGCTCGGACGCTGCCGGGGGAGCATCGGCCACGACCGGCGGCGGCGTCACCGGCGGTGTCGGAATCGAATCCACCCGCAGCACCGCGAGCACCGGCGGGGGTTCGGCCGGCGGCAGGAACGTGGTGAAGCCCGAGGCCTGAGTGGTGCGCCAGGACGCGTTGCTGGCGAACTGCTCGTGGGCCGCGCGCAGCAGGGCCGCAGCGCCCATGCCGAAGATGGTGAGAGAGATGGAACAGACGATCGCGGCGACCAGAAAACGAAAGCCGGGAAGCATTGACGGTAACTCTCGCCACGGCAGCGTGACTGCCGAGACCTTAGAGCCAGTAGGGAACGCGGTGATCACAGGGAATGCCGCGTTCGCGACGAGGCCGGCTTCTGCCGTGCATCGCGAATCAGGCTCAGGTCAGAATACCGGAAGTGTTCCCGCCCGCTCGGCAAATCACGGCATCCATGGGGCCTGCGGGGGCTCCGCCGCACTTTTTCAGCGGCGTGAGACTTCCGTGCAACGACGGAGACATGATCACAAATTGCCGAAGTCGGGCCGCTCAGGCCGGAATTGTCTTGAATGCGCCGCTATCTTCGGCCATCTGGCACAGCAAAGGTCCCAATCGGCGGCTTGGGGATACTGCAAGGGCGATGATGATCAGACAAATCCTGACGGTTTGCGCGGTCGCGGCAGCGGGCGTGACGGCAACTTCGTTTGCCGAGGCACAGCAGGTCTATCAGACCGCGCCTGGAGCGTACTCACCGGCGCCGACGCCTTACCCGGCCGATGCGCGCGGGCAGGGGCAGGATTTTGACGCGCTCGACGATGAGAATGCGCCTGGCAATTCCGCGGCGTTGCCGCCGCCCGGCCCGGTGATCTCGCCGGACGATCCGCGCTACGGTCGTCCAGCCAATGCGCCGGTTTATGGTGCTGCGGCTCCGACCGGTCCCATCCTTTCTCCCGACGATCCTCGTTATGGACGTCCGGCCGGTGCGACGGTCTACGGAGCCGCTCCGACCGGCCCGGTGATGTCCCCGGATGATCCGCGCTATGGCCGCCCGGCTGGTCCGCCCCCGGTAATCTACGGTGATCGTCCTGCCTCCAGCCAGCAGGCCTATGGTGGCGCCAGCGCGCCCGGTGGCGACGCAGGCGCGCCGCGGCCGCCCGGCGCCGTCGGTGGCGCTCCGGCCGTCGCGGGCGCGGCACAGGCCCCGGCCGCCGGAGATCGGCCGATGACGGTGGCAGCTCTGCCGCCCGAGGAACAACCCGATGCGGCGCCGGCGCCGCTGCCGCCGAACCTGCGCCGCCAGGAGGTCGACTTCGTCACCAAGGAGCCGCCGGGAACGATCGTCGTCGATACGCCCAACACCTACCTCTATCTGGTGCTCGGCAACGGCCGGGCGATGCGCTACGGCGTCCGTGTCGGCCGCGAAGGCTTCACCTGGACCGGCGTGCAGAAGATCACCAAGAAGACCGAGTGGCCGGACTGGTATCCGCCGAGCGAGATGATCGAGCGGCAGCCCTATCTGCCGCGCTTCATGGCCGGCGGTCCCGGCAATCCGCTCGGTGCCCGCGCGATGTATCTCGGCTCGACCGTGTACCGCATCCACGGCACCAACCAGCCGTCGACGATTGGCAAGTTCGTGTCGTCGGGCTGCATCGGCATGCTGAACGACGACGTCGCCGACCTGTTCGACCGGGTCAAGGTCGGCACCCGTGTGGTCGTGATGCCGGGCGGTGCGCCTCCAGGTTCCAGCAAGAACATGGCTGCTGCCACGGCCCCGGCCCAGGCGCCCGTCCAGGCCCAGGCGACCGTGCCGGCGGCTGGCCAGCCCGCCAACATGCAGCCGCTGCCGCCGCCGGTGACGATCCGCTGAGGCGGGCGCGTGCGAGCTGATCACGTTGAAAACACCCTCCTCGGAGGGTGTTTTGCTGTGAGGGCCGCTCTCGTCTGCTTTTAAGCCAGCCGGCGCGGCGGCTCGGCCCCTGCGAGCCAGGTGGCGATGCAATCGACCATCTGGCCGTAATGGGCGCGAAAACTCTCCTCGGTGACGTAGCCGAGATGTGGTGTGAGCACGACGTTGCCGAGCCCGCGCAGCGGATGGGTGACCGGCAGCGGTTCCACCGAGAACACGTCGAGCCCGGCACCGGCGATGCGCTGGTCGCGCAGCGCCTGCAGCAGCGCCGCCTCGTTGACGATCGGCGCGCGCGAGGTGTTGACGAGATAGGCGGTCGGCTTCATGCGCGCGATGTCGGCCGCGCCCACCAGCCCGCGTGAGCGATCGCTGAGCACGACGTGGACGGTGATGACATCGGCGGCGGTGAACAGCTTCTCCTTGGTCGCGTAGCCTACTCCCGCCGCCTCGCAGCGTTCGGGCGTCAAATTGGGACTCCAGGCGATCACGTTCATGCCGAACGCCTTGCCGAGCTCTGCGACCTTGGTGCCGAGCTTGCCCAGCCCGATTACGCCCAGCGTCTTGCCCTCGATCTCCACGCCGCCCAGCGCCTGCCAGGGCTCCCCGGCGTGCATGCGCGCGTTCTCCTGGCCGATCCTGCGCGTCAGCTCCAGGATCAGGCCCATGGTGAGCGGTGCGGTGGGGTCACGGCCATATTGCGTGCCGCAGACGACGACGCTGCGTGCCTTGGCGGCCTCCATGTCGATGGCGGCGTTGCGCATGCCCGAGGTGATCAGGAGCTTCAGCTTCGGCAATCGCTCGATCAGGGAGCGGGGCAATGGCGTCCGCTCGCGCATCGCGCAGATGATGTCGGCATCGGCGAGCGCGCTGGCGGCCGCTTCCTCGTTGCCGAACGGCTGTGTGAAAGCCGTCACATCCACCCTGTCGGCCAGCCGGGGCCAGTCGGCCAATGAGAGGGCTGTATCGTAATAGTCGTCGAGGATCGCACAGCGCAGCCGTGTCATCGGCAGGGTCCATTCATCGGGGGACGGCGGCAATGGTGAATGCCGTCAGGAATGGAGCCATGCTTGCGCGCAACGGGCTGGTTGCGCAAGGCATCGTCACGCTCTTACGCGGACCCAGGCGACGTCAATCGAGGCGGGACTTCAGCCGGAACGCGGCGTCATGGCCGTACTTGGCGCGCCAGGCGGGGCCGGGGCCGCGCATGTAGTGCAATTCTGGCCGGTACGGGTTGAAGGCGCGCGCGACGAATTCGCGCCAGAAGCCGCGGATGTCGTCCGCGATCCCGGATCGGTCTTTGCGGTGTGCCGCCGAAGCGGGCAGGGAGGCTGACGTGAAGGCTGCCATGACGGACTCTCGCTGTTGTCGGTCGCGGCTTTTGCCGCTTGGGCACGCGGGTCTTGCGGGCCGAGACCGAGTGTCCCGCCGAATTAATTAAAAGATGGTTGCAATTGTCGTGATCGGCCGCACACAAGGTGCCGGACCCGTAATCGTCCGTGGACGGCAGGCCGGGCCGGCGCGAAGTTTGACCGGGATTCTCCCGGCATTTGTTCCGGCCGAGACCGGCTCGCCGGTTGCCCTTTGGGGACCGCGCGGTTACATCAGCGGCAACCATTTTCCGAAAATTCCGGCAGGCTTCAAGGGACACGCGATGGCGCGCCAGTTCGTCTACTTCATGCAGGGTCTGTCCAAGACCTACCCGACCCGCAAGGTGCTCGATAACATTCACCTGTCGTTCTATCCGGACGCCAAGATCGGTGTGCTCGGCGTCAACGGCTCGGGCAAATCGACCCTGCTCAAGATCATGGCCGGCATCGACAAGGACTATACCGGCGAGGCCTGGGTGGCCGAGGGTGCCCGCGTCGGCTATCTCGAGCAGGAGCCGCAGCTCGATCCGAAGCTCACGGTGCGCGAGAACGTCATGCTCGGCGTCGGCAAGCAGAAGGCGATCCTCGATCGGTACAACGAGCTGGCGATGAACTACTCGGAAGAGACCGCCGACGAGATGACCAAGCTGCAGGACGAGATCGAGGCGCAGGGCCTTTGGGATCTCGACAGCAAGGTCGACCAGGCGATGGATGCGCTGCGCTGTCCGCCCGACGATGCCGACGTCACCAAGCTGTCCGGCGGCGAGCGTCGCCGCGTCGCCTTGTGCAAGCTGCTGCTCGACCAGCCCGAGCTGCTGCTGCTGGACGAACCGACCAACCATCTCGACGCTGAATCGGTGTCCTGGCTCGAAGGTCACCTGCGCAATTATCCGGGCGCGATCCTGATCGTGACCCACGATCGCTACTTCCTCGACAACGTCACCAGCTGGATCCTGGAGCTCGATCGCGGCAGGGGCATCCCCTACGAGGGCAACTATTCGTCCTGGCTGCAGCAGAAGCAGAAGCGGCTGGAGCAGGAGGGCCGCGAGGATGCCGCGCATCAGCGCACTTTGGCGCGTGAGCAGGAGTGGATCGCGGCGTCGCCGAAGGCCCGCCAGGCGAAGTCCAAGGCGCGCTACCAGCGCTATGAGGAGCTGCTCAAGAAGGCCAGCGAGAAGCAGACCCAGACCGCGCAGATCATCATTCCCGTCGCCGAGCGGCTCGGACAGAATGTGGTCGATTTCGACGGGCTGTCCAAGAGCTTCGGCGATCGCGTGCTGATCGACAACCTCACCTTCAAGCTGCCGCCGGGCGGCATCGTCGGCGTGATCGGTCCGAACGGCGCCGGCAAGACCACGTTGTTCCGCATGATCACGGGACAAGAGAAGCCGGATGCCGGCACCATCACCATCGGTGAGACCGTGCATCTCGGCTATGTCGACCAGTCGCGCGACGCTCTCGACGGCAACAAGACGGTATGGGAGGAGATCTCCGGCGGCAACGAGCTGATCCTGCTCGGCAAGAAGGAAGTCAACTCGCGCGGCTATTGCTCGGCTTTCAACTTCAAGGGCGCCGACCAGCAGAAGAAGGTCGGGGCACTCTCGGGCGGTGAGCGCAATCGCGTGCATCTCGCCAAGATGCTGAAGTCGGGCGCCAACGTGCTGCTGCTCGACGAGCCGACCAACGATCTCGACGTCGACACCTTGCGCGCCCTCGAAGAGGCCTTGGAGGATTTCGCCGGCTGCGCCGTCATCATCAGCCACGACCGCTGGTTCCTCGACCGTATCGCGACCCACATGCTGGCCTTCGAGGGCGACAGCCACGTCGAATGGTTCGAAGGCAATTTCCAGGACTACGAGAAGGACAAGATGCGCCGTCTCGGCCAGGACAGCGTGATCCCGCACCGGGTCAAGTACAAGAAGCTGACGCGCTGATCTCAGGACATCGCGAGGCGCGACGCTGTCTTCGTTCCGGGACAAAGCGTCGCGCCCAGGCTGCGGCCAGTTGTCGCTTCCATGTGCGACGTGATTGCGTAGATAGTCGTTCCGCAATCCCATCCAGCCGCGAGAAAATCCCATCATGTCTTCCCCCGACGCGACCCTGTCCTCCAAGGGCGGAGCGCTGCGCCCCATACCCATGCTGATCTTCGGCTCGCGCTGGCTGCAGCTGCCGCTCTATGTCGGGCTGATCATCGCGCAGGGCGTCTATGTCGTGCTCTTCCTCAAAGAGCTCTGGCACCTGTTCGCCCACGCCTTCGATTTCTCAGAGCAGCAGATCATGCTCGCGGTGCTCGGCCTGATCGACGTGGTCATGATCTCGAACCTGCTCGTGATGGTGATCGTCGGCGGCTACGAGACCTTCGTGTCGCGGCTCAATCTGCAGGGCCATCCGGACGAGCCGGAATGGCTCAGCCACGTCAATGCCAGCGTGCTGAAGATCAAGCTCGCCATGGCGATCATCGGCATCTCGTCGATCCATCTGCTGCGCACCTTCATCGAAGCCGGCGCGCTGTCGTCAGGCAAGTCGAACTACACCGAGACCGGCGTGATGTGGCAGACCATCATTCACACGGTCTTCATTCTCTCCGCCATCGGAATCGCCGTCGTCGACAAATTGTCGAATGCCGCGATCGAGGAGGCGAAGCAGGCGGCGGGGCATTGAGCGGAAGAGTCGGGTTCCGGCGCAGGGCTGCTGACGTTCACAACCGCCGCGAGCCATGCTAACCCTATTGCATGGCTCGGCAGTTGCTCTTCGGTTTGCGCAGGCTCGTCCTGATTGGTGTGGCGCTCTGCATCCTCGGCGATGGCCAGGCGAGCGCCGCCGACGGCGACTTCACGCAATTCGTGGCTTCGCTCTGGCCCGAGGCCAAGGAGCAGGGCGTTTCGCGCGCGACGTTCGATGCCGAGACGCGCGAGCTCGAGCCCGACTACAAGCTTCCCGACCTGCTGCTGCCAGGCCGTCCGGCAACAGGCGCTCCGGCGCAGGCCGAGTTCGTGCAGGTGCCGGCCGACTACATCAAGGAAGCCTCGATCGCGCGGCTCGCCGCGTATGGCCAGAAGCTGATCCAGCAATATCGTCCCGCGCTCGCCGAGATCGAGCGCCGCTTCGGCGTTCCGGGACCTGTCGTGCTCGCCATCTGGGGCCGCGAGACCGATTTCGGCCGCTACGCGCTGCCCTACGATGCGCTGCGCGTGCTGGCGACCCAGGCCTATGTCGGTCGCCGCAAGGACCAGTACCGCACCGAATTCATCATGGCGCTGAAGATGCTGAGCGACGGCGTGGTGTCGCGCCGCGATCTCAGGGCGTCATGGGGCGGGGCGGTCGGGCTCACACAGTTCCTGCCGTCGGAGTACTACAAGCACGGTGTTGATCTCGATGGCGACGGCAAGGTCGATCTCTGGCATTCGGTGCCGGACGCGCTGGGCTCGGCGGCGCTGCAGCTTGCGAACAAGGGCTGGCAGCGCGGCGTGCGCTGGGCCTACGAGGTCAAGCCGCCGGCAAATGTGGACTGCGCGATCGGCGTGCCGGAGGTGAAGAAGCCGATCGGCGAATGGCTGCGCGCGGGCTTCGTGCCGGTGAGCGGCCAGCGGTTGAGTGCTGCCGAGCAGCAGCAGCCGGCGTCGCTGCTGCAGCCCGAGGGCATCTATGGTCCGGCGTTCCTGACGACGGCGAACTACTTCGTCATCAAGGAATACAATTTCTCCGATCTCTACGTGCTGTTCGTCGGTCACCTCGCGGATCGCATGACGAGCCCGGCCCCGTTCGCGACACCATGGTCGGCGTCGAAGCAGCTTCGGAGCAAGGACGTCGAGGCGATGCAGAAGGGCCTGATGCGGCTCGGTCTCTACGGCGATAAGCTGGACGGCAAGGCCGGCATGCAGACCCGTGCCGCACTCGGCGTATTTCAGAAGAAGGCGGGCCTGAAGGTCGACTGCTGGCCGAGCGAATCAGTGCTGCAGGCGATCGACGCCGCGCGCTGATCGAGTGAAATCAGCCGAGCAGGCGGGCAGCAAAAAGCCCGGCCGCAGGGCCGGGCTTGTTGCGAGCTATGCGTCGTCGGGATCAGTAGCAGACGCGAACCGGGCGGGACACCCAGCCATAACCGTCCCAATAGCGCTCACGACGCCACACGCACGGCGGCGGGCCCGGCGGAGGGGCTTCGACGTAGACCGGACCGCCATAGGCCGGACGGCTGGACGCGATCGCGCCGCCGAGCAGGGCGCCGCCGATCAGGCCGGCAGCCACGCCGGCACCGACGTCGCCGGCCTTGGCGGCCGGTGCCGTCATGCTCAGCGAACCGGCGATGGTCGCAACCGCAAGCACTGCGGTCAGGATCTTCTTCATGTTCCGAGATCTCCTGGAAGGCGCCCTCGCGAGCGCCGGGTTGGTGATTCACGCACGATCAGGGCCGTCAGCGTCGCGAGAAAACACGACAATCCGTCAACCCTTCGTAAACTCTGTCCGACCTGATGCGACGGAAAAACGGTTTTTTCTGGCCGTGTCAGCCGCCGTTCTCGAAATTCCGGTGCAAGGTCATGGAATTAATGAAGGTGAACGATCACTCGCAAACCCGGACGCGGCGAATCCGCCAGCCGTAGCCGTCCCAGAAGCGCTGGCGCTGCCAATAGCAGGCGTAGCCAGGATCGGCGATGTAGGCAGGCCCGCCGTAATAGGAGTAGCCCGGCCCGTAAGAATATCCGGGCCCATAATAATAGGGATTGCTGCCCGCAGCGATGGCGCCACCGATGAGGGCGCCGCCGAGCAGGCCGGCAGCGACACCAGCGGCGACACGACCATTGCGCGCTTCAGCAGGAGCAGGGGCCAGCGCTGCGGTCGACAGCGTCGCGACGGCGGCCAGAGCCGCAAGAGTCTTCTTCATGACCTTAACCTCTCTCACTCCAGGTCGGCGGATCGCGCATCAGGCGATACGGCAGGTTCACACATCCCGCTTGAATGATCAATGAACGGGCGCGTCCCATTGGACGACCCATCTCCGGGATACGTTCAATGCTGCATTGCACAAAAATCGCCGCCGGTCAGGAGCAGGCATGACCCCCGTGATGACGATCGTCGTGGCCATCGGATTGACCTCGGCCGCCTGCTACGCGCTGCTGGTTCGCGCCGGCCGCTGGCCCCACCACCGCCGCTCGTCCGCGGACAGCACCAGCGTCGATTCCGATGGGGCGTCCAGCTCCAGTCAGGGGAGCGGTGTCGCAAGTTGGTTTTCCAATACCTCGTCGGACGTGATGGGAAACCCGATCGACGGCGGAGGTGACAGTGGCGACGGTGGTGGAGGGGACGGTGGTGGGGGCGACTGAGTTGCAGCGGCTTGATCGCCGCCCGCCCATATTCGGCGGCAACTTTGATCTGCGGCAAGCTCGTATAGTTGGAGGCATTCTAGATTGATCGGGAAATTGGAATAGCTTCAAAAGCGCCGTTTTCCCTTTGCGCGGGTAGCTGCGGATGACTATCGATACCTGACCAAGGACGATTGGCCGGTTTCTCATGATTGTTTGTTCCTGCAACGTCATCAGCGATCACGACATCCGCAACGCGGTAAAGTCCGCGGACGAACTGCCGCGGAACCCGAAGCAGGTCTACGGTTGCCTGGGGTGCAGCGCGGAATGCGGCCGCTGTGCGCGCACGATCAAGACGATCATCGACGAGGCGCTGGGTCCCTGTGCCCGCGCCTGCCAGGCCGGCTGTCAGCACGGCCACCATCATGGGACGACGCCGGCGAAGGCGATCGATGACGACCTTCAGAGCCGTTTCGCGCTTGCTGCCTGCTGACAGGCATTGCACTCGGTCGCGTCGTTCTCCGCCCGAAAAATGCACATGAACGGGGGTCGTCTCCGCACTTCGAACCTGTTATTGAGCGCCTGCGGCCTCTAACTTTTTCGGAGCTTATCCATGCAGGGCGACCCCAAGGTCATCGAATATCTCAACAAGGGATTGCGCAGCGAGCTGACTGCCATCAACCAATATTGGCTGCACTATCGCCTGTTGAACAATTGGGGCCTTCTCGACATGGCGAAGGTCTGGCGCAAGGAATCCATCGAGGAGATGGAGCACGCCGACAAGTTCACCGACCGCATTCTCTTCCTCGACGGCTTCCCCAACATGCAGGTGCTCGATCCGCTGCGCATCGGCCAGAACGTCAAGGAGATCATCGAATGCGATCTCGCCGCCGAGATCGGTGCGCGGACGCTGTATCAGGAGGCCGCCACCTATTGCCACGGCGTCAAGGACTACGTGTCGCGCGACCTTTTCGAGCAACTGATGAAGGACGAGGAGCATCACATCGATTTCCTCGAGACCCAGCTCGACCTCATCAACCGCATCGGGCTCGAGCTCTACACGCAGAAGCACGTCGGCGGCCTTGAGAGCGAGCACTGACGGCGGCGGCGAGGGGGCAGTCCGCTTCGGAACGGGGCGATTCAGGGCTGGTGTTTCAAGCCTTGAATCGACCGCCTTCGACCTCGGGCGTGCCTACTGGATGATGCCGAAGGCGGTGACGGGCACGACCCAATAGACGAGCTGCGTTCCCGCAAACGCGCTCCTGAGCCGCTCCAGTAGCCGCTCGAGATCCTCTTCCGGCAACACGATCCGCACGACGACCTCGTCGGCATGTCCTTTCACCCGCTCTGCGGCGCTCCGCAGCCGGACGCGCGCGCCGTGTCCGGCCGCTTCCGAGGCGGTGAAGCCCGTCACGAGATCGGTCTGCTCGCTCAGATGGTCGAGCACCTCGCTGTGAAGCGCATCCGGCACGATCAGGGTCAGGCAGACGGCTTGGCTGCTCATGTCGCTTCCTTCGCAGCGGCGCCGTAGCGGCGATACAGGATCGGCAGCAGGATCAGCGTCAGCAGCGTGGACGACAGCAGGCCGCCGATCACGACGATCGCGAGCGGACGCTGGACCTCCGATCCGGGCCCCGATGCAAACAGCAGCGGGATCAATCCCAGCGCCGTGATGCTCGCCGTCATCAGCACAGGCCGCAGCCTGCGCTTGGCGCCTTCGACCACGATGCGCTGCTCGGGGACCCCGTGAGCGCGCAACTGGTTGAAGTAAGACACCAGCACGACACCGTTGAGCACCGCAATTCCGAGCAGGGCGATGAAGCCGACCGAGGCCGGGACGGACAGGTACTCGCCACTCAAGACCAGCGCGAACACGCCGCCGATCAGCGCAAACGGAATGTTGACGAGCACGAGCAGGGCCTGGCGCACCGAGCCGAACGTGGTGAAGAGCAGCACGAAGATCAAGCCGATCGCGACCGGCACCACGACGGACAGACGCGCGGCCGCACGCTGCTGGTTCTCGAACTGCCCGCCCCATGTCAGCCGATAGCCGGACGGCAGCGGCAGCTCGGTTGCGACCCTTTGCTGGGCCGCCTGGACGAAGCCGACCATGTCGCGGCCGCGGACATTGCTGCGAACCACGCTCATGCGGTTGCCGTCCTCCCGGTCGATCTTCACCGGGCCGTCGACGCGCTGGATGCGTGCGACCTGAGAGAGTGCGACATGCTGGCCGGACGCAAGCGTCAGCGGCAATGCCGCCAGCATCGTGGGAGCCTGCCGCGTGGCCTCGCTGCCGCGGACCAGGATCGGCGTCCGGCGTCCCTCCTCGAGCGCGGTGCCGATCGTCCGGCCTTCGATCTGCGTGCGCAGGGAGGCCGAGATCGAGTCCACCGTGAGCCCGAGGCGGCCCGCCTCCATGCGGTTGACGGCGATCGTGTAGTACTGCGCGCCTTCGTTGAGCGTCGTGTAGACGTCCTGGGCGCCGTCGATGTCGGACATGATCGCCGACAGCTTGGCTGCGATCTCGTTGAGCTTGGTGATGTCCGGGCCGAAGATCTTCACCGCGACGTCGCCGCGCACGCCGCTGATCATCTCCTGCACGCGCATGTCGATCGGCTGCGTGAAGCTGAGCGAGACGCCGGGAAAGCCGGTCAGGACCTCGCGAAGCTTCTCGAGCAGGGCATCCCGATCGCTGGTCTGCCTCTGGTCCGCCGGCTTGAGCACCAGGAACGTGTCGGTCTGATTGGGGCCCATCGGATCGAGCCCGAGCTCGTCGGAGCCGGTGCGCGCGATGATGCCGGCGACGTCGGGCACCTTCATCAGGGCCGCCTGCAGCCGGGCATTGATGGCGAGGGACTCGTCGAGATTGACGGACGGCAGCGTCTCCACGCTGACGATGACGTCGCCTTCGTCCATCGTCGGCATGAAGGTCTTGCCCAGCTGGGTGTAGCCATATCCTGCGGCAACGAGGCCGACCAGCGCCGCTATGATCACCTTGCGCTCGTTCCCGAGCGCCCAGTCGAGCGCGGGTGCATAGACGCGCTGCGCTGCGCGGATGAGAAATGGATCGTCATGCGACGCGGATGTGAGCACGAAGGATGTTGCGACCGGAAGCACCGTCAGCGCCAGCAGCAGCGACGCGGCCAGGGCGAAGATGATCGCCAGCGCGACCGGAATGAAGAGCTTGCCCTCCAGCCCCTGCAAGGTCAGCAGCGGAACGAACACGATGATGATGATCAGGACGCCCGAGGCGACCGGCTGCAGGACCTCGCAGACAGAGCGGTAGACGATGTGGATCAGCGGCGTGGTGCTTGCGTGATCGTGCTTGGCGAGATTGCCGACGATGTTCTCGACCACCACGACCAGCGCGTCGATCAGCATGCCGATTGCGATCGCAAGGCCGCCGAGACTCATCAGGTTGGCGGACATGCCGACAGCCCGCATCACGATCAGCGCCATTACGATCGCGAGCGGCAGGCTGAGCGCAATCACCAGCGAGGCGCGCCAATTGCCGAGGAACAGCAGCAGCAGCACGACGACGAGCACCGTGGCTTCGCCCAGCGCCCGGACCACCGTGCCGACGGCGCGGTTGACCAGCCGGCTGCGGTCGTAGAACACGTTGATGGTGACGCTGCTCGGCAGCGACGGCTTCAGCTCATCCAGCCGGGCCCGAACGTCGCGCACCAATTGTCCGGCGTTGGCGCCGCGCAAGCCGAGCACGAGCCCCTCGACCGTCTCGCCCTTGCCGTCTTTCGTGACGGCGCCATAGCGGGTGAGGGCGCCGATCTTGACCCGCGCGACGTCGCTGACCCGGATCGGGATTCCGTCGCGGGTGTCGACGATGATCGCGCGGATGTCGTCGATGCCGCGGATGCTGCCCTCGATGCGGACCAGCGCGCTGTCCTCGCCCTGGTTGACCCGCCCGGCACCGTCGTTGCGGCTGTTGGCCTCGATGGCCTTGCGAAACAGCTCGGACGAGATGCCGCGCGCCGCCAGCGCATCGTTCCGCGGCACGATTTCGAACGCGCGGACATAGCCGCCGAGCGCGTTGACGTCGGCGACCCCGGGCACGGTGCGCAGGGCCGGGCGGATGACCCAGTCGAGCAAGGTCCGGCGCTCGGCCAGCGACAGATCCGGACTGTCGATCGTGAACATGAACATCTCGCCCAGCGGACTGGTGATCGGCGCAAGGCCGCCGCTCACGCCCTCGGGGAAGTCGCGCGAAATGTTGGAGAGGCGCTCCGACACCTGATTGCGGGCCCAGTAGATGTCGGTGCCGTCCTCGAAGTCGACGGTGATGTCGGCCAGCGCATATTTGGTCGCCGAGCGCAGGATCTTCTTGTTCGGCAATCCGAGCAGCTCCAGCTCGATCGGGACCGTGATACGCTGCTCCACCTCCTCCGGCGTCAGGCCGGGGGCCTTCATGATGATCTTCACCTGGACCGGCGAGACGTCCGGGAAGGCATCGATCGGCAGGCTCGGCAGGACGACGGCGCCCGCGCCGATCACCAGCAGCGTGCTCAGGATGACGAAGAGCCGCTGCGACAGCGCGAATGCGACCAGCCGCTGCAGCATCTACTGTCCTAGTCGCGAGAGGATGCCGCGCAGCGCCGAGATGCCGCCGATGGCGATCTCGTCCTTGTCCGTGAGGGGGCCGGCGATGACGACGTGATCCTGATCCTCCGCGAGCAGCGTCACGGGGACGAGCCGGAAACCGCCTTCCGTGGCGACGAACACCGAGGTCTGCTCGCCGCGACGGACGAGGCCGCTATAGGGAATCTCCCATGCGCTTTCGCCTGCCGAGATGAAGCCGATGCGAGCGGCCGCCATCTGTCCGGAATGCAGCTCGCCATTGTTGGGAATCTCGGCGCGGACGAGAATGGTCTGCGTGGCGGCATCCGTGGTCTCGGACACCAGGATGACCTGGCCCGGTGTCGCATAGCCTTCGATGTCGACCTTGGCGCCCGTCTTGATCGCGCCGATGTTGGTCGCGGGAATCGCGATCTCGGCCCAGAGCGGCGACAGCCGCGCGAGCTTCACCAGGGACGCGGCCTGCTCCAGGCGCTGGCCCGGCGATACCGCGATCTCGACCACCGACGCAGCACGCGGCGCGGTGACGGTAAGCGTGGCGCTGATCGCCGCATCGCTGCTAAGCCGGGAGATCGCCTCGTCGGACAGACCGCTGATGTGCAGCATCTGCCGGCGTTCGGCGACGACGATGCTGGCCTGGCGCGCTTCCGCCTGGCTCGACTCCAGCACGCGTTGCGGGATGGCCTTGCCTTCGAACAGGTCGGCGTTGCGCTTCAGCTGCTGAGCCGCGAGGCCCTCCTGGGCCAGCGCATGCAGGTAGTCGCGCTGCAGTGAGACGAAGCTCGGACTTTCCAACGTAAGCAGCGGCTGTCCGACGGCCACGCGATCGCCGCGGGCGACGGCGAGGTTGGTGATCATCCCCGCGAC
This sequence comes from Bradyrhizobium sp. HKCCYLRH2060, assembly GCF_051168135.1. Lineage (NCBI taxonomy): Bacteria > Pseudomonadati > Pseudomonadota > Alphaproteobacteria > Hyphomicrobiales > Nitrobacteraceae > Bradyrhizobium > Bradyrhizobium sp. HKCCYLRH2060. The sequence goes on from NZ_JBNPUK010000010.1 coordinate 168,819, forward strand.
CGGCGCGCTGACGACCCACAGCTGAGGCGTGGGAATGACGATCTGCGCGGGATAAGGCAGCGTCCTGTCCATCCGGCTGGAGATCGGATGCGTCACGCGCACGCCGAGGTTCTGCGCCTGGCTCGGCGTGAGCTTCAGCTCATCATCGCCTGACGCGGCGCAAGGCCCGACGACGAGAGCCAGCGCGAGAGCTGCGCGGCACAGACGGGCCGCAGACCGGTGGAGGAATCGCTTGGGCATCTCGACTAGGAATCTTCAGGTGCATGCATGACACATTCTGTACACTATTTCGGCCGATTTCCGCGACTGTTGACTTGGGTCAATCGGAGCTGGTCACGAACCCGGGAGGTTACTTCTCGTACCGCCAACGAGTCGCATTGGTGGCAGTCGCGCGCGCCAGCGTCTCACACGGCATCGGCTGGAACGAAACAGCTGATGATGATGTCGCCGCGGTGATGGGCGTACCACACCACGGCTTCGCCGATCGGGTTGCCGCGGTCGCGGATGATGGCGCGCTCCGGTACCGCCATCCATCGGCCCTCGATCGGTACCCAATAGGTGCCGTCGCGCACGTCATAGGTCGTGCGGTGGCCGTCGGAGATATCGCAGCACGGCACGCCGTTGGGCGCGATCACGCTCTTGAACCACGCGCGAATGTCGGGCGGGACATTGTCGAACTGCCCGTTGTCGAAGGCGGACGCCACGGTCGCGCAGGCGAGCGAGCCGATCGTGAGAGCAGCCACCACCATCCTGCGCATGCGCTGCTCCCTTTCGTCGATCTACATGCCGCGCTGCGGCGCCGTCGCCAGCAAGTCGCGCAGCGGCTCGGCGTAGAACTTCGCATTCCCGGTGGTCAGGTGGCCGCGCGTCTCGGCCGAGGTCGGGATGAGGAAGAGCTTGCCGTTGGCGACGCGCTTCATCGCGTCCACGGTCACACCGGTCTCCGGCGGGTTGCGTTCGTCGTCCGCTGAATTGATCAGCATCACGGTCGCCTTGATCTTGTCGAGATCGGCGGACGGATTGTAGTCGTGCGAGGAGTCCCACTGATAGATGAAGTCGTTGGCGTCGGTGGGGATCGGCGTGGCGAGCCGCTCCTCGACCAGCTTGTCGGCCTTGGCAGCGGTCGGCGCCGCGAGCTGGTAGGCGATGGTGCCGCCGGCCGAGGCGGTGGCGTAGGCCGTGACGGCGTATTTCATCATGCGCGGCTGTGCGGTGTAGTTGCCGCCGTTGTAGTCGGGATCGTTGCGGATCGTCTCCAGCATCAGCCGGCGCAGCATCCAGTTGCGGGCCGCCATCTCGGTCGGCTGCGAGGCCATCGGCACCGCCACGTCCATGAAGTCCGGATAGCGCGTGGCCCACACCCAGCTATGCATGCCGCCCATCGAATTGCCGATCACGAGCCGCAGGTGCTTGATGCCCAGCCCCTCGGTTAGCAGGCGGTGCTGCGCGTCGACCATGTCGGCATAGTCATAGGCGGGAAATTTCGTCTTCAGCCCGTCGGAGGGCTTTGACGATTTGCCGTGGCCGATGCTGTCGGGGATGATGATGTAGTACTTGCTCGCGTCGAGCGGCTGGTCCTTGCCGAACAATTCGCCGGCGAAGGTCGGCACCAGCATGCTTGCGCCGGAGCCGCCGGTGCCATGCAGCACCAGCACCGGCTGTCCGCTCGGCTCGCCGACCGTCGTATAGTGCAGCTTCAGCTCCGGCAGCGTTTCGCCGGTGTGAAACTTGAAATCCTTGACGACGAAGTCGCCCTGCTTCGGGGCGGGATAGTCGGCGGCGCGGGCCGGCGCGCAAAAAACGATGACGGCGGCAAAAACGGCGGCAAGCGGTCGAAACATGGACTCCCCCTGATCAAGCGCAGCTCTTCCGGCTGCGTCGGGGGCATGATAGCACGGTCCGCGACCTGGTTCAGTACCGGATTGATGGGACCCATCATGTGCCGCAACATCAAGACGCTGTTCAATTTCGAGCCGCCGGCGACCGAGGCTGAAATCCAGGCCTCGGCCCTGCAGTTCGTGCGCAAGCTGTCCGGCTTCAATGCGCCGTCGCAGGCGAACGAGGCCGCCTTCACCCGGGCGGTCGAGGAGGTGGCCGACGCCGCGCGGCGGCTCCTGACCTCGCTGCACACCCAGGCGCCGCCGCGCGACCGCGAGATCGAGGCGGCCAAGGCGCGGGAGCGCTCGGCGGCCAGGTTCGGCCCGCGCTGAGGCCCGCCGCACCCGGACGCAGCCGAAGCTCAGAAGCCCTCATCGTCGTGGTCGTCGCGGCCCTCGGCGTGTTTCTCGTGCTTCTTCTTTTTCTTGCCCTTCTTCTTTTTCTTCTTCTTCGGGAGGTCGATCTCGTGCGGATCGTCGTCCTCGAAGGCCTCGTCCAGCGCATCGTCATGCGTGGTGGCGGCGAAGATGTCGCGCACCGCGACCAGTTCGGCCTCGCGCTCATGCGCCTCGCGATCCCGCGCGCGCTTGTAGTCGTCATAGGCGGCGAAGATCTGCTCCAGCCAGGGCATCAGCTGATCGATCGTCGGCAAGGTGCCCGGCGGCCCCGGCTCGCCCTGCGGACCTTGCGGTCCGGCAGGTCCCGGCTTGCCGGGCGGACCGGCCTCGCCGCGCGGCCCCTGCGGACCGGGCCTGCCTTGCGGACCCGCCTTGCCGTCGGGACCCGGCTTGCCGCGCTGACCATCCGGTCCGCGCCGCCCGGGCTGCCCTTGCGGGCCACGTGGACCCACCAGGCCCTGCAGGCCGCGTCCGGCCGGATTCTTTGCCACTACCGCAACTCCGCTACACGTCTTTGATTCGCAGCGAAGCCTAACAGAGCGGCGACGACGGCAGCAATTGCAGCAGGGCTGCGAGGCCGATTGATCAACATCAATCGGCGCCGCATCCTGATGAGTTCCATGCGATGGGATATCGCGTGGCCGCCGTCGGATCAGGCCGAGTAGGCCGGCACCGCGATGCCGTCGGCCGTGTAGCTGCGGATCTTGTTGCGCAAGGTGCGCACGGGCATGCCGAGCAGCCTTGCGGCGTGGGTACGGTTGCCGTTGCAGCGCGCCAGGGTCTGCACGATCAGCTCGCGCTCGATCTCTGACAGGGGCGTGCCGATCAACAGCGGCAGGATTTCCGCCGCGGAGCGCGACGGTGGCATGGCAAGCGGCACGAGTGACGGACTTGCGGCTTCGGATGACAACTCTTGCGACATAACACCTCCCGATCAACGCCCGCGCCGACAGAAACGACGCGCAAACATCGAGACCAACTAAACATCCAGCCCGTAAATCACCGTGGTCGGACAAGGTTAATGGGGCCTTAACGCCGGCGCCCGGCGGCCTTGCACGCGCCAAATACCCCGAAATCGCCTTGGTTCTGCGCGGGTCTCGACCCATTTCGCCAGCGCCCGCGGCACATCCGGTCTGCTGGTCCGCATCCCGCCAACAGCCCTCCACACCATCCGGGCGGCTGACATTCGCACCGCCAAGTTCCTGCGCTGCTTTCTGCACTGCGAGCGCGTCATTTCGAACACACCGGCGGCGGCGCATGCGCGGTGCCGCGCAAAGGGCTAAATTCGGCCGGATCGATTCGCTTGATGGGGCGCGATCGTCACACGTGGCCATCGAATTACCTCAAGTTCACTTCGCTGGAGACTTCATCCATGAGAATTGCATCCTTCGTCCGTGGTCTGCTGGTGGCGCTGACGGCCGCAGCCTTCGCCGTCCTGCCGGCCACCGCGCGCGCGGACGGCGGCTTCATCACGCTGACCATCTACAAGGCGGGATGGATCATCGGCGGCTCCGGCGGCAGCGGCGTGTTGCATTTCCATGGCCGCGCCTATCCGCTGTCGACCGGCGGTCTCGACTGGGGCCTGGTGTTCGGCGGCTCGCGCACGGTGCTGCGCGGCCGCGTCAGCAACATCTGGCGTCCGTCCGACGTCGAGGGCGTCTACGGCGCCGCGGGTGCGGGCCTTGCCGTCGGCCGCGGCGTGCGCGGCATCGTTCTGACCAACCAGAAGGGCGCTGTGCTGGAGCTGTCGGGCGAGCAGATCGGGCTGCTGGCGAACGTCGATCTGTCGGGTCTGGCGATCACGATCAGGTAGTTGCGGTGGTGTTCGGTCAGTGCCGCGCGATGAGTTGCCATCGTTCGCCTGCTGTTTAGCCCGGAGACATAGCTTACACCTGTTCGGGGACATGGTTGACACTTTTGGGGTCACGCAAATCGATCGCTGCGATCTGATGAGCGGCAAAGAAAACTCCGAATTTTCCGTCTTGTCTGAGTGGACGAATAGCGAGTCGCTCACCGCGAAAGGCTTGAGGGACTTTCCAGAGCCGTCCCTCGAAACTGACATAGGCCTTCGTGCTCGACACGGAACGGACGATCTCCCCCTCGTCGTAGTCCACCGTCGGAAGGCGATCCGGCATGGTGCGTTGGCTGGGCCGATAGCGGCTTGCCGGCACATTGAAGTCGAGAGCCTCATGGGGGCGGTCGAGATTGTAGACGGCTCGCCATTCGTCGAGTGCCCGCTGGACATCGGGAAGGTCCCTGTAACGCTTGAAGGCAAAGACCTCGGCCTTCAGGCTGCGGTGGAAGCGTTCGTTCTTGCCGCGGCTCTGGGGATGATAGGGCCGGCTATGGATCGTTCGAACGCCGAGCTTCAGCAGCCAGACCGTCAACGCGGTCCAGGGGTCTTCGAGAGTAAAGCCCCAGGGGCCACCGTTGTCGACGAACATCGCATCCGGCAGTCCATAGCGGCGGAACGTCGTCTCCAAATGTCCTTTGACCGTAGAGCCGCGCTCATTGTCGCAGGCCGCCAGGCACAAGGAAAAGCGCGAGTGATCGTCCAGCGCGGTGAGCGGATGACAAGACACACCGTTCTCCAGCGCACTGTGTCCCTTGAAGTCCATCTGCCACAGCTGATTGGGCGCATCCTTCTCGAACCGCGTGTAGGGCTGCCCGGGCGTGCCGCCAGGCTCCGTCACCCGATCGTAGCGGCGCAGGATGTTATGCACGGTGGAGATCGCCGGGACAGCTTGCCCATCGCGATCGAGACGATGCGCGAGCTTGCGCGCGCCCCAGGCCGGGTGAGCATCGCGCAACGCGACAATCTGCTGCTCAGTCGCAGCTGCGGTGCGCTCCGGACTTCGATGCGGCCGCCGCGACCGGTCCGCCAGCGTCGTATCGCCGGCGTCAGACCGCTCGATCCATTTGTAGCCGGTCTGGGGGCTGATGCCGAACCGCCGACACAGCTGCCGCCGGTTGGCTCCCTCCTGCTTGGCAAGCATCACAAACTCTCGTCGCTGGTCCATGACAGACACCTCTCGCCACGGCATCGCTCGCCCCTTTGCTTGACGAATCGAGCCAATTTTGAGGTGTCAACCATGTCTCCGAACACCTGTCAGCCATGTCCCCGGGCTGAACACTGCACGGGCGATGACAGTTTTTCCTGAGGTGAGCGACTGCCAACATCGTCCATCTGCAGCGCGTGATTCCACGTTCTCGCCGCACCGCGTGCGCGAGGGATGCATCGTGAGAGCCCCGGTCGAAAATCGAGAGGGGCAGGGAAGGCCGGGAGCTCGCCGCTCCCATGGTCCGCGTGCAACAAAAAGCACGCGGCAGAACCACAGGTTCGGCGGAGACATCCCGGCCTTCCCTGCGCGCATGGTCTGACGGCTTATACGTGGTCTCCCTGGCGCGCCGGCTTGTTGGCCGCCATTGCACGCGCCACGCTTCCGCATGAGCACGCACGTGATACCAGCGTCGGGGTATCAGGACATCACGACTTCGCCGTACGTGACCGCCGGCGCTCGTCCGGCGCAGCGATCACGTCCACCGCGGCCCACCTCCACGTATCGTGACGACGCGTACGTCCCTCTGCATGAGGCGGGTTGAGCGAAAGCATCGTCCTGATTTGCCCGACGAGGCAAGTGTGCAGACCTGCGGCAAACTAACACGACGGGCAGTTGGTGCATGGGGCGCATGCGCGGATTGCCCGTCGGGCGAACGATGCTTGTTTGGCCCTTGGTCATGCCTGAACCGCACCGTCGCTGGCGCAGGGATGAGTTACAAGCTGCTCGTCATGCACCGCGCAGAGGTGTGTCGGGTGGGCAAAGGCGCGCCACGTCGCTGGTGGAGTGACGGGCTCTATCACGCGCTGTGCCCACCATCCTGCTGTCGCGTGTGCTGATCGACGGTGGGCACGCGACCGCCCTGCGGGCGGCTGCTTTGCCCACCCTACCGATTCTCATCGACTGCGGTGACAGGCGCTGCGTTAGACGCGATCCCGGTGACATGCGCCGCGAGCTCGCGCCACGGCTGCAACGTCCACGCACCCGAGGCCGCGCCGGAGGGCGAGGCGAGCACGAACACGACCGGGAAATCATCCTGCTCCGGCTGTCGCCCGAGCGCGATCGCGCCGGTCGGCCGGCCGTAGAACAGGCTCGCGGCCTTCTTGCTGGTGAAGGCGACCGTCGCCGGCCGATGGCGCCGGATCTTCGCGGCAAAGCCGGCGACGTCGACGCCGGCCTTCAGCGCGACATGGTCCATGCCCGCGCCCTGCTTGCACAGATCGGTGAAGCCGATGCCGAGCGACAGCAGCGCCGGAAACTCCTGCGGTTGGTACAGCCGCGGCGTCAGGCCGATTGCCTGCAGCGTGCGCCAGAAGCGGTTGCCGGGATGAGCGTAGTAGTGTCCGGTCGCGGCTGACCGTTCGCTCGCGGCGGTGCCGACGAAGACGAGGCGCAGGCCGGGCTGGAGCTGATCGGGCAGGCGGTCCATGGCGTCGTTGTCGCATTGTTGCGGTCGCCGCAACAGCCTGTTGCCGGCGGGCTGCATTGTTGCCGCGATGCCCCTGGTCTATGTGACAGGAAGCCACGGGAGCACCTGATGTCACAACGTCGTCTGTATCATTTCGCCCTCTCCGGCCACGCGCATCGCGCGCGGCTGATGCTGAGCCTGCTCGGCCTGCCTTGCGAGCTCATCGAGGTCGACCTCAAGGGCGGCGCGCACAAGCGGCCGGACTTTCTTGCGCTCAATCCGTTCGGCCAGGTGCCGGTGCTGGTCGACGGCGATGCCGTGATCCCCGATTCCAACGCGATCCTGGTCTATCTCGCCGGCCGCTATGACGGCGCGGCCAAATGGCTGCCGCACGATCCGTTCGGCCAGGCCCAGGTGCAGCGCTGGCTGTCGGCCGCGGCCGGTCCGCTCGCGTTCGGCCCGGCGGCGGCGCGGGTTGCGACCCTGTTCGGCGCGCCGCTGGACATGGCGAGGGCGCACCAGCTCGCCCACGGCCTGTTCACGGTGATGGAAGGCGAGCTCTCTGCGCGGCCATATCTCGCCGGCGCGGCGCCGACCATCGCCGACGTCGCGCTGTTCAGCTACACCGCGCACGCGCCCGAAGGCGGCGTGTCGCTGACGCCGTTCCCGAACGTGCAGGCGTGGCTGGCGCGGATCAGGGATCTGCCAGGCTTCGTGCCGATGCCGGCGAGCGCGGTCAGCGCAGCCTGACCGGCGCTAGATCATGATGCGATTCCACGGAATCGCATCATGATCTCATCTCCTTGTTTGAGCATGATCTCCGCGCAAACGCCTTCGGCGTTTGTCGCGAGGGAAAACCGGCTTCCACTTTTCCGGATCATGCTCTCATGCACGACGGTGTGCGAACGCCGCTTACAGGAAGCAGCGGCGCTCGTCGCGCAGCTTGAGCTGGATGTTGGTCGCCTCGACGAAGGTCGGCACCGGCTTGGACACGATCTTGTAGGTCGACGGCCACTCCACCGGCTTGGACTGCAGCTCGGTGTTCCAGATCTGGCAGATGCCGGTGTTGTCCCAGCGGATCACGTAGTAGCCGGACTTGGGCGCAGGCGCGGCGAAGGCGGTGGGCACGATGGAGGCGGCAGCAATGGCCGCGGCGGCGGCGAGCGTGGTCAGGCGACGCATCATCAATCTCCTCAAACGAAACAACGACAATCGCCCGCCCGCGCGGGCCACCGGCCGTGCGGCCGGACCAAGGCGAAAGTGGTGCGACAAAAGCGCGCGCAACGCAAGCTTGCGCGTGCCGTCATTCACAGCGATGTCCGGGATGTGAACGACGACATGCCGCCGTCACATGATGCCATCAGGCGGGCGCGGGCTCAGAGCGTGCAGCGGCCCTGCTGACGCAGCCTGATCTGCCGGGTCACGGCGTCGTTGAACGTCGGCACAGGCGGACTGATGACCTGATAGCTCGACGGCCATGCGACCGGCTTGAATGCGAAGGCCTCGCTCCAGACCTGGCAGATGCCGGTATTGTCCCAGCGGATGATGTAGTAGCCGGCCTGCGCCGGCGCGGCGGCCAGCAGGGTGGCCGCGGCGAGGCCTGCGGCCAAACAGACTGTGGTGAAACGAGGCATCGTGAAAACTCCGGCAACAAACTGGCCCCAGCCCGCGGCCGGCCCTATGTCGGAGCGGTCTCGTTCATTTTGAAGGCAGCCGCGCAGGAATCATGCGGCAAAAGCGCGCGATCACGGCTGACGAGGCGGATGGCAGCGAACGGAGCCTCACCGGATGCGCGGCGCGCCGCATGGATTGCGGCCGCCGCCATCCGACGCCGTCACGTCGGCGACGTCGGCGCGAGCGTCAGGGGCGGACGGTCTCGGTGCCTTGGCGGGAGGAGAACCTGAGATCCGCCGCGAAGCTCGCTGTCGGGACGAAAGCCGGGACCACGCCGATGGGGGGCGGCTGCGAGGCCACCGGCCGCGCGCGGCGGCGCAGGAAGTGGCGCTCGAGATAGGCGTAGGACAGCGTGGCCGCCAGGACCGACAGCGGCAGCCCGATCGCGAGCCGCAGCGGCCACCACACGCCGTAGCTGTCGAGGAAATTCAGGATCGGCAGGTGCCAGAGATAGATGCCGTAGAAGATCCGTCCGAGGAAGAGCGCGACCGGCCATTCGAAGATGCGGTGGACAATCGTGCCGTGGCTGCGCGCCAGCATGGTCAGAGCGAGGATGCCGGGAAGCACGCCGCACACCATGCTGCCGAACAGATAGTAGTTCATGCTCGGTCCGTCCGCCGGCCAGAACAGGAAGGTGACCGTGCCCCAATAGATCAGCAGCGGCCACGCCAGCTTCGGCCAGAGCCGGTCGAGCGCGGGTGAGGCGCCGTGCGGCACCAGCCTGAGCACGACGGCCATCGCGCAGCCCGCCATCAGGGCGTCGGCGCGGGTGTCGAACGCGGTGTAGAGCCGCCGCCATTCGGCGCCATCGAGCACCAGCGCGACGCGCCAGGCCCAGATCGCGGCCGCAATGGCACAGATGGCGCCGACCAGCCGCCAGGTGACGCCGAAGCGCTTCACCAGGAATACGAATGTCAGCGGCCACAGCAGATAGAACTGCTCCTCGGTCGACAAGGTCCAGGTGTGGCCGATGTCCTCGATCGTCTTCGGATCGAACACGTACCAGTAGTTGGAAATATAGGAGAGCGCGATCGCGGCGCGCTCCACCGCCGGCAGGAATGGCGGCCGCAGCAGCCAGGTGAACAGCAGGTAGGCGGCGAGCATCAGCAGCAGCGGCGGCACGATCCGGGCGAAGCGTCGCGCATAGAACTGCCGGAACCTGATGTGGCCGTGCTTGTCGATGTCGCGCAGCAGCAGGCCGGTGATGTAATAGGCGCTGGCGACGAAGAACAGGTCGATATAGAGCACCGCGCCCGGCACGAGCGTATGCGAGACATGCGCCGTGACAACGCCCAGGGTCATCAGCCCGCGCATGCCGTCATGCGAGGGAACGTAGCCGAGCGGATAGACCTGGGCCTGGAAGGCCTCCCGGATCGCCTCCCGCAACGGCGCCGTGGCGGCGGCCGCGAGGCGGAACAGGGCATGAATCGGCCATGGATAAAACATTTATCGTGAGATTTTCGGAGATAATGTTTCGGACTATTAAATCCTATTTAAAAATTAAATAACCTGCAAGTAGCGAAATAGCAGGGCGGCTGTCATGACGACGCAGGGTTGCGATGAAATGAGGCACGTCGCCGGATGCGGCGGCAGATGACGGCGTCAGTGCAAGTGAAGGCGAGGGAACTCGCGATGCCGATGCGGAGGCGGCGACGGTGTGTGGCGCGGTCGGCGTATTCCGCTCGTCTCGTCTTCGCCGCCTGCAATCGGCATCACCATCGCCGGACGACCATCGTAGCCATTGACTGTCGCCTCACCGGCAGAACCGCAGGGTGGGCAAAGCAAAGCGACGTCTTGCTCACTGCATCACCACGCGCCGGCGGGAGCGTACCCACCATGTCCACCGCGGCGGGCACGCCTCCGCCGTCGCTCTGCGAGCGCCGTCGAACGCTCTGCCCGCCCTACGGTGTCGCGATCGCCGCAACGCCCTCGATCAGCATCTTCCGGAGTGCGAGCGCCCATACGGCGAATGCGCGTCAACCACGTCGTTGGTGTGCAACGCAGATTAACAATCTTTAGTTGTGAATTGCGGATTTGAAGTTTAAGATCGTCGATTGTTTGAGTGCAGCCAATTTTTGAGTGTCATTTCAACGGAGCTTGTCATGGAAGAAGCGCATATCAAGGCATTCGAGGCTCTGCCCCAGTCCACCTCGTGCAGGATCATCACGTTCGACAGCGCGACCGTGGTGCCCGGCATCGTTCCGGACACCTACTTCCTGATCGTCACCGGCACCAAGCCCTGGGTCACGATGAAGGTCGAATTGCATCCGCTGATCTATATCCGGCAACCCGAATATTGGGGCATCGAGGTGGTCGGCTGCCAGAGCGGCATCGGCCTGCCGCAGCCGGCGCCGTATCACGTGGTCCTCGACATCACGCATGTGCGCGGCAAAAAGGGGATCGAGGTGATCGGCGCCACCAGCAGGAAGCAGATCAACGTGCCGTAGGAAGGTCGATGGTCGGGTGGCCCACTGGTCCACAGCCACGCCTGGACGTAACGCGGCCGAGCATGGCGCCGCGCGATACAGCGCCCTCGCCCCTTGTGGGAGAGGGCATGTAGGACAGAGCGGCATACGCGGTCGGGTGAGGGGTATCTCTCATTGGCGCTAACTTACCATTTTGCTGCCGGAAATGGATGATTCCTCGGTCGAGTGACTGACGAATCGCTTTCGAACGCCGAATGGCTGCGCACTATCGCTCGGTTGGGCGGCGCTGACCTGCTTGAGCATGAGGCTCGGGAATTTGGGGCTTTCAAACGAGCCCGCAAGGTCGAATGTGCCGTGGATCAGCTGCGGCTGGTGCTCGCGTATTGTTGGGGGACGCGCGGGCTGCGATTGACCGCCGCATGGGCTGAGGCGATGGGACTTGCCTCATTGTCGAATGTCGCGCTTCTCAAGCGGCTACGCAACTCGGCGGATTGGCTCGAACAACTGGTCAGCCGGCTGCTCGTTGGGAGCGCAGGTGAGACCTGCCTGGCCGCGGCGAAAGGCCGACCGGTCCGTCTTGTGGATGCCACGGCGGTGGCAAAAGCCGGCCGCAATGATCGAGAATCCGGCGGCGTATGGCGGATACATTCAGCCTTCGATCTGGCGAGCGAACGCTTTACCGCCTTCGAACTGACGGATGAGAGCGAGGGCGAGGTCATCGATCGCGCCGGTGTCGTGCCGGGCGAAATTCGCGTCGGCGATCGTGCCTATCTGCAGCCCGATCGGGTCGCCAAGGTGCTTGCTGAAAGCGCTGATATCGTAGTGCGCGCCAAATGGAATGGCGCTCGTTGGCTCGACGCCGACGCGAACCGTCTCGATCTCATTGCTCTGCTAAAAAAGTCGCGTGGCAAGGGACTGGTTGATCGGCCCGTCTGGATCAAGGCTTCGGCGAAAGAGCCTATCGCATTACGTCTGGTGGCGATCCGAAAGCCGAAGCAGGCGCGCGATGCCACGATCGAAAAGATCACGCGCCGGGCACGAGACATGGGCCGCAAGCTGCAGCCCGAGACGTTGGTCGCGGCCGAATGGGTCATCATCATCACCTCGCTCGATCGCGATGAATATCCACTTCCAGCAATCAGCAGCCTCTATCGATTGCGGTGGCGCATCGAGATCGCCTTCAAGCATCTCAAGAGCAGTATCGGCCTCGCGCGACCACCGGGCGAGGATCCCAGGAGTGCGAGAGCGCACATCCTCTGTCATCTTCTGCTGGCGCTGCTGACCGAGCCGCTCATCGCGGAACATCTCGGTGACTCTCCCCGCCGGGAGGCCGCGTGAAGAACGGCGTCTGGCGCCTATTGCGCTTGATCGTCGAGGCCCTCGTCGACGCCGTCATCCCCAAACCCGACGTGCAAACGTTGCAGGCCGCTGCGCGGAACATTCAACGCCATCTCCAAGAGCCGCCAAGAAAACGAGAATACCAAGCGCTAATTTGGTAAGTTAGCGCCAATGGGGGTATATCTCCGCGAGTCGGGCTCGCCGAGACATACCCCTCACCCGACCGCATGTATGGATGGGCCATACATGCCCTCTCCCACAAGGGGCGAGGGCGCATTCACGCGCACCGTTCTATGTGCTTGAGGCGCCTGAACAGCGTCCTCCACATCGCTACGCCGTCGCCAACACCGCGACACCCTCAATCTCGATCAGCATTTTCGGATCAGGCAGCGCCGCTACCACGCAGGTGGTGCGCGCGGGGTAGGGCGCCGGCCCGAACGAAGCGGCATAGAGCCGGTTCATCGCCGCAACATCGGAGGCGCGCGTCAGCAGCACGTTGACCTTGACGAGATCGCGGATGGCAGCGCCGCCTTCGGTCAACACGCGCGCGAAGTTGGTGACGACGTTGGCGAACTGCGCTTCGAACTCGGTGGGCAGGTTGCCGTCAGCATCGAAGCCGGGAATGCCGGAGATGAAGACGAGGTCGCCGACGCGGGTGCCGAAAGATAGTGGCGGAGCTTTGATGCCAGGGGGAGCGGGGATGTGATGGATGGGCATGGGCACCTCGGGTGGTTGCGTGGACTTGCCACCAGTGCGTTATTCCGCGTCGTAAGGCAACGCGTCTCGTGAACGAGGAGCCCCGATCGACGGGAGCCCCTTCGTAGCTGCATGAGTCAAGCCATAAACGATGATGGGGCTTCCCGGTGGTCGCTGGGCGCACCCGAGTTGCGTTTGGTCGCTAGCTAGTCGCCTTACTTGGCAATCTCCTGAGCGGATGGTGCCTGCATCTTCACGAAAGGTGGTCGGAGTGCTGGGCCTCCAATTCTCAGAAAATCGAAGACATCGATGTCGGGGTTGCTACAAATGGTCTCCATGACCTTAGGATCAAAATCGGACTCTTGAATAATGTGGGCGGCCTTTGTTCCTTGAACCGCGTCGGTCAGTAGACCCCTTGCCGAGCAACTGGGCCTAAACCTGCTAAGTGTGTGCACTAGAGATCTGATATGATCGCCGTAAAAGTATTTTCGCACAAAGTCTTTTAGGTCATCTAAGTTGGGATCCTTGTCATTCAGGCTGCCTGTGTACAACGAATAATATCTTATGAATTGGCTTGGCTTAATCGGTTTGATTTTGCAGGATAAAGCCTTTTCAATCTCGGCCACTCCGCTCTCGTCGACGTACTTATTTAACCCGACATATTCTGCTGATATGTCAAAAAGAGACTTGTCCTTTAGTTCGGGCCTGAAAGATTGGACTGATAGTAGTCCACTTCGAATCTCATCAACGCTCGTTGCCGCTTCCACCAGATGGCTGATTGCATCGCGTCTGAGGTCCATCTCGGTCTCGAGTAGGCTGCGTCTCTCAATAGCTTGTTCTGCGCTTGATACGCACTCCTGCATCCGAGTTAGGTATGCTCCGCCAACTGTCAGAAAAGCTGCGGTAAGGATCCACAAAAATAATGGGCTGTTTATGATTGGAGTGATCTTCGGGGATTTTCGGGGCTGCGTCAGCGCTGAAATAATATGCTCTCGAAACCGCTGATCTTGCTTTTCCCGTACGATGTCTCGCTTCACGGGGGGGGGCTCCTGAGTCGTGCGCTTCTTGTAAGGTCAGCGAAAATGGACCGAGATGCAAGATGGCAACGCTAGGGCGAGCAAGAATCCAAAGGGCCGAGCAACTCTTGCTCGGCCCCAAAATTTGGACTGGATGCTTCAGCAGAGGTGACGAATAACCCAGGGAGGTCCCTCACAACGCCTTGTTGCTCTCCTTCACCTTCTCCGCATCCAGATACACGCTGCCGCCCATTTCCTTGAACTTGGCGCTCATCTGGGCCATGCCGTCTTCGATGGTGCCGCTGATGGTCATGCCGACCGTCGCCGGATCATTCAGCGTAGCCGCGTAGTCGCGGACGTCCTGGGTGATCTTCATCGAGCAGAATTTCGGGCCGCACATCGAGCAGAAATGCGCGACCTTGTGGGCTTCCTTCGGCAGCGTCTCGTCGTGGAAGCTCTTGGCGGTGTCCGGGTCGAGGCCGAGGTTGAACTGGTCGGTCCAGCGGAACTCGAAGCGGGCGCGGGACAGGGCGTCGTCGCGCAGCTGCGCGGCGGGGTGGCCCTTGGCGAGGTCGGCGGCGTGGGCGGCGATCTTGTAGGTGATGACGCCAGTCTTGACGTCGTTGCGGTCGGGCAGGCCGAGATGTTCCTTCGGCGTCACGTAGCACAGCATGGCGCAGCCGAACCAGCCGATCATGGCGGCGCCAATCCCTGAGGTGATGTGGTCGTAGCCCGGCGCGATGTCGGTGGTCAGCGGCCCCAACGTGTAGAACGGCGCCTCGCCGCATTCCTTGAGCTGCTTGTCCATGTTGATCTTGATCTTGTGCATCGGCACGTGGCCGGGGCCCTCGATCATGACCTGGCAGCCCTTGTCCCAGGCGATCTTGGTGAGCTCGCCCAAGGTCTCCAGCTCGGCGAACTGCGCGCGGTCGTTGGCGTCCGCGATCGAGCCGGGGCGCAGGCCGTCGCCGAGGGAGAACGAGACGTCATACTTGCGCATGATGTCGCAGATCTCCTCGAAATGCGTATAGAGGAAGCTCTCCTTGTGATGCGCGAGGCACCACTTGGCCATGATCGAGCCGCCGCGCGAGACGATGCCGGTGACGCGGCTCGCGGTGAGATGGATGTAGGCGAGGCGCACGCCGGCATGGATGGTGAAGTAGTCGACGCCCTGCTCGCACTGCTCGATCAGGGTGTCCTTGTAGAGCTCCCAGGTCAGCGCCACCGGATCGCCGTTGCACTTCTCCAGCGCCTGGTAGATCGGCACGGTGCCGATCGGCACCGGCGAGTTGCGCAAAATCCATTCGCGGGTGGTGTGGATGTTGCGGCCGGTGGAGAGGTCCATCACGGTGTCGGCGCCCCAGCGGATCGCCCACACCATCTTGTCCACCTCCTCCTCGACCGACGACGTCACCGCCGAGTTGCCGATATTGGCGTTGATCTTGGTGAGGAAGTTGCGGCCGATGATCATCGGCTCCAGCTCGGCGTGGTTGATGTTGCAGGGGATGATGGCGCGGCCGCGCGCGATCTCGTCGCGGACGAACTCCGGGGTGATGAAGGCGGGGACGGCGGCGCCAAAGCTCTCGCCGTCGGCGAGCGCGGCCTCGGCGCGCGCGAGCTGGGTCTTGCGTCCGAGATTCTCGCGCTCGGCGACGTAGATCATCTCCTTGGTGACGATGCCCGCGCGGGCGAATTCGAGCTGGGTGATCTTGTGGCCGTCGAGGCCGCGCAGCGGTTTGTGATGCGCGGTGAACGCCTTCGCCGCCTTGTCGGCGCCGACATTGCCATTGTCCTCCGGCTTGATGTCGCGGCCGACATATTCCTCGACGCCGCCGCGCTCCAGCACCCAGGCGGAGCGGGCGCGCGCCAGGCCGGCATTGACGTCGATGGTGACGGAGGGATCGGTGTAGGGACCGGAGGTGTCGTAGACCGGCAGGTTCGGCTCGGAGGCCGCTTCGGAGAGAATGATCTCGCGCAGCGGCACGCGCAAATCGGGCGCGGAGTCGGGCACGGCGTAGATCTTGCGCGAGGACGGCAGCGGGCCGGTGGTGACGGCGGGCAGGGTGGTGTCGGGATTGGAGCGGATGTTCATGGGGTCCTCCTTCTCAATTGTTGTTGTCGGAGTGAATGGGGGCCGTCATTGCGAGGAGCGAAAGCGACGAAGCAATCCAGGGCGGCACGCGCGGCCCTGGATTGCTTCGCTCCGCTCGCAATGACGATGGAGAGAGTTGCGGCTCACATTGGCTCGCCGCGTATGCCGAGCGGAGATGATTTGGCGCTGTGAGGGACGCAGACTGTTCAGGCTCCCTCCCCCCTTGTGGGGGAGGGTTGGGGAGGGGGGTAAGCCGCACCCACCGCCCCCGGGGCTACCCCCCTCCCTAGCCCTCCCCCACAAGGGGGGAGGGAACGACGGAGAGCGGGGCGACGTCAGGGCCCAATCACTGTCAGAGGCATTCGCAAATGCTGCGCGCATCAGGCCGGCTCCCTGGTCGCATCGAGCCAGGCGCGGACGCGGGCGTCGGGGTCGGGGTTCTGGGTGACGTCGCTGACGACGGCGATCGAATCGGCGCCGGCGGCGAAGATCTCCGCGGCCTGCTCCAGCTTGATGCCGCCGATCGCGACCAGCGGGATGTTGCCGACGCGCCTCTTCCACTCGCTGATCTTCGCGATGCCCTGCGGCGCGAAGCGCATCGCCTTCAGTGTCGTCGGGAAGATCGGCCCGAGCGCGACATAGTCGGGCTCGGCGGCGAGCGCGGTCTCGAGCTCGGCATCGTCATGCGTGGAGAGGCCGAGCGTCAGGCCGGCCTGCTTGATCGCGGCGACGTCGGCCTCCGCCAGATCCTCCTGGCCGAGATGGACGTGCTGCGCACCGGCGACAACGGCGGCGCGCCAGTAGTCGTTGACGATCAGCTTCGTCGCGGTGCCCCTGGTGATCGCCAGCGCATCGGTGACGATCTGCAGCGCCTCGCCGTCGTTCAGGTCTTTCGCGCGCAACTGCACGGTGCCGACGCCGAGCTTGGTCAGGCGCTCGACCCAGGCGAGGCTGTCGACGACGGGATAGAAGCGATCAGGATACGGCATGCCAGAACGGGGTCCCAACGACAGGGGTGGAGGGCGAGGCGAAATCGCGGGCGTCCATCAGCCCGGCCTCGTAGGCGGTGCGGCCGGCCTCGACCCCGAGCCGGAAGGCGCGGGCCATCGCGACGGGATCGGCAGCTTTTGCCACCGCGGTGTTGAGCAGCACGGCGTCGTAGCCGAGCTCGAGCGCCTCCGCGGCGTGGCTCGGCGCGCCCAGGCCGGCGTCGACCACGAGGGTGATGTCGGGCAGGCGGTCGCGCAGCAGCTTCAGCGCATCGCGATTGGTGATGCCCTTGGCCGAGCCGATCGGCGCCGCCCAGGGCATCACGACCTTGCAGCCGGCATCGACCAGCCGCATCGCGATCGTGAGATCCTCGGTGCAGTAGGGGAAGACCTCGAAACCGTCCTTGATCAGGATATCAGCGGCTTCGACGAGACCGACCACGTCGGGCTGCAGGGTGTCGTTGTCGCCGATGACTTCGAGCTTGATCCAGCTCGTGCCGAACAATTCGCGCGCGAGCTTCGCCGTCGTCACCGCCTCGCGCACGCTGCGGCATCCGGCGGTGTTCGGCAGCACGGTGACGTCGAGCGCGTTGATCAGCTTCCAGAACGCGTCGCCGGTCTTGCCGCCGGCGGCCTCGCGCCGCAGCGACACCGTGACGATCTGGGCGCCCGAGGCGCGGATCGCGTCCTGCATGATCGCCGGCGAGGGATAGAGCGCGGTGCCGATCAGCAGGCGGGAATGGAAGGTCTTGTCGTAGAATTTCACCATCGATGATCTCCGTCATGTCGGACGGTGTCGCTCCGAGTACCGCTGTCGTCCCGGCGAACGCCGGGACCCATGCCGTGTGATCTCACATTGAGGCATGCGGGGTAAGACCGAGCGCTATCACCGCAGCCGGTGGCCATGGGTCCCCGCTTTCGCGGGGACGACGGCTGTGAGTGCCGCGTGAGCCGGGCCATCACTCACCCTCCCTGCCGGGGGGTGATGATCTCGATCTCGTCGCCTGCCTTCAAGGCCGTCTCCGCCCAGCGGCTCTTCGGCACGACGTCGTAGTTCAGCGCGATGGCGAAATGGGTGCCCTCGTAGTCCAGCTCGGACAACAGCGCGGTCACGCTGGTGGCGCTGATGTCGCGGGCCTCGCCATTGACGGTCACGCGCATCGCATCACCTCGTTGTCGATCTGGCCGTGCGCGAGATAGTTCAAGGTCGCCTGCGCCAGCGCCGGCGCGATCAGGAAGCCGTGGCGGTAGAGGCCGTTGACGCGGATCTCGCGCTCGCCCTTGATGGTGATGCGCGGCAGATTGTCGGGGTAGGCCGGCCTGAGCCCCGAGCCGAATTCGAGGATGCGCGCCTCGCCGAACGCCGGATGCACCGAGTAGGCGGCGCCGAGCAATTCCAGCGCCGAGCGCAGGCTGACGCCGGTGTCCTCGGCCTCGAGCGAGGTCGCGCCCAGCATGAACAGGTTGTCCTCGCGCGGGATCAGATAAAGCGGGAAGCGCGGATGCATCAGCCGCACCGGCCGCGCGAGCTGCACCTCGGCGGTCTCGATCAGGATCATCTCGCCCTTGACGCCGCGCAGCTCGGGCTCGGCGTCGCGCGCCTCCAGCCCGCGGCAGTCGATCACGAGGCCGTCGAGATCATCGGCCGTGACGTCGCTGTTGAACAGCACCCGGCCGCCGGCCTCGACGATGCGCTGATGCAGCTTCGGCAGCACGCGGCGCGGCTCGACATGGCCCTCGGTCGGGTAGAACAGGCCTTCGCGGAAGCGCCCCTCCAGCGACGGCTCCAACGCCGCGAGCTGCTGCGCGTCGAGCCGCCGATAGCCGGAGGTGCGGCGGGCGAAGCGGTCGTAATCGGCGCGGTCGCGGGCATGCGCGATCACCAGCGAGCCGTTGAACGGCGTGTCCGGCAGCTCGCGCCGCCAGATGTCGAGCGCGGCGAGGCCGAGGCGGCTGATGATCGGCTCGGCGACCTCGCTCTCGCAATAGGGCGCCAGCATGCCGCCGGCCCAATGGCTGGTGGAGAGCATCAGATCGGAATCGCTGCGCTCGTGCAGGGTGACCTCGCGGCCCGCGCGCGCGAGCAGCAGGGCCTGCCAGGCACCTGCGATGCCTGCACCGATGATGGATACGGGGACATCCCCGCGCGTGGTTGTCTGCTGCATCCCTGTCCCTTCGCCGGCATGACCCGGATCAGGTTCAAAGGGTCACCGCATCACGCTGCGGTATCTCAGCTCCCCCTCGGAGCTCCCCTCGGAACGCGCTTAAAATAGACCGATACGGCCCCGTGTCAACGGAGTGTCACGGAAAGACAGTTTGGGGCGGTGAGGAACCAAGCGCCGTCAGTGCGCCCGCGCGTGGCGGCCGGTCGCGATTTTCGGGGTGATGTCGAGCGGGCCGCTCGTCCGCTCGGAGCGGCCGGCGGGCCGCGCGTCGGCGAGGCGCTGCCGCTTGGCCTCCTCGTAGTAGCCCCTGGCGAAGTAGAGCACGGCGCGGTCGTGGTCGCCGTGGGCGGCACGGTAGGCGCCGGCGAGATAGCGCACGCCATAGGTGAGATTGGTGTTCGGATCGTGCAGGCCCTGCGCGTCGCCGGTGTAGCCGAGGCCGCGCGCGGTGCCGAGCTTGATCTGCATCAGGCCGATGCAGCCGCAGCGGCCGACCAGGTCCTTCTGGTATTTGCTCTCGCGCACGATGACGCGGTGGATCAGCGATTCCGGAATGTTGTTGGCGGCGGCGTGCACCGCCACCAGCGCGTCGATGTGCGGATGGCCGGTGTCGATGTGGCGCGGCTTGGTCTCGGCCGCCCTGCGCTCGGCGTCGCGGGGCTCGGCCGCAGCGGCCGGGATGGCGTCGGTGTCGGCGGGCGCTGAGGCATTGGCGTCCATCGGCGGCGAGGTGTCGGCGCTGCTGACGGCCTCGATCGCCTCGACCTCGCGCGCGGCCTTGGTCACCGCGCTGCGTGCGGCCAGCTCCCTGGTGCCGTCGGAGCGGACATGGGCGAGCTTGACCTTGCCGGCCTTCGGCTTGGCTGCATTGTCCGATGCGGTGCTCGCATCATCGGCAGCCATTGCGAACGGCACGGGACCAGCCATCGCGAAGCCTGCAATGCAGGCCGTCAGCACAAGACGTCTCATGTGTCAGGATCCCCCGGGAACCACACGCATGCCGAGCTGCCCCCCAGCACGCGCTTTACACTTTGCACACCGTAATTGGCGCGAACGCCGGGCGATAATGTGGCAATAATGGGGCGGAGACGCCGGGCGAGTCCGGATGCGCCGGCGGTTTACCGCGAATTATGCCGTGCATGCTTGGCTGGCGGAGCAATTCCGCCAACGGGGCCCTGCCGCGATGACGCTGTCCGTCACCCACACCGAAGCGACCGCCGGGCGCACGCAGGCGCTGCTGCCACTATGGGTCGGCGCCGGCGTCTATGCGCTGCTGCTGATCTCCGGCAACCGGCTGCTCAACGATCCCGACACGCTGTGGCAGATCACGGTGGGGCAGTGGATCATCGACCACCGCGCGGTGCCCGAGGTCGACGTCTATTCCTTCACCATGCGCGGCGCGCCCTGGATCTCCACGCAGTGGCTAGCGCAGGTCGCCTATGCCGCCGCTTACAGGTTCGCCGGCTGGACCGGGCCGGTGGTGCTGGCGGCCTCGGCGACCGCGCTGTCCTTCGCGCTGTTCGCGCGCGCCCTCAGCCGGCATCTGCGCGACGCCACGACATTGGTGTTCGTGGTCGCGGCGTTCCTGCTCTGCCTGCCGCATCTGCTGGCGCGGCCGCATGTGTTGGCGTTTCCGATTCTGGTGGCCTGGATCGCCGGACTTGTCGATGCCGCCGATCGCAAGGCCGCGCCGCCATGGCTGCTGGTGCTGCTGATTGCGCTGTGGGCCAATCTGCATGGCGGATTCGTGTTCGGCCTGTTCTTCATCGCGCCCGCCGCGCTCGACGCGCTGGTCAATGCCGATGCCTCGGCCCGCCGTAGCCTCGCGCTGCGCTGGGCCGGGTTTGCAGCGCTCGCGCTGGCGGCGAGCTGCTGCACGCCCTATGGCTGGAATGCGCTGCTGGCGTCGCAGAAGATCCTCTCGCTGGGTCAGGCGCTGCCGCTGATCGTGGAATGGAAGGCGACCGATTTCCAGGGGCTAGGTCCGTTCGAGATCTGCCTGCTGATCGCCATCGGGTTCGCGCTGTTCCATGGCCTCAGGCTGCCGACGGTGCGCATCCTCATGCTGCTCGGCCTGCTGCACATGGCGCTGGCGCAGGCGCGCGCGGCGGAGATCCTGGCGCTGGTGGGCCCGCTGGTGCTCGCCGCGCCGCTGGCGCGGCAGGCGGGCGCGTCGCCCATGCCGCCGCAGGCGCGCGTGCCGGGCGCGGCGCTGACGGCGGCAGTGATGCTCGCGCTCGGCGCCGGCACCATCGCGTCGGCCGCGATCCTGAACTACGCGCCGAACATGCGCGGCACCCCCGTCGCGGCCGTGACCGAGCTGAAGAAGCTCAACCTCACGCGGGTGCTCAACGACTATGATTTCGGCGGCTACCTGATCTCAGCCGGTGTCGCACCGTTCATCGACGGCCGCACCGAGCTCTATGGCGAGAAGTTCTTCGTCGACCACAATGCCGCCTCCGGCCTGATGGAGCCGGACAATCTGTTCCGCCTGCTCAAGGACTACGACATCGAGGCGACCCTGCTGCGCACGCAAAGTGCTGCGACCAAGCTGCTCGATCACGTCGACGGCTGGCAGAAGGTCTATGCCGACGACATCGCCACCATCCATCTGCGCAAGGCGGGCGCCCGCCATGTCGCGGAACCGGCGGTCACCTCCGGCGGCAATTGAATCAAAGACGTCGATCCCATCCGCGTGAGGTTGGATGTCGCGCGGCATCCCGGCGCGTGCAAATCCGCCGCCGCGCGGGTAAGATCGCGGCCGTCAGTTCGACAGCATGCCTGACTCATTCAACCTGACTCATTCAAGAAGACTGAACAGAGAGGGAGCGCGTCATGGCCGTGAAGGCAGCCGACGATCATTCACCCAGCATTGACCGTTCATTCGACATCTACGCGACGCCATCCACGGTTCGCGTCGTGGATCTGCCGCGAAACAATCCCTGCGCCCAATGTGGCGAGGCGATCGCATTGCCGTCCTGGGTCGAAAAGGACGGCCGCCGCACCGCCTATCTCTGGCACTGCCGCCTCTGCGACTATCGGTACGAAACCATCGCCTTCTATGCCGAGTCCGTCGATCAGGACGGCGCGATGGCGGCGTAGGGGCAGGCGTCCCGCAGCCGAGCAATTCAATTGGCTTGGACGGAATGCTGAACAGATGGTCTATCGGTTGATGCCGATGTGAGTACGGCGATTGCGGCTTGCTCCGCTCGACCTCTCCCCGCTTGCGGCTGGGCGATCGCATATGGTTTTCCTGGGCGGAACCTTCATGGCCTCATGGTTCGAGACGCGTCGCAAGAGCGACGCTCCTCACCATGAGGTTCAACAGCTTTGCGGCGGAGAAAGGCCCTCATCCTGAGGAGCCCGCCGAAGGCGGGCGTCTCGAAGGATGGTCGCGAAAAGACGGCGCGCCCAGCCTCTTTCACCATATGCGATCGCCCTGCCGCAAGCGGGGAGAGGTCGGATTGCATCGAAGATGCAATCCGGGTGAGGGGGGTACAGGTCTCACCATGCCCACCACCCGTGCGGCTGCCCCTCACCCCAACCCTCTCCCCGTAAGAACAGGGAGCGGGAGCCGACCGTCACCGCGGTCAGCAGCTAACAAGCTCCACGCACCTGCGTCATACCGTACTGACGACGTCAGCCATGTCCACCCGAACCGTCACAAGCTAACACTTCCGCGTCGCAGTGAGACCGCTTGTCGCGCAGCGTGACGAAATCGTGGTTCCCTGGGAACGCCGACTGTCCATTGCCGTTCTCTCGTCACCATTCACTGAGAGGAGACACCACATGGTGATGAAGACTGTTGCGGCCGGCCTCGCCGGTTCCCTGCTGCTCGCGACCGCCGCCTTCGCTGCGGAGAGCACCACCACCACGACCAGCACCACAATCAAGAGCAACACCACCGCTGCGTCCTATCAGGGCGACTGGCGCAGCTCGAAGCTCGTCGGCGTCAAGGTCTACAACAACAACAACGAGAACGTCGGCTCGATCGACGACCTGCTGGTCGACAAGAGCGGCGCGGTCAAGGGCGTCGTGATCGGCGTCGGCGGCTTCCTCGGCATGGGCGAGCACCTCGTCGCGGTCTCTTTCGACCAGGTGAAGTTCTCGGATCAGCCGGTGCAGGCGACCACGGCTTCCAACGCTCCGGCTTCTGGCACGACCTCGTCGACCAACCCGCCGGCTTCGACCACGACGACCGGTGCCGCCACCGGCACGTCGTCCTCGTCGATGAGCTCGAAGAACCGCTGGTATCCCGACCATGCGATGATCAACGCGACCAAGGACCAGCTCAAGGCGATGCCCGAGTTCAAGTACTCGGAGTAACGGCGTCACAGACGATTAGTCGATCGTCTCGATCGCGGCGCGCCCGGATCCGTCCGGGCGCGTTCGCGCGTCATGCTGCGGGGCGCAAGGTGGTCTGGCCGAGCGGCAGCTCGATGCGGGCGATCAGCCCGCGCGGCTTGCGATCGTGCAATGACAGCTCGCCGCCATGCGCCTGGACGATCGCCTTCGCGATCGAGAGGCCCAGGCCGAACCCGGTGGCCTCGTCCATGTTGCGGGCATCGTCGCCGCGCACGAACGGCTCCAGCATGTCGGGCTTGCGCGCATCGGCGATCCCCGGTCCGTCATCCTCCACGTCGATCGTCAGGCACTTCCCCGACGCCGACAGTCTGATCACGGTTTCCTTGCCGTACTTCACGGCGTTCTCGACCAGGTTGGTGACCGAACGCATCAGGTCGTCGGGCCGCACCGTTGCCATCGCGTGCGCCGGGCCGACATAGGTGACGCTGTGGCCGACATCGGCGAACTGGTCGGCGACGAGCTGCAGGATGCTCGCGATATCGACCAGCGTCATCGGCTCGAGCTTGCGGCCGTTGCGCAGGAATGACAGCACCGAGCCCAGCATCGCATGCATCTGATCGAGATCGGCCAGCATGCGATTGCGCTGCAGTTCGTCCTCGACGAACTCACAGCGCAGCCGCATGCGGGTCAGCGGTGTCCGCAGATCGTGGCTGATGGCCGCCAGCATCTTGGTCCGGTCGTTCATCAGCGCCGTGATGCGTTGGCGCATCCGGTTCAGGGCGCGCGCCAGCGACCGGATCTCTTCCGGTCCGCGCTCGGGCAGGGCAGTGGCATCGCCATCGAGGCTGAAGCTCTCGGCAGCCTTGGCGAAGCTCGACAGCGGTGAGGTCAGCGCACGGGCCGCCCACAGGCCGAGCAGTGTCGTGCTGATCAGCGCGAACATGATCGTCGTCAGCCATGGGGCGCCCCAGAACGGTGGCCGGTGCGGCCGGTCGGCCATCCGCGCAGAGACCATGTTGCCGTCGGGAAGGGCGAAGACGACGGTGCGCGTCTGGGAACCGGGCGGCGGCATGAAGATGCGATAGCCGGGGCCAAGGCCGCGAAAGCCGCCTGGACCGTGAGGCCGTCCGTCGGCCATCTCCTGAGGCGCCGGGCGGCGCTCGTCGCCACCGGTCCCGGCCTCGACGTCGGGGCCGGCCGGCTCGCGCCGGCGGCCATCCGGCAGAGGTCCCGCGTGAGGCTTGAGCTCGAACTCGGGATAGGCGCGGGCAATGTCGGAGATCAGTCGCGGCCGTTCGGCAGCGGGCGCGCGTCCAAGAATGCGGATGGCGGTCGCGAGCTGAAACGGCCCGACTTCGTTTTCGGGGTCGGGCTGCTCGGCGCGATAGATCAGGAACGTCGCCGTGATGATCGCATGGAGCGCCACGATCGAAATGGCCACCAGCGCCGTGATCTGGCCGCGGATTCCCTTGAGGTTGAGAAAGCCGAACGACATCATGACATCGCCATTCGATCCGGCCGGTCAATGGCTTTGCGGGCCGGTCACCACCTCGACGACGGGCGTGAACATGTAGCCGCCGGAGCGCACGGTCTTGATCATGGTGGCCTCCTGCGGGTCCGGCTCGATCTTGCGGCGGATGCGGCTGACCAGCACGTCGATCGAGCGCTCGAACGAGCCGGCGCTGCGGCCCTGCGTCAGGTCGAGCAGGCTGTCGCGCGACAGCACGCGGCCCGGCCGCTCGCAGAAGGTGCGGAGCAGATCGAATTCGGCGCTCGTCATCGCGACGCGCGCGCCTTCGGGATTGCGTAGTTCGCGGAGCCGGAAGTCGATCGTCCAGCCGAGGAAGCTCAGCGCGGTCGCGCCTTCGGTTGCGCTCGCCGTCATCGCGGCCGCCTGTCGGCGCAGCACCGCGTTGATGCGGGCGAGCAGCTCGCGCGGATTGAACGGTTTTGGCAGATAGTCGTCGGCGCCCATCTCCAATCCGAGGATGCGGTCGACGTCCTCGCCGCGCGCGGTGAGCATGATGATCGGCACTTGCGATTCCGCGCGCAGCTTGCGGCACAAGGTCAGGCCGTCCTCGCCGGGCAGCATGACGTCGAGGATCAGGAGATCGACACGGTGGTCGCCCATGATGCGGGTCATCTCGCGGCCGTCGGTCGCGGTGGTCACGTTACAGGCATTGTTGCGCAGATATTTCGCGATCAGCGTCCGCGTCTCGCGGTCGTCCTCGACGACAAGAATGTGTGGTTGTGTCTGGGCCATACCGACAAGTGACCTAGAATCGCGGCGTTTTGCGAAGAATTTTGTTACGGAATGTTTCCTGCGACGGGCGCGCGGACAAGGCCCGACAATCTCTCCCTGCGCCGTGTTGCGGCTTCCGTGAGGGCGCGTCAAGCCTCGCGAAACGTATGGCCTCGGGGCCGCAGCACGCTCGCCCGATGCGGCTGCATCGGGTTACCGGAAACGGTGCGGACATTCGTGAGTGGCCGCAGACCAGGTCAGGCCCGATTGAATCGTTGCCGGTCGTTGCACGATCCGAACGCCCGCAGCGACGGGATGCGACATTCCGAAACGGCCCGTCACAGTCCCGGCAACGTATTGACTCGAACCGACATCGTGCCCTCCGCCGAGGCGATCACGCGCAGCACGGTGGCGTCGAAGGCGATGTCGGTCAAAGCGAGGTTGTTGATGTCGGTATCGACGCGGATGCCGTTCTCGTTCTTCTGCAGCTCGGCGACCGCGGTCGCGATCTTGTCGCGGACGTTGTCGGCGAAAGGCTTGAGATCGACCACCGAACGTTCCAGCAGCGCGCGCTGCAGATGCGGCACCACGGCGCGCGCGGCGGCGCCGAGCAGGCCGAACGCCGCGTCGGATTCGACGGCGAGCTGCAGGTCCGACAGCCGCAGGATCTGCTGCGCCTGATCGACCATGGGGCGTCCCCAGATGTGCACGGTCGCGTCGGCGCCGAGGCCGAAGAAGCTCTCCTTCTCCTTGCCCTTCACCTGCAGCGAGATCAGCAGCCGGTTGCCCGAGGGCACGACGGTCGCGTGCTTCACCGTGACCGCGACCGGGCCGGAGCCGTCCTCGGGGAACGTCCGCCCGGCGAGCTGCGAGTCGACGAGCTTGCTGAGCTCGGTGAACGGGACGTCGATCGGAACCGCGACGTTGATGGCGCCGGCGGTGGGTGGAATGATCGTGATCTTGTCCGGGAACGGACACTCCGGCTTGGTCTCGGCGGCCGTGACCCGGGTCTCCGCTTCGATTCCCATGGTGACGCTGACGGCGTTGGCATCGATCGCGGGCTGCGCGGCCAGCGCCCGTGTCGGCTTGATCTCGAGCCAGACCGCGGGCAGTCCCGGCGTGGTGCCCTGAAGCGGCACCGAGCGGCAGGCGCGGGCCCACTGCGCCTGCGCCACGCGCCGCACGGTCGGGTCCTTGCGCAGCCTGTCGCTGAGCGCGCTGAGCTGGTCATTGACGGTCTTGTCGATGACCGGCTTCATCTGCGCGGGCACGTTGACGCGGGCGCCGGCGACGGTCAGCGCGGTGTCGCCGAGATTGACCTGGGCGGTGAAGTTCGGCTCGACATACCAGGCGGCGGCCAGCCGCGGCCGCATCGCGATCAGCACGTTGCCCTTGATGTCGGCGGTAGCGTTCAGGTTCTTGATGTTGATGCCGCCGATCTGCTTGGCCGCATCCGCGCCGAGCAGGCCGCCGATGGCGTCGCCGAGCGCGCCGGTTGCTTTGGCGGACAGCGATCCGGTGACGTTCAGCCGGCCCGAGAGCGGCGTCGCCAGCGACAAAGTGTCCTGGGTGCCGGTGGCGGCGATGGCGCCGCGGGTGACGGTCCAGCCGATGTCGGCATTCTGCAGGATCTGGTTGACGGGATTGTCGGCCTTGCCGGCGAAATTGCGCGGCGTGGCCTTTTCGGCGGCGTCGCGAATCGCGCCGAGCGAGATCGAGACCGGCGTCATGATGATCGAATTGCGCGTGGCCGGCGGCAGCGGCGGCAGTTGGGTCAGCTGCGGCGCCGGCGTGCTGCCCGAGAACAGAAACACCTCCACGATGATGATGCCGACCAGCACGATGGCGGCAAGGCCGGCGGCGCCGATCAAGATCAGCCGCAGCCGGGGCGGCGAGCGCCGCGGCGGAGGCTGCGTTCTCGGGGCGAGCGGATGCGGCCTGCTTTGCCAATCCGGTCGCGGTGTCGGAAGGTTCATGTCGGATCCACGGACTCCAGCTGCCACGCCGGCCCATGCCGGAAGCGGCGAGATCGCGGTTAATACAAGATTGCCGAGCTTACAGGGCCGGACGGAGGCGCGCCAGGGCAGCCCGTGACGCGGATCATCATCAATCGGCCGTGATGGTGAACGCCGACATGCGCGCAAAGAAATGACCGCCGCGGCTTTTGGGCCTCGGCGGTCCAGTCAGGGAGGATCCGGAGGAAGGAACGAGCGGCGCGGGCTAGCGTGTCATGCGGCCGAGATCGGCGCGGCGCTCCATCGGCAGCACGATCACCTTGGCGCCGACGCTGACGCGGGAATAGAGGTCGATCACGTCCTGGTTGGTCAGGCGGATGCAGCCCGACGACACATGGGTGCCGATCGTCTCCGGCGCGTTGGTGCCGTGGATGCGGTAGACGGTGCCGCCGAGATACATCGCGCGGGCGCCGAGCGGATTGCCGGGACCGCCGGCCATGTGACGCGGCAGATATGGCTGGCGTGCGATCATCTCCGGCGGCGGCGTCCAGTCCGGCCATTCCGCCTTCCTGGTCACCGACTGCACGCCCGACCAGGTGAAGCCGTCGCGGCCGACGCCGATGCCGTAGCGCATTGCCTGGCCGCTGCCGAGCACGTAGTAGAGGTACTTGTTAGGCGTATCGATCACGACCGTGCCCGGCGCCTCGCGAGTCGAATAGCTCACGACCTGGCGGCGCAGCCGCGCCGGCAACTCATAGGCGGTCGCCTCGTCCTCGCGCGGTGTGATCAGTTGCGGCGCCGTCGCCGGCGGCTCATAGGCCGCAATCGGCGGCGGCAGCAGGAACGGGAAGGGGAGTGGCGCGGGAGGTGCCGCCTGCGTCGGCGTCGCCGCCATGATTGCGGATGCGACGAGTACACCAAAGAGAATGCGGGATGACGAATACACTGTGCCCGGCGTGACCATGGACGTCCCCTCGTTTGATCGCTTGGTGCGCGCCGCGCTTGTCTCGGCCGGCGTCGTCAAAATCAGTTGCCTGTCATCATTCTTTGCGGCGCATTGACCAACGCCCGATGCTGCAACTCATAGGGGAGAAAAGTTTCGTTGCGTTTGCGCGCTGCACGCAAAACGGTTTCGTCGGCTTAACCGTTTGTTTCATGACGGTTTCACGACAGCGCCCGCGCGGGACGGCCACGGATCGCGGGGAAAACAGCGGCGGGCGGCCAAAAAGACCCTTCGACAGTTCGATGACGTCACACGCCTGAAATAACAATGTCGGATTTTGCGGCTGTTCAGAATCGCAGCAACTTTCCGGATCGCCTTATGCGGATCTTAATCGCAACCGACGCCTGGCACCCTCAGGTCAACGGCGTCGTGCGCACGCTCACCTCGCTGGCGCGCGCGGCCACAGGCCTCGGCGCCGACATCACCTTCCTCACGCCGGAGGGGTTTCCGTCGTTTGGCGTGCCGACCTATCCGGGCCTGCGCCTCGCCGTGACCAACGGCCGCGAGATCGCCCGCCGCATCGAGGCCGCTGCACCCGATGCGATCCATATCGCCACCGAAGGCACGATCGGCTGGGCGGTGCGCCGCTACTGCCTGCGCCACGGCCTGCCGTTCACGACGTCCTACACGACGCGCTTCCCTGAGTATGTCTCGGTGCGCACCGGCATTCCCGATGCCGTCGGCTACTGGGTGATGCGCCGCTTCCACGATGCGGCCGCGATGACCATGGTAGCGACCAATTCGCTGAAGCAGGACCTCGCGTCGCGCGGCTTCAAGAAGCTGGGTTTCTGGACCCGCGGCGTCGATACGAAACTGTTCAATCCGGATGAGCCGGTCACGCTCGATTTGCCGCGCCCGGTGTTCATGACCGTCGGCCGTGTCGCGGTCGAGAAGAACCTCGAGGCGTTCCTGTCGCTGGACCTGCCGGGCTCGAAGGTCGTGATCGGCAACGGTCCGCAGAAGGCGGAGCTCGAGCGTCGCTTCCCCACCGCGCACTTCCTCGGCGAGAAGACCGGCAAGGACCTGACCGCGCACATGGCGGCCGCCGACGTCTTCGTGTTTCCCAGCCTGACCGATACGTTCGGCGTGGTGCAGCTGGAGTCGCTGGCGTGCGGCACGCCGGTCGCGGCCTTCCCCGTGACCGGTCCGCTCGACGTCATCGCCGACCATCCGATCGGGGCGATCGACTGGGATCTGCGCGCGGCGTGCCTGAAGGCGCTGACGATGTCGCGTGAGACCTGCCGGGCGTTCGCGCTCGACCGCTCCTGGGAGAACAGCGCGCGCCAGTTCATCGGCAATCTCGCCGTGCTGCAGCCGTCCCGCGTCGTGCGACCGACCCCGGTGCTGGCCGGCCAGAGCGCGGTGCGCGGCTGACGGCGGATCTTGCGTCACTCCATCAATTCCAAACCAAGTGAGATGTAACGATGGCAGAAACCATGAAGCTCGACGGCGCGCGGGAGCTCGACTTCGATCGCGAGCAGGTCGAGCAGGCCTATGACCGCTGGGCGCCGATCTACGACCTCGTGTTCGGCGGCGTGTTCGAGAAGGGCCGCCAGGCCGCGATATCGGCCACCAACAAGCTCGGCGGCCGCGTGCTCGAGGTCGGTGTCGGCACCGGCATCTCGCTGCCGCTCTATGCGCCGCATGTGCGCGTGTTCGGCACCGACATCTCCGAGGCGATGCTCGGCAAGGCGATGCGCCGCGTCGCCGACCAGCGGCTGAAGAACGTCGAAGGGCTTGCGGTGATGGACGCGGAGCAGCTCGATTTCCCCGACGATTCGTTCGACGTCGTGATGGCGCAATATGTCGTCACCGCGGTGCCGAACCCGGAGGTCGCGCTCGATGAGTTCGCCCGCGTCCTGCGCCCGGGCGGCGAATTGATCATCCTGACCCGCGTCAGCGCCGATGCCGGCATGCGCCGCGTGATCGAGCAGGCGTTGCAGCCGGTCGTGCGCCGCCTCGGCTTCCGCACCGCCGAATTCGGCTGGTCGCGCTACATGCGCTGGCTCGCCGGAGCGCAGCGCATGGAGCTGGTCGAGCGCCGGCTGATCCCGCCGCTCGGCCATTTCTCGCTGGTCCGTTTCCGCAAGCTGGAGCGTGCTGCCGCGGCTTGAAGCCGCGGCGACCGTCTACCGCCGCTGCGGCGTTCTCCGTAGTCCAAAACGTTTCACTGCGTCCGATCGTGTGACATCTTGATGATGTCACACGATCTACACCGAATCCCTGTACACGACCTGCAACTCATACTTCGGAGCAACCATGATCAAGCATTTCCTGGAGCAGCTGCGGATCCAGCGCTGGGACGACCATCGCTACTATCATCACAGCCGTATCAATCAGAGCCTGCACTTTGTCAGCGCGCTCAGCTTCATGATCGCCTACGTGATGATGGTGTTCGATCCGCTGGTCTCGGCGCTGATCGGCTGGCTGGTGTCGATGACCTCGCGCCAGGCGGGCCACTTCTTCTTCGAGCCGAAGGGCTACGATCACGTCAACCAGGCGACCCACGAGCACAAGGAAGAGATCAAGGTCGGCTACAATCTGCAGCGCAAGGTCGTGCTGATGTCGATCTGGGCCGCGGCCCCCGTGGTGCTGTATCTGCAGCCGACCCTGTTCGGCCTGCTGCCGCCCTGGACCTCGGCGATGGAGTTCGTCCGCGAAACCGCCAAGCTCTGGCTCGTGATCGGCATCGGTGGCCTGCTGTTCCGCACCATCCATTTGTTCTTCATCCGCGACGTCGAGACCGGCCTCGTCTGGATGACCAAGATCATCACCGACCCGTTCAACGACTTCATGCAGTACCGCTCGGCGCCGCTGGCGCTGCTGCGCGGCGAGTTGATCGATCCGGGCCTGCATCTCATGGGCGAGACCCTCGAGGAGCAGCACGCCTGATCGGACCGATGCGTCGGAGTTGCGCGATGCCCGGGCCGGTCCCGGGCATCGGTGTTTGTGGGGGCTGTCGATGTTGAACGCAGGCTGTCGCGGCAAGGGCAGTGCGCCCCCTCTCCCGCTTGCGGGGGAGGGGCGGGGAGGGGACAGGCTTGCTCCGCTGATCGTGAGAGCGCGTCGTGCCGCGGCCCCCACCCGTCGGGCTCTGCGAGCCCGCCGACCTCCCTCGCAAGCGGCGGAGGCGCTGGCCTCAGCGCCCGAACGCGGCGCCGAGCATCTCCTTCAGGATCTGGCGCTTGATCGCCTTGTTGGTGAGCGTGCCGTCGTTCCACCACCAGCCGTCCTGCTTCATCTTCTCGGCCGCCGAGACGAAGCGCCTGGTCACCTCGGCGAAATCGGCGTCGGTGTAATTCAGGCTGAAGATGAAGCGGCCGGTGCCGACCCAGCTCAGCGCCAGGCCCTCGGCGCGCAGATAGTATTGCAGCATCCAATTGTAGCGCGACGGCACGGTGTACTCGACCAGCCAGATCGACTGCAGATTGGAGACGCGCACCGGCAGCTCCTTGGCGGTGAGGTCCGCGTTGAGCTGCGCGGCACGGCCATTCCAGGTCTCGTCCAGGCCGTCATAGATGGCGCGGAAGTTCGGGCTGTCGAGCCGGCTCAGGAACTCGTCCATTGCCGCCATCACGTAAGGATGCGAGTTGAAGGTGCCGCGCGCGAAGCAGATGTCGGCCGGGCGGTCGTCGCGGAAGCGGCGCATCAATTCGCGCTTGCCGCAGACGACGCCGATCGGCAGTCCGCCGCCGAGGCTCTTGCCGTAGGTGACCATGTCGGCTGTGATGCCGAAATACTCCTGTGCGCCGCCCGGCGCGAGCCGGAAGCCGAGGAAGACCTCGTCGAACAGCAGCACGATGCCGCGCTCGCTGCACACCTCGCGCAGCTGCTTCAGCCAGGCGGTGTAGGCCTCGCGGTCGTACTTTCCTTTGCGCGAGGAATCGACCAGCGCGGAATCGCCGGGCGCATTGCCGTTCGGATGCAGCGCCTGCAGCGGATTGACCAGCACGCAGGCGATGTCGCGGCGGGTACGCAGGACATGCAGGGTTCGCTCGGACATTTCGGCGAGCGTGTAGGTCTCGTGCGGCGCGATCGGATTGCCGACGCCGGGCTGCACGTCGCCCCACCAGCCGTGATAGGCGCCGGCGAAGCGCACCAGATGGCTGCGGCCGGTGTGGTAGCGCGCGAGCCTCACCGCCTGCATCACCGCCTCGGTGCCAGACATGTGGAACGAGACCTCGTCCATGCCGGACAGCTCGGTCAGGCGCTTTACGTTGTCGGCGACGACCGGGTGATAGAGCCCGAGCACCGGGCCGAGCGCGCTCGCGCGCCGCTCGGCGGCTGCGATGCACTCCTTGTAGAAGTCGTAGCCGAAGATGTTGACGCCGTAGGAGCCGGTGAGGTCGTAGAACCGGTTGCCGTCGAGATCGGTCAGGGTGACGCCCGAGGAGGCCTGCATGAACGAGCCGGCGCCGAGCTGCTCCTTGACCAGACGGCTGTACTGGAAGGGGACCCGGTAGCTCTGGGTGAACTGCAGGTCGGAGATGCGGCTTGCGGCCTCCGCCGTCAGCGCGCGGCTCTTGGCGAACCTCTCCTGGAACAACGCGCCGAGTCGGAAGAAGCCGTCCTGGCGCTTCGTGGCGATCGCCTGCGGCGCGCCGTCGGAGCGGAAGAAGTCGTCGATCTCGAACTCATAGCGCGGGATCAGCCTGGAGATCCGGCGCGACATCTTGGAATGGCCGGCCAGCGAGCGGTGCTTGGCGCGCGACAGCTCGATGCGGGCCTTGACCTTCGGGGCCATGGCGGCCGTCACGGCAGCGCCAACGGCGAGCGATACATAAGGAATCGAGTTTTCCATCATGTCCAAAAGCGCTAACCACTCCTGCTGACAGATTCATGACAGTCAAAAGCCTGATCGCCTCCGTCACCCAACAGGAAGACCTCAACTTCCTGCTCACCAACCGCGTGCCGCGCGCCGCGCTGACCCGTTTCATGGGCTGGTTCTCCAAGATCGAGAATCCGCTGGTCCGCGACGCCTCGATCGCGCTGTGGAAGCTGTTCTCCGACCTCGATCTCTCCGAGGCCAAGGAGAACCGCTTCAAGAGCCTGCACGCCTGCTTCACGCGCGAGCTGAAGCCCGGCCTGCGGCCGTTCGATCCCGATCCTGCCATCGTCACCAGCCCGTCGGACGGCATCATCGGCGCGCACGGTCTGATCCGCGACGGCGAGCTCTATCAGATCAAGGGCGCACCCTATTCATTGCGTGAGCTCGTCGCCGATCCCGCCGTGGTCGACACCCACCGCAACGGCTGCTTCGTCACCTTGCGTCTCACGTCGAGCATGTATCACCGCTTCCATGCGCCGTACGACATGACGCTCGAGCATGTCAGCCTGATCCATGGCGACGTCTGGAACGTCAATCCGATCGCGCTGAAGCGGGTCGAGCGGCTGTTCTGCAAGAACGAGCGCGCCGTGATCCGCACGCATCTCGCCTCGGGCGAGCCGTTCACGATCGTGCCGGTGGCCGCGATCCTGGTCGCGAGCATCCGCCTGCATGCGCTCGACCGCGTATTGAACGCGCAGACCGAGCGGCCGCTCGCCTACCCCTGTCACAACAATGTGCGCAAGGGCGACGAGCTCGGCTGGTTCGAGCACGGCTCGACCATCATCCTGCTCGCGCCGGGCGACTTCACGTTCTGTCCCAATGTCACGGAGGGCGCCCGCATTCGCGCCGGCCAGCCACTGTGGCGCAGGCGCGTCGCCGCCGGATGAATGTCGGGTCCCTGCCTGCGCAATCTCGATTTCGTCGTTGCGCAGTCCTATATCGGAGCGTTCAACTGACGAATCAGACCGCGGGAGTTGCGGTCGTTGCGGCTCGGGAGAGGCGATGGCGAGAGCGCCGATCATGGCGGCAGGTGGCATCGTGCTGCGGCGGGAACAGCCGCCGCGCATCGCGGTCGTGCGCCTGCGCAAGCGTGACGAATGGGTGCTGCCGAAAGGCAAGCTCGACGACGGCGAGACGCCGCGCGACGCCGCCAAGCGCGAGGTGCTGGAGGAGACCGGCCACAAGGTCACCGTGCATGAATTTCTCGGCACCCTGGTCTACGACACGGGCACGCGTTCCAAGGTCGTGCACTACTGGCGCATGGAAGCGGCCGGCGAGCCGTCGCAGCCGCTGATGGACGATGTCCGCGCCGTCGACTGGCTGCCGCTCGATGCGGCAGTGGGGCGGCTGTCGCGCGACCATGAGAAGACCTTCCTGGAGACCGTCGGGCCCTACGCGCTGGCAGGCCTGATCCGCAAGACCAAAGCGAAGTCCGCGCCCGAGGTGGCGGCGAAGACCGCCGCTGACAAGAAGCCGGTCGAGAAGCCCGCGGTGGAGACGGCGGCGCTCGCGGCAAAGCCTGCAACGGCCAGGAAGCGCCGCAGCCGGATCGTAGAGCAGCCCGCCCCGGCGCCGGAGATCGCCGACCTCGCGATCGACGTGCAGGGCGAGCAGCCCGCCGAAGCCGTGCTTGCGGCTGCGGCGCCCGGCCTCGATCAATCCGAACCGATCGTCTTGGAGACGACGGCTATGCCGGTGGAGGCGGACCTAGCCCCGCTGCCGGCCGAACCCGCAGCGATGGAACGCGAGCCCGCCGACCTCGAGCGCATCGAAGCGGTCGCCGCCGCGATCAAGTCGCTGCTGCCCACCCCGGTCGCGCCGGATGCCGATGTGAGCCGCCAAAGTGAGGACGGGCTTGGTCCCGGCGCTGAGGCCATGCTGCCTGAGGATGCGGCCGCCGTCGATGACGAGGCGCAGGACGGACCGCGCCGCCGCAGCCTGGCGGAGAAAATGCGGGCGTGGCTCGGCCGCGCCGCTTGAGCCGGACGGCGACGCGACCGACCAGGCGGTTGTACCGTCCGCCCTTTGCACGTGCTGGCCTGGGCAAGTCCCGCGGGCCGCTGCTGAAAAATTGTTGCGAACCATTGGCGCCATTGCGGGTTGATGCGGGTCCGTCAATGGAGATCCCGCATGAGCGCGTCGCGCGAGAATGCCTTACCCCTTTCCAGGCCTGCGCCTCTGTCCGTCACGCTTCAGATCAACGGCGAATTGCGTACCCTGCCGGTGTCGCCCTGGACCACGCTGCTCGATCTCCTGCGCAACCATCTCGATCTCACCGGCACCAAGAAGGGCTGTGATCACGGCCAGTGCGGCGCCTGCACCGTTCTGATCGACGGCCGCCGCGTGCTCTCCTGCTTGACGCTCGCGGTCATGAAGGACGGTGCCGAGATCACGACCATCGAGGGACTCGCCAAGGGCGATGACCTGCATCCGCTGCAGCAGGCCTTCATCGATCACGACGCCTTCCAATGCGGCTATTGCACGCCGGGCCAGATCTGCTCGGCGGCCGGCCTGATCGCCGAGGGCAGGGCGAAGACGAAGGAGGAGATCCGCGAGCTGATGAGCGGCAACATCTGCCGTTGCGGCGCCTATCCGAACATCGTCGGCGCCATCGAACAGGCGATGGGAGGAGGACGATGAACAATTTCGACTATGCCCGCGCGAGCGATGTCGCCGAGGCCGTCAAGCTCAAGGCGGCGGTGCCGGAAGCCAGGTTCATCGCCGGCGGCACCAACCTGATCGACCTGATGAAGTATCACGTCGAGCAGCCGCGTCAGCTGATCGACATCAGCCGCCTGCCGTTGACGAAGGTGGAGGAGACGAGCGCCGGCGGCGTCAGGATCGGCGCGCTGGTGCCGAACAGCACGCTGGCCTATCACCCGGCCATCGAGAGCCGCTATCCGCTGCTGGCGAGCGCGATCCTCGCCGGCGCCTCGGCACAGCTGCGCAACATGGCCTCGACCGGCGGCAACCTGCTGCAGCGGACACGTTGCGCCTATTTCTACGACGTCGCCACGCCCTGCAACAAGCGCACACCCGGCGCCGGCTGCTCGGCCATCGATGGCCTCAACCGAGGCCACGCCATCCTCGGCACCAGCGCCGACTGCATCGCGACCCATCCCTCCGACATGTGCGTCGCGCTGGCCGCGCTCGGCGCCACGGTGCATGTTACAGGCGCCTCCAGCGAGCGCCTCATCGCCTTCGCCGATTTCCACCGGCTGCCTGGCGACCGTCCGGATCTCGACAACACGCTGCGTGCCGACGAGATCATCACCGCGATCGAGTTGCCGCCGCAAGGCTTCGCGTCGCACCACAGCTATCTGAAGATCCGCGACCGCCTGTCCTATGCCTTCGCACTGGTCTCGGTCGCCGCTGCGCTCGATCTCGACGGCAGCCAGATCCGCGAAGCACGATTGGCGCTCGGTGGCGTCGCCCACAAGCCGTGGCGCAACCAGGCTGCCGAGGACACGCTGCGCGGGCAGGCGCCGGATCCCCAGGCGTTCGGCCGTGCCGCGGACATCCTGCTCAAGGAAGCCAAAAGCTCCGGGCACAATGCGTTCAAGATCCCGCTCGCGCGTCGCGCGATCGTCCGCACGCTGACCCAGGCCGCGAACGCAACCCCGCAGATCCAAGCCATCAAGACCATCCGGTGACGTCATGACAGCTCACATCGGCACTGCCACCTCCCGCGTCGACGGCCGCGCCAAGGTCACCGGTGCCGCCAAATATGCCGCCGAGTTCACCGCGCCGGGCCTCGCCTTCGGCGTTGTGGTCAATTCCACCATTCCGAAAGGGCGGATCATCAGCATCGATCCCAGCCGCGCGCTCGCCGTCGACGGCGTCATCGACGTGCTGACCCACACCAACCGGGTCAGGATGGCGGACAAGGACGACGATTATCGCGACGAAGTCGCGCCGGAGGACGGCTCGCCCTATCGCCCGCTCTACGACGACCAAGTGCATTTCAACTTTCAGCCGGTCGCGCTGGTCGTGGCCGAGGACGAGGACACCGCACGCTTCGCCGCAACGCTGGTCGAGATCGACTATGAGGTCGAGAGATTCGCGACGGATCTGCATGCGCGACGTGAGCAGGCCTTCAAGGTCGACAAGCCGGTCAAGCCGCGCGGCGACGCGACAAGGGCGCTCGCCGGCGCAGCCGTGCGTCACGACGCGGACTATGGCGTGCCGATCGAATATCACAACCCGATGGAGCTCTACGCGTCGACGGTGCTCTGGCGTGAGGGCGGCAAACTCGTGGTCTACGACAAGACCCAGGGCGTCCAGAATGTGCAGCGCTATGTCTGCAGCGTTTTCCGATTGAAGGAGGACGACGTCCAGGTGATGTCGCCGTTCGTCGGCGGCGCGTTCGGCTCCGGCCTGCGGCCGCAATATCAGGTGGTGCTCGCCGCCATGGCGGCGCTGAAGCTGAAGCGCGCGGTGCGCGTCGTGCTCAGCCGTGCGCAGATGTATGGCTTGTGCTATCGCCCGGCGACGATCGAGCGGCTGGCGCTCGGCGCCCGTGAGAACGGCACGCTGGCGGCGCTGACGCAAGAAGCCATCGCAATGACCTCGCAGCACGAGGCGTTCTCGCGCAACGACATCGGCTGGGGCGAGGTGCTCTACACCTCCGCCACTTCGCGCGCGACGCATCGGCTCGCCAGGCTCGACGTGCCGACGCCGGGCGACATGCGCGCGCCCGGCGCCGCCAGTGGCGTCTACGGTCTCGAATGCGCGATGGACGAACTCGCCGTCGCGCTCAAGATGGATCCGCTCGAATTGCGCCTGCGCTGCTATTCCGATCGGGATCAGGACAAGGATCTGCCGTTCTCCAGCAAGCGGCTGAAGGAGTGCTATCAGCAGGGCGCCGGGGCGTTCGGCTGGTCGAAGCGCAATCCGGAGCCGAGGTCGATGCGTGACGGCCGAGAACTCGTCGGCTGGGGGATGGCGAGCGGGGCCTGGGAGGCCTTGCAGATGCCGTTCGCGGCGCGGATCGTGATGACGGCCAACGGACATGTCGAGGTGTCGAGCGCGACCTCCGATATCGGAACCGGAACCTACACGATCATGGCGCAGGTTGCCGCCGACATGCTCGGCGTGCCGCTCGACAGCATCAATGTGAAGCTCGGCGACTCCACGCTGCCGAAGGCGCCGGTGGAGGGCGGCTCATGGACCGCAGCCTCGATCTCGCATGCGATCGTCAACGCCGCTGATGATATCCGGGCGGAGCTTTTGAAGATCGCGCACACCGTCCCGGGCTCGCCGTTGCAGGGGCTTGAGGCCGACGAGGTGACGCTCGCGGATGGCGCGATCGTTGCCATCGCGGATCGCAATCGTTCGGTGCCCATGGCCGACGTCATGCGCCATGGCGGCATGGACCGGATCGAAAAGGAGCGCGGCTCGGAGTTCGAGGACGACGACAAGCACGCGCACAACACGCATTCGGCCGTTTTCGCCGAGGTGAAGATCGACGAGGAGCTCGGCGTCGTCAGGGTGACGCGCATCGTCAATGCCGTCGCCGCCGGGCGCATCCTCAACACCAAGACGGCTTCGAGCCAGATCATGGGCGGGGTCGTCATGGGCATCGGCATGGCGTTGCACGAGGAAGCCCAGATCGACCAGCGCTTCGGGCGCATCATGAACGCCAATATCGCCGAGTATCACATGCCGGTGAATGCCGACGTTCACGATATCAAGGTGATCTTCGTCGACGAGGAGGATCGCATCATCAACAAGATGGGCATCAAGGGCGTCGGCGAGATCGGCATCGTCGGCGTCGCCGCGGCGATCGCCAACGCGGTCTATCACGCCACCGGCAAGCGTATTCGGGATTTGCCGATCACATTGGACAAGGTCGTGGGGTGAGCCGGTCTCGCCCCCGACAGCCGACGGCTGTCAGGGGTCTCGGGGAAGATCCCAGAACGGCTCCAACTGTGAGGCCAATGTTAGTGAATGTGCGTCACGACCATTGTCGTGTCCCGCGCTGGCGGGCATCCGGCTCGGCGGCACTGTCGTGACCAATGCCGTGGGGTACTGGCTTCCCGCGGGACGATGGCGTGTGTCGTCGGCGATGTGATTGCTTGACCGCGGCCGTTGCCAGGGCCAGATTGCTGGACGATCAGAACAGATCGCTCTGCAGTGTGGCCGTTCATCATGCTCTCCGATCTGGCTGCACTGGCGGCTGCTTTCAGCATCGCCGTCAGCAACCTCATTGCGCCGTCGGCCGTTCGCCAACTCGGTCCCGTCAGGTTCAACGCGATCCGTCTCGCAGCGGCGCTCCTCACCATGCTGGCCCTGGTGACGCTGCGAGGCCGCTGGGCCGCGCCGCCGGGGGATCAGCTGCTGATGCTGGCTGCATCGAGCCTGCTCGGGATCGTCGTCGCCGACTCCTGCTTCTATGCTGCACTGGCGCGACTGGGGCCACGCCTGACGGCCGTTGTCTATGCCAGCTGGGCTGCATTTGCGGCCGTGCTTGGTTATTTGTGGCTTGGTGAAGCACTGTCGGCGATCAAGATCATGGGAGTAGGGTGTATCGTCGGCGGCGTGTCCGTCGCAATCATCTTCAGGCAGCCTGGCACCATCGCCCAGGAGACACACGGCTCGCTGCGCGTGGGGCTCGTGTTCGGTCTCGCGGCGGCGCTGTTCGCAGCGGCGGCTGTCCTGATCGCGCGTCCCGTGATGGCTGCCGGCCTCGACCCGGCGTTGGCCACGTCCATTCGTGCCGCGATCGGATTGGCAGCCTTGCTCACTTTGTCCGCCGTTCCGGGTTTCCGCAACTCGGCCGCGGTGGATAGATCAATCGTCATCCGATCGGCGCTCAGCGGCGTGCTCGGGATGGGCATCGGCATGACGCTCGTCTTGTTTGCTCTGACGAGCCGGCCCGTTGGAATCGTTTCTAGCCTGTCGTCAACGACGCCCGTCATGATCCTGCCGCTGCTGTGGTGGAGCACCGGGCGAAGGCCCGCGCCGGCGGCCTGGCTGGGCGCCGTGCTGGCCGTAGCAGGCGTCATCGCCATCACCTGCGGATTGTGAGCCCGCGGTAGCGGCGCCGCGCACACGCTCGCCGTACTCTCTCCTTGGTTGGTGCCGTTTCGAAACATCTCTCCATGCTTCCGCCCCACGCTGTCCGAAATCTCGGTGGAGAAGAATGCGCCGCCCGCGAGAGGGCGATCATCGTCGGCGTGAGGCGGGAGAAGCATGGTCGAGATCGACGTCGCGGCTTTCTTGAGATCATGCACACCGGCCACCATCCGCCTGACGATGCTGAGCGCGGCGCTCGGCCTGTCGGGCTGCGCCACGGCGCAGATGACGCAGAGCGGTGCGCTTGCATCCTATCAGGCGCTGGCGGAATCGAACGGCGTGCTCGCCAAGTCGCAGCTCAACGTCGACAAGGACAATGTGCTCGCGGCGCAGACCGTGCGCATCACGCCGACATCCTTTTCGGGGCAGGCCGGCGCGGTGCTGACGGACCAGCAGCGACAGCTCGTCGCCAATGCCGTCGACCGCGCGCTGTGTCTCAATTTGAGCGAACGCTTCACGGTCGTGCCGGCCAATCAGAAGGCCGATCTGACGACGCGGACCTTCATCACCCAGGCGACGCCGACCGATCCGGTCGCGGCAGGCGCGTCCAAGGTCGTGTCTGCCGTGCCGGGTGCGCTCGGGGTGCCCGTGCCGGTGCCGCGGCTGCCGATCGGGCTCGGCAGTCTTACGATCGAGGCGGAAGCGCTCGACCGCAAGGGCCGGCAGCAGGCTGCGATGGTGTGGGCGCGCGGCGCCAACTCGTTCACCAACTCGCCGGTGCTGTCGCAGGCCGGCGATGCCTACGATCTGGCAAGTTCGTTCAGCGCCGATTTCGGCCAGATGCTCGTGACCGGAGAGACCCCGTTCGGCAAGCCACCGAAGCTGCCGTCGATCGAACGCATCGGCGCGGCGCTCGGCGGCAAGCCGAAGAACGCGGCGTGCGAGGCGTTCGGCAGGGACCCCGGGCTCATCGGCATGGTCGCCAACCGTCTGGGCGCCCCGCCGGAATGGGTCGACAAGGGGGCTGTGCCGAGCGACGCCCAGGCGAGCACGCAGATGGCGAAGCAGTAGCGGTCATCTGCATCCGCATGCCACGGCAAAGCGAGACGCGGCGCGATGCGGCTGCATCGGAAAAAGCGTTGATGCGGCGTGATGCTGGCACGCCTCGGGGCGCGGCCGGCGCGCGCTACTCCGCCGCCTCGCTCTTGCCCTCGATCAGCAGCACGTCGAGGCTTTCGATCTCCTGCATCGCGCGGCCGGCGATGCCTTGGAGATCGCCATACAGGCCCGCCGTCGAATCCAGCACGCCGCGCAGTTGCTCCTCGCGCTTGGCCCACAGACGCATCATGGTTTTGCGCTCGCGGTCGAGATCCGACTGCATCTCGGTGAAGCGCTCGACGATGGCGTCGATGCGGTGGCGGAAGCGGGGGCCGGTGAGATAGGCGTAGACCATCTCCATCTTGGTCTGCTGGCCCTCCTGCGCGAGCTTGCTGCAGGCGACGTCGATCAGCGACTGGCGCAGCGCCTGCGACAGCGGCAGCGCGAAGCGCGGCTCGGCGACCCAGACGCCGTCGATCAGGTCGAAGCCGTCGACCCCCTTGGGCAGCGCGCTCGAGACGATCAGCGCGATGTCCGCCTTCGCCGCGCGCAGGTCGTCGCGCAGCTTCACCAGCCAGCCATCGCTCCAGTTCTTGGTGCGCTTGGATTCCCACAGGATCGCGCCGCAGGCCTGGCCGCCGGGGCCCACCACGCGATGGATCACGTCGCCGCCGAACTCGCCCTTCGGCACCGGCTCGACCAGGTCGCGGGGGAAGCGCGCGCGCAGTTGCGACTCCAGCTCGATCTCCAGCGCTTCGCCCTGCAGCTGCTGCGAGCCCTGCTCGGCCTTGCGGCGGAGCTCCTCGATCTGCCGCTGCATGCCGGCGATCTGGGTCTCCTTCTCGGCGACCTTGGCCTTCAGGCCCTCTTCGGCCTCTAGCCGCGCCTTGTCGCGCACGGCGACCAGCGACTCCTGCACCTTGGTCTCGATGGTGAGATCGAGCTCGCGGCGGGCCTCGTCGAGCTCGCGCTGCTTGCGCAGCATCTCGGCCTGCGCCTTCTGTGCGTCGGCGAGCTTGGCGTCCTTGCTGACGATGGCCTCGTGCAGCTCGGCAAGCTGGCGATCGCGGTTGCCCATCTCATCGGCCACCGCCTGCCGCGCCTTCTCGGCCTCGGCCTGCGCGATCGCGGCGCGCTCCGCCTTCAGCTTGGCGGCGACCTGCTGGTCGATCGCGGCCTTGGCCTGCGCGATCTGCTCCTGCGCCGCCTTGAGCTGCGCCTCGCGGCGGCCGAAATCGGCTTCCTTGGCCTGGAGCTGCCTCTCGAACTGCCGGCGCGTCTCCGCGATCAGGGGCGCTGCGAGCTGCTCGGTCAGCTTGATCTCGGTACGGCAGGAGGGGCAGACGATCTGGGGATCGGTCATGATTCGCATCCTTCCATGAGGACCGAATCTACTCGGCCGCCGCGCGGGCTTTAACCCACGCGGGCGGCTTATCCCACGCAATTATCCGCGATTCACGCCCCGTGCGGGGCGGTCTCGGCCGCCGCGGTGGCGTCCGGCGTCTTGATCCGGAACCAGGCGACGTAGAGCGCCGGCAGGAACAGCAGGGTCAGCACGGTGCCGACGATGATGCCGCCCATCATCGCATAGGCCATCGGACCCCAGAACACTTCGCGCGCGATCGGGATCAGCGCCAGCGAGGCCGCGGCTGCTGTCAGCATGATCGGCCGCATGCGGTGCTCGGTCGCCTCCATCACGGCCTCCCATGGCGGGCGGCCTTCGTCGCGCAGATGCTCGATCTGCACGATCAGGATCACCGAGTTGCGGATCAGGATGCCGATCAGCGCGAGCACGCCGAGGATGGCGACGAAGCCGAGCGGCGCACCGCTCGGCAGCAGCGCCGCGACGACGCCGATCAAGGCCAGCGGCGCGACCGCGAACACCAGGAACAGGCGCTGGAAGCTCTGCAACTGCAGCATCAGGATCGTGGCCATGGTGAACAGCATGATCGGAACGACCGCGATGATCGGCGCCTGGCTCTTGGCGCTCTCCTCGACGCTGCCGCCGGTGACGACC
Source organism: Bradyrhizobium sp. HKCCYLRH2060 (assembly GCF_051168135.1). NCBI lineage: Bacteria > Pseudomonadati > Pseudomonadota > Alphaproteobacteria > Hyphomicrobiales > Nitrobacteraceae > Bradyrhizobium > Bradyrhizobium sp. HKCCYLRH2060. The sequence continues at coordinate 212,423 of NZ_JBNPUK010000010.1, forward strand.
TGATAGCCGGCCGGAAGCCTGGCGTTGAACGCCGCAAGGGCGGGCTTGAGCTGATCGACCACCGTGTTCGGCTGTACCTGATCGATGACGCTGGCCTTCAGGGTCAGCGTGGGCTGCCGCGAGCGGCGCCAGATCTCGGGTTGCTCGATCTGGTAGCGCAAGGTCGCCAGCGCCGCGAGCGGGATCGACTGGCCGTTCGAGCCCGACAGCTGCAGGTCGCGTAGGGTCTCCAGCGATTGCCGCTCCTTGGCCTGGGCGCGGCCGCGCACGTCGATCAGATAGATGTCGTCGCGCACCTGGGTGATCGAGGTGCCGTCGAGCACGCCGTTCAACGCGTTGGCGATGTCGGAGGACGTGACGCCGAGCTGGCGGGCCTTGTCCTGCAGGACGTCGACCTTCACGACGCGCGCCGGCTCCATCCAGTCGAAGATGACGGCGCCGAGATGGCTGTTGCCGCGCATGACGCCGGCGAATTCCTGCGCTGTCTCGCGCACCTTTGCGACATCAGGCCCGCTGACACGGTACTGCACGGGGCGGCCGACCGGCGGGCCGATGTCGAGCAGGTGCACATAGGCGTCGGTGCCGGGGAACGTCTTGGTGAGATAGGCCTGCAGCTTGGCGCGGGCGCGGTCACGCGCCTCGAGGCTCTTGGTGACGATGATGATCTGGCCGAACGAGACGTCGGCGGGCTGCACGTCGAACGACAGCACGAAGCGCTGCGCGCCGGAGCCGACATAGGTCGACCAGTGGTCGATGTCGGGATCGCCCTTCAGCGCCTCCTGTTCGAACTTCGCCATCTGCGCGTTGGTCTCGGCGATCGAGGAATTCTGCGGCAGGTTGAAGTCGATCACCAGCTCGGTGCGGTCGGAGGAGGGGAAGAACTGCTGCTGCACGAAGCGCATGCCGAACACCGACAGGCCGAAGATCAGGACCGTGGCGACGATCGTGGTCCAGCGGTTGCGCATGCAGGCATTGAGCATGGCGCGAAATATCCGCGTCAGCCGGCCGCCTTCGGCATGGTGACTCGGCAAGGTCGCGGGCAGGATGGTGACGCCGAGCAGCGGCGCAAACAGCACGGCCACGATCCAGGACACGACGAGCGACACGGCGATCACCACGAACAGCGTGAAGGTGAACTCGCCGGCGGCGCTGCTGTTGAGGCCGATCGGAATGAAGCCGGCGACCGTCACCAGCGTGCCCGTCAGCATCGGGAACGCCGTCGAGGTGTAGACGTAGGTCGCGGCCTTGCGCAAGGAGTCGCCCACCTCGAGCCGCGCCACCATCATCTCGACCGCGATCATGGCGTCGTCGACCAGCAGGCCGAGCGCGATGATCAGCGCGCCCAGCGAGATGCGCTGCAGCGAGATGCCGGTGTAGGCCATGAACAGGAAGGTGATCGCGAGCACCAGCGGAATCGAGATCGCGACCACGAGGCCGGCGCGGACGCCGAGGCTGACGAAGCTGATCGCGAGTACGATGATGACGGCTTCGTACAGCGCCTTGGTGAAGCCGCCGACCGCTTCCTCGACGATCTTGGGCTGGTCCGAGACCAGATGCACGCCGACGCCGACCGGCAGATCGGCCACGACCTTGGTCATCTCCTCTTTCAGCGCCTCGCCGAAATCGAGCAGGTTGGCGCCGGCCTTCATGCCGATGGCAAGCCCGATCGCGGGCTGGCCGTTGAAGCGGAACAGCGAGGTTGGCGGATCCTCGTAGCCGCGGGTGATGGTGGCGACGTCGGTGAGCGGGAAGAAACGGTCGTTGATGCGCAGGTTGATCGCCTTGAGGCTCTCCTCGGAGGTGAACTGGCCGGAGACGCGTACCGCGACCCGCTCGGGGCCGGCCTGCAGCACGCCGGACGGCGACACCGCATTCTGCGCCTGCAGCGCGTTGAGGATGGTGCGCTGGTCGATGCCCAGCGCGGCGACCTTGCGAGGCGAGAATTCGAGATAGATCACCTCGTTCTGCGCGCCGACGATGTCGACGCGGCCGACATTGGGCACGGTCAGCACCTTGGCGCGGACCTCCTCGACGCGGTCGCGCAACTGGCGCTGGCTGAGGCCATCGCTGGTGAAGGCGTAGATGTTGCCGAACACATCACCGAAGCGGTCATTGAATCCCGGCCCGACGACGCCGGACGGAAAGTCGCCCTTGATGTCGTTGATCAGGTTGCGCACCTGCAGCCAGGTCGGGACGACATCGCGCGCCTTGGTCGTGTCGCGCAGGTTGACGAACACCGTGGTCTGGCCGGGCACGGTCAGGCTCTTGGTGTAGTCGAGCGCCGGCAGCTCCTCGAGCTTCTTCTCGATGCGGTCGGTGACCTGCCGCGTCATCTCCTCGGCGGAGGCGCCGGGCCATTTGGCCTGGATCAGCATCGTCTTGATGGTGAAGGACGGATCCTCCTCGCGGCCGAGATGCACGTAGGAGAAGAGGCCCGCAGCCATGAAGGCGATCATGAAATACCAGACGAGCGAGCGGTGCTCGAGCGCCCAGTCGGAGAGGTTGAAGGACTTCACGGCTGAGATTCCTGATCGATGCGGACGGACTGGCCATCCTTGAGACTGTGCACGCCGGCGGTGACGACACGCTGCCCGGGTTCGAGGCCGCCGGTGACGCGGATGCTGCCGTCCTCGTTGCGGGCGACCATGATCTCCTGGCGCTTGACCGAGTTGCTGGCGTCATCCACCAGCCAGACGAAGCTCTTGCCGTCCTGCTCCAGGATCGCCGTCGACGGCAATCGGATGACGGTCCGTTGCTCGGTGTTCACGGTCGCGGTGACGGTGGTGCCGAGCCGCATGGTTTCGGGCGGGTTGTCGAGCGTGATGCGGACGCGACGCGTGCGCGTCGTGGCGTCGGCGCGCGGCGCGATCTCGCGGACCTTCGCGGTCGTGCTGATGGTCGGATCGACCTGCAGCCGCACCGTGAACGGCGTACCGACCTGCAGCGCGCCCGCAATGTCTTCGCCGACGTCGATGACCGCCTCGCGAATGTCGGGCCGCGCCACCGTGACCACGCTTTGGCCGGGCGAGACGACCTGTCCGACTTCCGCGCCGACGGCCGTGACGATGCCGGCGAAATCGGCCTTGAGCTGGGCGTAGCCGAGCTGCTCGCGCGCCTTGGCGAGGTTGGATTGCGCCTTGATCACGGAGGCCTGGGCGGCCGCACGCGACTGCTCGGCGCTCTCCAGCGTCGCCTTGGTGGTGGCGTCGGTTTCCAGCAGGGTGCGCTGCCGGCCCTCGGTGCCGGTCGCGTTGGTGAGTTGCGCCTGGCTGCGCGAGACCTCGGCGGCCGAGGCGCGCACGGCGAGTTCGAGCGCGGCGGGATCGATCGCCGCCACGACCTGGTCCTGTTTGACCATGTCGCCGACATAGACGGGCCGCGCGATCAGGCGTCCGAGCACGCGGAAGCTGAGATCGGCCTTGTAGCGCGGCTCGATCGTGCCGGTGACCGTCGAGACATTGGCCGTCTGCCGTTCGACCTTCATCGACAGCACCGGCCGGACCGGATCGGGAGCGGCGGCCTTCTCGTTGCAGCCGGCGAGCAGAGCGAGCGCGCCGAGCGGAAGAACACAGCGCATCGGCGACATCACGACCGCTTCTCCTCGTTGAACGTGATCTGTTGGCCGACGCTGAGCAGCTTGCCGCCGTCGGTCACGACGCGGTCTCCCGGTCGCAGCCCGGCCGACACCACGATCGCGCCGGTCTCATAGTCCTCGATCGTGATCGGCTTCAGCGACACCGTCCTGTCGCCGCCATCGACCAGCCACACCGCCGGCGTCTTGCCGGCGGCGGTCAGCGCGCTCCACGGCAGCACGATGCGCTGCTCCGGCTTGATGAAGCCGGTGGCGCTGACGGCGCTGCCGAGGATCATCTCCGGCGGCGGATTCTCGATCGCAATCTTGACGCGGACGGTGCCCGATTTCGGATCGATGGTCGGCGACACCTCGCGCACCGTGCCCTTGGCCGTGACCGAAGGATCCGACAGCAGCGCCAGCGCGACCTTGCTGTCGTCGAATTTGAGCGACAGCGCGGCTTCGTAGACGTCGATGACCGCGTCGCGGTCGCCGTCATGCGCGAGCGTGAACACGGACTGCGCGGCCTGGGCGACCTGCCCGACCTCGATGTTGCGCGCGGTGATGGTGCCGTCCGCGTCGGCGCGGAGCTCGGTGTAGGTCAGGGCGTCCTTGGCGGTGTCGCGCTGGGCCTTGGCGGCCTCCAGCGATCCCTCCGCCGTGCGCAGCGTCTCCTGGGCCTGGTCGAAGGTCGCGCGCGTCGTGAAGCCGCTCGTGATCAGCGTCTGCTGGCGGTTGAAATTGGAGGTTGCGACCTTTACCTGCGACTCCGCGGCCGCCACGGCGGCCTCCGCGGAATCGAGATCGGCCTGCTGCTCGGCCGGATCGATCCTGGCGAGCAACTGGCCGGCCTTGACGTGCGCGCCGACCTCCACGAGCCGCTCGGTGACGCGGCCGCTGACCCTGAACGACAGGTCTGCGAGCACCCGCGCCTGCACGTCACCGGTCAGCGTGATCGATTGCCGGCGCTCCGACAGCCTGACCACCTCGGTTCGCACCAGCCGTGACGGCGGCGCGGTTGCGGCCGTTTTCTGCTCGCACCCGGCCAGCAGCAGGCCGACGGCAGCGCAGCCGGCCGCGGCCAGCAGGCGTGAGCCCGGTGCCCGAAGGAAAGAGGATCCTGTGAATGGAGACATGGTCGTATCTTCGGTCCGGTTGGGTGGTGGCGATCATTCCCGTCCTGCCGCGCAAGCACGCAGGGACCGGAAAGCACCTGTTGGTCGTCAGCAGCCCGCAAAACCCGCCCGCCGTTGCAGGCAAGCAGGTTCACGCGAAAGTTGAACACCATCCTCTTGACAGTGCGTGAATTAGACAATCAAATCTAGAATAATTCGTCTAGTAACATTCTCGTGGCGGTTTCGAATTCCCCCTGTGCGGGTTGCCCGGGCGCTCCCGTTGGGACATCGGCCAGCGCTGCCGCCGCGGCGAGCCAAGGCATGACGCGAACGTGCGACGCAAAGCTGCGACCGACCTGAATGCCCCCGTGCGCACGACATCACGTGCGCCGCGGCAGGCGCGTGGCCGTGAGCGCCGCGAGCAGTTGCTCGACGCGACAGCCGCCATCATCGCCGAGTCCGGGATCGGTGCCGTCAGCATGCATGCCGCGGCCCAGCGCGCCGGCGCGTCGATCGGCTCGGTCTATCACTTCTTCCGTGACAAGGATCAGATGCTCGATGCGCTCGCCGAGCGTCACGATGCCGAGCTGCAGCCGGCGTTCGACCGCGTGGTGCAGCGAAGCGATGCGGAATGGGCGGCGATGTCGCCGCCGCAGGTCATCGAGCAGTTGATTGGCTGGGCGATCCGCTACTTCGTTCGCCACCCCGATGCGCTGGCGACGCTCGATCTGCACGACCAGACCATGCACGCCGAGTTCAGGGTCGTCATCGACCGCGTCATGCGCGCCAGGCTCGGCGACGAACTCGGCAGGCAGGCGGCCACGACGCTCGATGCCGTCGTGCTCGGGACACTGCTGTTCACGCGCGAGCAGGATCCGCGCAGCCGCGATGTCGTCGTCGCAGCGCTGCCCGAGATGATGGCTACCTATCTGAGCGCTCTCGAGGCGAAGCGGAAGCGGACGAAGGGATGAGGTACAGCCGGCGTATCGAGGCGATCAGCGCGGCGATTTGAACGGCCACGTGCTGCTCTTCCGATGTGTCGCCACCGAGCACGGCGTCGTCGCGTCCGCAATCGGCTGGTTCGGAAGGATGATCTGGTCGTCGCCGTTCCAGCGGTCGAACTCGTAGCACCATTGCCATTCTCCGATGTGCGGTATCCCTGTTCGTCAGCGCGCGATCGCCAGACGGAGAATCCCCTCATCGCGCGGGTTCGGCCGGCGATGGCGTGTCGACATGATCCATCGTCGTCATCGACAGCGGCTGCGTTTCGTCGACGCGAGCGGAGCGATCGCTGCGATGTGCCAGCCGTCGCTCGCTGCTCCGGTCGCGCCTGATGACGATCCCTTCGACCAGCCGGGCCACGACGCCGACCACGGCAAAGCTCAAAAGCAGCGAGATGCACAGCAGCCCCAGATAGAGCTTCAGTACCGAGCTTGCGAAGCAGGCAAGCGCGATGAGCGCGACAATGGCCAGCCGGCCTTTGACGGAGATCGACATGATGGGGCGTTTCGCTGAGAGCTGATTGTGGGCGCCACTCTAGCGCCATGTTTTCTGCAGCCAAGCCGCGTCCCAACGGGTGGTAAATTTTGCCGCAAGCTCATGACGACAATCGGATGTGCTCCAGCTCAATCGTCGTCGCATGCATCGCAGTTCAACTCCGCGTTGCGAAAATCCGGTTGTCCTTGTGCCGGCTTCACGCAATCGTCGTGGGGAACCGAGCGAGCATCCATTGCCGCGCGCGCGATGAGCGGAGCTGTCAGCCGCACAGCGAAGCGCTTGCGGGCCGCAGCGCAACTAACTGCGCTACCATCGAGACATGGCGGCGCATTGCGCGGACCGCGCTGGCGCGCCTTTGCCCGCCCCACAGACTGCCTCGGGGAGGCAAAGCAGCGGTCGTCATGCCGGCGGCAACTGCGACCGCTATTGCGCACCGGCCCACGCCGCGAGCACGGCGCGCTCCTCGCCGGTGATCTCGGTGATGTTGCCGGGCGGCATGGCGCTCGACCACGCGGCGTTGCGTGCGATCAGCCGCGCGTTGCGCTGGATGTCGTCGGCAGTGTCGAGCCGCACGCCCCTGGGCGCCGTGACGATGCCGTCCCATACGGGCTCGGCAGCGTGGCACATGCTGCAGCGGGAGGTCACGATCTCCTCGACCTGCGCGAAGCGTGGCGGCGCGCTCGTGGCCGCCTTGGCGTCGCGAGGGCCCGCTGCGGACAGCAGCAGGATGCCGATCATGCCCGCGGCTGCGACGCCCCACACCCACCATGGCGACGGATGACCCTTGTGACGCTCGTTGAAGAAATGGCGTATCACCGGGCCGAGCGCGAGCACGATGGCGACGATCGCCCAGTTGTAGCGGGTGCCGAACAGGAGCGGATAGTGGTTGCTGATCATCAGCACCACCACCGGCAGGGTCAGATAGTTGTTGTGGACCGAACGCTCCTTGCCGGCCTTGCCGAGCCTGGGGTCCGGCGCTTGGCCTGCGAGCAGCGCGGCGACGATCTTCTTCTGGTTGGGGATGATCACGGCAAACACGTTGGCGACCATGATGGTACCGATGATCGCGCCGATCTGGTTGAAGGCGCCGCGGCCGCTCAGCACATGGGTGAAGGCGTAGGTGAGCGCGACGAGAAAGACGTAGCCGCCGATCGCGAACGGCAGCTCGTGCCGGGCGAGGCCGCTGCGGCAGGCGGCCTCGTAGAGCAGCCACGCCAGCGCCAGCGAGCCGAAGCTGAACAGGCCGGCCTGGAGGGGCGTGAGGTCGAGGATCGACTTGTCGACCAGGAACAGGTCGGCGTTGAGATAGTACACCACGATCATCAGCACGAAGCCGGATAGCCAGGTGGTGTAGGCCTCCCATTTGAACCAGGTCAGCTCGCTCGGCATCTGCGCCGGCGCCACCAGATATTTGACGATGTGGTAGAAGCCGCCGCCGTGCACCTGCCAGGCCTCGCCCATCACGCCGGTCGGCAGGCCTTGCCGCGGCTTCAGGCTGAGATCGAGCGCGATGAAGTAGAACGAGCTGCCGATCCAGGCGACCGCGGCGATCACGTGCAGCCAGCGGAAGATCAGGCTCAGCCATTCCGATATGATCGAGGCCCACATCGCGCGCTCATCTCCTTCGACAGGGCAAGTCCAGAGCCGAGTGCCTGCGTCTCATCTGTGGCATCGATCGCATCTGATTTCCAGCACGTCGCTGTGGCAGTCGGTGCACAACAGATTAGCTGCCATGTGCGCGTGACGCAGTGGACTCCGGCGGCGCGATTGCGTTCAATGTGGCGGTCTGACAAGCGGGACGGGGCGGGATGACGAGACTGGTTCTGATCATGCTGGTGCTGGGACAGTTCGCTGGTGTGCCTCTGGCGATGGCGCAGACCGCCCCCAAGCAGAGCATGGCCAAGCGCGCCGATGCTTGCGCGCCGATCGGACGCACCGAGGACGGCAAGCTGGTCTATGCGATGAAATGCGAGAGCATCCCGAAGCCGGTCGCTCCCGCCGCCCCGCCACAGGCGGCCGCCCAGCCGTCGGAGCCGGCTGCGGAACCAGAGCCCGAGACCCAGCGGAGCGGCCTGTTCGGCTGGTCGTATGATCGCCGACCCAAGCCATAGCGCAGCCGTTTCCCCAGACCGCCTCATTCGCCGAACTTCTCCTGCAACTGCGGAAACAGCCGGTCCGGCTTGAACGGCGCGGCCGTGAAGCGGATGCCGGTCGCGGCGCGGATCGCGTTACCGAGCGCGGCGGCGACCGGATTGTACGGGCTCTCGCTCATCGACTTCGCCCCCAGCGGGCCGATCGTGTCGTGGGTATCGGCGAACAGCACCTCGGTGCGCGGAACGTCGGCATAGGACGGCAGATGATAGTCGCGGAAGCGCGGATTGATCACGCGGCCGGTGTCGTCGATCACGATCTCCTCGTACAGCGCGGCGCCGAGCGCTTGCGCCACGCCGCCCTCGATCTGGCCGCGGCACTGCATCGGGTTGGCGACCTGGCCGGCGTCCGCGGCCTGGACGCTCTTGAGGATCCTGACCTCTCCGGTCCCCTTGTTCACGGCGACACGAAAACCCTGGACGTTGAACGCGACCGAGCGCGGCGTGCCCTGCGAATTACCGCTCGCGGTGAGCGGCGCGCCGCTGGCCTTGGCGAGTTCGGCGAAAGCGAGACGATGTGCGCCACAGGTGATTGCATCATCGGCGATCACGCAGGCGCCGGGAGCGACGTTCCACCTGTCGGAGGCGAACCGCTTGATCGTCTCGGCCAACGCCTCCGCCGCCGCCTGGGTCGCGCGTCCCGCGACGAAGGTGCCGGTCGAGCCATAGGCGCCCGTGTCGTGGCCGCCATGGGCGGTGTCGGACTGTCTGAGGCTGATGCGATCGACGGTGGTACCGAGCACGGTCGCGGCGATCTGGCGATGCACCGTGCTGGTGCCGTTGCCGAACTCGGCGGTGCCGACGGTGAGCACGAAGCCGCCGTCGTCGCGCAGGCTGATCACGGCGTCGGCGAAGTGGCCGTCGGGCGGCACGGTGTCGATCATCGTCAGCGCGATGCCGTCGCCCTTCAGCCACTCGGCCGACAGCTCCGGCGTCGGCGTGGCCTCGGCCATGGCGCGCTCGACCAGATCGAGGCACTGGTCGAGCCCGTAGGAGCCGTACAGCACGTCGCTATGCCCGGATGCCGGCGGCGCCAGCATGGGATATCCGGGCCTGATGATGTTGCGGCGTCGCATCTCGAACGCGTCGATGCCGAGCTGCCGCGCAAGCTCGTCGATCGCGGCTTCGACCGCGAAGGTGGTTTGCGGCAGGCCGTAGCCGCGATAGGCGCCGGCCGGCACCGTGTTGGTATAGACGGCGATCCCGTCGACCTTCTTGTTCGGACAATTGTACACCGAGATCGACTCGGCGCAGGCATGGAACAGCACGGGCCCGGCGTGATTGCCATAGGCGCCGGTGTTGGAGAGCACGTCGAGCTGCAGCGCCGTCAGCTTGCCATCCTTGTCGGCCCCGGCCTTGACGGTGACGCGCATCGGATGCCGCGTCGAGGTGGCGATGAACTGCTCCTCCCGGGTGAATTCGAGCTTCACCGGCCGCCTTGTCTTCAGCGCCGCCAGCACTAGGATATCCTCGACGAACATCTCCTGCTTGCCGCCGAAGCCGCCGCCGACGCGCTCGCAGAACACGCGCACCTTGTCGGGCTTGAGGTCGAAGATCTCGCACAGCGCCCGCTTCGTCAGGAACGGCACCTGTGTGCTGGAACGCAGGGTGAGCACGCCGTCGTCGTCGAGCCAAGCGAGACCGCCATGCGTTTCCAGCGCGGCGTGCTGCACGCGCTGCGTGGTGAAGGTGCGTTCATAGCTCGCGGCGGCCGACGCCAGCGCGGCGGCGACGTCGCCGAACTCGCCGTGGGTCTCGGCGACGATGTTGCGGCCGACGTCGGCGATGCGATGTTCGCTGCCGCGGCCGGCGTGAATGATCGGCGCACCGGGCGTAATCGCGTCAGCGGGATCGACCACGGCAGGCAGGATCTCGTAGTCGACGACGAGGCGCCGGCAGGCCTCTTCGGCCGCGGCCTCGGTCTCGGCGACGACGGCCGCGACCTTCTGGCCGATGAAGCGGACGACGTCGTCGAGCACGCGGGTGTCCGCCGGATCCATCCAGGCCTGCTCATGGCGCGCGGTCGAGAACAGCGTCGCCGGCGCATCCTCGTGCGTCAGCACGGCATGCACGCCAGGTACTGCCAGCGCGGCCCTCTTGTCGATGCCGACGATGCGCGCATGCGCGTGCGGCGAGCGCGCGAGCTTGACGTGCAGCAGGCCGTCGATCGTGGTATCGAAAGTATAGCGCGCCCGGCCGCGCACCACGTCGGGGCCGGCGGGGGCGGGCAGGCTGCGCCCGAAGGCTTCGCCGGCCGCGACCTGCTCGACATGAACGCGGCCGAGCAGTGCGTCCTCGATGGCGCGATAGCCGGTGCACCGGCACAGATTGCCCTTCAGCGCCGCGCCGAGATCCTTCTTCTGGGCCTGGTTCAGCGAGGCGCAGGTGACGATCATTCCGGCGGTGCAGAAGCCGCATTGAAACGCCTGCGCATCGAGGAAGGCCTGCTGCATCGGATGCAGGTCGTCATCGGCGGCGAGACCTTCCACGGTCGTGACCGCCTTGCCCTCGGCGCGAAAGGCGGGGATCAGGCAGCTATGCACCGGTTCGCCGTCGAGCAGCACGGTGCAGGCACCGCAGTCGCCGGCGTCGCAGCCCTTCTTGACGCCGAAATGGCCGGTGTCGCGCAGAAGGGTCCGCAGGCATTGTCCGGCGCGCGGCGCGGTGTCGACTTCCCTGCCATTGACGATCACGCTCATGGCCTGAAGTCCGCGAGCTCGGCGCGAATCTCCTCAGCGAGGCGCAGGGTCATCGCCTTGCGCCAGGCAGGCTTGCCATGAACATCGTCGTGGTACGACGCATCTGGAATTTCGACGAGCAGGCCGGCGCGCAACGTGGTCGCGTCGGGCATGCTGGCAAAGCGCAGTTGCTGCGGCCTGATCGTCGATCCGGTCACGGTGAGCAGCAGGTCGCCGTCGCGGCCCGACGTGCCGATCAGCAGTGCGCCGGAGCGCCCGACCGGCGTCAGCGCGATCTGGCGGAAAGCGCCGCGGCGCTTCAGCGCGGCCAGCGGAATGTCGATCTGCCGCAGCAGATCGCCGGGCGCGAGCACGTTGCTGTTGTTGCCGGTGACGAAATCGGCGACGGGGACGCGCTGCTCGCCGCCGTCATTCTTCCATATCAAGCAAATGCCCTCGAGCGCGGCGAGCAGCGAGATCATCGGCCCGGCCGGCAGCGACATGCAGAGATTGCCGCCGACGGTCGCCGTCTTCCAGATCTTGAACGAAGCCAGGAACGCGCGGCAGCATTGATCGATCAACGGCGCCGCGACCCACTCGGCCGGGCAGGACAGCCCGTCCAGCGCGGCGACGCTGCAGGTCGCGGCGATGCACAGGCCCTGATCGCTGATGCCGAGAGGCGTCCAGGCGAGATCGCTGAGATCGATCAGCCGCGACAGGCGCGCCTGCGGTTCCGAGAACAGCCACGTGCCGCCGGCCAGCCAGGCGTCGCCTGCCTGCCAGGCGGGCAGTTCGGCCCGCGTTCTCGGGCGCACGACCTCCGTGATGGTGTTCAGGTCCATGGTGATGCCAGCTCGTGGGCGCAGCCTGTCGCGGGTGGAATCCTTGCAAGACCAGCGCCAACTGGCAATAGGATGACGCTGGCCTTCCGCTTGCAAGCTACCGGCACATGCAAGCGCCCAATCACCGAGACGAGGCAGCCATGAGCACGACGCCGATCTGGATCAAGGACCCGCTCGCCATTCTCGCCGAGGGCGCCACGCGCGGTGTCGTCGTCAAGGACGGTCGCATCGTCGAGCTGGTGCCTGCCGGTGCCGAGCCGGCGACTGCGGGCGCGGTGGCCTATGATGCGAGCGCGCATGTCGTCATCCCTGGTCTGATCAACACGCACCATCACTTCTACCAGACGCTGACGCGCGCGCTGCCGGCTGCGATGGACCGCGAGCTGTTCCCCTGGCTCAAGGCGCTCTATCCGATCTGGGCGAAGCTGACGCCGGAGGCACTGGATGCGGCGGTCACGGTCGCGATGGCCGAACTGATGCTGTCGGGCTGCACGACCACGACCGATCATCACTACGTTTTCCCCGCCGGGCTCGAAGATGCCGTCGGCATCGAGGTCGCGGTGGCGAAGCGGCTCGGCATCCGTGTGCTGCTGACCCGCGGCTCGATGAACCTGTCGGAGCGCGACGGCGGACTGCCACCGGACAGCGTGGTGCAGGACGAGGACACGATCCTCGCCGACAGCGCGCGCGTGGTCACGACCTATCACGAGCGCGGACCCGATGCGATGGTGCAGATCGCGCTGGCGCCGTGCTCGCCGTTCTCGGTGACGGGATCGCTGATGCAGAAGACCGCTGCGCTTGCCGATAAGCTCGACGTGCGGCTGCACACGCATCTCGCCGAGACGGAGGATGAGAACCGCTTCTGCGAGCAGATGTTCGGCTGCCGTCCGCTGGACTATCTCGAGAAGAACGGCTGGCTCGGCCCGCGCACCTGGCTGGCGCACGGCATCTTCTTCAATGCCGAGGAGATGAAGCGGCTCGGCAAGGCCAGGACCACGATCAGCCATTGCGCCTGCTCGAACCAGTTGCTTGCCTCCGGCTGCTGTCCGGTGTGCGAGATGGAGGAGGCGGGCGTCGGGATCGGCCTCGGCGTCGACGGCTCGGCGTCGAACGACGGCTCCAACCTGATGCAGGAGGTTCGTGCCGCATTCCTGCTGCAGCGGGCGCGCTATGGCGTTGGCCGGATCAGCCACAAGGATGCGCTGCGCTGGGCGACCAAGGGCTCGGCCGCCTGCGTCGGCCGGCCAGAGCTCGGCGAGATCGCGCTGGGCAAGGCCGCCGACCTCGCGCTGTTCAAGCTCGACGGGCTGCGCTTCTCGGGTGCAGGCGATCCGATCGCGGCGCTGGTGCTATGCGGCGCGCACCGCGCCGATCGCGTCATGGTCGGCGGCCGTTGGACCGTGGTCGACGGCGCAATTCCGGGACTGGACGTCGGCGGGCTGATCGATCGGCACAGCGCGGCAGCCAGGGCCATGCGGGGAGGGTGAAGCGCGCAGCGTTGGAAAATATTCGCTCGAGAACTCTCCCCGACTTGTGGGGGAGAGTTCTAGCGGTGTACTGCGTCTACTTGCCCGGCACCTTGTCGTCGACGCCCTTGACGTAGAAGTTCATGCCGAGAATCTGTCCATCGGCGAGATGGTCGCCGCCCTTGCACTCGATCTCCTTGCCATCCTGGCCGAGCACGGGGCACTTGAACGGGTGCAGCTTGCCGGCGGTGATCGCGGCCTGCGTCTCCTCGGCCAGCTTCTTCACGTCGTCAGGCATGTTGGTATAGGGCGCCATCTCGAACATCTTGGAATCGAGGCCGCCCCAGGTGTCCTCCGATTTCCAGGTGCCGTCGAGCTCGGCCTTGACGCGCGCGATGTAGTAGGGGCCCCAGGTGTCGAGGATCGAGGTGAGCTGCGCCTTGGGGCCGAACTTGATCATCTCGGAGTCCTGGCCGAAGGCGAGCTTGCCGCGCTCGGCCGCGATCTGCATGGCGGCCGGGCTGTCGGTGTGCTGCATGATGATGTCGGCGCCCTGGTCGATCAGCGCCTTGGCGGCGTCGGCTTCCTTGCCGGGGTCGAACCAGGTGTTGGCCCAGATGATCTTGACCTTGATGTTCGGATTGACCGTCTGCGCGCCGATGATCGTGGCGTTGATGCCCGAGATCACCTCGGGGATCGGGAACGAGCCGATATAGCCGAGCACGCCTGCCTTCGACATCTTGCCGGCGATGATGCCCTGGATGTAGCGGCCCTGATACCAGCGCGCCGAATAGGTCGACATGTTCTTGTCGCGCTTGTAGCCCGTGGCATGCTCGAAATGCACGTTGGGATACTTCTTGGCGACCTTCAGGGTCGGATCCATGTAGCCGAACGAGGTCGTGAAGATCAGCTTGTTGCCGGCGCGGACCAACTGCTCGATGGCGCGCTCGGCGTCCGGGCCTTCCGGTACGTTCTCCAGATAGGTCGTCTCGATCTTGTCGCCGAGCTCCTTCACCAGCGCCTGGCGCGCGAGCTCATGCTGATAGGTCCAGCCGAGGTCGCCGATCGGTCCGAGATAGATGAAGCCGACCTTCAGCTTGTCGGCGGCGTGCGCCACGCCGGCGATGCTTCCCGCCAGTACCAGCGCAACGGCAGCCCCCAGAAGCCTTTTCATCATCGTCCATGCCTCCAAACAATCGGGGGAAACCTCGTGAGCCAGAGCGCCGCGCCCCATCGCTGGCGCTCCGGATGATTGCTTCAGCGATCCGGCACGAACACCGTCCCCAGCGCCGCCGGCGCAGTGGAGCCGCCGGTGCGGGCGCGCGACAGCAGCACCAGCACGATCACCGTGGCGAGATAGGGCAGCGCCGACATGAACTGCGAGGGGATGCCCACGCCCGCACCCTGCGCATGGAGCTGCAGGATCGTCACCGCGCCGAACAGATAGGCGCCGACGACAAGGCGGCCCGGTCGCCAGGATGCAAACACGACCAGCGCCAGCGCGATCCAGCCGCGTCCCGCGGTCATGCCGGGAATGAAGAAAGGCGTATAGGCCAGCGGCAGATAGGCGCCGGCGAGCCCGGCGCAGCCGCCGCCGAACAGCACCGCGAGCAAACGGATGCGCAGCACGGGATAGCCGAGCGCGTGGGCGGAGACATGGTTGTCGCCGCAGGCGCGCAGCACCAGGCCGGCACGGGTGCGGTACAGGAACCACCAGACGGCGATGATCAGCGCGAGCGACAGATAGACGAACGCGTCCTCGCCGAACAGGATGCGGCCGACCAGCGGAATGTCGCTGAGGCCGGGAATGGAGAGGTGCGGCGCGGTGCCGATGCGCTCGCCGACGAAGCGCGCGCCGATCAGGCCGGAGAGACCGATGCCGAGGATAGTCAGCGCGAGGCCCGTGGCCACCTGATTGACGGCGAGGCCAAGGGTCATGAACGCGAAGATCAGTGACATCAGCATGCCGGCGACGATGCCGCACAATGCGCCGACGACGATCGAGCCGGACAGCCAGGCCCCGCCGAAGCCGCAGGCCGCGCCGACGATCATCATGCCCTCGACGCCGAGGTTGAGCACGCCCGAGCGCTCGGTGACCAGCTCACCGGTGGCCGCCAGCAGCAGCGGCGTCGATGCGGCGAGCACCGACAGGATGATTGCTTCAACCAGCACCACTTTGCACCTGCCGCGCGGCGAAGACGAGCTTGAAACGGTAGAGGATGAGGGAATCGCAGGCGAGCACGTAGAACAGCAGGATGCCCTGGAACACCTTGGTCACATCGAGTGGAATCTTCATCGTGATCTGGGCCTGCTCGCCGCCAATGAACGTCAATGCGAGGAAGAGCCCTGCAATGAATATTCCAACTGGATTGAGCCGCCCCAGGAAGGCCACGATGATCGCGGTGAAGCCATAGCCCGGCGAGATGCCTGGTTGCAGATGTCCGATGGGGCCCGCCACCTCGATGATCCCTGCGAGACCGGCCAATGCGCCGGACACCGCGAATGTCAGGAGGATGAGCTGGTTGGCGTTGAAGCCGCCGAAGCGTGCCGCGCGGGGGGCCGCGCCGACGACGCGGATCTCGAACCCCTTGATGGTGCGCTCGAGCAGCACGAAGGCGCCTGCAACGACGAGCAGCGCGATGACGCTGCCGAGATGCAGGCGTCCGCCCTCGATCAGCACCGGCACAGTGGCGACCGGGTCGAACTCCGCCGTGGTGGGGAAGTTGAAGCCGGCGGGATCGCGCCAGGGGCCGCGGACGAGATAGTCGAGCAGGAGATCGGCGACATAGACCAGCATCAGGCTGGTGAGGATCTCGCTGGCGCCGAACTTGACGCGGCACAGCGCCGGGATCAGCGCGTAGAGGGCGCCGGCTGCGGCGCCTGCGACCAGCATCGCCGGCAGCACCCAATGTCCGGCCTCGGTGCCTTGCGTCTTGACCGCGATCCAGCTGCCGGCAACGGCGCCGATCAGGAACTGGCCTTCGGCGCCGATGTTCCAGGCGTTGGCGAGGTAGCACAGCGACAGACCGATCGCGATCATCACCAATGGCGTCGCTTTCACCGCGATCTCCTGCAGCGAATAGCCGTCGGTGAGCGGCGCGACGAAGTAGACGCCGAGCGCGGTGATCGGGTTCTTGCCGAGCACGGCGAACAGCACGCTCATCGTGACGAGTGTCAGTCCGATCGCGATCAGCGGCGAAACCAGCGCGATGGTGCGCGAACGCTCGGCGCGCTTCTCAAGCACGAGCTGCATGCGCCGCCTCCTTCTCGAGACTGGCGCCGCCCATCAACAGGCCGAGCCTCTCCCGCGTGGCCTCGGCGCGCGGCAGCGCCTCCGACAAGTGTCCATGAAACATCACCGCGATGCGGTCGGCGATCTCGATCAGTTCGTCGAGGTCCTGGCTGGTGACGAGGACGGCAGCGCCGGCGCTGGCGAGATCGATCAGCGCCTGGCGGATGATCGCGGCGGCGCCGGCGTCGACGCCCCAGGTCGGCTGGTTGACGACCAGCACCGCCGGCGTGCGCAGGATCTCGCGGCCGACGACGAACTTCTGCAGGTTGCCGCCGGACAGGCTCGCCGCTTCCGGATCCCGCTTGGCCTTGCGGACGTCGAATGTCTCGGTCGTCAGATCGACCGTCCGCAACGTCGCGGCCGCGTTGATGAAGCCGTGCCGGACCATGTCGCTCGCGGCGTGTCCGGTCAGCAGCGCGTTCTCGGACAGCCGCATCCGCGGCGCGGTGCCGTGCCCCAGCCGCTCCTCCGGCACGAACGCCGCGCCCATCTTGCGCCGTTGGGTGATCGAGAGATTTCCGCAGGCGAGGCCGTCGATGATGATCGTGCCGGGCTCCTTGACGAGGCGTTCGCCGGACAGCGCAGCAAACAGCTCGTCCTGGCCGTTGCCGGCGACACCGGCGATGCCGAGGATCTCGCCGCCCTTGAGCTCGAAGGAAATGTTCTTGAGAGCCACGCCATGAAGCTCGCCCGGGGCGAGGGTGAGATCATTGACGACCAGACGCGGCACGGTGGTGTGCCGCTCGGCCGGCGGCTTCACCTCCTTGATCTCGGTGCCCACCATCATGCGGGCCAGCGAGGCAGCCGTCTCCAGCTTCGGATTGCAGGTCGCGACCTTCCTGCCGCCGCGAAGGATGGTGGCGGTGTCGCACAGCCGCTTCACCTCTTCCAGCTTGTGGCTGATGTAGAGAACAGCGCGGCCTTCCGCTTTCAGGCGCTCCAGGACGACGAACAGTTGGTCGGCCTCCTGCGGCGTCAGCACGGCGGTGGGCTCGTCCAGGATCAGGAATTTCGGATTCTGCATCAGCGCGCGCACGATCTCGATGCGCTGCCGCTCGCCGACCGACAATTGCCATACCTCGCGCTTCGGATCCAGCGGCAGGCCATAATCGCGCGCGACATCCGCGAGCCGCGCCGACATGGCCTTGAACGGCTCCTTGCCGTCGAGCCCGAGCGCCACGTTCTCGGCCACGGTGAGGTTGTCGAACAGAGAGAAATGCTGAAACACCATGCCGATGCCGAGGGATCGCGCTTCGGCCGGGCCGGACAGCTGGACCGGCTCACCCTGCCAGCGCAACTCGCCGGCGCTCGGCTGCACCAGTCCATAGATCGTCTTCACCAGGGTCGATTTCCCCGCACCGTTCTCGCCGAGCAGGGCGTGAATCTCGCGTGGCCGGATCTCGATGTCGATCTTGTCGTTGGCAACGAAGTCGCCATAGCGCTTGGTCAATCCGACCGTCTGCAGGAGCGGAGGCGTAGATTTCGGATCGACCGGCGCTGGGTCAGGCATTTGCTGCGTCATGGGGCAGGGGGAATGAAGCTGCCTCAATTGTGATCTAATTCGCCGCGGCGCGTAAGAGGCGAAAAGCGCCATCCTTTGCCCAACTCTTGTCCAACGGTTCATCCGCGGAGACCGGCGAATGCAGCGCGCCGTCGGTTGCAGGCATCGCAGGCCGCAATCGAGTCGAGCGCAGCGCCCCATGAAGTTCTGTGGCACTTCTGCGACACTGGCCGGGAAATCGATCCGGTCGCAGCAGGCTGCACGTTGGATGAGCAGCGTCATGCAATGCGCGTCCAATGGCGCGCTTGCGCTCACGGGTGATCGCGAAATCGTGCGAGAGGCCAGGCGACGCTTTTCGGAAAAACTTCAGCAATGTGAAGCAGCAAGATCGTGATCCGGGAGCGTCGCGGCCGCGGCCAATCGTCCCATGGTCGCGCCCGCGACCGCCACCGTCGACGCCGCAATACGGCATAACCTTGATCAAACTGCGGGCAAGTCCTGGAGAAAGTTGAGGCTTCTCCGGCCGGTGGAACGGCGCAACTGTGGATGCAAGTCGGGAATCTGCGCTTGTCAACTGGGGGTGTTCGGAATGTCGTTTCGTCAAATAATCGCGGCGGCCGTCGCGCTGGGCGCGGTCGCACTGACGTCAATCGGTGTCGCTGGGGCCGCTGATCTGCCTGCCAAGGCGGTCGCGAAAAAGGCCCCGGCCGAGGTGCCGTTCTTCCTCGTCGTCGACAATCGCGTCAGCTACTCCTACATCTTCGATGCCAGCCAGCCTGGTGCATGGAGCGTGAACGGCAACGGCACATTCAACGCCAAGACCGCCAAGCAGGTCTACTCGTTCACCCATTTCGACGTCTGGGGCTACGGCACCAACTTCTTCACGATCTCGCTGTTCAAGTCGGACCACAACGATCCCGCCGGGCCGTGCACGCAGACCGGCGGCATCGTCTCGCCCAACGCCGGCTTCGCGTTCACGCCGGCGAGCTGCGCCGGCGCGACCGAGATCTACGGCCTGTTCCGCTCGACCTTCGGCTGGAATCAGATATTCAACACCAAGGCCTTCACCATGGGCCCGCTGCAGAACATCTCGTTCGAGGTGGGCATGGATGCCAACACGGAGAATCGCTATTTCGGCGCCGCCAAGCGCGACGTGGTGGCCGGCCTGCAGTTCGCGTTCAACCTGCCCTACAAGGGCTATTTCAACGTCGCTCCCCTGATGTATTGGGAGTTCGCCAACCACAACTCGTTCTCACAATGCGGCGCCGGCTGGTCGAACCCCTGCATTACTGACGGCAATACCTCGTTCAAGCCGACCTGGGCGGTCGAGACCAACTACTACATGGATCTCGGTTTCCTGCCCGGGAGCATGCAGTTCTTCTCGATCTCGGGCCGCGCCGGCTGGTACGGCAAGAAGGGCACCGACACCGAGCCGCTCCCGGCGAGCGTCGCGAACGGCGTCTATCCGACGAAGGTCGAGTTCAACTCCGAGCCGATCCGCCTGACCTTCGACGCGTCGAAGGCGATGTGGGGCGAGAAGCAGAGCCACATGATCGACGTCTGGGTGGCCTATCGCTACTGGCAGAACAAGTTCGGCCTCGACCACAACAACGCGGTCGGCTGTTCCGTCGCCGGCGTCGGCGGCACCCGCGTCGCCACGGGCGCCTGCACCGAGTCGTCGCTGTATTCAGGCGTGACCGTGAAGTTCTGATATCGACCGAGCCACGCAAGCAGGCGCCGCGCCTCCGGTCGCGGCGCCTGCTTCATTTGTCCCAGGCTCCCTCATGCAGCGTCGCGGCTTCGTCCTCCAGCAGGGGGCCGACGACTTGGGTCGCACGCTGGCCGCTCGCGAACACGTCGCGGCAGGGCAGGTCGAGGGTCGGGTTCTCCGGATGGTTGCCGGTGAGGTCGCGCAGCCGCCCTTCGCTCAGCCCATAGACCACGCGTCCGATGCCCGCCCAGTAGATCGCGCCCGCGCACATCGCGCATGGCTCGGCCGACGAATACAGGGTGGCAGCCGCTCTGATTTCGGGCGCAATCGAAATGCAGGCCTGGGTCGCGGCCAGCCGCTCGGCATGCGCCGTGGCGTCATGTGCCGGCATATAGCCGTTCTCGGCCTCGATCAGAACGCGGCCGTCGGCCGCGATGAGCACGGCTCCGAACGGATGATTGCCGTTGGACGTCGCACGGCGCGCGATGGCGAAGCTGTGGCGCAGGAAATGTGCGTCCCGGTCTTGTGCGTCGGCCTGCCTCTGTCCGTCTCTTGCCTGATCTGCCGGTCCCATCGCCACTCTGCTCCGTTGCGGGTCGGGGGATCCTGCGCCGGCGCGGAGACGTCCGCAACCGCGGGAACTGATGGCCCGCGGCTCGCGTTTCCCGGCGCACGAGTGCGGAGAGCGGGCAGGCGACATGGCGGCAAACGCGGATTCCAGGGTGGCCGTCTATGCGGCGCTTGCCGGCAATCTGCTCGTGGCCTGCACCAAGATCGCCGCGGCGATCTGGACCGGCAGCTCGGCCATGATGAGCGAGGCGATCCACTCCGTCGTCGACACCTCGAACGAGCTCCTGCTGCTCTACGGCTTTCATCGCGCGAGCCGTCCGCCCGACCGACGGCATCCGCTCGGGCATGGTCGTGAGCTCTACTTCTGGAGCTTCATCGTTGCGCTGCTCTTGTTCGCGCTCGGCGCCGGCGTCTCGCTGTACGAAGGCGTGGCGCATCTGATGCATCCGCTGCCGATCGAAGACCCGACGGTGAACTATATCGTGCTCGGGCTCTCCTTCGTGTTCGAGGCAGGCTCCTGGTGGGTGGCGGTGCGACGCTTTCGTGCGGCGGCCCCGGGGCTCTCCTATCTCGAGGCGTTCAAGCGCAGCAAGGACCCGCCGGCCTTCATGGTCGTGTTCGAGGACAGCGCGGCCCTGATCGGCATCGTCATCGCCGCTGCCGCGACGGCTGCGGCGGTTGCCTTCGAGGAGCCGGCATGGGACGGCATCGGATCGATCCTGATCGGCCTGCTGCTTGCGGCGACCTCGATGGTGCTCGCGCGGGAGAGCAAGAGCCTCCTGATCGGCGAGCCCGCGGATCCGGAGCTGGCGTCCTCGATCCTCGACATCGCCCGCAGGAGGAAAGGCGTCAAGTCGGCCAACGGCCTGCTCACGGTGCAGCTGTCGCCGCAGCAGGTCGTCGTCGCGCTGAGCATCGAGTTTGCGGACGATCAGCGCGCCGACGATATCGAGCGGGCCGTCGTGGCAATCGAAAGCGAGCTGAGGGCGCGGCATCCGATCGTCGCGGCGCTGTTCGTCAAGCCGCAGACCGGCGCCCGCTATCAGGAAATGCGTGAGAGCCTGCTGCAAGATGGTTCGGCTTCGGCGTGAGATTGGCGGCTCAGCGGTCAGACGTCGCCGTTTCGTGCAGGCGAATGGTCGAGCCATGAGATGCTGGAGCCTGAGCCGCGCACAGCGCTCCTAGGGCGGTGTCCGCGCGGCCAGCGGTGCGCTCAAGAGTACGATCACCAGCAGCGCGGCCAACATCCAGAACGCGGCCGGGAGGCTCGTGGCCGCGGCGACGAACCCGATGCCGGCCGGTCCGAGCAGCACGCCGGAGTAGCCTGCGGTGGTGACGGCAGCGACGGCCAGCCCGACCGGCATCGCGGTCTGCGCCCCGGCCCGGCGGAACAGCACCGGGACGAGGTTCGACGCGCCCAGGCCGATCAGCGCAAAGCCCGCCATGGCAGCAGCAACCAAGGGAGCCGTGAGCAGCAGGACGAAGCCGGCGATCGCGATCGCGCTGCCCCCCAGCAGCGTTGCGCGATCACCGATCCGGGCAACCACGGCATCCCCGACGAGGCGCCCGGCGGTCATTGCGATCGAGAACATGATGTAGCCCAGTCCGGCCTGTGCGGCCGGCAGGCGCCCGGAACCGGCGAGCAGCAGCGCGCTCCAGTCGAGCATCGCGCCTTCGACCAGGAACATGATCGCCGCGAGCGCTGCCAGCAGCAGCACCGCGCCATGGGGAAGCACGAGCAGAGGCCCCGTTTGCGCGGGCTTGCTCGCCATCAGTCGTGGGGCAGCGACGATCATCGCGGCCAAGGCGAGTGCGCAGCAGGCCAGCGTGCCGAGCAGCGGCGCGACGTCGAACGCAAGCAGCGCGGTCATGACGCCGGAGCCCGCGAAGCCGCCGATGCTGAACTGGGCATGGAAACCCGACATCAGCGGACGCTCGCTCAGCCGCTCGACGTCGATCGCCTGGATGTTCACGGCGACGTCGAGCGAGCCCAGCGCCGCTCCGAAGGCGAACAATGCGAGCGCAAGCGTCGCTGGCGTTGCGGCGATCGCCAGCAGCGGCAGGAACAGCGCGAGAGCGATGCCGCTGACGACGACGACAGGCTTGCTGCCATAGCGGGCGCTCAGCAGTCCGGCGGCCAGCATCGATGCGACCGAGCCCACGCCGAGCGAGAGCAGCAGCAGGCCGAGCGTCGCATCGTCGACGACGAGCCGCTGCTTGGCAAACGGCACCAGCGGTGCCCAGCAGGCGATGCCGAAGCCGGCGACGAAAAAGGCCAGGCGGGTCGCGAGCCGCGCCGCGCTGTGATCAGAACTCATTTGGAAGATTCCTGACTTTCTGAAAGGCGCTGTCACACCGGCGGAGCGGCCGTCACGATGGTCGCTCCCGCCCGTTTGAGCAGGGCAAGTCGAGCCGCCGGCGCATCATGCTCGACGGTGAGCTGGCTGATCGTCTTGGCGCCGGCGACACGGTGAGGCGCTCGGGTCTCGAGCTTCTCGTTGGTGACCATTGCGACGCTGACGCGGCTCAGCGACAGCAGCGTCCGCTTGAACGCTGCGTCGGTCGGATCAATCGCGCTGATGCCGCCTTGCGCCGACACGGCGCAGGCGCCGATGAAGCAGCGGTCGATGTTCAAGCGCTGCATCTGCATGAGGGCGTCGGCGTCGACACAGCCGCCGACTGCGGGGTGAACGGAGCCGCCGATCATGATCAGTTGCAGGTCCTGCCGATGCAGCACGGTTGCGGCAATGTCGATGGCGTTCGTTGCGACGGTGAGATCGAAATCATCGGGCAGGACCTCAGCGAGCGCGAGGTTGGTGCTGCCACTATCGAGGAAAAGAAATTCGCCACGCGCGATGCCGCGGGCGGCTGTCCGGGCGAGCGCCAGCTTGCGTTCGCGATCCTGCCCGATCCGCGCCGCCATCGGGGTCATGCCGCCAGCGATCGGCAATGCGCCGCCGTACACCCGGCGGCAGCGTCCTTCGGCGGCAAGCGCGCGAAGATCGCGCCGGATCGCATCCTCGGAGACGCCGAATTCATGGGCCAGGGCGGCCGCGATGACCGCGTGCCCTGTAGCGAGGCGGCCGGCGATCTGGTCGCGACGCGCCAGTGGAAGGTCTGACATGCCTCCTCATATCAGGCAGGAACAAGAATAACAACGTGCATAATCGTGCACGATGCAATTTGTTGTTTGCGCGGCCAGCTGGGCATGTCATTGCCAGATGTCGAACTGTTCGGGAGCAGGACGTGACCGCCGTCGATTCGTCAGCAACGCCGGCCTTTGTCGCCGTCGACTGGGGCACCTCCAGTTTCCGTGCCTGGCTAATGGCAGGAGACGGCACGGAGCAGGCGGAGAGCCGTGGTGGCGAGGGCATGCTGCATTGCGCGACATCGGGCTTTGCGCCGGTGCTGCGCGATCATCTGGCGCAACTCGGCGCGCCGGCCGATGTTCCGGTGCTGATCTGCGGCATGGCCGGCGCCCGGCAAGGCTGGGTCGAGGCGCCGTATCTGCACACGCCGACCCGGCTGGAGGCGTTGTACGCCGGCGCGATCGGCGTCGACACCGAGGGCGACGTCAGAATCCTGCCGGGACTGGCGCAGGCGCGGGCGAATCAGCCGGACGTGATGCGCGGCGAGGAAACCCAGCTGCTGGGGGTCACCGAGTCGGACTTTACAGGGATCGTCTGCATTCCGGGCACTCACAGCAAATGGATCCGGATCGATGCGGGCACTGTGATCGATTTTGCCACCTACATGACTGGCGAGCTGTTCGCTGTCGTCTCTCAGCATAGCATTTTGACGCATGCGGTCGAACCGGAGGCCTCGACCGTCGAGCACGACGCGGCGTTCCGCGAGAGCTTCGCAGCGTCGCTTGCCGCGCCGACGGCGTTGACCAATGCGCTGTTCCGGCTGCGCGCAGCTCAGCTCCTTGGCTTCGAGCAGCGGGCCGATGGAGCTGCAAGGCTTTCCGGGCTTCTGATCGGCAGCGAGATCGCCGACGCGCGGGCTCGGCTCGGCGTCGAGCTTCCGCTGCGGTTGATCGGAGCGGGGCGGCTCGGCCGGCTCTATCGCGCGGCGCTGGACGCTGCGGGTTTCGACGTGAACGAATGTGATGCCGAGCAGGCGTCCCGGCGCGGCCTGGTCAAGGCCGCGCGGCAGATCTGGGGAGCGCGTTTCCGACCATGACAAAGTCCGTTGCCTGGCCGCACGTCAAGCGGTCGCTCGTCGCGATCCTGCGCGGCATCAAGCCCGACGAGGCCGAGGCCATCGTCGACGTCCTGATCGAAGCCGGTTTCGAGCTGATCGAGGTTCCCCTCAACTCGCCGGAACCGTTCGTCTCGATCGAGCGTCTCGCCACCCGGTTCGGCAAGCTCTGCATGATCGGTGCAGGGACGGTCGTCAATGCCGCAGATTGCGTGCGGGTCGCCGAAGCCGGCGGGCGTCTGATGGTCAGCCCGAACGTCGATGTCGAAGTGCTGGCGACCGCGCAGGCCTACGACATGGTGACCATGCCCGGCGTGTTCACGCCGAGCGAAGCGTTTCTCGCACTGCGCTGCGGCGCCTCGGCGCTGAAATACTTTCCGGCCTCAGTGCTCGGTCCGTCGGGAATTGCCGCGCAACTTGCCGTCCTGCCGAAGGGCGTCGTGGTTGGCGCCGTCGGCGGCGTGTCGGACAGCAATCTCGCCTCCTATGCTGCAGCCGGTGTGCGGGCCTTCGGACTGGGCTCGAGCCTGTACAAGCCGGGCATGAGCGCGAGTGATGTACGGCAGACCGCCGCCGCTTCGGTGCGTGCCTATGACGGGGCCATCGCAGCCGCGGGCTGAGTTGGTCCACGCTCCGTGATGGTCTCGTGCTGCTGTCCGGCGAGCGTCGCGACAGCCTTCGTCACCGTAACGGCCGGCTGGTTGTCTCGGTGACGGCGTGGACGATCCGGCGCAAGCTGCGCGTCGTGGCAACGGCCCGCAAAGTTGCGGGCCATTGCGATATGGCTCGGCCGCAGGCTCCGCGCGTCAGCTGGCGGCGGCGTTGATCTCCGGCGATTCGCCTTCCTCCGCAGACTGGGTGAACGCCTGCAGCGCGTCGGCCATCTGCATGCGGCCGCCGACGCCGGTGATCACGACGTCGACCATCGTGAACGACGAGTGGAAGTGGCCGTGGGCCTTGAGCTGCCCAACCGGCACGCCGGCGGCGGCGAGCGCTTCCGCATAGGCGACACCCTCGTCGCGCAGCGGATCGAACTCGCAGGTGACGATGTAGGCCGGCGGCAGGCCGCTGAGCTGACCACGCAGCGGCGACACCCGTGGATCGGTACGATCCGCCGGCGAGCAATAGATGTCCCAGAACCAGAACATCAGCCCGCGCGTCAGGAAGTAGCCGGCGGCATTCTCGGCGTAGGACGGCCGATCGAAGCTGCAATCGGTCACCGGGCAGACCAGCAGCTGCCCGCCGATCGCAGGCCCACCGCGATCCCGCGCGAGCTGGCAGGTGACGGCTGCGATGTTGCCGCCGGCGCTCCAGCCGGCCACCAGCACCGGTCCGTCGCGTCCGCCGAGCTCGGCGGCGTGCTCGGCGACCCAGCGCGCCGCTGCATAGCCGTCCTCGGCCGCCGCCGGGAAGCGGTGCTCGGGCGCGTGGCGGTAGTTCACGCTGACGAAGATCATGTTGGAGCGGCGGCACATGTCGCGGCAGAACGGATCGTCCGACTGCTCGTCGCCGAGCACCCAGCCGCCGCCATGGAAATACACGACGATCGGATGCGGCCCGGGCGTGGCCGGACGGTAGAGGCGGTAGGCAAGAGGGCCCTCGGCGCCTTGCAGAGTGCCGTCCTTGACCTCGCCCACGGGGCGGCCCGGCGGTCGGGCCTTGTTGAATTCGGCGACGAAGTCGCGTGCGCCTTGCGCGCCCATCGATTCGATCGGCGGCAGGTTCATCTCGGTGAGCATGTTCAGCACCAGCCGCACATCCGGCTGCAGCTTCACGATCTCGCCGTCGTTGCACTGGCTCGCACCGTTCGGGCCCGTGAGCTTGAAGCCGAGCATGCCGCGGCTGACGACCTCGTTGCAGATGCCGCGATAGGGCCCGACGCCGCCGGTGTATGGCATCAGCGTCTGCGGCTTGCCCGGCACGTTGGCGCCTGTGTACCAGGTGTTGGCGAGCCGGTGCAGCGTGACCGTCGAGCAGTCCGCCATGTGGCGCATCCAGCCGGCCTGCGCGGTCTCGGTCGGCTCGATGGTGGTGAAGCCGGCGTCGCGCATCGCGGCGAGACGATCGACCACGAAGTCGACATGCTGCTCGATCGACACCGCCATGTTCGACAGCACCGATGGACTACCGGGACCGGTGATCAGGAACAGGTTGGGGAAGCCGGCGACGGTCAGTCCGAGATAGCTCTCCGGGCCATCAGCCCAGCTGTCGTCGAGCGACTTGCCGCCGCGGCCCTTGATCGGATGCACGGCACGGATCGCGCCGGTCATGGCGTCGAAGCCGGTCGCGAACACGATGACATCAATGTCGAAGCTGCGCTTGTCGGTTGTGATCGCGCCAGCGGTGATCGAGGCGATCGGCTCCTTGCGCAGGTTCACCAGCGTCACGTTCGGGCGGTTGAACGTGGCGTAGTAGTTGGTGTCCAGGCACGGCCGCTTGGCGCCGAACGGATGGTCGTGAGGCGTGAGCGCCTCGGCCGTCTCCGGGTCCTTGACGATCTCGCGGATCTTCTCGCGGATGAGGTCAGCGAGCAGCGCGTTGCCGTCGGCATCGACGCCCTGGTCGGCCCAGAGCTGCGTCAGCATGCCGACGAGATCGCCGGAGGCCCACATCTTCTCGAAGCGCTCGCGGCGCTCGGCCTCGCTCAGCGCCCAGCTGAACTCGGTGGCCGGCGGGATCGGCACGCCGGTCATCGACCAGCGTGCCTGCTCGCGCAGCCCCTTGCGATCCTCCGCGAGCTGCGCGGCGCGATCGGCCGGGAGCGGACCGTTATGCGCCGGCAGCGCGAAATTCGGCGTGCGCTGGAACACCGTGAGCTGCGCGGCCTGCTCGGCGATGATCGGGATCGACTGGATGCCGGACGAGCCGGTGCCGATCACGGCCACGCGCTTGCCGCGGAGGTCCACGCCATCATGCGGCCAGCGGCTGGTGAAGTAGATCTCGCCCTTGAAGTCGTGCACGCCGTCGATCTCCGGCGGCTTCGGCTGCGACAGGCAGCCGGTCGCCATGATGTAGTGGCGGCAGGACACGGCAGGGCCGTGGTCGGTCGTCAGCAGCCAGCGCTCCCTGGCCTCATCCCAGGCGGCGCCGAGCACGCGGGTGCCGAAGCGGATGTCGCGGCGCAAATCGTAGCGATCGGCGACGAAGCCGAGATAGCGCAGGATCTCCGGCTGGGTGGCGTATTTCTCCGACCACTGCCAGGCCTTTTCGAGCTCGGGATCGAAGGTGTAGCTGTAGTCGACGGTCTGGATGTCGCAGCGCGCGCCGGGATAGCGGTTCCAGTACCAGGTGCCGCCGACGTCGTTGGCCGTATCCAGAGCGACGGTCGAGAAGCCCGCCTTGCGCAGACGGTGCAGCAGGTAAAGCCCTGCAAATCCGGCCCCCACGACGGCGACATCGACCGTCTGCGTTTCACCGCCCGACGCCTCCGACGCGCGTGTCTCGACAATCCCGTCTGACATGCTGACCTCCCGATGATTTTGTGATTGGAGGAAAGGCTAGCTCTGCTCGCATGGTTTGTCAGCAGCCAAAACAACGATCTGCGGTTGTTGCAGTGCGGACCGTGCAGCGCGGCAGGTATGCCAGGCGCTGATTTTGCATCGCCGGTCAAAAGGCCGCGACGGAGTGGACAAGACCCTGAGAAAGCGACAGAAAGCCACCCTGCCGCGTCGCATTCACCAAGTTTCAACGCATCGCGACTGTAACAACCGCTACACTACGCCACCTCCACGACTGAATCAGGCCAGGCCCATGCCGCTATCGCTGCCCAAGCAAAAGATCCGCGTTCTGCTCCTCGAGGGCGTGAACGACTCGGCCGTCCGCATGTTCGAGGCCAACGGCTATACGGAAATCGAACGGCTGCCGAAGGCGCTCGGTTCGGCGGAGTTGAAACGTATGCTGTCGGGCGTGCACATGCTTGGCATTCGCTCGCGCACGCATCTGACCGAGGAAGTGCTGCAGGCCGCCGATCGGCTGATGGTGGTCGGCTGTTTCTCCGTCGGCACCAACCAGGTTGATCTCGATGCCGCGAAGCGGCTCGGCATCCCCGTGTTCAATGCGCCCTATTCGAACACCCGCAGCGTCGCCGAGCTGACGATCGCCGAGGTCGTGATGCTGATGCGCCGCATCTTCCCGCGCTCGGTGTCGGCGCATGCGGGCGGCTGGGACAAGTCCGCCAATGGCAGCCGAGAGGTGCGCGGAAAGACGCTCGGCATTGTCGGCTACGGCAACATCGGCTCGCAGCTGTCGAACCTCGCCGAGGCCATGGGCATGCGGGTGATCTTCTTCGATCTCACCGACAAGCTCCGCCACGGCAACACCGAGCCGGTCGAGAGCCTCGACGAGCTCCTGGCGATCAGCGACGTCGTGTCGCTGCATGTCCCGGAGACGCCGGCGACCGCCAACATGATCGGCGAGCGCCAGATCCGTCACATGAAGGACGGCGCCTATCTGATCAACAATTCGCGCGGCACGGTAGTCGACATCGAGGCGCTGGCCAGCGCGTTGCGCGAGGGCAAGCTCTCAGGCGCCGCCGTCGACGTGTTTCCGGTCGAGCCGGCCTCGAACGCCGATCCGTTCGTCTCGCCGCTGCAGGGCCTGCCCAACGTGATCCTGACCCCGCATGTCGGCGGCTCCACCGAGGAGGCGCAGGACCGCATCGGCGGCGAGGTTGCGCGCAAGCTGATCGACTATTCCGATGTCGGCTCGACCTTCGGCGCCGTGAACTTCCCGCAGGTGCAGTTGCCGGCGCGCCCGACCGGCACGCGCTTCATCCATGTCCACCGGAACGTGCCGGGCGTGCTGCGCCAGGTCAACGATGCGGTGTCGCGGCACAACATCAACATCCTTGCGCAATATCTGCAGACCGATCCCGAGGTCGGCTATGTCGTGCTCGAGACCGACGTGGTCGGCGGTGAGGGCGAGGCGCTGCTGTCGGAGCTGCGCGCGGTGGAGGGCACGATCCGCGTGCGCGTCCTGTACGATCACGACCGGCCCTGAGGCTGTGGAGGCTGCCGCGCGATGACCGGCTCGTCTGCATCGTCTTCAGCCTCGTCCGTCGTTCTCAGCACGACGGTGCCGGCGCGCGTGCTGCGCCATGATCCGCAATACGGCATGTCGACATTGTTCTTCGCCGACGGCGAGCTGCGCGTGCCGATGGTCGATGCGGCTGTTGACGCCGGCGTCTCCGTGACCATCGAGGCCCGCGACGTCTCGATCGCGCTGTCGCGGCCGATGGATGTGTCGATCACCAACCGGCTGCCGGGCCGGATCGAGGAGATCCTGCCGCTCGATCCGCCCTATGTGCGCGTGACGTTCGATCTCGGTGCGACCAGGCTCCACGCGCTCGTGACCTTGGAATCGGTCGAGCGGCTGGCGTTGGAGCCGGATCTATCGGCCTGGGCGATGATCAAGAGCGTCGCGATCGGACCCGGCGCGGTTCGGCCTTCGGAGCTGCCTCGGCCGCGCCGCTGGCCCGCTTCTGATAGCGCGGATCGGTAGCCTTCTGCAGCTCGACGAGCGCCGCAGCGGTGGCCGTGCGGGTGCGCCGCTCCATCGAGCGATACAGCGCGATCAGCCGCTCGCCGAACGGCGTGATCTCGGCGCCGCCGCCGCGGCGGCCGGGATGGGTCTCGAACACCGGCGTCTCGAAGGTGCGGTTGAGCGCATCGACCATCAGCCAGCATTTGCGGTAGGAGATGCCGCTCGCGCGCGCGGCGCCCAGGATCGAGCGCTCCCGGCGGATGAAGTCGATCAGCAGCAGATCCTCGGGCGACAGACTTCCGCCGTTGCCGAAAGTGATGGTCAATGCGATCTGAGCTTCGCGCTTCATCCTATTCCGATCCGCTCGCGTTGTGAGCCGATCATGTCACGCGGGCTCTGCGCTGTCACCATGCGGCCGGACCACGCTTCGATCCAGCCGGCACGGCGCGCGACTTCGACCGGAACGCATTCGGCGAACACGCCGGCGAAGCGCGTCCACGCCTCCATCATCGCAGGCGATACCGCCGTGATGATCGGAAGCCCGGCTGACATCGCCGAGCCGAAGGCGTCGGCGAGGCCACCTCCCGCCGCCTCCTGCTTGCCGAACTTGCTGAGGATCACGACATCCGTGCCACGCGCGATCGACTGCTGCACGGCGGCGCAGGCCAGCACCAATCCTTCGGGATCGAGATTGCAGGCCTGCGATCCCGGGCCGAGATCCTGCGAGATCGAGAACATGCGGTTGTCGTCGAGGCTGCGCAGCATCATGGCCTTGCACGGCCTGGTCTTGTCGACGCTGCTCTCGATCACGCCGGAGACGCGCAGCCCCATGCCTGCGAGCCGCGTGGCGAACTCATCGAGTAACTCCTGGATGACGGTGGACGCAGCGCCCTGCAGCGCCACGATCTGACATGTCCCGACCTCAGCGACACCCATGGCAGTCCTCCTCACGCATTGGCGGAGACGCGGCCCGCCTTCCGACCGGTTCGCATGATCTCTTGGACAGCCGAGACGACGCTCGCGGCGATCGATCGCCCGCGGTCGTC
This sequence comes from Bradyrhizobium sp. HKCCYLRH2060, assembly GCF_051168135.1. Classification (NCBI taxonomy): domain Bacteria; kingdom Pseudomonadati; phylum Pseudomonadota; class Alphaproteobacteria; order Hyphomicrobiales; family Nitrobacteraceae; genus Bradyrhizobium; species Bradyrhizobium sp. HKCCYLRH2060. Next base: position 243,546 of record NZ_JBNPUK010000010.1, read on the forward strand.
CATGCCGGTCCATGCGGCGTGGCGGCCGCGCGGATCGATCTCCAGCAGCTTGACGTTGGCCGGCACGCGCAGACCGTCGCGCGCGATGCCGCGCAGTGCGCCATCGAGCGGCGCCAGCACCGGCGTGCCGCCGAGCGATCCGAGCTGCAGTCCTTTGTAGACGCGGGTGCCGATGTCGAGCGGCGTATGCCAGACGGCATCCTGATCGGAATAGACGAAGCGCTCGCGGCCTGCGCCGCCGAGATCGCGTGCCTTGCCGTCCGCATCGCGCGTCGTGCCGTGCGCCACGATCGCGCCGGTCTCGCAAGGATGTGTCTCGACCGCGATGTCGCAATTGTGCCCGACCGCAAAGCGCGGCCCAATGCCGACGGCGATGCCGGCGACGCCGCGCAGATCCGGCGTCGCCAGATGCTTCTGCATCCGTGCATCGACGATGACTGCGGGATAGCGGAACGCGATGATGTCGGTAAGATGCATCCCGGTGACGGCGACCCGGCCTGGCTCGCGATGAATGCGCACGACGTCCGCGATGCCCTCGGCCCGGCAGCCGATCACGCCGTCGATGTCGCACGTCTCACCATACAGGACGTCGTGAAAGGCCATGCCGCGTCGGATCACCGGCGGAAAGGCGTCGTGACAAAGGACGAGCGCGAAGCACGCCTGGTTGAGCTTGGCCGCGATCGCGGAGGCGATCTCGTTGGTGCCCAGCACCAGCGCGAGCGGCTTGGGCGCGTTCGGATGCCAGGTGACGGCGGCGGCTTTCATGCTGATGACCTCGTGTTGCGAGATCGAATGAGCAAGCCGCGGGCCAGATCGTTAGGCGCCGACCAACTTGTTCATTGCATTGAGGAAAAGCAGGCAGGCCTCGGCTTGTCTGATCCAAAGCTGTATTGTTTAGGATATAACATCTGATGCTATATTGTCGCTTATACAACATGTCGTGATGGTGGGGGAGGTCGGCGCGTGCCGATCAGACGATGGGCTCTTCGCGCCGAACCAGCGCGACGCCCTTGACCTGGGCGTAGACGGCAAGCCCCGCCTGCAGGCCGAGCTCGTTCCACGAGCGTTGGGTGACCCGCGACAGCAATCGCGCGCCCTCACCGTCCTCGCCGAGGCCGAGCAGGGCAGTGACGCGGTGGTCCGATTGGCTGCGGATTTCCAGGATCTTCGCGCGCAGCACGTTGACGATGGTGCTGCGGCTCGGCGTTTCCACGGCGAGGCTGACGTCATCGGCCAGCACGCGCAGGCGGCGGCGTGTTCCGGACGCAAGCGGCTCGGCCGGCAGCACGAAATGCCCGCCGGGCACCGCAAGCGTCACCATGCCGTCGATGGCGTCGTGCTTCAGAACGGTGGCGTCGAGACTCACCGCAGCATCGCGGGAGAGCGCGAGCGGCAGTGTCAGGTCGGCTTGGAGCACGGACAGCGGGCCCGAAGCCAGGACGCTGCCATTGCGCATCAGCACCAGCTGATCGGCGAGCCGCTCGACCTCCGCGATATCGTGGCTGATGTAGAGGATCGGCAGGTCGAGCGCGGCATGCAGGCGCTCCAGATAGGGCAGGATCTCGTCCTTGGTCATCTGGTCGAGCGCCGACAGCGGCTCGTCCATCAGCAGCAGCTTCGGCTGGCTGAGCAGAGCGCGGCCGATCGCCACGCGCTGCCGCTCGCCGCCGGACAGATGGCGCGGCGAGCGCTCCAGCAGCTTGGCGATGCCGAGCAGCGACACGACCTCATCGAAGCCGATGGCGGTGGGGCCGGACGGGCCGGGATGGCCGTACATGAGGTTGCGGCGGACGGAGAGATGCGGAAACAGATTGGCTTCCTGGAACACGTAGCCGATCGGGCGCCGGTGCACCGGGCGGAAGGTCTTCTCGTCCTGCCAGACGTCGCCGGCGACGGAGCATCGTCCGTCCAGGCGGTTGAGGCCGGCGATGCTGCGCATGACGGCGGTCTTGCCACAGCCGGACGGGCCGAAGATCGCGGTGACGCCGCGCGCCGGAACCTCGAACCGCGCGTTCAGCTCAAAGCGCCCGAGCGTACCGCGGAAATCGACCTTGACGGTGCTCATGACGCCCGTCGCGTCATCTTCTTCTCGATCAGCATCATCGTCAGAATGACGCCGAAAGAGAACACGACCATGCCGAGCGCCAGCACGGAGGCTTCGGTCCATTGCGAGGTCTCGACGTAGTCGTAGATCGCGACCGACAGCACCTTCGTCCTGCCGGGAATGTTGCCGCCGATCATCAGCACGACGCCGAACTCGCCGACAGTGTGGGCAAAGCCGAGGATCGCGCCGGTGAGGAAGCCGGGGCTCGCCAGCGGCACGGCGATCGTCCAGAACGCGCGCCAGGGCGAGGCCCGCAGCGTGGCGGCTGCTTCCAGGGGCTTCTCGCCCATGGCCTCGAAGGCGTTGCGGATCGGCTGCACCACGAACGGCATCGAGAACAGCACCGAGCCGATCACGAGGCCTGGGAAGGTGAAGGCGAGGGTGCGTGCGCCCCACAAGGAAGCCAGTGCCCCGCCCGGACCGCTCGGGCCGAGCGCGACCAGCAGATAGAAGCCGAGCACGGTCGGCGGCAGCACCAGTGGAATCGCCACCAGGGCTGCGACGGCCTCTTTCCACCACGCCTGCGACCGCGCCAGCCACCATGCGATCGGTGTTCCCACGATCATCAGAATGACGGTCGTGATCGCTGCCAATTCGAGGGTCAGGCTGACCGGTTGCCAGATATCGGCCGAGACGTGCAAGTTCATCCCTGGAAGTTCATCGACGTGGGCGCTCAGCTGCCGGACTTCGGGTCCAGAGCATAGCCGAACTTCTCGATGACCGCACGGGCTTCCGGAGTCTTGAGGAAGGTCAGGAACGCAGTCGCCGCCTCGTTGCCGGCGGATGCCTTCAGCAGCACGGCATCCTGGCGGATCTCGGTGTAGAGGGTCTGCGGCACCAGCCAGCGCGACCCGCCGGCATTCGGCATCAGCTGCGACAGCGCGACGAAGCCCACCTCGGCATTGCCGGTATCGACGAACTGGAACGCCTGCGAGATCGTGTTGCCCTGCACGATCTTGGGCTGGATCGCTTCATAGAGCTTGAGCGCCTTCAGCGTCTCCACTGCGGCCGCGCCATAGGGCGCGGCGGTGGGATTGGCGATCGACAGCTTGTTGAACGCGTTCGCCTTCAGCGTTTCCTCGCCCTTCACCGCGTTCGGGTCCTTGCTCCACAGCACGAGCTTGCCGATGGCGTAGGTGAAGCGGCTCTCGGCGACGCCGAGGCCCTCGTCGACCAGCTTCTTAGGCCGTTCGTTGTCGGCGGAGAGCAGGATCGCGAACGGCGCGTTCTCCTTGATCTGGGTGTAGAACTGTCCGGACGCGCCGAAGCTCAGCACCAATTCGTGTCCCGTCTTGGCCTTGAACAGGCCGGCGATCTCCTTCGCCGGCTCGGTGAAGTTGGCGGCCACGGCGATGTTGGCGCTGCCGGCAAACGCGTTTGCCCCAGTCAGGAGAGCGGCAGCCGCGCACAGAGCAGCGGCGACGAAGCGCATCGATCTCATCACAATTGTCCTCGTTCATATCGACAGAGACGGGTTCGCTTCGGTGAATTGCAAGTCCCGTTCCGGCGCAGCGGCCCGTACCGATGCCGTGCTATATTCATTCGTATACATCAAAATAGACAGGTCGGCGACGTCCCGTCAACCCGAGGGGCTCCCTCGGGCAAACGCGATGGGCGTCAGTGTTCGACTTTCGACAATCGAGGCTGAAGCGATGTCGGAAACGTGACGGCCCGAGAACCAGGGGTCTTCGGGCCGGCGCGAGACTAAGCCATCCGCTCCCAGAGCTGCCGCACCAGCATGCCCGCGCGCTTCTCGATCGCCGCGGCGGCATCGAGCGCGAGGTCCTCGCGATAGCGGCCGGCGATCAGCTGCACGCCGATCGGCTGGCCATTGTGAACCGCCACCGGCACCACCGCGCCGGGCAGCCCGAGCACGTTGATGGCCGAGATGAAGCGGATCTCGTTGAAGAAGATATCACGCACGCGCTCCGGGCTTACCGTGTCCTCGCGCGGGCCCGGCGTCGGCTTGACCGTCGTTGGCGCCAGCACCACCGGATACTCCTCGAAGAACATCTGCCAGGCGCGGATATAGGTGGAGCGCTGCGCCGTCGCGTTCATCCAGCCTGCGAGGTCGAGGATCTCGGCCTTGGCCCGCATCCCGCCCCACGCCTTGTGGAAGTCTTCGGAGGTGACGGCGAGCATCTTGGCTTCCTGCATCACGACCACCTCGGTGGTGATGACGTCGCACCAGGTCTGCCAGACGCCGGAGATGTCGGGGACCTCGACCTCGCTGACCCGGTAGCCGGAGCGCTCCAGATGATCCGCGGCCTGCCGGAGCGCGGCCTGCACCGAGGGATCGACGTCCATGTCATCAGGAATCTTGGCGAGCGCGACCTTGATCGGCCGCTTGGGCGTCTCGCCCTCGAGCGGGGCCGGCACCCACCAGGGATCGCGCGGATCGCGCCGGCTCATCACCTCCAGCGCCAGCCTGACGTCGGCGACGCTGCGCGCCAGCGGCCCCTGCGACGACATCAGATGCGCGAGCATCGGCCGCTCGGCCGCGGCGCTTTCATTATAGGCCGGGATGCGCCCCTGCGTCGGCTTGATCGTGACAACGCCGTTGCAATGCGCCGGCCAGCGCAGCGAGCCGCCGATGTCGTTGCCATGCGCGATGGTGCCGATGCCGGCGGCGACCGCAGCCCCGGCGCCGCCCGACGAGCCGCCACAGGTGATCTCGGGATCCCACGGGTTCAAGGTCAGCCCGTGCAGCGGGTTGTCCGTGAAGCCGCGGAATGAGAATTCCGGCGTGTTGGTGAGGCCGAGCACGATCGCGCCCGCCTTCTTGAGGTTGCGCACGACGGGCGCGTCCGACGGCGCGATGATCCCCATCTGCGCCGGAACGCCGTTGGGGTTTGGCCGTCCCTCGTAGTCGACGTTCTCCTTGATCGTGACGGGCACGCCATGCAGCAGGCCGTCCTTGTTGCGCGCCTTGTCCGCGGCGCGCGCAGCTTTCAAGGCTTCTTCGGACAGATCGACGACGACCGCATTCAGCTTCGGATTGACCTCATGCATGCGCGCGAGATGGGCCTCGGTCACCTCGACCGAGGAGATCGCGCCGGAGCGGATCGCAGCGGCGGTGTCGAGCGCCGACCACTGCCAGACTGGTCCTTTCGGCAGCCGCGGCTTTGGCTCGGCTGCCTTCGCCTGTGGTCTGGCCTGCGGCTTCGCCTTTGCGGGCTTCCTGTTGGCCGTGGCGCGCGCGGCCGCGCGCTTCGGAGCCGGCTTGGCGGTCTTCGCCGCCGGCTTCTTCTTTGTCGCTGTCTTCGCCATCGTGTCCCCCCAGTTTCTCTCTCAAACGACCGACATGGTCAGCGGCGGCTCGACCTCGGCGGGCAGCGGGCTGACATAGGGCGTGCGCTGTGTCCGCTTCTTCAGGTCGGCCTTGGCGGCTGCGATCAGCGCCGGCTCATTGAACGCCTTGATGCCGAGACCGGCCATGGCCTTCGCGGCCTGCACCATCGCCTTGTGCGCGGCCGGCGTCTTGCCTTGCGCGACGACCTGCCAGGTATGGAACGGCGTGCCGATCGCCACCGTCGGCGCGTGCACCTGCACCGTTGGCACCACCCAGCTGACGTCTCCGACATCGGTCGAGCCGATCTGCGGATTGCGCTTGGCGTTCAGCGGCACCAGGAAGTCGGCCAGCGGCTTGTCGGTCGGGTCCATGCCGATGCTGTAGTAGACGGATTCGATGTCCTTGTCGGTCAGGGTCGCCTGGATCTGCCCGGCGAAATCCTTGTCGGTCGTATCGAAATGCGGCGGCCCGAGCTCTTCCATGATCCCGTGCAGCGCCTCTTCGAGCGGCGTGTTGGGCAGGATGTTGGAGACCGCCGAGATGATCTTCATCTCGACCTTGGTCTCGGTCATCATCGCGGCACCTAGCGCGATCTTGTGCACGCGCCCGACCAGCTCGTTCATGCCGGGCAGGTCGCGCGCGCGGATGGAGTAGCGCACGCGCGCATGCGCCTGCACGACGTTGGGTGCGATGCCGCCGGTGTCGAGCAGTGCGTAATGCACGCGGGCGTCGCTCGGCATGTGCTCGCGCATGTAGTTGACGCCGACATTCATCAATTCCACCGCGTCGAGCGCGCTGCGGCCGAGATGCGGCGAGGCGGCCGCATGCGAGGTGCGTCCGGTGAAGATGAAGTCCGCGCGCGTGTTGGCGAGCGAGGGCGTCATCACCACTTCCCAGAAGCTCGACGGATGCCAGGTGATCGCGATGTCGGCATCCTCGAACGCGCCTGAGCGCACCATGAAGGCCTTTGCGGCGCCGCCTTCCTCGGCAGGGCAGCCGTAGTAGCGCACGCGTCCCGGGACCTTGTTGGCGGCGAGCCAGTCCTTCACGGCGGTGGCCGCGAGCAGCGCCGCCGAGCCCAGGAGATTGTGGCCGCAGCCATGGCCGTGGCCGCCGGTCTCGATCGGACGATGCTCGGCAACTCCCGCTTCCTGGCTGAGGCCGGGCAGGGCGTCGTATTCGCCCATGAAGGCGATGACCGGACCGCCTTCTCCCCATTCGCCCATCAGCGCCGTCGGAATGCCCGCGACCTTTTCAGTGATGCGAAAACCCTGGTGCTTGAGCTCGGCGAGGTGTTCGGCAGATGAGCGGGCCTCGGTGTAGCAGACCTCGGGCATGCTCCACACCCGGTCGCTGAGCTCGATGAAACGGGTCTTGATCGCGTCGACGCCGCGCCAGATCTCGCTGCGGTTGTCCATCTCCGGTCTTGTCCTCTTTAGCCGATAGGAAGCCGGTATGGTTATCAGCTAAGTTCGCCGACGCCTAGCGATCCGCCGCGAGAGCAGCCATGCGGCCTGCGGCAAGGCGCGGAGGAGCGCGCGTCATCCTTTGAGCAGATGATGCTGCGATGGGATGCAGCGCGATGCTTTCGGCGGCGCAGCGAGAAGGGTCGGGACGCCGTCCTCAAATTTCGGAACTGCCGCCGTGCGCTGTTACCGCACCCGTCCAGGAACGATCGTGGTCGCGTCCTGTTCTCGTGTCAGGAGTGCGACCGCCATGCGGGCAGGACCGATCACCATCATCGTTGCATTGCTGCTGATTCTCGCAGCCGCCGTCATCTTCGCCTATCAGGGCATGACCCTGCCTGGCGATCCGATGCCGGCCGGGGGCTGGATCGCGCTCACGCTCGGCGTGGTGTTTTCGCTCATCGTGGGGATCGGGCTGATGGTGCTGTTGTTCTACAGCAGCCGCAAGGGCTACGGCGAACCATCACAGTTCGGGGCTGATGATCATCGCGACTGAGGCCGCTCACGCCGGGCGCGGCGGATGCTGTGTCCGCGGATGCCGGTCGTGAAGCAGCTTGGCGAGTTCGTGCCTCAGATCGTCGTGACCGCGCATCGCCGTCTCGAACAGCGCCTCCTGGATGTCGCGCGGCATGTCGCCCCAGACGCCGATGGCGGCGCTTCCGAGCAGCTCTGCGAACCGGTTGTCGTCCATGCGGCACCTCCGGACGATCTGACGCCCGAGAGCGGCAAAGGTTCCAGGCCCGGTTACTGCGTGGTGAACAGGACAACCGCAATCGCAACGGAGAGCGCGATCGCGGACACCGTCCCCGTGGTCGACAGCACGCCCATGCGCCGCAGCGCCGCTGCAAACACGATGATGATCGGGGTGGCGGTGACGAGGCCGAGCTGCGCTTCGGTCATGGACATGCTCCTGATGCCGATCCCGTAGCGCATCCAGGCGCCGTGCTGTTTGTGCGCCGACAAAGAGCATGTCTGCCGCCCCGACTAGCTTTGCCGACATCTGATCGGAGGTGGCGGTGTCGGCACTCACATACGAACCGGAACCAACGGAGCGCTGGGGCGTGCTCGACGGGTTGCCGGGCGACCCCATGATGTGGGTCCTGATCCTCAGCGAGCTCGTCGCTTTCGGCCTGCTGCTCGGCGCCTTCGTCGTGGCGCGCGCAGTCAATCCAGTCGTGTTCGCGGCCGGGCAGGCCATGCTGGACGGACCTCTCGCCGCATTGAACACAATCGTGCTTGTGACGAGCGGGTGGGCTGCGGCGCGCGCGGCGGCCGCGGCGAGAGGCGCATCGCCGCCCACCGCACGGCGTTGGATCATGCTGGCGATCCTGCTCGGCGCGGCCTTCATTGCCGTCAAGCTGACCGAGTATGGCAGGGAGATTGCCGCCGGCGCAGGCTTCGAGACGTCGCCGTTCTTCACGCTCTATTTTCTGCTCACGGGCTTCCATCTGCTCCACGTCGTGCTCGGGATGGTCATCCTCGGAGTCGTCGGTCGTCATGCCGCGCCCGACAGCGTCGAGACCGGGACGGCGTTCTGGCACATGGTCGACCTGGTCTGGATCGTGATGTTCCCGATCCTCTATCTGGTGGGATGAGTCATGGTCCGCGATCGCCTCACGCTCGCCTGGCTTCAATTGCTGAGCCTCGCCACCGCCACGCTCGCGGCCTCGCTGCTGCTGCCGAATCGCTGGCTCGCCGATGCTCTCGTGCTCGTGCTCGCATTGGCCAAGGGCAGGGTGATCGTGCTGGATTTTCTCGGCCTGCGCCATGCGCCCGCGCTGTGGCGGGGCCTGCTCACATCGTGGCTCCTAGGCCTGGTCGCGCTCGCCGGGCTCGCGGTGGCTATCCGCGCTCTGGTCTGACGCGCCATCGCCATGCTGCTTGCGCGGCGACAAAGAGACTCCCGGCAGTGCCGGTAGATTGCCTTCACCATCGACCTTCACCAAACGGAAAGGACGTGTCATGGCGGAACGCCTGACCAAGTCTGCCGCACGGAACGTCTTCTACGGCGGTTCGGCCTTCTTCTTTGCGATCTTCCTCGGGCTCACAGCGCACAGCCACTACTACATGGTCACGACCTCGACCAGTGCGTCGACGCTGTCCGACGGCGTCGCTCGCGGCAAGCACGTCTGGGAGAAAAACTCCTGCATCAACTGCCACACGCTGCTGGGCGAGGGCGCCTATTTCGCGCCAGAGGTCGGCAATGTCTGGGACCGCTGGGGCGGCAGGCAGGACCCGGCCGCCGCGCGCGAGATGCTGAAGTCCTGGATGCAGTCGCAACCCTCCGGCGCGCCCGGCCGCCGGCAGATGCCGCAGTTCAACCTGTCCGACCAGGAGCTCAACGATCTCGCGGACTTCCTGCAATGGACCGACACGATCAAGCGCCAGGACTGGCCGCCGAACAAGGCCGGCTGAGCCGGCATCCCGCCCCCCGTCATGAGAGAGATCCGCGATGAGATATGAGACCCAGAAGGTCGCGATGCTGTATTTCTACGGCGCGCTGACGCTCTTCCTCGCTCAGGTCATCTTCGGCCTGCTCGCCGGCACGATCTACGTGCTGCCGAACACGCTGTCGGTCCTGCTGCCCTTCAACATCGTCCGCATGATCCACACCAACGCGCTGATCGTGTGGTCGCTGATCGGCTTCATGGGCGCCACCTACTTCCTGCTGCCCGAGGAGACCGAGACCGAGCTCTACAGCCCGCTGCTCGCCAAGATCCAGTTCTGGATGTTCTTCGGCGCCGCGGGGGCTGCCGTCGTCGGTTATCTCTTCCACTACCATGAGGGCCGAGAGTTTCTCGAGCAGCCCTTCATCATCAAGGTCGGCATCGTCGTCGTCTGCCTGATGTTCCTGTTCAACGTCACGATGACGGCGCTCAAGGGTCGCAAGACCACGGTGACCAACATCCTGCTGTTCGGGCTGTGGGGCGTGGCGATCTTCTTCCTGTTCGCCTTCTACAATCCGGCCAATCTCGCCGTCGACAAGATGTACTGGTGGTACATCGTCCATCTCTGGGTCGAAGGCGTCTGGGAGCTGATCATGGCCTCGATCCTGGCCTTCCTGATGATCAAGCTCAACGGCATCGATCGCGAGGTGGTCGAGAAGTGGCTCTACGTCATCATTGGCCTTGCGCTGTTCTCCGGCATCCTCGGCACCGGCCATCATTTCTACTGGATCGGCGCCCCCGGCTACTGGCAGTGGATCGGCTCGCTGTTCTCGACCCTCGAGGTCGCGCCGTTCTTCACCATGGTGATCTTCACGGTGCAGATGACGCTCAAGGCCGGCCGCAAGCATCCGAACCGCGCCGCGCTGCTGTGGTCGGTCGGCTGCTCCGTCATGGCGTTCCTCGGCGCCGGCGTGTGGGGCTTCCTGCACACGCTGTCCAGCGTGAACTACTACACCCACGGCACCCAGGTCACGGCGGCGCACGGCCATCTCGCCTTCTTCGGCGCCTATGTGATGCTCAACCTCGCGGTCATGGCCTATGCGGTGCCGCAGCTGCGCCAGCGCGCGCCGTATAACCAGTGGCTCTCGATGGCGAGCTTCTGGATCATGTGCACGGCGATGATGACGATGACCTTTGCACTGACCTTCGCCGGCATCATCCAGGTGCATCTGCAGCGCGTGCTCGGCCAGAGCTACATGGACGTGCAGGACCAGCTCGCGATGTTCTACTGGGTGCGGCTCGGCTCCGGCGTGTTCGTGGCGATCGCGGCGCTGATGTTCGTCTGGGCCGTGCTGGTGCCCGGCCGCACCAAGGAGGCTGCGCTGCCCGGCGCGCTGCAGCCGGCGGAGTGAAATCCCGCAGGCGGCGGCCTCGATGCCGCCGCCTGCATCCCCCTGATACGGAGAGTTGTCATGAAGCCCGCGCTGCACGCGATCCATACCGCCCCGTCGTTCCCCTCGTACACGCCGACCGACCATGAATGCGCGCTGTTCGAGCATGCGTTCCGACATCGCCTGCCGGTGCTGCTGAAGGGGCCGACCGGCTGCGGCAAGACCCGCTTCGTCGCGCACATGGCGGCGCGACTGGGCCTGCCGCTGCACACGGTCGCCTGTCACGACGACCTCACCGCCGCCGACCTCACCGGGCGTTATCTGCTCAAGGGCGGCGACACCGTGTGGACCGACGGCCCGCTGACCCGCGCGGTGCGCGAGGGCGGAATCTGCTATCTGGACGAGGTCGTCGAGGCCCGCAAGGACGTCACCGTCGTGCTGCATCCCCTCACCGACGACCGCCGGATCCTGCCCTTGGAGCGCACCGGCGAGGAGCTGATCGCGCCCGACGGCTTCATGCTCGTGGTCTCCTACAATCCCGGCTACCAGTCGCTGCACAAGGCGCTCAAGCCGTCGACACGGCAGCGCTTCATCGCCATCGAATTCGGCTTCCTGCCGGCCGAGCAGGAGATCGTGGTGGTTGCCGCCGAGAGCGGGCTGGCGCCGGAGCGCGTTCGGCCGCTGGTGGCGCTCGCGCATCGGCTGCGCGCGCTGCAGGGCCATGACCTGGAGGAGGGCGTCTCGACGCGCTTGCTGGTCTATTGTGCGACGCTCGTCGCCGCCGGAGCATCCATCGCGGACGCCGTGCTCGCTGCGATGATCGAGCCGCTCACCGACGACGCCGACGTCAAGGCCGCGCTGCGCGAGGTCGCGCATGCCGTGATCGGGTGAGCCATGCTCGACTTCCTCGAACTGGAGGAGACCGTCGGCCGTGCCTGGCATCGCATGGTCGGCACGACCTCGAGCTATCCGGTCCATCCGGACCAGGCCGTCGCCCTGAACGAGATCAGCGGCCGCATCGCCGTCATGTTCCGCGCGCTGGGCGGCGAGAGCGGCGTGCAGGTCGCCGGAGCCAAGGCGCGCAAATCGGGCCATCGGCTCGGCTGGCGCCAGCGCATTGGCCTCGGCGACGAATGCCTCGACCAGGCCGGGCGCGACGGCGCCACCGTGTTCCTGCCGGAGACCATCGCGCTGCTGCCGGATCGCGCGCTCAATGCGCAGCTCTATCACTGGCTCGCGGCGTGGTTCGCGACCATGGCGGTCGAGCCGATCGCGGAGCGCGATCCGCTGCGGCGTGATCTGCTGGCGCTGCGCCGGGCCTGTGAGACGACCGCGCTGGTGCTGGCGCGCTTCCCGGGACTGGCGCGTCCGCATGCGCAACTCGCCGAAGCGCTGGCTACGGCGCGGCCGCGGCGGCCGCTGCCTCGGCTCGAGCAGCAGGTCGAGCACATCGTCATGGCGCTGCTCGGCGTGGGCGCGCCGCCCAAAGGCGCGCTGTGGAATGCGGTCATCGCCGGCGGCCCGTTGCCGCAGGCCGCCCCGCCCGGCTATCGGCCGATGCTGCCGTGTCCGCTGTGGGGCGATTGCTGGGGTCGCGATGCCGTTGCCGCGGCGCGCGACGACGACGAGACGCAGACGCCCGCAGAGCAGGAGGGGGCACCCGACACCCGCAAGCGATTCGCGCGGCGCGAGCGCGACGACACGGCCAAGCGCGATCCATTCATTCTCAACCGCTTCGAGAAGATCCTCGCGATGGCGGAGATGGTCAATGTCGATCGTCCGTCCGACGATACCGACGATGACGACGCCCGCAAGGCCGCCGACGATCTCGACGAGCTTGCGATCGCCAGGCGCAAGGGGCGGCCGGCGAGCAAGCTGAAGTTCGACCTCGATCTGCCGCCCGAGGCGGTCGACACCGCGAGGCTCGACAGCGGCCGGCTGTATCCCGAATGGAATTATCGCAGCGGCGCCTATCTGCCGGATCATTGCCGCGTCGTGACCGGCGACGCCGCCGAAGCGGGCGAGGCGTGGGCTCCGGACGATGCGATGCGCCGGCGGATCCGCAGCGTCCGGCGCAGGTTCGAGACCTTGCGACCGCGCCACGAGATCATGCACGCGCAGGCCGACGGCCACGACCTCGACATCGACGCGCTGGTGCGCGCGCGCAGCGATCTCAATGCCGGCCATGGCGGCATCGACCGCGTGCACCTCGCGATGCGCCCGCTGGCGCATGATCTCGCGGTGACTCTCCTGGTCGACGTGTCCCTGTCGACCGATGCATGGATCGATGGCGTGCGCGTCCTCGACGTCGAGAAGGAGGCGCTGCTGGTGCTGGCGCATGGGCTGTCGGCCTGCGGCGACAGCCACAGCATTCTCACCTTCACGTCGCGGCGCAACTCGTGGGTCCGCCTGGAGACCGTGAAGGCATTCGGCGAGCCGATGAGCGGGCGGGTCGAGCGCCGCATCGGCGCGCTCAGGCCCGGCTACTACACGCGTATCGGCACGGCGGTGCGTCACGCCGCCGGCGAGCTCGCCGAGCGATCCGAGCGCAAGCGCCTGCTGCTGGTGCTGACCGACGGCAAGCCGAACGACGTCGATCACTATGAGGGACGGTTCGCGATCGAGGACACGCGCAAGGCGGTGCAGGAAGCGCGACGCGGCGGCGTCGCGGTGTTCGGCGTGACCATCGATGCGTCGGCGCAGTCGTATTTTCCAACCCTGTTCGGTCGCGGCGGCTACGCCATCGTCGGCAACATCCGGCGACTACCGGCCGCACTGCCGGCGCTGTACCGGCAGTTGGCGCACTGACGCTTACGTCGCCGGCTCGCGCAGATTGCGCAGCGACACGGGCAGGTGGGCCATCAGCTTGTCGAACTCGCCGGGATCGAGCTTCTCCCAGAGAATCTCGAAGATGCCGCGCGCCGCCGTGAGCGGATCGACCGGGAATTGCGGCGGCAGTTGGCGGAAGATGTCATCGACGAAATATTCGAGATGGCGGTCCTTGGTCGGGGTTGCCGCGTGGTGCCAGCCCTCGTAGTAGATCCCGCGAATGAGCATCGGCAACTGGACGCCGAAATTCACGGCGACGGCCAGGGGCATGCGGTCGCGCAGCACATGGAGCACGGCACGCAGTGCATTGTAGGCCTGCTGCCGGCTCGCCAGCGCGAGGCGCTGCTCGATGGCCTTCAGCCAGATGTTGGTTTCCTGGACGGTGTGATCCAGGGCGGTCACGCCGATCTCGCTCATGTGGTTCTCCATGATGACAAGTGCACAGGACCGTTCGAGGGACGCCGAACGAGGTAACGGCAAGGCCTGATTCGCTTGAACGCCTTGTCAGTAGGTGGTGCGTCCGGGCCGGGCATGTTGACCTGCATCAAATCACGATGTCGTGGTCGGACCGTGAGGTAAATGGCGGGTCAACGGTCTGCCCAGCCGTTTACGATCCCTGGCTGCCGGAGCGGCACCGGCGGTCGGCAAGCCCATCCGTCATCTTACGGAGATCGTCGTGCCCCCGTGCACGGCACGCAACATTGGTCAGCAGTTCACTCTGACAAACAGCCATCGACAAACAGAACGTCTACAAATCAGCACGTCGCGATCTCGCGGCGCGGATCGCGCCCGAGTCTTGCTTGACGGAACCCTCTTCAAGGGAGAGGGCGCAGGGAAGGCCGGGAGCTCGCCGCCCCCATGGCCCCCGTGCGGAAAGAATGCACGGGGCAGGAACCACAGGTTCGGCCGAGACATCCCGGCCTTCCCTGCGCGACGGTGTTACGGCTTATACGCACTCTCCCCGGTGAACGGGCTGTCTTGCCACCGTCACCCGCGCGAGGCTGAAACCTCGTCGCGAGCTTGACGCCAGCGTCGCGGCGCCAGGACCATGCGATTTCGCCGTCCGCACCGTGCCGTTCGTCCGCAGGCATGACACCCGCTGCGACACGTCGCGTCCATCGCATCCCGCACTCCACGTCTCGTGACGTTCGCGACACGCCCCTCTTCATGAGGCGGGATGCGCGGAACTGTGCAGGTGATTTGCCCGACGGCGCAAGCGGTTTATCTGCGGCAGACTGGCACGACGGGCAATTCGCGCATGGCGGTCATGCGACCAAGTGGGATTGGACCAAAGCTTAAGGCGCTACTCGGATTATTCGGTTTAGCGTTTACTCAGCAGCTTCCGCGACGATGTCAGAAGTTGCACCAGCCTCATAACCACTTCCCATCCTGAGATTCTTCATAATTTCGTTTGCAATGGCCCAGGCGAGTAGTGGTGGTACAGCATTCCCGATCTGTTTGTAAGCAGGGTTCATAGTGCCGACGAAGCGGAAACCATCCGGAAAAGATTGAAGACGTGCCGCTTCGCGCACACTTATCACGCGGGCCTGTTTAGAGTCATAATGAATATGGCTATAAGTATCTTTGCCGAGATGAGCCATTAAGGTCCGCGAGGGAAAATCAGGCAGCAACTTCCACCATCGGTTCGGGAACGTTCCAAGCGGATAGGGAGGTACTATTGAATCTCGAAGTTCCCCTCGTTCCTTCTTCGATAGCGCGCGGCCCAACCGCTTCTGCTCAAGTCCTACACGCCGCTCCCAAATAGATACTGCGGTAGCGTGGGCTGCCGGATATTCAGCTCCATTTGGCATTTCCGAAAAGGTTTGGATGTCGCGCGGAAGATGACGTATCACATGATCCCAGACACCAAATTTTGCTCCAAATCGTGGCCAGCGACGCATCAGCCTTGCGTATCCGCGTACGTCTCGTCCGTTTAAAGCGTACGGGACACGCTGATCGAAGCGACGGGCCCCCCTTCGAAGCGCGCCTTCAAGGTGCAGTGTTATCGGCGGCAGATCACCGAGCGCTTCCTCGCAAGTAACAGGAAATGGTAATTGCGCAGACCCCCGATCCGCCTCGACGAACTTTCCGCCATCGAAGAGATCAACGTGTTTTAGGGCAACCGACCTTACGCCACGATATCCTTGTGGGAGATTCATATAGCGAGTTGGTTTGGGAAAGCTGATAGGCACTCTGATCGAATGGTGATAGGCGATAAGAAACGCGCGCTCGCGCATCTGTGGTACGCCGTAAAATGCTGCATTCAATAAAGAATATTTCGCGTCGTAGCCGAGTTCCGCGAGCGCCTCAGCGATCTCAGCCATGACGTTGTGGCCACCGAAATTCAGTGCATCGGGAACATTCTCGATAAGGATTGCGAGAGGTTTTGTGACGGAAACGTATTCGAGGTAACGAAGATAAAGATTGGCGCGTGGATCAATCTTATAAGCATTTGGATGGGCTGCAATCTCGCGAAGTTTGGCCCTGCCGATGCGCGTATATGCTTGGCATGGGGGGCCGCCGACGACGACATCAAAGGCCTCTTCGGCAGCCCCTAATCCGAGTTCACTTGTAAACTCATCCGGTTCGACCTCGAGGATGTCGCGAGGTTTGGCATGAAGTGAAGCTGATTTCGGATTACTGTCTTTGAAAAAATTGAAGGCATGTGTCGCGGCGGCATGCCTGTCGACCTCCATTGCTGCAGCAATTTCGAATCCTGCTCGCTCGAAGCCCAGCGAGATTCCGCCGCAGCCGGAGAACAGATCAAGTACCCGTGGGCACCCTCCTTTTGCGAGTCGGGCCAGCTTTTCTACGACCGGGCCGCTGTTTCGACTTTGTGCGGCCATTCCACGCATTGGGCTTCCTGTCGAGAAATAGAATGATTCGCTTACGAAGCAAGTTAGCGTCCGCCAACTCGCATTCCCATACAATCATTACGTCCCATCCCAATGCCTTTAGTGCAGAACAATTGCGTTCATCCCGCTCCACGTTCTTAGCAAACTTCTCTTCCCAGAATGCTGTTTGGGATCTTGGAGTATAGGCGAATGGACAGTTCTTATGACGGTGCCAGAAGCAGCCATGCACAAGAATGATCTTGCGGCGCCCCTTCATCACGATGTCGGGGCGTGCAGGCAGACCTTTGACATGAAGCCGATATCCGACCCCCATGTCCCAGAGCAGTCTGCGGACCGCCAGTTCGGGCTTGGTGTCTGAGCCTTTTATCGCAGCCATATTGGCGCTGCGACGCTCTCGAGTAATCGTGTCCGCCATTCGGGTCTCGTCTGGTGTGCACTACATTTCAAAAATGTAGAGTTCAAAGTGAAAATATATTGACATGGTCGAATATGAAGTCTATCCCGTCGTGGGACAGTGTTCCTGCTGACATATGAGAAATCGAGTGATAGTCGATGAGGGCGAACGGCGTGCCGGTGAATCTCCGAACCAGCGGTTTCGTCGTCTTGCAGAGAAAAGGGTGGTTCGCGCCATCAAGGACATCCGGCTAATCTCAAACCTGAGTAACCGGAACAATTACGACTACAGCCAAGAGGAGATCGACAAGATTTTTCGTGTGCTCGATAGGGAGTTAAAGCTCGCGCGAAATAAGTTTGAGAGCAAGCAGCGCGATAGCGACGACATAGATTTTAAGCTCTAGTTTGTGCCTCTGAGAGGTCCTAATGGCTCTGGCGAATCGTTGGAAATTTTCAGAACGTGGCTTCAACGACGTTGAGCAAGAGGTCACGGAAGGTGACCAATTCAACACGGAGACTGTGCCAGAGACAGAAGCGCTGGTCCGGGAAGCTACGCAGAACTCTCAGGATGCGCGGCGTGTAGGCTCAAGGGAGCCGGTGCGGCTCCGTTTTGCGAGGGTCGATGCCGGAAACGGTCTGAACGATGACTACATGAGGGCGTTGGTTTCGGACCTGACGCCGCACCTTGAAGCAAGTCGTTTTAGTGTTCCAGAGAACATGCTCGCAGCCCCGTCAGCCTTGATAATTGAAGATTTTGGGACAGAGGGGCTAACGGGGAAAATCGACGACGAAAATGACCTCGGCAATTTTCGTTCCTTTTGGTTCCGTCACGGACGTTCTTTTAAGCATGGGAGTAAGAACGGGCGATGGGGACTAGGTAAGCTTGTGTACCCGATGATGTCGGCTAGCCGCTGTCTGTTTGGACTCACGAAGCGTGAAGGGGAGGAGGCACCGCTATTGCTGGGGCAGGCTGTCCTCCGTACCCATTCTATCGATGGTGTACGCTATGCTCCCCATGGGCACTTTGGGGATTGGAGTAGCGACCGTCTGCAACCCATTCGCGACTCACAGAACATCAGTATATTTAGCAAGGCATTTGGAATTACCCGATGCGCCGAGCCAGGACTATCAGTCGTCGTACCCTTCCCAGTGGGTGAAACAGACCTCGATCATTTGCTGCGTTTCGTGGTTAAGAACTACGCATATCCTATCCTAACCGGGCGCCTCGTAATTGATGTTCTTGACGAGAAGGTCGATTCGGAGAGCGTTCGGCGAATTGCGAAGGATGTTTTACCTGCAGGTCTTATCGGATTCATCGATGCAGCCCATGATTTCGATTCCGCGAAGCTCGTTAAGGTGAGTGCACGCCCACGCGGCTCCGAGGAGCGTATTGTCGAAAGTATGATTGGCGCCGATATTTCAGCTTTGAGAGATCAGTATTCTAAAGGGGAAACCATCGGCTTTCAGGTCCCAATTTCGCTAGCACGTAAGAAGGGCGAAGTGGCCGAGTCCGGGTTCACCGTATTCTTCCAGGCCGCATCGCAGGGGCAGGAGCAAGCCGCTCTATACGTGCGTGGCGATATTACAGTCCCAGACGAAGCTGCTGCATTCAACGGGCAGGGCTGCTTTGCGATGCTTGTCGCACAGGAGGAGGCAATAAGCGAGTTCCTCGCAGATGCCGAGAATCCTGCTCACACCAAGTGGGCTGCAACAGCTGCGAGAGTTAAGCAGAATTGGTCCTATCCTCGCCAGACCCTTGGTCAGATCAGATATGCTCCTGGCACCCTTCATCGATTTCTAGCGACTGGTCAAGATCGTGTCCATGAGGCGGCGCTGAGAGGTTTTTTCTGGATTGAGGATACTTCGCGCCCGCCGGAAAAGGTTCTGGGTAAGGGGCGGAAAAAGAAGCAAGAAGAAAAGCCAGATGCGGCTAGACCGCCGCCGCTTCCGGCCGCAAACCGTAAACTCGTGTTGCAGAAGCGCAAAGGTGGATTTTCGATAAAGCCGGGGCCGGGCTTCATCGAGGTGATGCTTCCTGCCGTGGTCAGAGTTGCGGTTTGTTACGACGTCGAGTATGGCAAGCCGAAATGGGACCGCCTTGATTTCGATTTTGCCGATGCCGCTCTTAGTATGAGCACGACTGGTGCGGAGCATGAAGCCAGCGACAATATTATTCTGTTGACCATCGAAGAGCCGCAATTCGAACTGGCGGTCGAGGGCTTCGATCTACGCAGAGATCTGGTCGTTGACTATAATCTGGTTCGCGGAAAGGAGCCCGTTGATGCGTAGCAGGATCAACAGTACGGGCCGCCAGAAGATCGATTCCGGGATGGCGACTTTCGTAGTAACGCAGCGTGCCGATGGAACTGCTGAGTTCAATGCCGAAATTGACCTTTCCTCGCTTAAACTCCCACCCCAGTCACATGTGATTGTGGAGGCGTATCGTCAGAGTCTCCATGAACGATTTCCTTTTGGTACGGTCAAAGCCATTTCCCCTTTAGACCCCCCCATCTTACGCGAGCTTGATCCGACCTCGGTGAAGTTCCGCATTAAGGTCGTCGAGCCGGATAGTGGCCGCGTTCTTGCCCGGGGAGATCGTCTTGGCGCAGACGAAGACGCTGAGGCTGGGCGTCACGAACTGCTAAAGGTTGTCGAGCGTGATCTTGGGCAGGAGCCTTGGAAAACTGAGATTTATGATGACGATCAAAAGCCCGCACTTATCATCAACAATCAGATTCCGGGAGCCGTTAGCCGCTTTCAGCGTGATCCAGTATTCCAAGCACTGATACTTCCCGCTGCACTTAGACAAGTGCTCATGATGCTACAGCTTGATCGTCAGGCTGAAGACGGTGATGAGGAAGATGAGGGAAATTGGACCACTGATTGGATCAGGTTTGCTCAGAATCTTACGGGGCGTGAGAAGCCGGATTGGTCCGAAACGACTGAAGCGACCAAATGGATTGACGATGTTTGCGCCGCGTTCTGCCGTCACCACGGCATGCTGGACCTGATCAGGACAGAGGACTAATCATGCCCGAGGTGCGGCGGCTGAATTCTGAGGGTCGAGAGCGGTTTCGCAATTGGTTGCAGAACGGCGCCCCATCGCCGTCTCCTGCGAGCTTGCTTACAGATCCAGGAGCTTCAGAGCAATTCGATCATTCTGTTTTTATTGAGCATCGAAGTTTTAGTTCCCGTCTGGAGCTGGGCGCGTATCTAGTGGCACTTCTCACCGAGCTTCCTGCCTCCATCCGGTTCGATGAGGGGCTTTGGGACTGGTTGTCACTGTTCTACATTGACGAATTACTTCCGCCTGACTCATCCGGAAAGAGGCAGGTGAAACAGGTGTTCCGCTATTCGTGCGAACTCAGGAATCGCCTCTGGAGCAGGCACATTGTGCGTATGAGCTGGATGGCGGTAAAAGACCATGGTCTCGCTGCGCGCGTCATGCTCGCCTTCCCGATTGACAAGCAACCTGAGACGCTGGAGCAGATTGGTGGCCAGCAGGAAGCATTTGGGGCGATCCCTGTCGTTGGTCTGGCAGACCGCCTTTATTGGGATAGCGAGCGTGGTGGGCTGAAGCGTGGTGCTCAAGGGAAAAAAGATGGAACACCACGGCGACTTGTGCGGTTCATACGGCAGCTGAGACGGACCTACGATCCTCCTGAAATGACAGTTGAAGAACTGTTTAATGCTCTGCCACGAGAATTCGATCGCTGGAGCTTGTCGTCTTCTAAGCGCGCACAGCGTTCCGACGATGTGCATGCTTCGGCGAACGCGATCACTTGAGGGATGGTGCTCCTCGACGATCAGAACTATAGACCTGCTTTGATGACGGTCAATTGCCGTCGTGCTTGAACCAATGCCGGCTCGGTATCTTAGGGTCGTTTTCGATCGACATTGCGCCTTTCGGTTGAACCGTAGTTGTCCTGCTTGTGAAGAACACGTCTTCGCTTGCTCGTCGCGACAGACTCACCTTACATCGGAGTCGTCCGAGGCGGAGAGATCGCGCACTCGACACCCCTTTCAACTCACGAATCGACGTCGGCTCGCAATGCTCAAGTCTGCCCAAGAGAAGCCTGTTCACAACAAGCCTGCTCAAGACAAATCCGGCAAAGACCTTCCGCTGACCGGCTATGCCGTCGTGGTCGATGGTCAGATCAAGACCGAATTCAAGACCAAGGATGGCGCACACAACGGCGCGCATGACCTCAAGCGCCGGTTTCCGATGTTGCAGATCAGGGTGTACGACGCGGAGACGAAGCAGACCCACGACATCGAACTGACGCGGGCGTGAGACCGGCCTGCCGCGCGGGCCGTGGTGTTGTGAGGACGCAAGGCGTTGCACCTTGTCGAGCCCGCAATCGCTGTCGATGTTTGAGCGTATGGAGAGCATGCTCCTGATGTAGCCGAGGGTGCGGTCCGGGTTGCCGCGCCGTCACCCTTGTGGGAGAGGCCGCTGTATCGCGCAGTGGCGTGCAGGCCTGGCTGCACGCAGGCCACTGTCGGCTTGCGCGCAAGAGACGCCGAGATGGGCTGTTGCGGTCGCTGCGTGATCTGAGCCAATCTGCCTCATCTCCGACCACGCGAGCAGCCATCATGAGCGAAACCGCCTGGAATAGACTTTCCGCCGCAGCGCTTCGCGCGCTCGCGGCCCGTGACGCGCTCGTGCTGTTGCCGGTGGCCTCGACCGAGCAGCACGGCCCGCATCTGCCGACGGGAGTCGACGACTTCCTGTGCAGCGAGGTCTGCCGCCGCACCGCGCTGGAGCTGGCTCCAGACCATCCCATCGTGGTCGCGCCGACTGTCTGGTGCGGGCTCGCCGACCATCACGTTCCATTCGGCGGCACCTTTACCCTCAGTCTCTCCACCTACCACGCTGTGCTCAGGGACCTTTGCCGCTCGATCCTGAATGCCGGCTTCCGCCGCATCGTGATCGTCAACGGCCATGGCGGCAACATCCAGGCGCTGGCCGCCCTCACCGGCGAACTGACGCGCGAGCTCAATGCCCCGATCGCGACCACGACCTATTTCATGGAAGGGCGGGAGACGATGGCCGAGGTCCTCGAGGATCAGGACGGTGTGATGCACGCCTGCGAAGCCGAGACGTCGATGATGATGGCGGCTCATCCGAGCCTCGTCGATGCGGCGAGGCTCGACGCGGCCTTCGGGCCGAGCTTCGACATCATGGGCTCGATGGTGCCGTCGCTGAAAATGTTCAGATCGTTCGCCGACATCACCACCTCCGGCGTCGCAGGCGATGCGCGCAAGGCATCTGCTGCAAAGGGCGAGAAGCTGCTCGTCGGCTGCGCGGCTGCGCTGGCGGCGCGATTGCGGGCGGGCGAGCCATGGTCCACAATGTCTCCTGCAACCATTCCGCCGCCAGCCGCAAGATGACGGAGGCGCAGAGCATCATCGCGAGAAGCCCGCCGCAGGCAGGCATTTCGGATGATGGACCGCAAACGATACGTCCACGGGTCTATTGGACGCGTCGTGCCGATCGGCAATCAGCCGCGTTCCGCGGAAGCGGCGAGACTCGGAGCCGCCGCGTCGAGGCCATCCGCGAGACTGCGGCTCGCGTTTCGCACCTCGCTGCGAAACGTCTTCGCCAGGTTCGACAGCGGCCGCGCCTCCGACCACAACACATAGGCCGAGACTTTGGTGCTCGGCGTGAACGGCCGTACCACGAGATCATGCCCGCCCTGGCGCGGCGAGAATGGATCGACCACGGCGACGCCGACGCCGGTCGAAGCCAGCACGCAGGCCGTGTTGCAGTAACGCACTTCGACCGTCGGCTGGAAGTCGGCGTCGGCTTGCCGGAAGCTCTCGCGCACGGCTTCGCCGAGGCGTGTGCCGCGTTCGAGGCCGATCAGCGGGAACCCGGCAAGGTCCCGCGCTGAAATCATGTCGCGTTCCGCAAGCGGATGCCGGGCCGGCATCACGCACACCATCTCGCCGGTGTGCACGACCTCGTGCGCGATCCCGGGATGGTCAGACAGTCCGAGCGCGAAACCGAGCTCGGCGACGTTTCCGAGCACGCCCTCGATGATGCCCTCGTAGCGGCGCACGTCGAAGAACATCCGCGTCTGCGGCCGGCGCCGCAGGAAGCCTGACAAGGTCGGTGGGATGATGCTGTAGGCGAGCGGCGGCGTGGCGACGATCGACAGATGACCCGTCTTCTGCTCGCGCAGGTCACGCACGCGGCTTTCCAGCCGGGCATGCAAGGTGAAGATCGCCTCGCTCTCCTCATAGAGCGTCATCGCCTCGGGCGTCGGGAACAGCCGGTTGTTGACGCGCTCGAACAGCGTGAAGCCGGCCTGCGCCTCCATCGCCTTCAGCGCATTGCTGATCGCGGGCTGCGACAGCGCCAGCTCCTCGGCGGCGGCGACCGTGGTGTGGTGGCGGATGACCGCCCGCAGGATCTCCAGCTGGCGCAGGTTCATGTGAACGCCCTATAAGCCCAGGTTATGGTCTCGGCCAAAATATCATAGCGCGCGGCCGTGTGGGCAGATTGCAAATCCCGCGCCGCTTTCGCCAAATGATCCCTTCTTTCAGTGCGCGCATTCAGGCGGCGTTCCGCCTGATCGTTCGGCATGACGCACAGATTGGAGGCACTATTGAGCCGTATCTTCCGCGCCGCCGCGGCCCAGATGGGACCGACCCAGCGCGCCGACAGCCGGACGCACACGCTGTCCCGCATGATCGCGCTGCTGGATCAGGCCGCCAGCGAGGGCGCGAAGCTGGTGGTCTTCCCCGAACTCGCATTCACGACCTTCTTCCCGCGCTGGATCCTCGAAGGCGAGGCGCTCGACGGCCACTTCGAGCGTTCGATGCCGAATCCGTCCGTTGCCGCGCTGTTCGACCGGGCGCGGGCGCTTCGCGTCGGCTTCTATGTCGGCTATGCCGAGCTGACACCGGACGGACGCCGCTTCAACAGCTCCATCCTGGTCGATCCCGACGGTGAGATCATCAGCAAATATCGCAAGGTGCATCTGCCCGGCTCCGTCGAGCCGCGCCCGGGTGCCAAGTATCAGCAGCTGGAGAAGCGCTATTTCGGCTATGGCGATCTCGGCTTTCCGGCCGTGCGCGCCGGCCGCGAGTGGGGCGGCGCCATCATGGGCATGATGATCTGCAACGACCGGCGCTGGCCGGAATCGTGGCGCGTGCTCGGACTGCAGGGCGTCGAGCTGGTCTGCGTCGGTTACAATTCCGCGGCCTACGATCCGAACGGCGGCAACACCGAGGATGCCGCGCTGCGCACCTTCCATTCCACGCTGGTGGCGCAGGCCAACGCCTACATGAATGCGACGTGGGCGATCGCGGTCGCAAAGGCGGGCGACGAGGATGGCAGCGGGCTGATCGGCGGCTCCTGCATCATCGATCCCAATGGCTGCATCGTGGCGCAGGCGAGGACGCTCGCTGACGAGGTCGTCGTCGCCGACATCGACCTCGATCTGTGCCGCCAGGGCAAGGACAAGATGTTCAACTTCGCGGCCCATCGCCGGCCGGATCAGTACAGGCTCATCACCGAGCGCGCCGGCGTCGTCGAGCCGGTCGTGGTCGATTAGCCGTTCACATGGGGGAGTGTTGCAGGATGCGCCGTTCGTTGTTTGCAGGTCTCGTCATCCTCGCCTCGTTTGCTGCGGCGGGGGCGGCGGAGCTGCCCGCTGAGATCAAGCAGGCTGGCGTGCTCAAGCTCACGGTCAACTCGACCTACGCGCCGATGGAATATCACGACCCCGCCACCAACGAGCTGAAGGGTCTCGACATCGACCTCGCCAACGCGTTGGCGAAGCGCCTCGGCGTCAAGATCGTCTGGAGCGAGACGCCGTTCGCCGAGCTCATTCCGTCGCTGCAGACGAAGCGCGCCGACTTCATCATCTCCGGCATCTCGGATCGTGCGTCGCGGCGCGAGACCGCCGATTTCGTCGACTATCTCGTCACCGGTCCGCAGTTCTTCGTGCTGGCGGACAGCGATGCCAAGGCCGCGACCGATCTGTGCGGCCGGAAGATCGGCACCACGCGCTCGACCAGCTTCCCGCAGGAGATCGAGAAATGGAGCAAGGCCAATTGCGAGGCCGCAGGGAAGCCCGCCGCGCAATATGTGCCGGGGGAGAACTCGATCGATGTCCGCAATCAGCTCAAGCAGGGCCGCATCGATGCTGCCGTGCAGGGCAGCGAGACCTTGCCCTATGCGCAGTCGCAGGAGGCCGGCAAGTATCGCATCGTCGGTGAGCCCATCGCCTTCGGCTACCAGGGCATCATGTTCCGCAAGGATGATGCCGCGCTGCGTGAAGTGGTGACCGAGCAGCTCAAGGCGATGATCGCCGACGGCAGCTACAAGGCCATCCTGGACACATGGGGGCTCGGGGCCAATGCGGTCCGCGAGCCCATGCTCAACGCGGCGCCGCAATGAGCCGCAGCGAGGCCCTGGCCGACGGCTTCCCGGATCTGTCCGGACACGGGATTGCGCGGCAGGCGCATTGGGGCCGCTGGCTCGCGGCCGCTGTCATCGTCGTCGTCCTCGTCGCGATCGGGCGGGCCTTCGCCAAGGGGCAGATCGAGTGGGTGTTCGTCGAACGCTTCCTGACGGCGCCGGTGATCCTGCGCGGCATCGTCAACACCATGGTCATGGCGGTCCTGGCGATGATGCTCGGAATCGCGCTCGGCGTCGTCGTTGCGATCATGCGGCTGTCGCCCAATCCGGTGCTGCGGTCGGTCGCGGCCGGCTACACCTGGCTGTTCCGCGGCACGCCGCTGATCCTCCAGTTGTTGTTGTGGTTCAATCTGGCGCTGGTGTTTCCGACCATCGGCATTCCCGGCCTGTGGAGCGCGCGCGCGGTCGACGTGATGACGCCGTTCTTGGCCGCGCTGCTCGGGCTCGGCATCAACCAGGGCGCCTACACGTCCGAGGTGATGCGCGCGGGCCTGCTGTCGGTCGATATCGGGCAATACGAGGCGGCGCAGGCGATCGGCATGGGACGATTGCAGGCGCTGCGCCGGATCATTCTGCCGCAGGCGATGCGCGTGGTGATCCCGCCGCTCGGCAACGAGTTCATCGGCCTGGTCAAGGCGACCTCGCTCGCCAGCGTGATCCAGTACCCGGAGGTGCTGCATTCGGCCGAGAACATCTACTACGCCAATTCGCGCGTCATCGAGCTCCTGATCGTCGCCGGCCTGTGGTATCTGCTCGTGGTCTCGATCCTGACGCCGCTGCAGATGCTGCTCGAACGCCGCTTTGCCCGCGGCATCGCGCGAGGCGGCCGCTGATGAGGCCGCTGGTCGCCATCCGCCAACTGAGCAAGCGCTTCGGTGAATTTCAGGCGCTGAAGCAGGTCTCGCTCGACGTCTCCGAGGGCGAGGTGGTTTGCCTGATCGGGCAATCCGGTTCCGGCAAGACCACCTTGCTCCGCTGCGTCAACCAGTTGACCACGGCCGACAGCGGCGGCATCTGGCTCGACGGCGCGCTGCTCGGCTTCCGCGAGCAGGACGGCCGGCTGCACCGGCTGTCGGAGCGCGAGATCGCGCGGCAGCGGCTCGCCTGCGGCATGGTGTTCCAGCGCTTCAACCTGTTTCCGCACCTGACGGCGCTGGAGAACGTCATCGAGGGGCCGGTGCAGGTGCAGAGGCGCAGGCCGGCCGAGGCGAAGGACGAGGCGATGGCGCTGCTGCGCCGGGTCGGCCTCGCCGACAAGGCGGGCTCCTATCCGTCACAATTGTCGGGCGGCCAGCAGCAGCGCGTCGCGATTGCGCGGGCGCTTGCGATGAAGCCGCGGCTGGTGCTGTTCGACGAGCCGACCTCGGCGCTCGATCCGGAGCTGGTCGGCGAGGTGCTTGCCGTGATGAAGGAGCTCGCGACATCCGGCATGACCATGCTGGTGGTGACGCATGAGCTCGGCTTTGCGCGCGAGGTCGCCGACCGGGTGGTCTACATGGACCAGGGCGTGATCGTGGAGAGCGGCCCGGCCCGCGAGGTGCTGCGCGCGCCGCGCGAGGCGAGAACAAGAGCGTTTCTGGCAGCGGAAGTGGGGTGAGGTGATGGATTTGAAGTGGATCGTGTTGGCTGGACTCATGAGCGCCGCCGTGGCGGGCACGGCTCTCGCCGCCGAACTGCCGGCCGAGATCAAGCAGAACGGCCTGCGCATCGCGGTGGTGCCGAACTATCCGCCGATGGAGTTCAAGGATCCGGCCACATCGACCCTGACCGGCTTCGATGTCGAGCTCGGCGAGGCGCTGGCCAAGAAGCTCGGCGTCAAGGCTGTCTGGCAGGAGACGAGCTTCGACCAGTTGATGCCGGGCCTCGCCACGCAGCGTTTCGACATCATCCTGACCGGCATGACCGACTACAAGAGCCGGCAGGACACCGCGACCTTCATCGATTATCTGCGCAGCGGCCCGCGCTTCTTCGTGCAGGCGTCGCGCGCGGCCGAGCTCAAGGAGCCGACCGCGCTGTGCGGCAAGAAGGTCGGCGCCTCCAGGCGCACCAAGTTTCCGGACCAGATCGCGGCCTGGAGCGAGAAGAACTGCGGATCAAGCCCGATCCAGTTCGTCGGCACTGAAGGCTCGGCCGACGCGCGGACGCAATTGAAGCAGGGCCGCATCGATGCCGCCGTGCAGGGCAACGAGACCTTGCCCTACATCATGGACCTCGAGCCGAACGCCTACGCGCCGGTCGGCGAGATGATCGCGCTGCAATATACCGGACTCGCGACGCCGGTGAAGGCGGACGAGCTCCGTGGCGCGCTGCACGCTGCGCTGGAGGGCCTGATCGCCGACGGCAGCTACAAGGCGCTTCTGGCGAAGTGGAAGCTCAGCGACAACGGAATCGAGAAGGTGCTGATCAATGCTGGACAGTAAGGCGCTCGCGGGGATCCCGGTCGTTCCCGCCAACACTGCGCCGCCGGCGCCGGACTATCCGTGGCCTCAGCCGTACAGAGCGGCGATGTTCCTGTCGTTCGACATCGACGCCGAGAGCGCCTGGACGTCGAAGGATCCGGCGCATGCCGCGCGCCTGGTCACGATGAGCTTCGGCGGCTTCGAGGCGCGCGTCGGCACGCCGAAGCTGCTCGAGCTGCTCGCCGAGCTCGATCTCAAGGCGACGTTCTTCATCACGGGATGGGCGGTCGATGCGCATCCGGCGATGGCGGAGGCCGTGCTGAAGGCGGGCCACGAGATCGGCCATCACGGCTATCACCATCTGCTGCCCGATCCGGGCGATCCCTTCATCGTCGAGGAGATCGAGCGCGGCTTCGAGGCGATCCAGCGCCGGCTCGGCATCCGCCCGATCGGCTACCGCGCGCCGTTCGGCGAGTTCTGCGAGGAGCTGCGGATAGCGCTGGTGCACCAGGGAATCGTCTACACGTCGTCGTTCCGCGACGACGTCAGGCCCTATCGCCATTGCCTCGCCGACGGCAGGCCGGGCACGATCGAGATCCCGGTGACCGCGAGCTATGACGACTGGATGCACGGCCTGTCGGCGCGGTTCTCGCCGCGCTCGATCTTTCCGAAGGAGCACGTGCTGTCGATGTGGAAGGATGAGCTGGACGAAGTCCGCGACTGGGGCGCGATGGTGACGACCGTGCTGCATCCGCAGGTCTCGGGCCGGCCGATGCGCTTCCGCCTGCTGCGCGAGTTCCTGACCTACGCCAAATCGTGCCAGGACGTCTGGATCACGACCGGCGCCGAGATCGCCGCGAACTACCAGCGTCACGAGGCGGCGGAAGCGAAGAGCGCATGAGCACGACCGCGATCTTCGGCAGCTATGTGCTGACGCGCAGGGACGGCGCGCAGGACGTGCTGCGCGATCACTGGGTGCTGGTCGAGGGCAGGCGCATCGCGGCCGTGACGCGCGACAGGCCGGCGGCGGACGAGGTGTTCGATCGTCCGGGCCGATTCGTGCTGCCGGGGCTGTTGAACCTGCACAACCACATCTTCAGCGAGGCGATCGCGCGGACGCTGACCGAGGACGGCAACGGCCGCCGCAACAACAAGAGCATCGTCTATACGGTGCTGCTGCCGCTGTCCAAGCGCGGCGCGGAGATCCTGAGCGCAGAGGAGCGGCTGGCGATCGGGCGCATGGGCATGCTGCAGCTCTTGAAGGGCGGCGCCACCACGGTGATGGAGCCGTTCCGCAACGTTATTCCGGAGCTGTTCGAGGCGGCGGAGGAGATGGGAATCCGCTTCTACGGCGCGCCCTATCTGTTCTCGACGTCAGACGCCAAGGCGGATGCCTCCGGCGTGGTCACTTACGCCGGCGATGACGGCGAAGCCGACATGGCGGTCTGGAACGCGCTCCATCAGCGCTGGCACGGTCAGGGCGAAGGACGCATTCGCCTCGCGATGAGCCCGCATGCGACCGATACCTGCGGGCCGGATCTCTTGCGCGCGGCTGCGAGCCGGGCGCGCGAGCTCGACGTTCCCATCACGACGCACATGGCGCAGAGCGCAGCCGAGGTTGCGACCATCGCGCAGCGCCATGGCGGGCGCAGTCCGGCCGAATATCTCGACTGGCTCGGGCTGCTCGGACCCGATCTGCTCGCCGCGCATTGCCACGCGTCGACCGATGCGGACCTCCAACTGATGGCGGCGCGTGGTGCCGGCGTGCTGAACTGCCCACGCGTGTTCGCGCGCGCCGGCGTCACCGCCGCCTTCGGCCGCTTCGCCGCGCATGGCGTGCGCACCGCCGTCGGCACCGACGGCTACAACATGGATCTGCTCGGCGAGCTCAACGCCGCGTCGATGATCTCGAAGATCGCGCTGGGAAACGCCGAGACGGCGAGCGCGCCGGAATTGATCGACGCCGTCACCACGACGGCCGCCGCCATGATCAAGCGCGACGATCTCGGCGTCCTCGCGGCGGGGGCGACCGCCGACCTCACCGTCGTCGACATGACGCATCCACATCTTCGGCCGCTACACGACCCGCGCCGCGGCCTGATCGCGCTCGCCAACCGCGCCAACATCGACCAGGTGATGATCGACGGCCGGCTGCTGATCCACGACGGCCGCTATCTCCACGGCGACGAGGCTGCGATCACAGCGGCAGGCAGCGCCGCCATCGCAAAGATCTGGGCGCTGCCCGAGGCGCAGGCGGCATTCGCCGGCTGACCGCCGCTACCGCGTCCCGTATGCGCGGTCGCCGGCGTCGCCGAGGCCGGGGACGATGAAGGCGTCATCGTCGAGGCCATCGTCAATCGCGGCGGTCCACAGGGTGACATCGGGATGCAGGCCGCGGACGCGCTCGACGCCTTCGGGGGCGGCGATCATGCAGACCATGCGGATGTCCTTGGCGCCGCGCTCCTTGAGCCGGTCGACCGCGGCGACGGCGCTGTTGCCGGTCGCGAGCACCGGGGTGACGACGACGGCCAGGCGCTCCTGCAGGTCGGACGGCGCCTTGAAGAAGTACTCGACTGCGGTGAACGTCTGCGGCTCGCGGTACAGGCCGATATGGGCGACGCGAGCGGTCGGCACCAGATCGAGCATGCCGTCGACGAAGGTGACGCCGGCGCGCAGCACGGGCACGAACACCAGCTTCTTGCCGGCGATCTTGGCCGACTGCATCCGCGCCAGCGGCGTCTCGACCTCGACCTCGGTCAGCGGCAGGTCGCGCGTGACCTCGTAGCAGAGCAGCATGCCGATCTCCTTCAAGAGCTCGCGGAACGACTTGGTCGAGATCGACTTGTCGCGGATCAGGGTCAGCTTGTGCTGCACCAGCGGATGATCGACGACCGTGACGCCTTCCATGGCTTTCATCTCCGAAGCGTAGGGTGGGCAAAGGCGCGACGCGCCGTGCCCACCGCGATCTTAGCTCAGCTTGGAATGGTGGGCACGCTGCGCTTTGCCCACCGTACGCGCAACTGATCAGTTTCGTCATGGCGAGGAGCGAAGCGACGAAGCAATCCAGACGTCCTTCCCGCTTTGCTCGCAATGACGGAACCGCGAGGTCGGCGACCTCAGGCCCAAACCCCTTAAAACACCGTGCCGTCGGTGAGGATGGTCAGCGGCGGCGAACCGTCCGGGCGGCGGGCGAAGGCGAGCTTGCGGCCGGCGGCCCAGCTGCCGCCTTCGAGGATGCGCGCCAGCGGTAGCTGCTCCGCGGTCTGGCCGGTGCGCCGGCGGATCAGTTCGGCCAGCCGGTCGAGCAGGGCGACGGTCAACGCGCGCCATTCCACCACCAGCGGAGAATCGACCTCATGCACGCGCGCGGCATCGGCGGGATCGCGCAAGCTCAGCACACCGCCGTCGACGAACAGGCCGCCATTGCGGTATTCGGCGAGGCCGGTGAGGCCGTCGATGTTGTCCACCACCAGGCCGGCGCGCTGCAGCGGTTCGATCAGCGAATAGCTCAGCCATTGCGACAGCTTGTGCAGCGGGACGAGACCGGTGGTCGCGTCATCGGTGATCAATGATGGATGCCGCCAGCAATCGCCGAGCGCCGTGCCGTGCAGCGTCAGGCGTGACGGCCAGATCGGGCCGAGCTGACGCAGCACCTGCTGCAAAATCGAAGGGGCCTCGATGCGGCCGCCAGCAGCCAACCGATCGAACAGGCCACCCGGCCGCGGACCGTCCTTCGCACCGAAGACCTCGGGACTTGCCGCCACGACGGCGCCTAGCCGCCGCAGCAACTCCACGCGCCCCTCGAGCCCGACCAGCGGATTGTCGGCACCGACCTGAAAACCGCGTTCGAGATCCGCGACCGTGAGCTGCCTGAGCCTCGCCGCATCGGCCCGCAGCGGATCGCTCGCATTGGACGAGAACGCGCCGCTTGCGAACATCTCGAGGCTGGCCAGCGCCAGCCCCTCGGAGCGGCCGACGCTGAAGCCGCTGGCTTCGTCATGATAGCGCCACGCCGCGCCGGCGCCGGCGTCGAGCAGCACGCTCGCGATGGCGAGATCGAACTCGGCGCGCGCCCGCGACGCCGCATTCGGCCAATTCACTTTGTCGGCGATCGCGGCCCAGCGATCGACACCACCGACCACGAAATGCCGCCAGCGCGAGTGGAACGGCACCTCGCCGTCGGGATAGGCCTTGCGGGTCACATCAAGCACGACTTCGGCGATCGCGTCGAGCCGGGCGATGTCGATGCGGAAATGCGGCAGCTTGTCGGCGAGACCGAGCGCAAGCAGCTGATGCGACCGCTCGCGCACGGCGCGGGCCGACAGGAGATATGAGACGTCGTCCATGATCTGCTGCTGCGCTCAGTACTTCTCGAGCGGGCGGCCGACGGTGTCGCCGAGCGCCTCGGGTTTCTGCGGCTCCAGCGAGAAATAGCCGGCCGCCTTCTTGGCCGCGATCTCGACATGGGCGTCGGCGGGAATCAGCTCGTCCGGGATCGGCACGCGCTCGACGATGTCGACGCCCTGGCCCACCAGCGCGTCGTGCTTCATGTCGCTCATCGAGATGAAGCGGTCGATGCGTTTGATGCCGAGCCAGTGGATGACGTCGGGCATCAACTGCTGGAACCGGGCGTCCTGCACGCCGGCGACGCATTCGGTGCGCTCGAAATAGGCCGCTGCGGCGTCGCCGTCCTCCTGGCGCTTGCGCGCATTGTAGACCAGGAATTTCGTCACCTCGCCGAGCGCGCGGCCTTCCTTGCGGTTGTAGACGATGATGCCGAGCCCGCCGTTCTGCCCGGCCGCAACGCATTCCTCGATACCGTGGATCAGATAGGGGCGGCAGGTGCAGATGTCGGAGCCGAACACGTCGGAGCCGTTGCACTCGTCGTGTACGCGGCACGTGATCTTCGTTCGGCCGTCGTTCAGCTTGGTGACGTCGCCGAACAGATAGACCGTGGTGCCGCCGATCGGCGGCAGGAACACCTGCAGATCGGGCCGGGTCACCAGCTCCGGATACATGCCGCCGGTCTGCTCGAACAGGCCGCGGCGCAGACTGGTCTCGCTGGTGCCGAAGCGCGCGGCGACGCCGGGCAGGTACCACACCGGGTCGATCGCGACCTTCACCACCGAGACGCTGCCATTGGCATGCACGACGTCGCCGTCATGGACGAGGCGCTTGGCCGCGAGCGCTGCATGCAGCTCGGGGAGCTCGATGCGCGCCTTGGTCACGGCGATGGTCGGCCGGATATCGATTCCTTCCGCGATCTCGCCGCCGAAATTCTCGGCCACCAGATGGCCCCAGGGATCGAGCGCGACGATCTTCGCCGGATCGCGCCACTGCGCGAACGGGCCGATCGTGGCGGCGGGATGGGTGTTGGTGAGATCGGGGCGGCGGATCGGATCGAGCGCACCGGATGATACCGCGAGCGCGCGGTAGACTGTGTAGGAGCCACCATGGCTGCCGATCACGTTGCGGTCCTGCGGACGCGACACCGTGCCGATCACGGGTCCGCGCTCGCGCGCGTTCTCGGCGCCCCAGTGGAGCGGGAAGTTGTGCTTGGCGCCTGGCACCGGGTGCGAGGTCAGGCGAATGTGATCCGTACGGTTGGAGCGAGTCATCGGACAGCCACCCCCAAAACGGCAACGGCCCGCCTTGACGACGGGCCTGAGCAGAACGCGTTCACGTTTTCCATGCATCAATATAGCAGTTTTTCTGCAGCAAACAAGGGTATCCCGGGCGGCATCTATTTGTAAACGAATGGTGACGACGGCCGGCTTGCAATGCAGCGCGGCCTCGCCCGCTGGCATGGCGCTTGCCTTTTGGACGCGACGCCGCCAGCTTGGCGCGCGTAGGGAGTCTTCGGCGGCAAAGGCGGCATGGACCTGATCATTCGCAACGCGGTGCTGGCGCAGCAGGGCGAGCTGCGCCGCGCCGATATCGGAATTTCCAAAGGCCGCATCGCCGCCATCGAGTCCGCGCTGCCGGCCGAGGTGGAGGAGCGCGACGCCGAACATTGTCTCGTCGTGCCCGGCTTCATCGAGACCCATATCCACCTCGACAAGACTTGCATCCTCGACCGCTGCAGCATCCGGGAGGGGACAGTCGCCGAGGCGGTGCGGGAGACCGCGGCGGCCAAGCGCAACTTCACGCCGGAGGATGTCTATGCCAGGGCGAAGCAGACCGTTGAGCGCTGCGTCAGCCATGGCACGATGCGAATGCGCACCCATGTCGAGCTCGATCCCGGCATCGGCTTCATCGCGTTCGAAGCCATCCAACAGCTCGCGCGCGACTACGCCTGGGCGCTCGATCTCGAGATCTGCGTGTTCCCGCAGGAAGGCCTGACGAACTATCCGGGCACCGAGGAGCTGCTGATCGAAGGACTGCGTCGTGGCGCGCGCACCATCGGCGCCGCCCCGTATTTCGACACCAACCCGCCGGCGCAGATCGACCGCATCTTCGCGATCGCGCGCGAACACGACGTCGACATCGACATGCATCTCGATCTCGCCGAGACGCTCGACCACATGCAGATCGAATATGTCTGCCGCAAGACCGAGGAGTACAAGTGGGGCGGGCGCGTCGCTGTCGGCCATGTCACGCAGCTGTCGCTGCTGCCGCCGGAACGCTTCAACGCGATCGCCGCGCAGCTCGCCAATGCCGGTGTCGCCGTGACCGTGCTGCCCTCGACCGACCTGCATCTGATGGGACGGCGGCAGGATCATGCGATCCCGCGCGGCGTGGTCCCGCTGGAGCCGTTGCGCGAGAGGGGCGTGACCTGCTCGCTCTCGACCAACAACGTGCTCAACCCGTTCACGCCCTATGGCGACGGCTCGCTGATCCGGATGGCCAATCTCTACGCCAATGTCTGCCACGTCTCGCGCCCTGACCATCTCGCCGGCTGCCTCGACATGGTGACCCATGATGCGGCGAAGCTGATGCGGCTCGGCAACTACGGCATCACCGTCGGCGCGCCGGCCGATCTCGTCTGCATCGATGCCGCCGATCCGACCGAGGCGGTCGCAACGCTGGCGCAACCGCTGTGGGGCCTGAAGCGGGGGCGGCCGTCGTTCTCGCGCACGCGCCCGGTGCTGCATCGGCCGGGATGATGGCGGCACCAGGTACTTTCGGCATAGTGGCACACGCCGCTCTCTCGATATCGGTTCGGTGCCGCCGGTCATCTCAGCGCTGTCCGATGCAGCGCCCTCTCCCCTTGTGGGAGAGGGCATGTACGGCCATCCGCGTACGCGGTCGGGTGAGGGGTCTCGTTCGACGAGTGCCGCTCGTGGAGAAAGACCCCTCACCCAACCGAGCTTGCCGAGACGTCATACATGCCCTCTCCCACAAGGGGAGAGGGCGCATATACGAACTGATTGTGGAGTTCCATCATGCGCATCATCAACGTTGCCGCGGCCCAGATGGGGCCGATCCAGCGCGCTGACAGCCGCGAGGCCGTCGTCACGCGCATGATCGCGCTGCTGGACGAGGCCAAGCGCAGGGGCGCTGATCTCATCGTCTATCCGGAGCTGGCGCTCACCACGTTCTTTCCGCGCTGGTACATGGAGGATCAGGCCGATGTCGATGCCTGGTTCGAGCGCGAGATGCCCAACGCCGCGGTGCAGCCGCTGTTCGACCGCGCAGCGCAGCACGGCATCGCGATGTATCTCGGCTATGCCGAGCTGACGCCGGATGGGCATCACTACAACACGGCAGTTCTCACCGACCGCGCCGGCAACAAAGTCGGCAAGTATCGCAAGGTACATCTGCCAGGCCACGAGGAGTTCGAACCGGAGCGCAGCCACCAGCATCTGGAGAAGCGCTATTTCGAGCCGGGCGATCTCGGCTTTCCCGTCTGGCGCAATCTCGGCGGCATCATCGGTATGGCGATCTGCAACGACCGCCGCTGGCCGGAGACTTATCGGGTCATGGGCCTGCAGGACGTCGAACTGGTGCTGATCGGCTACAACACGCCGTCGGTGAATTCGCTGAAGTCAGCGGAGGGACTGCAGCAGCGCCTGTTCCACAACCGGCTGTCCGCGCAGGCCGGCGCCTATCAGAACTCGTGCTGGGTCGTGGCGGTCGCGAAGGCTGGCGTCGAGGACGGTCATCACCTGATCGGCGGCAGCCTGATCGTCAATCCCGACGGCGAGATCGTCGCGGAAGCGCTGACGGAGGGCGACGAGGTGCTGGTCGTACCTTGCGATCTCGATGCGACACGGTTCGGCAAGGAGACGATCTTCGACTTCGGGCGGCATCGCCGGGTCGAGCATTACGGGCTCATCACCAGCCGCACCGGCGCAGTGCCGCCGGAGTGACCCAATGTTGTAGTTTGTAGGCGAAATCCTGGCGCGGATCTCGGTGCGCTCCCTCTCCCCGTTCTTACGGGGAGAGGGTTGGGGTGAGGGGCAGCCACGCGCACCGACCGTGCGGAGAGTCCCCCTCACCCGGATTGCATCTGACGATGCAATCCGACCTCTCCCCGCAAGCGGGGCGAGGTGCACCGAGGTCGCCGCGCGAGTGTTGCCACCAAACAATGCGCTCAGCTGGCAAACGCCACCGCGCCCAGAGCCATGGTCACCGCAGCCTGGGTCGGATCGATCACCGGAATCCCCAGCGCGTCCTCCAGGTTCTTGCGATGCCGCGCCATGCCGGCGCAGCCCATCACGATGGCGCCGGCGCCGTCCTCCTCCTTCAGCGCGCGGCCGACCGCGATCATCTTCGCCAAGGTGCCTTCACCAGATGCCGTCTCGGCCACCGTCATGTCGAGCGGACGCTCGGCGGCGAGGCGGTCCATCAGCCCCATCTGGCGGAGATAGCGGATGTGGCGGCGGATCGAGCGCTGCGCGATGGCGAGCACGCCGAACATATCGGCGCGGGTCAGCGCGGTGAGCACGCCGCATTCGGCGATGCCGAGCACCGGCCGTGCCGTGGCCTCGCGGCAGACATGCAGCCCAGGGTCGCTGTAGCAGGCGATCACGAACGCGCTGGAGGCGTTGTCGCCCTCGACGAAGCGTCGCAGCGGCAGAGTGACGCTGTCCGCGTCCTTCTGGCTCTCGATGCCGTAGGGGCCTTCCTTCAGTGTCTCGCAGACGATCTCGGGCCCCTCCGCGAACATCAGCGGCTTGAGCGCCGCCGCGAGACCGTCGGTGACCACCTGGTTGGAGTTCGGGTTGATCACGGTGATGCGCGGGCGGGACATGGGAGCTACCTGCTTCTTCAGTGTTGACGGCGCGTGACAGGCAATCACTATGCCACGGCTGACGCAATGGGGCCGATGCGGCCATCTCGCGTCGACGGCGTTCCATTTGACAGAACTAGGAGATCGCGATGACCGAGCCGGCCTATGACCTGATCATCCGGGGCGGGCGCGTCGCCACCACCACGGATACGTTCGAGGCCGATGTCGCCGTATCAGGCGAGACGATCGCGGCGATCGGCCGCGGGCTCGGGCCCGCCAGGCGCGAGATCGATGCGCGCGGCAAATATGTGCTGCCCGGCGGCGTCGACAGCCATTGCCACATCGAGCAGCTCTCGGCTGCCGGCATCGTCAATGCCGACACGTTCGAGAGCGCGACGACCTCCGCCGCGTTCGGCGGCACCACCAGCGTGATCTCGTTCGCCGCGCAGCATGTCGGTATGCAGCTGCCGCAGGTGCTCGAGGACTATCACGCGCTGGCACGCAAGGGCGCGGTGATCGACTACGCGTTCCACATGATCATTGCCGATCCGACCAAGGAGACCTTGGAGCGCGACCTGCCGGCGCTGATCCGGCAGGGGCACGGTTCGATCAAGATCTTCATGACCTATGACCGGCTCAAGATCGACGACGAGCCGCTGCTCGACATCCTCGTCGCCGCGCGCGAGGGCGGCGCGATGCTGTGCGCGCATGCCGAGAACCACGGCATCATCTCATGGATGGTGAAGCGGCTGCTGGCGCGCGGCTACACCGCGCCGAAATACCACGCCATCAGCCATGCGCGCTTCTCCGAGGCCGAGGCGTTCAACCGCCTGATCGGCATGGCGGCGCTGGTCGATCAGCCGATCATGATCTTCCACGTCTCGACCGCGGAAGGCGCCAAGGTGATTCGCGATGCGCGCGGGCAGGGGCTGAAGGTGTTCGCGGAGACCTGTCCGCAATATCTGTTCATGACGGCTGATGATCTCGACAAGCCCGGCATCGAGGGCGCGAAGTGGATGTGCAGCCCGCCGCCGCGCCGCGCGCCCGACCAGGAGGCGCTGTGGCAGGCGCTGTCGCTGGGCGATTTGCAGACGATCTCGTCGGACCACGCGCCGTATCGCTTCGACGAAACCGGCAAGCTGCGCGCCGGTCCGAGCCCGAACTTCAAGCAGATCGCCAACGGGCTGCCGGGCCTGGAGCTGCGGCTGCCGCTGCTGTTCGACGCGATGGTGTCGAAGGGCCGGCTCGGCCTCAACAAGTTCGTCGAGCTGACGGCGACGGCGCCGGCGAAGATCTACAATCTGCATCCGCGCAAGGGCGCGATCGCGATCGGCGCCGATGCCGACATCGCGCTGTGGGATCCGGACAAGCGCGTCACGATCACGGATGCCGCGATGCACGACCTCGCCGGCTACACGCCGTTCGCCGGACGCAGCGTGCAGGGCTGGCCGGTGACCGTGCTGTCGCGCGGCCGCGTCATCGTCGATGACGGCAAGCTGTCGGTGCAGCCGGGCTCGGGCCAGTTCCTCGCCCGCAGCGGCGGCGAGGCGGCGAAGCCGACGGGGCGGCTGGTGGCGGACATGGACCCCGAGCAGAATTTCGGGGCGACGCTGTTGTGAGGGCGCGAGCACACGTCGGCCGGTGGCCTCGTGCTTCGAGACGGGCGCTACGCGCCCTCCTCAGCATGAGGAGCGAGGGCGAGGTTCGCGGCGCGCGAGCCGTGTCCCCTCATGGTGAGGAGGCTGCGTCAGCAGCCGTCTCGAACCATGAGGCCCTCGGGGAGGCGTGTTTCGCATGCATGTCCTGATCTTCGGCGGGGCCGGCTTCGTCGGCCTCAACATCGCGCAAGGCCTGCTGGAGCGCGGCCATGCCGTGACGATCTTCGACGCAACAGGTCTGCCCGCGGCGGCGCAGCGTGCGTTTGAACCCTATCGCGAGCGTCTGCACCTGGTGCAGGGCGACGTCACCGATGCGAGCGCTGTGGCGGCCGCGATCAGCAATGGCTGCGATGCCGTCGTGATGGGCGCCGCGATCACCGCGGGCGCCGAGCGCGATGCCGCCGACCCCGAGCGCATCCTCGCGGTTAATCTGCTGGCGCAGGTGCCGATCCTGCGGGCGGCGCGCGGCAGCGGCATACGCCGGGTCATCAACCTGTCCTCGGCGGCGTCCTATGGCGCGAGCGGCCAGCGCTTCGCCGTGCTGGAGGAGACCACGCCGTGCGAGCCGGTGTCGCTCTATGCGATCAGCAAGTTCGCCTCCGAGCGCGTCGCCGCGCGGCTGAGCGATCTGTGGAAGACGGATGTCATCAGCGTGCGCCTGTCCGCCGTGTTCGGCCCGTTCGAGCGCGGCGGCGGCGTGCGCGACACGCCCTCGCCGCAGGCGCTCATCGCCGCCTGCTGCGCGCGCAACGAGCCTGCGCTGCTGAGCGAGCCGGGCGACAAGGACTGGGTTTACGCGGTCGACGTCGCGGATGCTGTCTGTCTGCTGTTGGAGGCTGAGAAGCCGCAGCACGCGCTCTACAACATCTCCAACGCGGCGACGTTCACAGCCGAAACCTGGGGCCGCGCCTTCGCGACCGGTCGAGCTGGATTCACCTGCCGGCTCAAGGAGCAGGGGGAAACGCCGACGGTGCCGGTGTTCGCGCCCAATCGCGGCCGGCTGTCGACGACGCGGCTGGCCGAGGAGTTCGGCTGGCGCGCGCGCTTCGACTGCGCGGCTTCCGCCGAGCATTTCGGCCGCTGGTTCGATCAGTACGGGAGAGACTGAGATGAGGCTCAAGGCTAAGGTCGCCGTCATCACCGGCGGCGGCTCCGGCATTGGCCGCGCCAGTGCCGTGATGTTCGCGCGCGAAGGTGCGTTCCTCGCGTTGGTCGATCGCGATGCTGCAGGCGCCGAGGAGACACTGGCGCTGGTGTGCAACGCGGGCGGCGACGGCAGCGTCCATGTCGGCGATGTCGGCGACGCCGACTTTGCCAAGGCAACCATCGAGAGCGTGGCCGCCGCGCGCGGCCGGCTGGACGTGCTGATGACCGCGGCCGGTTTCTCCTGTGGCGGCACCGTCGTCACGACCGATCCGGCGGATTGGGATGCGGTGTTCCGCGCCAATGTCGGCGGCACCTGGCTGTGGGCCAAGGTCGCGGTGCCGATCATGCAGAAGCAGAAGGCCGGCTCGATCATCACCGTCGCGTCGCAGCTTGCGGTCGCCGGCGGCAAGGGCAACAGCGCCTACATTGCCGCCAAGGGCGCGATCATCAGCCTGACTCGCACCATGGCGGTGGACTTCGCCACCGACGGCATCCGCGTCAACGCGCTGGCGCCCGGCGCAATCGACACGCCGCTGCTGCGTCGGAGCTTCGCGCGCCACGCCGATCCGGAGCCGGTGCGCGACGCCTCGCGCCAGCGCCACGCTATGAAGCGGTTCGGCGCGGCCGACGAGGTCGCGGCGGCCGCGCTGTTCCTGGCCAGCGACGAGGCGTCGTTCACGACCGGCATCGTGCTGCCGGTCGATGGCGGGTGGTTAGCGGCGTAGAAATAGAGCCAACTTGTCTCTCATCGTTTGAGCGGAACCATCGCCGCAAGAACCGGTATGCTCCCTCTCCCCGTAAGGACGTAAGGACGGGAAGAGGGAGCGCACTGCTGTCGGCGCCATAGCTCGGCTCTCACCATCTGCGACGCAGCGGCTCGTGACAAAAATGACGGAATCCGGTTGTCATCTCTGGACTGCACCCCTCAAGTGAGACACGATAATCTCAGTGACAATGGGTAAAGTCATCGCATCGTGTTTTGCTTGAA
>NZ_JBNPUK010000011.1:0-281887 GCF_051168135.1 Bradyrhizobium sp. HKCCYLRH2060
TCACTCGACCGAGGAATCATCCATTTCCGGCAGCAAAATGGTAAGTTAGCGCCAATGAGAGATACCCCTCACCCGACGAAGCTTGTGGGGACTGTCCTGCATGCCCTCTCCCACAAGGGGAGAGGGCGCATTCATAGGCGCCGGTTGGGACGCCGATAGTTGCTATTCGTCGTCAACTAACAACGGCGCGAAGACCGGCCCGCGAGGGGCCGGTCTTGTTAGTTTCTGGAGATCGTCATCGCGCGACCTCAGCGACCGCGCCGATCCTGCTCAGAGGTTCTTGTTCGCAGCGCCGGCGGCGGTGTTCACCGCGTCCTTGGTCGCCTGCTTGGCATCGCCCAGCGCCTGCTGGCCCTTGCCCTTCACTTCCTGGATCGCGCCTTCGCCCTGCAGACGGTCGTTGCCGGTGGCTTCGCCGATGCCCTGCTTGGCCTTGCCGATCGCCTCGTTGGTCGCACCTTTGATCTTGTCCATGGTCGCACCCATGATGTCTCTCCATTGTGTGTGTGAACTGTGCGGACTCAACGCGGGCGTTGCGAAAAGGTTCGCGTGGAACCGCAATGGCGCCGATGCGGCATTTCGACTACAATCGCGCCGGTTCCTCCGAACACAAGAATCCGAGAAGAAGAAAATCATGTCAGGCTCTCACGATCACACGCACGGCCATTCCCACGATCACGGCGACGAGCGCTGGAAGCACGACGGCGTCCGCGTCATTCCGGGTCATCAGCTCGATGGCAACGTGCCGTCGACACCGGGCATGGACCGCAAGGCCGCGATCAACTTCGCGCGCGTCGGCGCGCAGAAATTGTGGGCCGGCACCGTCACGATCCGGCCGGACGCCAAGACCGGCGCGCATCATCACGGCCATCTCGAAAGCGTGATCTACGTCGTCAAGGGCAAGGCGCGGATGCGCTGGGGCGATCGGCTGCAATTCACCGCGGAGGCCGGCCCCGGCGACTTCATCTTCGTGCCGCCCTATGTGCCGCACCAGGAGATCAACGCCAGCCCGGACGAAGTGCTGGAATGCGTGCTGGTGCGCAGCGACGGCGAGGCGGTCGCGATCAACATCGACATCGAGCCGGTCGAGAAGCCGGAGACGGTGCTGTGGATCGATCCGGTGCACCGCGATCCCGCCGAGTCGAAGCCGTAGCCATCAAGGAAATGGCGGAGCCGTCTCGCGACGGCTCCGCCGGGCAGGGAGTGGCTATACCGCCCTCCCTCTCACACGCGAAGCAGGGGCGACTGTCGCGCGTGTGTCTCGCGGTTCGTTGTCTCGAGCCGCAGTTCGGATGAATGCCGATCAGGCCGCCTCGTCGGCGCGGCGCCAGACCGGAAACGGATCCGACAGCCGCGCCCATGCGGCGACATCCATCGCAGGCTTCCCCGGCAGCAGGCAGGCGTCGAGCCGCGCGCTCAGGCCCGCCTCATCCATGTTGCTGCCGATGAACACGATCTCCTGGCGGCGGTCGCCATAGACCTCGTCCCAGCGCCCGAGCATGCGCGTGCGCCAGTCGAGGTCCTCGGGCCACAATTTCTGCGGCACCGCAGCCCACCAGAAGCCGAGCGCGCTGGTGCGGACGATGGCGCCGGCCTGGCTGATCTCTCCGAGCCATTGCGGCCGGGTCGCCAGCCAGAAATGGCCCTTGGCGCGGATCACGCCCGGCCAGGATTCGCGCAGGAACCGGTCGAAGCGGGCCGGAATGAACGGCCGCCGGGCGCGGTAGACGAAGCTCGTCACGCCATAGGCCTCGGTCTCCGGCGCATGGTCGGCGAAGCCGTAGAGCTCGCTGTACCAGAGCGGGTGCTGCTGGGCGCGGTCGAAGTCGAAGCGCCCGGTCGCAAGCACGCGCTCCAGTGGCACACGGCCCTGGTTGGTCTCGATGATGTCGGCGTCCGGATTGAGCGCGCGAATGATCTTGCGCGCGGCGTTGCGCTGATCGCTGCTGGCATCGTCGACCTTGTTGAGCACGATCACGTCGGCGAACTCGATCTGCTCGACCAGCAGATCGACCAGCGCGCGCCGGTCGCCGTCGAACTGGTCGCCGCGGTCAGTCAGGAAGTCGGACGACGAATAGTCCTTGAGCAGGTTGACCGCGTCGACCACCGTCACCATCGTGTCGAGGCGCGCGACATCCGACAGGCTCATGCCATGCTCGTCGCGGAAGTCGAAGGTCGCCGCCACCGGCAGCGGCTCTGAAATGCCGGTGGCCTCGATCACGAGATAGTCGAAACGACCGCTCTCGGCCAGCGTGCGGACTTCCTTCAGCAGGTCGTCGCGCAGGGTGCAGCAGATGCAGCCATTGGTCATCTCGACCAGTTGCTCATCCGTCCGTGACAGATTGGCACCGCCATCGCGAACGAGGTCCGCATCGATGTTCACCTCGCTCATGTCGTTGACGATCACCGCCACCTTCAGACCCTGGCGGTTGTTCAGGACGTGGTTCAGCAAAGTGGTCTTCCCAGCCCCGAGGAAGCCGGACAAGACCGTGACGGGGAGTTTGCGCATCGAGATCGAACAGCCTCTTCAGGGGAAGGGGTCGGTGCCGGCGAACGGGCATGCGGCCTCAATCGTTATGTTATAACATAACATCATCTCAAGTCGCGCTGGGTGTCAAGGGAGAGTGTGTGACAAAGGTGTGAGAGGCGTGATGACGTGGGGTCTTGCCGCGGGCTGTGGACGCGCGGGGCAGGCGTCGGCCTCAAGGAGCAGAGCAGGTTCAGCGGTGTGCTTTAGAACCGTCGGGACACCGATCCGCTTGAGCGATGTTGCAGGAGCGACGCTGCAAGAACAACGCTGCAAGAACAACGACTGGTGCGCTCCCTCTCCCCGTTCTTACGGGGAGAGGGTCGGGGTGAGGGGCAGCCACACAAGAAGTCTTAGTTGTTAGGTCCGTTCTTTCTTGGCGTGAGGACGTTCGTGATGTGATCCGAATCTCTGTGATTCAGGTGAGACGGGTGGAGGCTATGGACTCAAACCGCTCGTGCGGCTGCCACTCACCCCACCCCTCTCCCCGTGAAGAACGGGGAGAGGGGGCGCACCGTCATTGCGGCTGGAGCGTGCCTCATATGCAGCAAGCTACTTCGACAAAAACGCCGTGCCGGCCGGGCCGCTGGTCGCCGACATCGACAGCGCGCCGGGCGCGATCGCCCAGTTGGTCTGGTTGAGGATCAGCGTGTTGAACACCATCGTGACGCTGTTGCTGCTCATGGTCGAGACCGAGTTGATGGTGACGTTGCGGCTCGGCAGGTACATCAGGCCGGTGTAGGACGAGCTGCTGGTGCCGTTGATCGGCAGGTTCGTCGTCGACAGGCCTGACGGCTCGTACATCAGGATGTTGGCGTAGGTGCCGCTGGTCGGCGCCGACAGCGTCGCATTGACGTTGCCGTTGAAGGTGAGCGTCGCGTTCTGGTCGACGAGGTAGAAGGTGACGCCGCTGCCCGTCACCGTCCACCCCGAATTGAAGGTCATCGCGCCGCCCTTGATGATGTAGAGGCCGGGATTGAGCGTCAGCGTGCCCGAGCCGTTGAAATTGGTCGCGCCGCAATACACGCCGGGGCTGAGCGTGACCGAGCCGGGATCGTAGACCTTGTTGTTGGTGGTGCACGCGCCCACCGTGACGGCGGGCAGCTTGCCGGCGAAGGGATCGGCGATCGCCGCGCAGCCGGTCTCGGCCGGCGGCGTGACGCCGCCGTT
This sequence comes from Bradyrhizobium sp. HKCCYLRH2060, assembly GCF_051168135.1. NCBI lineage: Bacteria > Pseudomonadati > Pseudomonadota > Alphaproteobacteria > Hyphomicrobiales > Nitrobacteraceae > Bradyrhizobium > Bradyrhizobium sp. HKCCYLRH2060. The sequence goes on from NZ_JBNPUK010000011.1 coordinate 3,698, forward strand.
CTTGGTGATGTTGGTACCCTTGATGCAGATGCGCTTGACGTTGAGCGTGGCGTTGAACATCGCCGCCGGGCTCTGCGTCGACAGCACGTGAACCTCGCAGCTCGGCGCATTGAGCTGGGCGCCGGAATTCACCAGCAACGATTGCGCGTTGATGGTGCTGACCAGCAGGATGCAGACCGGCGACCTGGCCTGCGCACCGGCTTTCGCCGTAGCGGACGCCGTCACGCCGAGCGACGTCGTGCCCATGACGTTGAGGAACGAGGTCTTCACCGTGGTCGTCGCGGTGCCCGACAGCGAGCCGTCGCCGTTGGGCGTGAAGGTCGCCGACGTGCCGCTGCCGAACCGGCCCTTGAAGCTGCCCGAGAACACCGCGCTCGCGGTCGAGACCTGCTGCGCGCTGGCCTGGGTCACGCCGGCGAGGACCGCGGCATCGACCGACTTCTGGAGCTGCGCCTTGGTGTCGCTGGACTTGGCGAAATCGACGGCGGCGCCGACCGACACCAGGATGGGGATGATGGTGATGGCGAAGATCATGCTGATCTGGCCGTCCTTCGCGCGGCCAAATCTCCATGCCAGATCGCGAAGTGTCTTCGACGAAATCGATACGGTCATGTGCAACGCTTCCTGCTGATGGCTGTCCGAGGCTCGACGCCGGCGGATGCGAGCCCGTGCTGCAAGGAAGTGGCGGCCAGACATTACCGCATGCTGAATCCGGTTCCGTAAAGGAACCCTGCGACGTCGTTGCGGAAGCCGAAGGTTATCAGTGTATTTGCCGGATCATCGAGAGGTGCTCGTTCGCACCACTCACTGGTAGTAGCCGCGCGAATTGCTTGTATTCGGCGGTGGCCGCTTGTGAGTTGCATGTCGTTTGAATTGCTCTTGCCGGTTAGTGTCCGCTAAGCGCGCGAGCGCCAGATCCGGGGCGAGAGAACGAGGCTGCAAACGAGTGCGTAGGCGACGAGCGACAGCGTGACCATTGCGGCGAGCGAGGCCATGCCGCCGCCGAGCATGACGATGGCGGCATAGCCGCCGCCCGCCGCGATCAGCACGCGCAGGGCGGAGCCGACGAACGGCCACAGCACGTGCCCCGCGCCTTGGCCGGCAAAAGCCAGCACGAAGCCGAAGCCGAGCGCGGCGTAGGCCGGCGCTACGGTGCGCAGATAGGTCGCGCCCTCGCGCACAACCTCGGCGTCGCGGCTGAACAGGCCGAGCCAGAGCGGCGGATGCAGCGCCACGATCACGCCGATGGTCCCGACCAGCGCGGCGCCCGCCAGGGCGCTGATCCAGGCGATGCGGCGCGCACGGCCGCGCTGTCCGGCGCCGACATTGATGCCGACCATGGTCAGGGTGGCCGTGCACAGTCCGAACAGGATCGGGATCATGATGTAGTCGAGCCGCGAGGCGATGCCGTAGGCGGCGAGCTCGGAGGTGCCGAAGCGGCCGGCGAGCGCGGTCACCAGGATGACGGTGAGATTGACCATGACCGCGTTCAGCGCGGTCGGCAGTCCGACCCTCAGGATGTCGGCGAACAGCCGGGCCTGCAGCGGCGCAACGCGCACATGCAGGCTGGAGCGGCCGGAGGCCATATAGCGCACCAGCACCAGCATGGCGCCGCAGTAATACAGGCCGAAGGCGATGCCCGCGCCGGCAATGCCGAGCCCCGGCAGCGGGCCGAGGCCGAAGATCAGCAGCGGCGAGGCGGGGATCATGACCAGCGCGCCGACCAGGGTGACCAGCGCCGGCACCCGCACATTGCCGGCGCCGCGCAGCGCCGCCGCCTGCAGGTTGACGATCCACACCGGGATGGCGCCGGCGAACAGATAGTTGGAGTAGCGCAGCGCCGCCTCCAGCGCGCCTGCGCGTCCGCCGAGCGCATGGTACAGGGCCGGGCCGAGCAGGGCGGTCGCGAGCGTGAACAGGCCGCCGGCGATCACCGCCAGCACGATCGCATGGAACGCGATGGCATCGGCATCGGCGTTGTGCCCGGCGCCGACGGCGCGCGCCACCGCCGAGGAGACGCCGCTGCCGATGCCGCCATTGGACATCATCGTCATCAGCATGAAGATCGGGAACACCAGCGCGACGCCGGCCAGCGCATCGGTGCCGAGGAAGCCGACGTAGTAGGCCTCGGCGACGTTGACCGCGGTCTGCGCCACCAGCACCGTCATGGTCGGCAGCGCCAGCCGGAACAGCGTCGGCAGCACCGGGCCGGAGAGCAATGCCGTGCGGACCGATTCGGCCTTGGCGCGCGACGGAGCCGGGGCCGGCGTGACAAGCGGCGTTGGCGCCTCCGGAGCTGCCGTGCCGCTACGCCGGGCCTCGCTGGTCGCCTGGGTGGAAACGTCCATCGGATCTCCGCGCGCCTGGCGAGCCGTTGCTTTTGAATGATGATCGTCATCCAATATGACAGCGGCCGTGCGCGGGTCAAGGCGACCCTGGCGCAGACCGATCATGAAATGTTGAAGGAGCGAGCTGGTGCGCCCGCCAGGGGCCAGCCGCTAATAATGGACGCGCAGGCCGATGCCGCCGTGGATGGTGTTGCCGACCGGCTGCGGGCCGAGCGTGCCGTTGACGAACAGGTCGGCGATCCAGCCCTGCGGCAGGCGGAAGCCGAGCCGGCCGCCATATTCGAACCAGCCCTGGTTGCCCATGGTCGGCGTCACCGTGCCGTTGCCGGTGACGGTGGCGACGATGCCGGAGCTGGTCGCGAACGACTGGACGTAGCCGCCATTGATGTTGGCCTCGATGCTCGTGCCGAACAGGTGGGTCCACTGGCCGCCGACCTTGACCAGGCTGGTGCGGTCGGTGCCGCCGGCGATCGTCGCGTCGAACGGGTTGAAGGCCACAGTGGGATCGCGATAGCCGGCGACGTGCTGCCACAATTGCCACAGCTCGACCGAGGCCGCGAGCTCGTCGCGCGGCGAGAACCGGCTGATCCAGCCGGCGCGGCCATAGACCGCGTAGTTCGATGCCGTGGTGGTGCCGTCCACGGTGACGTTGCCGAGGCTCGTCGCATAGCTCCGGCCGTAGCGCACGCGCTCATAGGGCGTCAGGATGGTGCCGACGTCGAAGAACGGCCGCGACGAGCCCCAGTCGGCGAAGTCGTAGCGCAGTGCAAAGGCGCCGATCGGCGCAGACGTTACGTGATAGCCGTTCTCGTCGTAGTGCGTGTAGGCGAGGCCGGCGAGCAGCGCCAGATTGCTGGTGAGCTGCTTGCGGCCATGGATGCCCGCCGAGAACGAGCCGGCCGAGCCGAACGCGCTGACGCAGTCGCTGCAGTTGACCTGCTCGTTGACGCCGAGCAGCACCAGCCCGAGCACGCGGTTGGTGATCATCTGGTTGAAGCGCTGGTCGGCGAGGCTGTTGATCGCGTTGGCGCTGTTTCCCGCGCCGGTGGGCGACGGCGACGGGGTCGGCGTGCTCGAGGGCGAGGGCGTCGGCGTCGGACTGGCGGTCGATGTCGGCGTGGCCGACGGCGTCGGCGTCGCGGTGGGCGAGGAGGTCGGAGACGGCGACGGGGTCGGGCACGGCGCCGCCGCGAAGTTGTCCACCCCGCAATTGCTCTGCGCGGCGGCCGGCGCGGCTTGCAGGGCGAGCGCGAGCAGCCCGCCGGCGATGGCCGTCATCAGGAGAGCAAGCTGACCGCGGCGTGTTCTCATCGTCATCGTCCGCACAGGATGCCGGTGAAATCCTGCGGCGGCGCATTGCTGGCGAGATCGGTGACCGTGCAGAGGCCCGATGTCGACGCGCAGCTCGCCGCAAAGCTCCAGGACGGATTGCTGGTCTTCTTGATCGTGCTCCTGCCGTTGCCGGTCGCGGTGATGATGGCCGTGTCGCCGGGCTGGGTCAGCTCGAGGCATTGGAAGGTGAGGGTGCAGACCCGCGACGCGCCTTCCTGCAGCACAACCATGGTCTGGCCGCGCTGCGAGCGGATGTCGAGGATGGTGCCGCGCACGCCGATGGTCGCGAGTGGCGTGTTGATCTTGTAGGCGGTCTTCTCGGAATGGCCGGTGACGAAGCGGAACGCGCCGGTGCCGAGCCGGATCGCGATGTCGCGATAGCTGGTCTCGTCGTTGAACACGGTGCGGTCGAGCGTCAGGGTGGCGTTGGCGCCGAGCGAGAGATTGGTGCTGTCGATCATGACGAGCCGCGCGGCGCTGTCATTGCCGGTGCGCACGGTCTCGTTGCGTACGACGCCGTCGCCGACATTGATCGGGCTGCTCGACGCGCCTGCAACGCGCAGCACGTCCTTCTGCACCAGCACGGCTTCGCCGATGCGGCCGTCGGCGCTCGCGCCGCCCGCGACGCCCAGCAGGGCGGCGGCCGAGATCGCAGCGACACAGGTTCGGCGACGCAGGCTCATATCCACACCGAAGGTCGTTCCCTGCTCAATCTAGCCGAAGACGGCGTGCGGGGTTGTTGTAAAATGGGCACAAGTTTGCCTCGATGACCGTTCGGTGGTTAGTTGCCGTCACCGTGGGATCAGTTCAACGCGGAGGCCCATGAAGGTATCTGCTGCTCGCCGGGATGACGACGAAGATGACGGCGAGGTTGCGCAGGATGGCGCTCTGTCGGTCCGCCGCGGCGTGATGACGGCGTTGCTGATCTTCGCGATCGCGCACGTCGTGCTGATGATCGGGCTCGCCTCGCCGCCGAAATTCGTCTTCGACGAGGTGCATTACGTGCCGGCGGCGCGGCAGATGCTGGGACTGGGGCCGGCGACGCCGCAGCTCAACCCGATGCATCCGCCGCTCGCCAAGGAGCTGATCGCGCTGTCGATCAGGACGTTCGGCGATAATGCCTTCGCATGGCGCTATCCCGGTACCGTGCTCGGCGGGCTCGCCGTCGCCGCGATCTATCTGTGCGGCCTGGCGCTGTTCGCGGCGCAATGGCCCGCCATCGCGGCGGCGCTGCTCGCGGCCTTCAACCAGATGCTGTTCGTGCAGGCGCGCATCGCGATGCTCGACATCGGCGCGCTCGCCTTCAGCCTGCTCGGGATCGCAGCCTTCCTGTTTTCGTTCAGGCAGCGCCGGCCGCAGGTCGTGTTCGCGCTGGCGGGGGCGCTGTTCGGCCTTGCGATCGCCTGCAAATGGAGCGGGCTGTTTCCGCTCTTGACGGCGCTTCTCATCGTCGGTCTCATCAAGCTGTTGCAGCATTGGCAGACCTCGTTCGGCGATGGCGAGCCGACCGACTGGTATCGGCCCGAGCAATGGCCGCAACTGAGCTGGCTGCAGATCGTGCTGTGCCTCGTCGCGATGCCTACTGTCTGCTATCTCGCGACCTTCGTCCCGCTGCACGGCCTGTCCGTCATGGGCATCTTCGAGGCGCAGCGGCGCATCTTCGCCGACAGCGTCACCACGGCGATCGCCGGCCACACCTATATGAGCGCGTGGCCGACCTGGCCGCTGCTGGTCCGTCCGGTCTGGTTCCTGTTCGACAAGAATGGTGACACCGACATCGCCGCGGTGGTGCTGCTCGGCAATCCGCTGGTGCTGTGGCCGGCGCTGGCCGCGCTCGCGATCTGCGCCCGGGATTTCATCGCGACGCGCAGCGCGACGGCGTTCCTGATCCTGGCGTTCTATCTCGGCTGCTATCTGCCCTGGGCGCTGCTGCCGCGCGCGCTAAGCTTCATCTACTACTACCTGCCGTCGGCGACGCTGGCGAGCCTCGCGCTCGTCCATGCGCTGCGACGCTGGCCGCGCTGGGTGCTGGTGAGCTATGTCGCCGTCGCGATCCTGGGCTTCGTCGCGATGCTGCCGATCAGCGCCGCCTTCATCGGCACGACGATGCAGACCTTCACCCGGCTGATGCTGTTCCAGAGCTGGATCTGAACGCGGACAAAAAGCGCCCCGCCCGCCAGGGACCGTAAGCAGGCGGGGCGATGCGCGGCGGAGCGCTCACTTCGCCGCGGTTTTGGTGTCCATGTTGACGACCTGGACTCGCCGGTTGAGCGGATCGGCCGGGTTGGCCGCGTCCTTGAGCTTGGTCTTGCCGTAGCCGACCGTGACGAGGTCCTGGCCGGGGAGGGCGAACTTCTCGACCAGATAGCGCTTGATGGTGTCGGCGCGGCGCTCGGAGAGATCCTGGTTGAAGCCGTCGCTGCCGATGCCGTCGGTATGGCCGGCGACCACGAAGGTCGAGCCCTTCAGGTTCGGATCTGACAGCGCCTTGCCGAGCTCCTGCACGGCCGGCATCGAGGCCTTGCTGATGTCGGCCGAATTGTAGTCGAACTGGATCTCGAGATCGATCTTGGGCTTGGTCGCCGCGATCTCGGCGATCTGCTCGCGCTCGCCGAGCGACAGCGAGCGGGTCTTGCGGTTGCGCATGCTGTCGATGAAGGCCGCTTGCTTCGCCTGCGTCGCCGTGTCGGCCTGCGGGTTCACCTGCGGTCCGATCGAGATGCCGCGCGTCACGGCCTTCGGCTTCAGCGCGTTGAGGATCTTGTCGGCCGACACGGCCTCGCCGGCGAAAGCGGTGCCTGCGCCGATTGCCAGCATCGCGGAGAACGCCGCCGCCTGAACTGCAAAACGTCCAAAATATGGGGTCATCGTCGTTATCCTCGGGTCGTCATGCCCTATGGCCATTGGATGCGTGAACGATAGAACGGGTTCAAAGCGTCCAATGTGATCGACGTCACGTTGTCGGGCCGGGCGGCCGTCGAGGGGCGAAGCGAGCGGTCCGCGGGACGCCCCGCGCGCTGCCGCAAAGCGATCGGCAGGTGGCCGGTCCGCGAACAACAAATCGGCCAGATGCGGTTCTACCGGATAGCGCTCGCCGGGAAAAAATCGCAAACCTGAGGGACGCGAACGGCGAGTGGATTCGTAGTCAAGAAACGCGAACAGAAAAGCAAAGCCGTGTTCAACCCATCGCACAGGCGCGACTATCAGTCCCATCGGGCGAGCAGCCAGGATCAGGCGGGATCGTCCGGTTCCATGTCGACGCTGATTGGAGCAGGGATCATTGCCGCATCGATCCTGCTGTCGACGCTGTTCACGGCTGTCGGCAACCGCTATGTCGGCCTGGAAAGTCCCTCCGAGGATACGGCCTGGCTGGTCGACCGCCTGACCGGCCGCATCTACAAATGCCGTGCGCCCGATCCTGGCCGCGCCAGCTGCAAGGCCGAGATCGCCACCGGCAACATTCCGGACAAGTCCAAGCCTTGAGGTTCCGCAAGGGGTTCCCGTCGGCCTGATTCGCCGTTGCGGGAGCGGGGGCGAATCTCGCACCATTGCGCGACATGCCCGCCGTTTCCACGCCCATCCCGCTCTCCAAGCCGCAGGCGCGCCGCATCTGGCTGCGCGCGCAGCGCCTCGATGCCGGGGCGCCGTTCGGCGCGGGCCCCGAGGCGGTCGCCGCCGCCATTGCCCATCTCGGCTATGTGCAGATCGACACCATCAACGTCATCGAGCGCTGCCATCACCACATCCTGTTCAGCCGCATTCCCGCCTATCGCCGCGCCGATCTCAGGCAGGCGCAGAGCGCGGACAAGACCGTGTTCGAATACTGGACCCACGCGCTGTCCTATATTCCGGTGCAGGACTTCCGCTACTTCGTTCCGGCGATGCGCCGCCACCGCCGCGAGGGCCATCGCTGGCTCACGACCGTGAAGCCGGAGGATACGCGCAAGGTCATGCGGCTGATCCGCCAAGGCGGCGCGCTGACGATCCGCGACATCGACGACGACGTGCTGCGCGAGAAGGACCACGCCTGGGCCAGCCGAAAGCCGTCGAAGCGCGCGCTGCAGCTCGGCTTCTACGAGGGCGTGCTGACGGTGTCGGGCCGCGACGGCATGCTCAAGACCTACGACCTCACCACCCGGCATTTCGGCTGGGAACGGCTGCCGAAGGGCGCCAACGATCGCGAGATCGCAGCCTATCTGCTCGACCGCGGCTTGCGCGCGCAAGGCGTCGTCAGCCTCGATTCGCTCTGCCATCTCAATGCGCCCAGCAAGGCCGCGGTGCGCCGGGTCATCGATGCCAGGGTCCAGCGCGGCGAACTGCTGCCGGTGACGGTGGAGGGCGCCGGCAAGCAGGAGCACTGGGCGACGCCAGCAGCGTTGGGCGAGCCGGTTGAAATCGATCCGGCGCGCGTGCACATTCTGTCGCCGTTCGATCCGCTGATCATCCAGCGCAAGCGGACGCAGGCGATCTTCGACTACGATCATCGCTTCGAGGCCTATGTCCCGAAGGACAAGCGTCTGTTCGGCTATTTCGCGCTGCCCGTCCTGGTCGGGGACGAGATCGTCGCCGCGCTCGACCTCAAGACCGACCGCCAGAACGGCAAGCTCCTGATGCAGAAATGGAGCTGGGTCGGCCAGGGCAAGGCCGCGCGTGGCGAGCCGCGCAAGGCGCTGAAGCGGCAGATCGAGGACGAGTTGCACCGGTTCCAGCGCTTTCAACTTGGAGACTGACCGCTGCGCCGGAGAGTCCCGTCGTGCTCTTGATTTGGAAACGAATGTTTCCTAAAAGAAGGAATGACGCGGTCACGAACGAATTCATCCGAGCGCCGCGGCCCCGGTCGGCCGCGCGAGTTCGATATGGACACTGCACTGAACAGGGCCCTGGTGGTCTTCAGCGAGCGCGGCTACCACGGCGCGTCGCTGGCCGAGTTGCGCGCTGCCATGAAGCTCGCCACTGGCAGCCTGTACAAGGCCTTTGCGGACAAGCGCGCGATCTTCCTGGCGACGTTGGATCATTACATCGCGCGCCGCGACCAGCAGGTGCGCGAGCGTCTCGATGCGCAGCACAGCGGCCGCGACAAGCTTAAAGCCTTGCTGCAGTTCTATGCGGAATCCGCCAGCGACAGCGAAGGCCGGCGCGGCTGCCTGGTCGTCACCAGCGCGGCTGAGCTCGCCACCTTGGATGCGGAGGCCGCCGCCAAGGTCCGCGGGGCGATGCGCCGGGTTGAAAGCCTGTTGCGCGATCTGATCAAGCTCGGACAATCCGATGGATCGATCCGGCCGAATCTCGACGCGGAAGTCGTGGCCGGCGCTCTTTTCTGCGTGATCCAGGGGCTGCGGGTGGTCGGCAAGACGGGGCGTGCGAAGAGCGAGATGATGAGCGTCGCAAATCAGGCCGCGGCCTTGTTCGCGTGATGCTGCGCCGATTTAGGAAACATTTGTTCTACAATAAAGGAGAGTGATCGATGCCCGAGTTGATGAACGCCATCTCTGCCAAAAGTCCGTCGCGTCTGGTCGCGGCTGAGCCGTTCTGTCGCGCCGAGCCCTCGTTGCCGGGATTCACCCACCGCTTCGAGACCGTCGACGGTGTCAGGCTGCACTATGTCAGCGGTGGCCCGCCGGATGGCGAGGTGGTGGTGCTGCTCGCAGGCTTCCCCGAAAGCTGGTTTGCCTGGCGCAAGGTCATGCCGCTGCTCGGGTCGCGCTATCGGGTCATTGCGCCGGATCTCCCGGGACAGGGGGACTCGGACCGTCCAGCCGAAGGCTACGACACGCAGGCGCTGGCCACGACGGTGCACCGCCTGCTGCAGCAGCTCGGCCTCACCCGCTATCATCTGGTGGCCCATGATATCGGCGCGTGGGTGGCCTATCCCTATGCGGCCTTGTTTGAAGCCGAGGTGCGGAGCCTGGCCCTGCTCGATGCAGGAATTCCCGGCGTCACCTTGCCCGAGGCGTTGCCGTTCGCGCCAGACCGCGCGTGGCGCACCTGGCACTTCGCGTTCCACGCCGTCGCGGATCTCCCGGAGATGCTGATCCATGGCCGCGAACGCGACTATCTCGCCTGGTTCCTGCGGCGGAAGGGGGCCAGTCCAGAAGCGTTCTCCGAATGCGATCTCGACGAATATGCCCGCGTGCTGACCAAGGCCGGCGGCTTGCGCGCCGGGCTCGCCTATTATCGTGCCGCCGCACTGTCCGCGCTTCAGAACCGCGAACTGAAAGCCAGGGGCAGGCTGAAGCCGCCGGTGCTGGCCGTTGGCGCCGACCAGGGATCGATCGTGGACATGGCCGCGCCGCTCAGGGAGGTCGCTGATCAAGTGGAGGGCATCACCATCTCCTCGTGCGGCCACTACATCCCGGAAGAGCAGCCTGCCGTTCTGGCCGAGGAGCTGAACGCCTTTTTCAGCCGCGTCGGTACCGCGTCGGGCTGAGCTCTCGCGCGATGTCGTAGCTTGCCCGGGGCAAGCCTATGCCGAAGCCGGCCGCATCGCCATCCGGTCGATCCAGACGCCGATGAGGATGCCGACCACATAGGCGGCAATGTTCCACAGCGAGAAGATGCGGCCGAGCAGCAGCGCGCCCGTCAGCGTCAGGCGGAAGCTGTCGAGCCACGGCGTGTGGACCAGACGGCTGCCCTCGACGATCACGGTGACGGCGAGCGCGAGCCCGCCGATCTGCCACGGCGACATCCGCGGCAGCAGCGCGACGAGCAGCATATAGAGCATCGTCGCCCAGAGCACGGAGCCGCCATACTTGACGATGAAGGCGGGAAGGCCGAGACCGAGACCGTGGAAGCGGAGCTCGAGCCCGACCACGATCACGATCAGCGCCATCGCGAGCGCTCGTGCTGCGCGGCGGCGCCTGTCAGCGCGGGTGAGCACCTCGGGGGAGGAGGGCGTCATGCGCGTGCCGCGCCCCCGCGATGCGCCGACGGGCTGTGGGATGTCAGGCTTTCCGATTGACTTGCCACGACCGATGCTCAACACCGCCTTCAACTATCAATGTCCAGAACTCCCGGGAGGAGATCGATGAGTCCGTCCGCCACCACCCCGGCCGCGCCTGGCCGCTCCGACATCGAGGCCGCGACCATCCGCGCCATCTCCTGGCGGCTGATCCCGTTCCTGGTGCTGGCCTATTTCTTCTCGTATCTGGATCGCGTCAATCTCGGCTTCGCCGCGCTGACCATGAATGCCGAGCTGAAGTTCTCGCCGCTGGTGTTCGCCTGGGGCGCCGGCATCTTCTTCATTGGCTATTTCATCTTCGAGGTGCCGAGCAATCTGGCGCTGGAGAAGTTCGGCGCCAGCCGCTGGATCGCGCGCATCATGGTGACCTGGGGCATCATCTCGGCGCTGATGGCGCTGGTCTCGGGCCCGTGGAGCTTCTACACGCTGCGCTTCCTGCTCGGCGTCGCCGAGGCCGGATTCTTCCCGGGCATCATCCTCTATCTCACTTACTGGTACCCCGCGCAGTATCGCGCGCGCTTCCTCGCCGCCTTCGCGGTCGCCGTGCCGATCTCGACCGTGATCGGCGCGCCCGTGTCGGGCCTGTTGCTCGGCCTGCACGGCCTGATGGGACTGCAGGGCTGGCAGTGGCTGTTCATCATCGAGGGCATCCCCTCGGTCATCCTCGGCGTCGTCACCTGGTTCTACCTGACCGACCGGCCGGAGCACGCGACCTGGCTGTCGGCGGAGCAGAAGGCCTGGCTCGCGGCAAAGCTCGAGGCCGAGACCGCGGCGAAGCAGGCCGCCGGACACATGACGCTTGGTGAGGCGCTGTCGTCGCCCAAGGTGATCGTGCTCAGCCTGATCTATTTCGGTTTCGTCGGCGCGCTCTACGGCATGCAGTTCTGGCTGCCGCAGATCGTCAAGGCGTTCGGACTGAGCAATGTGCAAACCGGCTTCGTCACCGCGATCCCCTATGCGTTCGGCACCGTGGCGATGATCCTGTGGGCGCGGCATTCGGATGCGACGCGCGAGCGCGTCGTGCATGTCGGCGCGCCACTGATCCTGATCGCGGTGGCGCTGGCCGCCTCGAGCGTGATCGGCGATCCCACGCTCACCATGGTCGCGCTGACGGTTGCCGCGATCGGCGTGTTCTGCGTGTTCGGCGTGTTCTGGACCTTGCCCACGGCGTGGCTGTCGGGCACGGCCGCCGCCGGCGCCATCGCGCTGATCAATTCGATCGGCAATCTCGCCGGTTTCGGCGGCCCCTATCTGGTCGGCTGGATCAAGGACACCACCGGCTCCACCACCCATGGCCTGCTCGCATTGTCGGTGCTGCCGCTGATCGCCGGGCTGCTGGTGTTCTTCGGCGGCCATGAGAGCAAGGTCGAATTCGCAGGCCAGGCGCCGGCGGAATAGCGACCGCACAATCGGCTGACGATTGCAGACCTGAAACCGCCCATCGGCTGAGTGCGACGAAGGTCCCGGTCTCGACCGGGCTCTTTGTTGTCGTTGCCCCAGCAAGGGCACGCGCGCTCCGCGGGGTGAGGCGGGTGCGATCCGCGGCGGCCGTGCAGACGTTCGTTGAGGTGCTGCATCAGCCACGTCATTCCGAGGCGGTTGCGCAGCGACCGAACTCGGAATCTCGAGATGATGAGGATCGTGCCAACCACCTCGGATTCCGGGTTCGACCGCTCGCGCGGTCGCCCCGGAATGACGGGAGTCCCCGACAGGCTGCCTGCCGACCGCCTGAGCACCTGCGGCAACGTGTCCAGATGTTCACGAAGTCATGATCACTGACGAATATTGACAATCGTCACTCGACATTCGACACTTGCTCGCAACTGCAGCGAGGGTGCCCCATGTTGATCCGCCTGATTTTCGCGAGCTATTCCAAGCTGTTGACCGGTCTTGCGCTGGCCACCATGGCCGTCGCCCTGGCCGGGTGCAATGAAACCGTCGCCCAGAAGGCCGAGCCTGTCAGGCCGGTGCTGGTCGCGCCCGTGCATTACGAGGCCGAGACGCCGGAGCGCAGCTTCGTCGGCACCATCCGGCCGCGCATCGAGGCCGATATCGGCTTCCGCGTCGCCGGCAAGGTCGCCAAGCGCCTGGTCGAGGTCGGCCAGACTGTCGATGTCGGCCAGCCGCTGGCCACGCTCGACGAGGTCGACCTGAAGCTCCAGGCCGAGCAGGCTGAAGCCGAATTCCGCGCTGCCACCGGCGTGCTGGCGCAGGCGTCCGCCGCCGAGACCCGCGCCAAGGAGCTGCGGGCCAAGGGCTGGACCACGGATGCCCAGATGGACCAGGCCAGGGCGTCCGCCGACGAGGCGAGGGCACGGCTCAACCGTGCCGAACGCTCGGTCGAACTGACCCGCAACTCGCTGTCCTACGCGACGCTGGTTGCGGATGCGCGCGGCGTGGTCACCGCGAGCATGATCGAGCCGGGCGTGGTGGTTGCCGCCGGCCAGGCCGCGATCCGTGTCGCGCGCTTCGCCGAGAAGGAGGCGGTGGTCGCGATCCCGGAGACGCTGCTCGAACGCGCCAAGACCGGCAGCGCCTACGTCACGCTGTGGTCGGACGCCGACAAGAAATATGCGGCCAAGCTGCGCGAGATCGCGCCGGCCGCCGATCCCGCCACGCGCACCTATCTCGCCAAATTCTCGCTGCCGGACGCCGGCGAGGCCGTCTCGCTCGGCATGACCGCGACCTTGACGCTCGCCGATCCCGCCACCACCCGCGTCGCGCGGCTGCCGCTGTCGGCGCTGTTCAGCGAGGGCCGCGATCCGTCGCTCTATGTGGTCAACGACAAGGGCGAGGTGACGCTGAAGCCGGTGAAGGTGAAGGCCTATGACAGCAAGGACGTGCTGGTCACGTCGGGCGTCGACGAAGGCGAGAAGGTCGTGGCGCTCGGCGTGCAGAAGATCGATCCCGCGCAGAAGGTGCGGGTGGTCTCGGCGCTGACGTTCTAGCTCTGCTGTCGTTCCGGGGCGCACGCAGTGCGAACCCGGAACCTCGAGATTCCGGGTTCGATGCTGCGCATCGCCCCGGAATGACGATCTCTAGCAAATCGATCTCGCATACGGCATCGGATCATCGGAGAGCACCCATGAAGCGGTTCAACCTGTCGGCCTGGGCGGTCAATCATCCGCCGCTGGTGCTGTTCCTGATCATTGCGCTCGGCGTCGCCGGCTTCTTCTCCTATCAGAAGCTCGGCCGCGCCGAAGATCCGTTCTTCACCGTCAAGGTCGTCAACGTCTCGGTGATGTGGCCGGGCGCGACCGCCGTGGAGATGCAGAGCCAGGTCGCCGACCCCATCGAGAAGAAGCTGCAGGAGCTGCCTTATTTCGAGAAGGTGCAGACCTATTCGAAGCCGGCCTTCACCGCGATGCAGGTGACCTTCCGCGATTCGACGCCGCCGAAGGAGGTGCCGCATCTGTTCTACCTGATCCGCAAGAAGCTCGACGACGTGCAGTCCTCGCTGCCGTCGGGCATCGTCGGTCCGTTCGTCAATGACGAGTTCTCCGACGTCGATTCGATCCTGTTCATGATGACCGGCGACGGCGCCGACTATGCGCAATTGAAGAAGACCGCCGAAGGTCTGCGCCAGCGCCTGCTGAAGGTCGCCGGCGTCACCAAGGTCAATCTCTACGGCACCCAGGACGAGCGCATCTATGTCGAGTTCAGCCATGCCAAGCTCGCCACGCTCGGCATCACGCCGCAGGCGCTGTTCGATTCGCTGGCCAAGCAGAACAATGTGACACCGGCCGGCACGGTCGAGACCTCGTCGCAGCGGGTGCCGCTGCGTGTCACCGGCGCGCTCGATGGCGCCAAGGCGGTGGCGGAGACGCCGGTCGAAAGCAATGGTCGGGTGTTCCGGCTCGGCGATATCGCCACCGTCACCCACGGCTACGTCGATCCGCCGAGCTTCAAGGTGCGGCAGGAGGGCAAGCCCGCGCTCGGCATCGGCGTCGTCACCGCCAAGGAGGCCAACATCCTGGAGCTCGGCAAGGAGGTCCACGCCGCGGCCGACGACTTCATGAAGGCCGTGCCGCAGGGCATCGAGATCGAGCAGATTGCCGACCAGCCCAAGGTGGTCGAGCACGCCGTCAGCGAGTTCGTGCATTCGTTCGTCGAGGCGCTGGTGATCGTGCTGTTCGTGTCGTTCCTGGCGCTGGGGTGGCGCACCGGCATCGTCGTGGCGCTGTCGGTGCCGCTGGTGCTCGGGCTCGTCTTCATCGTCATGAACATCATGGGGCTGAACCTGCACCGCATTTCGCTTGGGGCCCTCATCATTGCGCTCGGCCTTCTGGTGGATGATGCCATCATCGCGGTCGAGATGATGGTGGTGAAGATGGAGCAGGGCTGGGACCGGATGCGCGCGGCGTCGTTTGCGTGGGAGTCCACCGCGTTCCCGATGCTGACCGGCACCCTGGTCACGGCCGCCGGCTTCCTGCCGATCGGCTTCGCCAATTCCGCGGTCGGCGAATATGCCGGCAGCATCTTCTGGATCGTCGCCATCGCGCTGGTCGCGTCCTGGTTCGTCGCGGTGATCTTCACGCCCTATATCGGCGTCAAGCTGCTGCCGGACATGAAGGCCCATCACGGCCATGACGAACACGCGGTCTACGACACGCGCATGTATCGCGGCCTGCGCGCCATCGTGCGCTGGTGCGTCGATCACCGCATCACCACCGTCGCCGCGACGGTCGGCGTGTTCGCGGCATCGATCGTCGCCTTCGGCCACGTCCAGCAGCAGTTCTTCCCGCTGTCGGAACGCCCCGAGCTGTTCCTGCAGTTGCGGCTGCCGGAGGGCACCGCGTTCGGTGTCACCGAGAAGGCGGCGCGCGAGGCCGAGGCGCTGCTGAAGGACGACAAGGACATCGAGACCTACACCGCCTATGTCGGGCAGGGCTCGCCGCGCTTCTGGCTCGGCCTCAACCCGCAACTGCCGAACGAGGCCTTCGCCGAGATCGTGATCGTCGCCAAGGACGTCGCCGCGCGCGAGCGCATCAAGGCCAAGATCGAGACCGCGGCTGCGAACGGCGAGCTGAACGAAGCGCGCGTCCGCGTCGATCGCTTCAATTTCGGTCCGCCGGTCGGCTTCCCCGTCCAGTTCCGCGTCATTGGCCCGGATGCGGCCAAGGTGCGCGAGATCGCCCATCAGGTGCGTGACGTCATGCGCCAGAACCCGAATGTCAGGGATCCGCAGCTCGACTGGAACGAGCAGTCGCCTTACCTCAAGCTGGTCGTCGACCAGGATCGTGCCCGTGCGCTCGGCCTGACCCCGCAGGACGTGTCGCAGTCGCTGGCCATGCTGATCTCCGGCGTGCAGGTCACGACCATCCGTGACGGCATCGAGAAGGTCGGCGTCGTCGCGCGTGCGGCGCCGTCCGAGCGGCTCGATCTCGCCCATGTCGGCGACCTCACCATCACCTCGAAGAACGGCGTGGCGGTGCCGCTGCAGCAGATCGCCAAGATCGAATATTCCCACGAGGAGCCGATCCTGTGGCGGCGCAACCGCGACATGGCGATCACGGTGCGCGCCGACGTGGCGGATGGCGTGCAGGCGCCTGATGTCACCAACCAGATCTCGCCGAAACTGCAGGACATCCGCAATCATCTCGAGCCGGCCTACCGGATCGAGGCGGGCGGTGCGTTCGAGGAATCCGCCAAGGGCAATGCGTCGATCTTCGTGCTGTTTCCGCTGATGGTCATCGTGATGCTGACCCTGCTGATGGTCCAGCTGCAGAGCTTCTCGCGGCTGATCCTGGTGTTCCTGACGGCGCCGCTTGGCATCGTCGGCGCCTCGCTCGGGCTGAACGTCGCCAACGCGCCGTTCGGCTTCGTGGCGCTGCTCGGCCTGATCGCGCTCGCCGGCATGATCATGCGCAACGCGGTGATCCTGGTCGATCAGATCGAGACCGACGTCGCCCATGGCCTGACCCGCAGGGACGCGATCATCGAGGCCACGGTGCGCCGCGCCCGCCCCGTGGTGCTGACCGCGCTGGCGGCGATCCTGGCCATGATCCCGCTGTCGCGCTCGGCGTTCTGGGGCCCGATGGCGATCACCATCATGGGCGGGTTGTTCGTTGCAACCTTCCTGACGCTGCTGTACTTGCCTGGATTGTATGCCCTATGGTTCCGCAAGAGTCTGGACGAGCGCGGAGCGAAAGACGCGGATCATTCCGCAGCGCAGCACGTTGACGTGCCGAGGCCTTCGCTTCCTCTGGCCGAGGCCGCCGAATGAAGGATCAACAAGATCGCAGGCATGATGACCCTGGTTTCCGACCATATCGAATCCGACACGCACGAGCGCATTCTCGTCGTTGCTGAGCGCCTGTTTCGACAGATCGGCTACCAGAAGACGACCGTCGCCGACATCGCCAAGGAGCTCCGCATGAGCCCGGCGAATGTCTACCGGTTCTTCGACTCCAAGAAGGCGATCCACCGGGGGGTCGCCCGCACGCTGATGGCCCAGGTCGAGGCGGCCGCCATCGCGATCGCGGAGCGGCCCGGTCCGGCGGCACCGCGGCTGCGCGAGCTGCTCGGCACGATCCATCGCATGAACACCGAGCGCTATGTCGGCGACAACAAGCTGCACGAGATGGTCGCGGTGGCGATGGAGGAGAGCTGG
The DNA here is from genome assembly GCF_051168135.1 of Bradyrhizobium sp. HKCCYLRH2060. NCBI lineage: Bacteria > Pseudomonadati > Pseudomonadota > Alphaproteobacteria > Hyphomicrobiales > Nitrobacteraceae > Bradyrhizobium > Bradyrhizobium sp. HKCCYLRH2060. The sequence continues at coordinate 20,949 of NZ_JBNPUK010000011.1, forward strand.
GACGTCTGCGAGGCGCACATGCTGCTGATCACCGAGATCATCGGCCGCGTGATCGGGCAGGGCGCGGCGTCCGGCGAATTCGCGGTCACCGACCTGACGCTGGCGGCAAAATGTGCGACGACCGCGATGATGCGCTTCTTCCATCCGCAGATGATCGCGCAATGCGCGACCAAGCCGGGCCCGACGATCGACGAGATGATCGATTTCGTGCTGGCAGGGCTTGGTTCCAGGAGCGCTGCAAGCTAAGTTCTCCGCCATTCGAGCGAAGCCAAGTCGCTTGCGCTCCCCGCAATGACGGAAGGGACGACGGCGTGACCGAACGGGATCTGCATTTCTACGAACCGAAGAACGGCCACGGCCTGCGCCACGATCCCTTCAACGCCATCGTCGCGCCGCGTCCGATCGGCTGGATCTCGTCGCGTGATCCGGATGGGCACGTCAACCTTGCGCCCTACAGCTTTTTCAATGCGTTCAACTACACGCCGCCGATCATCGGCTTCTCCTCGACGCAGTGGAAGGACTCGGTTGCCAACATCCAGGACACCGGCGAGTTCGTCTGGAACCTGGTGACGCGCGGGCTTGCGACGCAGATGAATGCGACCGCCGCGCATGTCGCGCGCGAGGTCGACGAGTTCAAGCTCGCGGGCGTGACGCCGGTGCCGTGCAAGTTCGTCAACGTGCCGCGGGTCGGCGAAAGCCCCGTCGCGTTCGAATGCAAGGTGACGCAGATCATCCAGCTGCAGGGCGCCGACGGCACCAAGGCCCAGGCCTGGCTGACGCTCGGCGAGGTGGTCGGCGTGCATATCGACAAGACGCTGATCAAGGACGGTGTCTACCAGACAGCGCTCGCGCATCCGATCGTCCGCGCCGGCCGTCGCGGCGACTATTTCGAGATCATGCAGGAGGCGATGTTCGAAATGGCGAGGCCGGACTGACGGCCCTGCTTGGCGCCTTCTTGAACGCTCCCGCAATTGGAGACCATCCGACGTGACCGAAGCGACCGCCCATGCCGCGCCGACCGAGCCCCGCGGCGATCTCTGCATCCGCACGCTGGCGATGCCGGCGGACACCAACGCCAATGGCGACATCTTCGGCGGCTGGCTGCTCAGCCAGATGGACGTCGGCGGCGGCGTGTTCGCCGCCAAGGTCGCGAAGTCGCGCACGGTGACGGTCGCGATCGAGGCGATGAACTTCCGCAAGGCGGTCTATGTCGGCGACCTCGTGTCGGTCTACGCACATCTCGTCCGCGTCGGCCGGACGTCGATGACGGTGCGTCTCGAAGCCTGGGTGCTGCGCCGGAAAGAGGAGCAGCCGATCCTCGTCACCGACGGCAATTTCACCTACGTCTCGATCGACGACGGCGGCCGGCCGCAGCCGATCCAGCGTGATGGCGTGATCGCGACCTGATCACATTCGCGGTCGGCGGCCGCAAATAACCTCCGTTAATGCGCGGCATATGCCGCTCGCTCGGCATAGGAACCGGCATCCGGCGATGCGCGTTCATTCGAGCACGTTCGCGCGGCGTCTGCGCCGATCAATCTCGCGCGATCTACGTCCGGTCCACAGGGCAGGCGTCTTTACGATGTTTGCAAGTTCTGGTTGCTTGGATGCGCGTTGCCGCGTCTCTGCCGTATTGCGCGCTTCGAGTGGCGCGCCGGACGGACAGCAATCACGGCAGTCCGTTTCCGACCAACAAGGCAAAAAATGCCAGCCGGAAAAAATTGCCGGCACAGGGGAAATGGTGGGGGCATGTTGCGCGAACAGGGTGGGAGGAAGTCCATGTCGGACGTCGACGAGAAACTGACCTTGCAGGTGCTGAAGAAGCTGCAGCAGCGGCTCCTCCATGCCGAGCGCAGGATTGGCGTCTACGAGCATCAGCTCAGCGCGTTTCGTGAACATCACGTCGAGGTGCTGAGGGATCTGCGCACGATCTATCAGTTGCTCGGTCGGCATCAGCACTGTCTCGGCGGAGCCGATGCATCGCTGCACAAGGCGACGCTCGTCCCGGATGATCCGCACTGATTCGGCAAGGCGTCACGGCGTGAGGGCGTGCAGCGCAGCCAACATAACATCCACACAATTTCCTGTTGGCATTCACGTCGGAATAGCCGGGGCTCCCTGCACGGAACATTCGTCATGGAGCTCGGTTATACGCCCCGGAATGAACGACGGGATTGCGCAATGTCCGAAACCTATATCATCGAGGTCAGCTCCCAGGCGGCGGGGATCGTCATCCGCGACCGCGGCGGCTTTCGCTTCTTCGCGGCGTCCCATCGCTTCAATGCCCTCGAGGGCCAGGTGTTTCGCAATGCCCGCGAAGCCGAACGCGCCGCGATTCGGCTCGTGACCGGTGAGCTGAGCGCAGCCGCCTGAGCGAGCTCGGCGCACGTGGACGTAGGCCGGACCAAGGCCGCGTCTGAGCTGCTCCGGGGCGGGCGATTGCTGCGATGCGCCCAATGCTTCGCCGATTGACGCTTGACTCGATCAGCATCACCATGGTGCAGCTTGTCCTGAAAGCTTGCCATGGCCGTCCTGTCCCAACGCCAGACCGACATCCTCAACATCGCCCGCGCCTCCGGCCGCGTCATGGTGGAGGATCTCGCGCGCCGCTTCGAGGTCTCGGCCCAGACCATCCGCAAGGATCTCAACGATCTGTGCGAGCAGCGCGCGCTGACGCGCATTCATGGCGGGGCCATCATCGCCTCCGGGGTCGAGAATCTCGCCTACGAGGCGCGGCGCTTCGTCGCTGCGGACGAGAAGAAGGCGATCGGTGCGGTTGCAGCCGCGCGGATTCCGAACGGCTCCTCGCTGTTCATCAATATCGGCACCACGACGGAGGAGGTGGCGAGCGCGCTGTCGTCGCACCAGGACCTGCTCGTCATCACCAACAATCTCAACGTCGCGATGCTGCTCTATCCGCATCCGCGCATCGAGGTGATCGTGGCCGGCGGCACCGTGCGGCGCTCGGACGGCGGCGTCATCGGATCGACCGCGACGCAACTGATCGGCCAGTTCAAGGTCGACTATGCGATCATCGGCGCGTCGGCGATCGACGAGGAGGGCGCGCTGCTCGACTTCGACTATCGCGAGGTCCAGGTTGCGCAGGCGATCATCGCCAATGCCCGCAGCGTGATGCTGGTCGCCGATTCCACCAAGCTCCACCGCAGCGCGCCGGTGCGCATCGCACATCTCAGCCAGATCCAGACCTTCGTCACCGACCGCCCCCTGCCGGACGGACTGGCGAGCCTCTGCCATAGCCGCGGCATCGAGGTGGTCTCGGCGATGCCCGCCGACGATGCCGACGACGCCGCAGAGGCAACCGAAACGGCGGGGTCCGCCGTGCTCCGCCGCGCCTGACTTTCCGCCACTCTCGCAGGCTCCTTGATCCCGGTTTGGGCAGCTTTTGCCCAACCGCGGCCCAACATGCGAATTTCGATTTGCTTTCACTTTCGTTTGTGTTTAACTCGAAACCGAAAGTGAAATCGCCGCAGTCAAGGCGATTGCCGGGGGATGCGTCTGTTGGAGCGGATCTACGACCTCGCCATTGTCGGAGGCGGCGTGAACGGTTGCGGCATCGCGCGCGATGCGGCCGGACGCGGAAATTCCGTTTTCCTGTGTGAAATGAACGATCTGGCGAGCGGAACCTCGTCCTGGTCGACCAAGCTCGTGCACGGCGGCCTGCGCTATCTCGAATATTACGAGTTCCGGCTGGTCCGCGAGGCGCTGATCGAGCGCGAAGTCCTGTGGCAGATCGCGCCCCATATCATCCGTCCGCTGCGCTTCGTGCTGCCGCATCATTCGGGGCTGCGCCCGGCCTGGCTGCTGCGCCTCGGCCTGTTCCTCTATGACCATCTCGGCGGCCGCAAGCTGCTGCCGCCGACGCGGTCGGTGAACCTGCGCAGCGACGAGGTCGGCCGCCCCTTGATCCCCGGGCGCTACAGCAAGGGCTTCGAATATTCCGACTGCTTCGTCGACGATGCGCGCCTGGTCGTGCTGACCGCTCGGGATGCCGCCGATCGCGGCGCCGTCATCCGCACCCGCACGCGTGCGACCGAGATCCATCAGGATGGCAGCCACTGGCTGGTCACGACCGAGAACACCCAGACCGGCGAGCGCGAGACCATCAAGGCGCGCGCGCTGGTCAATGCCGCCGGTCCCTGGGTCGAGCAGGTGCTGGCGACCGGCGCCGGCGTCAATGCGAAAGCGAAGGTGCGGCTGGTGCAGGGCTCGCACATCGTGGTGCGCAAGCTCTACGATCACGACCGCGCCTACATCTTCCAGAACGCCGACGGCCGCATCATCTTCGCCATTCCCTATCAGCAGGATTTCACGCTGATCGGCACCACCGATCGCGACTATCAGGGTGATCCGGCCAAGGTGAAGGCGACCGACGAGGAGATCGCCTATCTCTGCGCCGCGCTCGGGGAATATCTCGCCAAGCCGGTGACGCCGGCCGACGTCGTGTGGAGCTATTCCGGGGTGCGGCCGCTCTATGATGACGGCGCCAGCGAGGCCAAGGCAGCGACCCGCGACTACGTGTTCGAGCTCGATACGCCCGGCGGCCTGCCGCTGCTGTCGATCTATGGCGGCAAGATCACCACCTACCGGCGCCTGTCGGAAGAGGCGCTGGAGCGTCTTGCGCCCTATCTGAAAGGGGGCGAGGCGGAGGAAGGCTGGACCGGCAAATCGCCGCTGCCCGGCGGCGACATGAAGGTCTCGGCCGTCGGTCCGTTGATTGCGGATCTCCGCAAGACCTATCCGTTCCTGTCGGATGCACATGCGAAGCGCATCGCCCTTGCCTACGGCACGCGGGCTGCGGCCATGCTCGCCGGTGCGACATCTTTGGCCGATCTCGGCCAGGACTTCGGTGGCACCTTGACGGAGCGTGAAGTCAGGTACCTGATGACGGACGAGTGGGCGTTGACGGCCGAGGACATCGTGTGGCGTCGATCGAAGCTGGGGTTGCGGATGTCGGCGGCTGAGATCGCCGCCCTCGAGGCGTGGATCACAGCCAATCGCGAGCGCTCCACCTTGCCGGCGCGTGAGGCGGGAGGACGCGCATGAGCGTCACGCTCGATCACGTCTCCCGAATTGTCGACGGCGTGACCACCATTCGCGACGTCTCGCTGACCTTGCAGCGCGGCACGCTGAGCGTGCTGCTCGGGCCGACGCTGTCCGGCAAGACCTCGATCATGCGGCTGCTCGCCGGCCTCGACAAGCCGACCACCGGCCGCGTGCTGGTCGACGGCAAGGACGTCACCGGCGCCGATGTGCGGCAGCGCTCGGTCGCGATGGTCTATCAGCAATTCATCAACTATCCCTCGCTGACGGTCTATGAGAACATCGCCTCGCCGCTGCGCGTGCAGGGCAAGTCGCGCCAGGAAATCGAGAAGCGCGTGGCGGAAGCGGCGCGGCTGCTCCGGCTCGAGCCCTATCTGAAGCGCACGCCGCTGCAGCTCTCCGGCGGCCAGCAGCAGCGCACCGCGATCGCGCGCGCTCTGGTCAAGGGGGCCGACCTCGTGCTGCTGGACGAGCCGCTCGCCAATCTCGATTACAAGCTGCGCGAGGAGCTGCGCACCGAGCTGCCGCGCATCTTCGAAGCCTCGGGCGCGATCTTCGTCTACGCCACCACCGAGCCGTCGGAGGCGCTGCTGCTCGGTGGCCGCACCATCTGCATGTGGGAAGGGCAGGCGCTGCAGGCCGGCGATACCGCGGCCGTGTATCGCCGACCCGATACCTTGCGTGTCGGCCAGGTGTTCTCGGACCCGCCGATGAACACGGTCGAGATCCAGAAGCGCGGCGAGAGCGTGGAGTATGCCGGCGGGGTCAAGGCGCCGGCGGTCGGCCTCTATGCCGATCTGTCCGATGGCGCCTACCGCGTGGGCTTCCGCCCGCATCAGCTCGGGCTTGGCAAAGGCGACGGCAGCCACGGCCGCCATGCCTTTCCCGCGATCGTCTCGGTCACCGAGATCACGGGATCGGAGAGCTTCGTGCATCTGACGCGCGACGGCATGAACTGGGTCGCCGTGCTGCACGGCGTCCATGAATATGAGCCCGGCGAGATCCTCGACGCGGTGCTCGATCCGTCCAATGTGTTCGTGTTCGACGCCGGCGACCGCCTGGTCGCCGCGCCGGCGATCTGAGGGAGATGCCGCATGGCCCGCATTGACCTCGTCGATCTCGCCCACGCCTACAACCGCAACAGCGGCGATATCGAGAGCTACGCGCTGAAGCCGGTGACGATGACCTGGCGCCAGGGCGGCGCCTATGCGCTGCTCGGCCCGTCCGGCTGCGGCAAGACCACCTTGCTCAACCTGATCTCGGGCATTCTCACGCCCTCGCACGGCAAGATCCTGTTCGACGGCACCGACATCACCAAAGCCTCGACCCGTGAGCGCAATATCGCGCAGGTGTTCCAGTTCCCGGTGATCTACGACACGATGACGGTCGGCGAGAACCTCGCCTTTCCGCTCAAGAACCGCGGCGTGCCCAAGGCCGAGATCGATAAGCGCGTCGCCGAGATCGCGCGTCTCCTCGATCTGACTCCGGACCTCAACCGCAAGGCGACACGGCTCACCGCCGACGCCAAGCAGAAGATCTCGCTCGGCCGCGGCCTGGTGCGCTCCGATGTCGCCGCCGTCTTGTTCGACGAGCCGCTGACCGTGATCGATCCCGAGCTGAAATGGCAGCTGCGTTCGAAACTGAAGGCGCTGCATCGTGAGCTCGACCTGACGATGATCTACGTCACCCACGACCAGACCGAGGCGCTGACCTTCGCCGACACCGTCGTCGTCATGCATGACGGCCGCGTGGTGCAGAGCGGCACGCCGGCAGAGCTGTTCGACAAGCCGGCGCATACCTTCGTCGGGTACTTCATCGGCTCGCCGGGCATGAACATCCTCTCCGCCGAGGTGAAGGGACGCGAGGCCCGCATCGACGGTCACACGCTGACGCTGTCGCGCAGCTACGACGCGCTGCCGGCCGGAGCCAAGATCGAGATCGGCGTCCGTCCGGAATTCGTCGATGTCGCGCAGCCCGGACCCGGCCTGCTCGATGCCAATATCGAGCGCGTCGACGATCTCGGCCGCATCCGCTTCGCGCGCGTCCGTGTCGGCGACGTCAAGTTCGCCGCGCGACTGCCGGCCGGCTTCTCGCCGCAGGGCTCCGCGATCGGGCTGAAGTTCAATCCAGCCTATGTCCACGTCTATGCCGACAGCCGTCTCGTCGAGGGAGCCTGAGTGATGGACAAGACCATCAACAACAAGGCCTGGTTCCTGGTGCTGCCGGTGTTCCTGCTGGTGGCGTTCTCCGCCATTCTGCCGCTGATGACGGTGGTGAACTATTCGATGCAGGACACCTTCGGCAACAACCAGTTCTTCTGGAACGGTGTCGGCTGGTTCAAGGAGCTGCTCGATCCCTCGACCGATCTCGGCGGCCGCTTCCTCGCCTCGCTGTGGCGCAACCTGATCTTCTCCGGCGCAATTCTCGCCATCGAGGTCCCGCTCGGCATCGTGATCGCGCTGGCGATGCCGCGGCAGGGCTGGACCGTGGCGTTCGCACTGGTCGTGCTGGCATTGCCGCTGTTGATTCCGTGGAACGTTGTCGGAACCATCTGGCAGATCTTCGGGCGTCCCGACATCGGCCTGCTCGGCTATGTGCTCAACGCCATCGGCCTCGACTACAACTACGTCTCCAACGAGGCTGACGCCTGGTTCACCGTCATCCTGATGGATGTCTGGCACTGGACCAGCCTGGTGGCGCTCCTATGCTACTCCGGCCTCAAATCGATCCCGGACGCCTACTACCAGGCGGCCCAGATCGACGGCGCCTCGCGCTGGGCGGTGTTCACCGCGATCCAGCTGCCGAAGATGCACCGCGTGCTGCTGATCGCCGTGCTGCTGCGCTTCATGGACAGCTTCATGATCTATACCGAGCCGTTCGTGGTCACCGGCGGCGGCCCGGGCAATTCCACCACCTTCATCTCGATCGAGTTGGTCAAGATCGCGCTCGGCCAGTTCGACCTCGGCAAGGCCGCGGCGCTGTCGCTGGTCTACAATCTGATCATCCTGATCGTCTGCTGGGTGTTCTACACCATCATGACCAATGCCGGCGCCGAGCGCCGGCCGGTGGAAGGGGGCGCGTGATGAACACGATTCCGGGCCGCCGAATCATCATCTCGCTGTTCCTGGTCTTCCTGCTGTTGCCGATCTATTGGCTCGTCAACATGAGCTTCAAGACCAACACCGAGATCGTCTCGACCATGACGCTGTGGCCGCATCAGCCGACCATCGCGAATTACATGCGCATCTTCACCGACGAGAGCTGGTATTCCGGCTACATCAATTCGTTGAAATACGTCGTCATCAACACGGTGATCTCGATTGCCGTAGCGCTGCCGGCGGCCTACGCCTTTGCGCGCTACCGCTTCCTCGGCGACAAGCATCTGTTCTTCTGGCTGCTGTCGAACCGCATGGCGCCGGCCGCGGTCTATGCGCTGCCGTTCTTCAATCTCTACTCGGCGATCGGGCTGTTCGATACGCCCTGGGCGGTGGCGCTGGCCCATTGCATCTTCAACATCCCGCTCGCGGTCTGGATTCTCGAGGGCTTCGTCTCGTCCGTGCCGCGCGAGATCGACGAGACGGCGTTTCTGGACGGCTACTCGTTTCCGCGCTTCTTCATCAAGATCCTGGTGCCGCTGATCGCCAGCGGCATCGGCGTGGCGGCGTTCTTCTGCTTCATGTTCTCCTGGGTCGAACTCCTGCTGGCGCGCACGCTGACGGCGACCGAAGCCAAGCCGATCTCGGCGATCATGACGCGAACCGTGTCTGCCGCCGGCATGGACTGGGGCCTGCTCGCCGCCGCCGGCGTGCTGACCATCATCCCCGGCGCGCTCGTGATCTGGTTCGTCCGCAACTACATCGCGCGCGGCTTCGCGCTGGGACGGGTGTGATGATGATTTCATGTCGCCGCAGTCTCCGCTCCACCTCTCCCGCCTGCGGGGGAGGTCGCGTCGCATCGTCAGATGCGATGCGGGTGGGGACCTCTGTCCTCTCGGGCAGTTCGACTCGCGGCGCCCCCACCCCAACCCTCCCCCGCAAGCGGGGGAGGGGGGCCGCTACCGCCTGGAGTCACTGAGCCATGGACAACATCGCATGGATGGCATGGACCCTGCCGACAGCAATCTTCTTCGCCGCGCTGGCCTGCACGCTGGTCGTCATGACCTGGCTCGCGGCCCGCTACCCCGAGGCCGAGCGGGTCGGGGTGCTGCGCATTCCGACCACGCGCGGCGATCGTCTGTTCATCTCGCTGATCTTGGCCGCGATCATCCATCTTGCCTGGATCGGCCTGGTCGGCACCGACACGATTACGACCTTGCCGATCGGCGAGGAAGGGTTTGAGGTTTCGAGCCTGTGGCTCGCAACCGCAATTTCGCTTGCGTCCGCCGTTGCGATCTTTCGCACCGTCTGACGCAAGTGAAAAGGGGCAGATCCGGGGGCAACCCGGACCTGGAATATTGTCGCTCAAGGAGGAAAGCATGCGACACTTGAAGCCTAGGAAGCATCACTTGACCAAGGCCCGCTACCTCGCGATGACCAGCGCCGCAGCGCTGTTTGCCGCGGGCATGACGATGTCCGTTCCGGCAAAGGCCGACGAGGCCGCCGCAAAGAAGTGGATCGACAGCGAGTTCCAGCCGTCGACGCTCTCGAAGGACGACCAGATGAAGGAAATGCAGTGGTTCATGAAGGCCGCTGAACCCTTCAAGGGCATGGAGATCAACGTTGTCTCCGAGACGCTGACAACCCACGAATACGAGTCCAAGACTCTGGCAAAGGCGTTCGAAGAGATCACCGGCATCAAGGTCAAGCACGACATCATCCAGGAAGGTGACGTCGTCGAGAAGATCCAGACCCAGATGCAGTCCGGCAAGAATGTCTATGACGGCTGGATCAACGACTCCGATTTCATCGGCACCCACTTCCGCTACGGCCAGGCCGTCGACCTGACGGACTGGATGGCGAAGGACGCCAAGGACGTCACCGATCCGATGCTCGACGTCAACGACTTCATCGGCAAGTCCTTCACCACCGCGCCCAACGGCCATTTGTATCAGCTGCCCGACCAGCAGTTCGCCAACCTGTATTGGTTCCGCTACGACTGGTTCACCAACCCGGACTACAAGGCCAAGTTCAAGGCCAAGTATGGCTACGACCTCGGCGTGCCGGTGAACTGGTCGGCCTACGAGGACATCGCCGAGTTCTTCACCAACGACATCAAGGAGATCAACGGCGTCCGAGTCTATGGCCACATGGACTACGGCAAGAAGGATCCCTCGCTCGGCTGGCGTTTCACCGACGCCTGGCTGTCGATGGCCGGTAACGGCGACAAGGGCCTCCCGAACGGCCTGCCGGTCGACGAATGGGGCATCCGCATGGAAGGTTGCCGTCCGGTCGGCTCCTCGGTCGAGCGCGGCGGCGACGTCAACGGACCTGCCGCAGTCTATTCGATCGTCAAGTATCTCGACTGGATGAAGAAGTATGCTCCGCCGCAGGCCCAAGGCATGACCTTCTCGGAATCCGGCCCGGTGCCGTCGCAGGGCAACATCGCTCAGCAGATCTTCTGGTACACCGCCTTCACCGCCGACATGGTCAAGCCCGGCCTGCCGGTGATGAACGCCGACGGAACGCCGAAGTGGCGCATGGCTCCGTCGCCGCACGGCTCCTACTGGAAGGACGGCATGAAGCTCGGCTATCAGGACGTGGGATCGTTGACGCTCCTGAAGTCCACGCCGGTCGATCGCCGCAAGGCGGCCTGGCTCTATCTGCAGTTCATCGTCTCGAAGACGGTGTCCTTGAAGAAGAGCCATGTCGGTCTGACCTTCATCCGTGAATCGGACATCTGGGACAAGTCGTTCACCGAGCGCGCGCCGAAGCTCGGCGGCTTGATCGAGTTCTACCGCTCGCCCGCGCGCGTGCAGTGGACCCCGACCGGCAACAACGTGCCCGACTATCCGAAGCTCGCGCAGCTGTGGTGGCAGAACATCGGCGATGCGTCGTCCGGTGCGAAGACGCCGCAGCAGGCGATGGACGCACTCGCAGCCGCGCAGGACTCCGTGCTCGAGCGTCTTGAGAAGTCCAAGGTCCAGGGCGACTGCGGGCCGAAGCTGAACAAGAAGGAGTCGGCCGAGTACTGGTTCAACAAGTCGGCGAAGGACGGCAACATCGCTCCGCAGCGCAAGCTCGCGAACGAGAAGCCGAAGGGCGAGACGATCGACTACGACACGCTGATCAAGTCGTGGCCGGCGTCGCCTCCGAAGCGCGCCGAGGCGAAGTAACTGCCTCTCCTGCGGCGGGTCGGCGACAGGTCGGTTCGTCCGTCGGGAGCTTGGAAGGCCGGGAGCAATCCCGGCCTTCTTCTTTTTCGTTGACTTGTCCGATCATGCGCGTTCGGATCGCTCTGCTCGTCACCCGATGAGACTTGGTTCGAGCCGCTGGAAATTGCGATGCGCATGACCTTTCGCTGTGATCCCGCCCTTGTGGATCACCTGCCGCGGCCGGTGCGGGCCAGAACCGTGCTGCCGGATTGGTTGCGGCAGATGCCTGCCTCGGCGCATTCCGAGGTGCACGGGCGCGACATCCGCACGGTCAAACAGTGTCCGCCCTTCGTCGATGCGATGGCCTATGGCGTCATGATCCTGCTGCCCTGTGACATCAGCGTCGAGCGCGGCGCGTTCGCGTGGGAATGGGACATCCCGGCCCCGGCTACCAAGGGACATCCTCGTGCGCCGCTGAGCTTTCATGTCGCAGCGCAATTAGCCGGCGCGCCGTTCGCGTCGGATCAGCAGGCGGCCATCAAGTTCAATTCCTTCTGGACGATCGAGTGCGAAGCCGGGTGGTCGCTTTTCGCGACGCATCCGGTCAACCGCGAGGACTTGCCGTTCCGCACCCTGTCGGGCCTCGTCGATGCCGACCGCTTCCACGACGGCGGCATCAATTTTCCAGCGCTCTGGCTCGATCCGGATTTCACCGGCGTCCTGCCTAAGGGTACGCCTGTGGCGCAGTGCTTCGCCGTATTGCGCGAGCCGCCGCAGCTCGTGTTCGAGACGCTCGACGACGCGCAGCGTGAGACCTACGCTGCAACGGTGGCTGAGGTGCTCGCGACACCAAACGTGTACCGCAAGAAATTTCGCGCACGCCGCGGCCGCCTAACCAGCTGAGTTCAGGGCGCGCTTCAACGCGGCAGGGTCGATCCAAAGTCGGCCATGCGGAGCCGAGGTGAGCGCCATGGCGATGGCACCGAACATCTGTGGGCGAAGCCGATAGGCACAAGCATAGGCCTGCATTGCCGCGTCGGGGTCGCCGCTCTCCTGCAGGACGATGCCGAGATTGAGCGCCGCTTCGGCGTGATCCGGCCTTATCGCCAGCACGCGGCGATAGGCTGCGGCAGCTCCCGCGAGATCCGCAACATCCTGTCGCACGAGGCCGAGATCGAACCAGACCGAGGCCGGTGCAGCCGGGTTGGCTGCCCGTTCGAGGACGGTCCGTGCCGTATCGAAGTCGCCGTTCTCCCAGGAAAGACGTCCGAGCCGCGCTAGCGCTTCGTCGTGCTCCGGTATGACCTTGAGAATCGCCAGCCAAGCTGCCCGCGCCTGGGCTGCCATTCCTGCCTGATCGAGAATGCGCGCTTTTTCGATGAAGACATCGCGGCGGGGTGACAGCGCGATGGCGCGGTCGACATGGGCGAGCGCGCGCTCGAAATCCTTCCCCACCCGCGCGATGCGCGCCGCAAGCAGCCGAGCTGCGGCATGGTCCGGCCGGCGGGCCAGACTGGCCTCGATGCGCAACCGTGCTGCGGCGTTGTCCTCGACCGCGAACAGCACTGCGGCAAGCAGATGGCTCAACATCGGTTCGTCTGGACTTTGCTTCAAGCCCGTTTCGCACAGCCGTTGCGCCTCTGCCGCGCGCCCTGCGTTGAAGGCGGCCGTGGCGCGTCGCGCGATCTCTTCGGTGGTTTCGCTCATATTCACGATCATATACGGTCGGGCCGGACAACTGAACTCGGGTGCCGGCTCCGGACTCATCGTCCGCGGTGATGCGAGCGGTGCCCTCGCCGGCTCGAGCTGGGCGAACTTGAGGCCGATGCGCACCACCGTAGCGCAGCAACCGCTCGCGCCCGTTCCATCCGGGAATTCTTCCCATCGGCCTGGGGACATATTCCATGAGGCAAGTGTCTTGAAGCTGCCGAGAACAGGCGGCACTCTCGGCTTGCGAACAGTGCAGCCGTTCCATTGCAGCTCTGCCCGGGTATCAAAACCAAGAGCCCTCCGGGGAGAACGGTGGACGGCACGGGGCTCCGCGGCTGCATCGAGGACCCCCAAGGTCCCTTACAGGGAGTACGGCCATGGATCAGGCGCACATCGCCAATATCGCGAGCACGCTGCCGGAGGCGTTGTCGCCCTGGACCATGTTCATGCAGGCCGACATCGTCGTGAAGTCGGTGATGATCGGCTTGGCGTTGGCCTCGGTGGCAACCTGGACGGTGCTGGTCGTCAAGACCATTCAGCTCCGCTCGGCGCTGCGCACGGCCCGCGGCGCGCTTGGCATCACCATGGTGGCCCGCTCCTTGACCGATGCGACAGGACGCATTTCGGCCGAAGAGGGTGTCGTCGGCCGGCTTCTCGCCCTGGCCGACGACGAGATCGACAAGTCGCGCGGCCTGCCTGCCGACGGCATCAAGGAGCGCGTCTCCTGGCAGTTCGAGCGGATCGAGGCGGCGGCAGTGGCGCGCATCGGCCGCGGCATCGGCATTCTCGCCACCGTCGGCGCCGTCGGCCCGTTCGTCGGCCTGTTCGGCACGGTCTGGGGCATCATGAACAGCTTCATCGGCATCTCGCATGCGCATACGACCAACCTCGCGGTGGTGGCGCCGGGCATCGCGGAAGCGCTGCTCGCGACCGCCTTCGGCCTCGCCGCCGCGATTCCCGCGGTCGTGATCTACAACCTGTTCGCGCGCGCCACCGGCGGCTATCGCGCCGTCATCGCCGATGCGTCGGTGGCGGTGATGCGCCTGCTCAGCCGCGATCTCGATCGGCAGCATGCCGGGCCCGCCGAGGCGCGGCGCAGCGCCATCCGCGCGGTCGAGGCGCCGATGCTGTCGATCGCCAATCCGGCGGAGTGAGCCATGGCCGTCAAGCTCGCCCGGCGCACCGACGAGTTCGAGGAGACGCACGACATCAACGTGACGCCGTTCATCGACGTCATGCTGGTGCTCCTGATCATCTTCATGGTCGCCGCGCCGCTCGCCACGGTCGACGTCCCGGTCAACCTGCCGGCGATCTCGGCCGAGCCGCAGCCGCGCGCGGAGACGCCGGTCTTCGTCACCTTCAAGGCCGACCGCTCGCTCGCCGTCGGCGACCAGAGCGTGGCGCAGGCCGACGTCGCCGCCTCGCTCGATGCCGCCACCAAGTCCGATCATGAGCAGCGCGTGCTGCTGCGCGCCGATCAGACGCTGCCCTATGGCGAGGTGATGGCGCTGATGAACACGTTGCGCCGCGCCGGCTATACCAAGGTCGCACTCGTCGCACTGGAAGACCGGGGCGCGCAGTGAGCGTCCTGACGCTTGATCCGTTCGAACACGAGCAGCGCCGTGAGCGGACGCTGTGGACCATCGCCGCGCTGGTGGTGGCCGCGCTGCATGTCGGGCTCGCCGTCGGCTATCTGCTGCTGCGCCCCGCGCCGCAGGGGCGTGCCCAGGCGCCGGCCTTCGACGTCGTGTTCACCCCGGCGGTGGTGAGCGAGCCGGCGCCGACGGCGCAGGATGCGCCGGCGTCCGAGCCGCCGCCGGCGGAGCCGCCGAAGGAAGAGCAGGTGAAGGACGAGCCGGTCGCGCGTGAGGCCGTCGCTGAGCCTGTCCCGCCGGCTCCCTCCGAGCCGGAGCCGCAGGTCGTGGCCAAGCCTGACCTGGAGCCGGATGTCATTCCCTCGCCGGAGCCCGCGCCGCAGGTCGCCCTCGCGCCCGAGCCGCCGCGTGCGGACGATGTCGTTCTGCCGCCGCCGCCACCACCAAAACCGATCGAGGCGAAGCCGCCGGAGCCGAAGCCCGTTCCCGTGCCCGAGCGTGTCGAGCGCAAGCCGGTCGAGAAGAAGGAAACGAAGGAGCGGGCCGAGAGGAAGTCCGCACCGCCGAAGCCGGCTGCGGCGCCGGCGGCCCGGCCTTCACGGGTCGCGTCGGCGCCCAATCCCGGCGAGGACAGCGTCGGGGCGCGCGAGGGCCAGGCCAGTTGGAACGCCGAGGTGGTGGCGCAGATCCGCCGCGCCGCGGCCTATCCCTCCGACGGCAATGGCGCGAGCGGCACCGTCATGCTGAACGTCGTGATCGATCGTAACGGACGTCTGCTGTCGCGACGGCTCGCCGGCAGCTCGGGCTCACCGGCGCTGGACCGCGCGGCGATGGGCATCATCGAACGCGCCGCGCCGTTCCCGCGCTTTCCGCCGGCGATGGCTCAGGCGCAGGTCTCGCGCACGGTGCCGCTGCATCTGAGGCCGCGCTGAACGCGGCGCCATCCGGAGCTACGTCCGATGGCGCTCCGTCCCGCTATTTGCTGCACTCGGTCAGATCCGTATCGCGCACGACGAACTGCGCGCCTTCCTTGAGCTCGATGTTCTTGGCGATGCAGGTGCGGCCGCCCTGTTCGGACAGCTTGATGTCGTAGCGGCCGGATTTCACGCCGACCAAGGTCATGCGCTCGTTGTGGTCGACCATGCCCTCGTCGTCGTTCTTGCACTGATCGGCGCCCCAGGTCTTGGTGCCGGCGGCCGCCAGGTACATCTTCACGATGGTCTGGCCGGTGCGGTTGAGGAAGCGCGGGCCGTCCTCGGCGGACGCGGCGGAGCCGGCCAGCATGAGAAGCGCGCAGGCGGTGACGAGGCGACGCATGACGAGTGTCCTTTTCTTATGATTGGTCACGGGATGAAGGCGCGCGGATCAGAAATCCTTGCCGATGCTGGTCTTGACGGCGAGGCCACGCGAGGCGTTGGTCAGGCCGTAGCCGAGGCCGAAGCTGAGCTCGAAGCCCTTGAAGCGGGTGTCGGCGACTGCGTAGAGCGTCTGCATCTGCTGATTCCAGGGCAGGATGTAGCCGAACGGTCCGAGATTGGAGAAATGCTCGATGCCGACGGTCCAGCGGTCGCTGAGGCGCTTGACGAAGCGCACCGACGGCTCGAACGCCGAGCCGGCGCCGTCGATGCCGAAGGTCATGTTGGCGTTGAAGATGAGCTGATAGTCGTTGGGCAGGTTGACGCCGATGATCGGCGTGAACATCTGCGCCACCCGCGGCGTGGCCTCCTGCACGAAGCGCGGCGCGCCGGGCTGGCCGGCGCCGGCCTTGTTGGCGACCCACAGATCGGGCGTCAGGCCGCCCTGCGGCGCCAGGATGGTGCGTGACACCAGGCCGAGGAAGACGGTGCGCTCGAGCCGGTCGCCCTGGATGAAGGTCTGGCGAATGGTGACGCCGCCGGATTGGAATGAATAGCCGGGCACGCCGTTGTCCATCACGTTGCCCAGCGCCATCGGCACATTGGTGCGGGCAAAGGCGTAGGGCGAGGTCAACGCGATCTCGTACCATTCGGTCGGCGAGTAGCCGATCTCGGTCTCGCCGGTGACCGCACGCTGCGGCACGCGGCGTCCGCCGTTCTGTTGCGGATTGAAGGTGGTCAGATAGCCGAAGCGCTGCTCGACCTGGAAATGTCCGGGCGAGGCCGGGTCATTGCCCTGGATCTCCTCGGCCGCTGCACCGAAGGGCGCGAGCACGAGAGCACCGGCAGCCATGTACAATCGCGATCGTCTTTTTGCACTCCTGGCGATGCCGTTCGGCTGCATGTCCCCGCGCTCCCTTCAACTGATGAGCTAGCGAGTCGGCGGGGCGAAAACATGCGGGCCTGTCGGCTGAAAGATGACGCGATCGGGAAACGATCAGTCGTTGAATGCCGCATTTGCTCCGGCCTTTCCTGTTTCGGTGAGGAATAGGGATGTTTTGGCAAGTCGAACGGGACATTTTGACCGAGACAATATGGCGGCCATTTCGCGAGTGAATCTCAACACGGTGATGAATGTGGCGTGTTGCAAACACATTGAGGTCATAGAGCGAGGAAAACATCGGTTGCAGCATGCATTGCTGATCGCCGGATCAGCCAGAGAATGGACACGCCCGTGCTTCACACACCCGGTCATCGCCGCCGCTTGTCCGCTCAGCCGATGCCGCTCGGGCTGATAGTCGCGCTCCTCCTGTCCACGCTGCTGCCGGACGGACGCGCCTTCGCGGAGGAGACGCTGCGGGACCAATTGGAAGCCTGGTGGAGTCAAACCCACGCCGGCAAGAGAAGTCAGGTTGGGCAAGCCCAACACGCGTTGTCGGGGAGCGATGCCAAGACCGCAAGGCATGTCGCCAAGCGCAGACGCCACGTCGCCAACGCCCGGGCCGAGGCGGAGGGAGGCACCTTCGACCACGATAGCGGTCCGCGTCGCGACCGTCCGGGGAGATATTTCCTGCACGGACCGAGGTTCTAGTCCCGACGCTCTTGCGGGAATTTCCCGGGCGTCGCGTTCTTGCACTTGCGAAATGACAGGGCCTCCCATACGTCAAAGCGATGTGTGGCGCGTTGCCGATGAAACCAGCGACGCTCGCATACGTTGTTTTCGTGCCCTTCATCGCCGCCCCTCGGACGGCGGAGACAAAGGATCAATTCGATGAATTGGAAACTGATGATGACAGCCGCTGCCGTCGGCATGGCCGCGATCGTCGGCACGTCGACGATGGCTGTCAGTGCACCGGCCCCTTCCAAGCTGCTGACCGCGATCGACCCCGACAAGGACGGCACCGCCGACATGAGCGAGGTCCGCACTGCCGCCGGCGCGCTGTTCGATCGTCTCGATCGCGACCATGACGGCACGCTCGACGCCAAGGAGCTGCGCGGCCGCGTTTCGGCCAAGGATCTCAAGGCCGCGGATCCGGACAATGACGGCACGCTGACCAAGGACGAGTATCTCGCGCTGGTGGAAGGCCGCTTCAAGGCGGCCGATCCTGACAACGACGGCACGCTCGATTCGAAAGAGCTGAAGTCGGTCGCCAAGCTGCTGAAGTGAGGCGCCGTCCGTATCGGACGCGACCAGGACATGGACTCACGGGGCCTGCGACGGGAGACCGTCGCAGGCCCCTCGCGTTTCAGCTCGGGCGGGACATTTCCACTGCGAGACGAACCAGGTCGGGCAGGCTGCGGGCCCCGAGCTTCTGCCGCAGCCGGTAGGTCAGGTTGATGACGGTCTTGTAGCTGATGCCGAGATGGTCGGCGATCGCCTGATAGGATTTCGCCTCGGCCAGCAGCGCCAGCGCCTGGCGCTCGCGCGGGGTCAGCGCAGGGGCAGCCATGCCGTCGGGGTCGGCGCGGAGCAGGGCGATGCGGGTGGCGAGCTGCGGATCGAGATAGGTGCCGCCGGCGCGCACCTGCTCCAACGCCTTGGGCAGCTCGTGCGTCGGCGCGTCCTTCAGCAGATAGCCGCTGGCGCCGGCGTCGATCGCCGAGCGGACGATACGCGGATCGGCATGCATGCTGAAGACCAGGATCCGGGCGCGGGGATCGTGCGACCGCATGCGTTCGATCAGACGGATGCCGCCGAGCTCCTGCCCGTGCAGACGCAGATCGACGATCGCGACGTCCGGCCGGTCACGGACATAGGCGTCGTACCCGCTGTCGGCATCGTGTGCCTCGGACAGCGAGCGGATCCCGGCTTCGTTCAGCAGCCAGCGGCAGGCCGTGATCACGACCGGGTGGTCGTCGACGAGAAGAACGCGATACATCCGACGTCGTCTTGCCCCTATGGCGCCGACGGCGCCGATGCTTCCCTCTACCAATGAGTTCCCTTGCAAACCAGGATCGGGTGCAACAGTGCGGCCGAGTCTGGGAGAGAGCCCGGCGAATTGATCTCCACTTTCCGGATCCGGGAAGATTGTCCCTAGGGGCCGAAGAATATTGCCCGTTGCGACGAACTGGACGGCTGTTTACGAATGTTAAGGTTCGTAAACGGGTAAATCGACCAGTTCTGGTGCGGGTGGGGCTCAGGGGCGTGGGCTGTTGCCGGAACCGGTCGACAAGAAACTGGGGGACGTCTTGACCAGACTGTCGGCGCTGAAGAGCGCGCTTCTCGCGACGTGTGCGTTGCTGCCCACGGCTGCGTTCGCGCAGCAAACCCTGCAGACCATCGAGGTGGTCGGCGTCTCGCCCGTTCAGGGCAGCGAGATCGCGAAGGACAAGATTCCATCCAATGTCGAAACCATCGGGGCGCGGGAGCTCGACCACAGCCGTGCGCCGACGCTGCTCGACGGCATCCTGCAATCGGTGCCCGGGGTCTCGCTCAGCGACCAGACCGGCAACGCGTTTCAGCGCGACCTGAACTACCGCGGCCAGACCGCCTCGCCGGTGCTCGGCACGCCGCAGGGCATCGCCGTCTACCAGAACGGCACCCGCATCAACGAGGCCTTCGGCGACGTCGTGAACTGGGACCTGATCCCGGAAATGGCGATCGCGCGCATGACGCTGATGCCGAACAACCCGCTGTTCGGCCTCAACGCCACCGGCGGCGCGCTCTCGATCGAGATGAAGAACGGCTTCAACTACCAGGGCGGCGAAGCGCAGCTGTTCGGCGGCTCGTTCGGCCGGATCCAGTCGGGCGCGCAATACGGCTGGAACAATGGCACCTATTCGACATACATTGCCGCGGAAGGCGCCTATGACCGCGGCTGGCGCGACTATTCGTCGGCCTCGCAGATCCGGCGCATGTATGCCGATTTCGGCGCGCGCGGCGACAACACCGAATTCCACCTCTCCTTCACCGGCGCCGACAACAAGCTCGGCTCGGTCGCGGCGACGCCGATCGAGATGCTGAACCAGCGCTGGTCGAGCGTCTACACCTGGCCGCAGTCGCTGCGCCTGCAGATGCAGATGGTGCAGGCGAGCCTGAAGTGGGCGCCCACCGACACGCTGTCGGTCCAGGCCAACGGCTACTACCGCAACTACAAATCCGCGCGCATCGACGGCAACGGCACCGAGGTTGCGGCCTGCGACCCTGCGGGCGCGTTCCCCGGCGAATTCTGTCTCAGCGATGCCGCCGGCACCGAGTTCCAGATGAACCGCAACGGTCCGACCGTCAACACGCTGGCGGGCGATGCGGCGCTCGGCCAGATCGACCGCAACACGGTCAAGACCGGCAGCTATGGCGGCTCGCTGCAGGCGACCTCGACGACGCAGCTCTTCGGCCATGACAACCATTTCGTCGTCGGCGCCAGCGTCGATCACGGCAATACCAACTTCCAGGCCACCTCCGAGCTCGGCACCATCGACAACAATCTGTTCGTCACCGGCCTCGGCGTCTACGTCGATCAGCCCAATGCCGGCCTCGCGCCGGTCAACCTGAACGCCAAGAACACCTATCTCGGCGTCTACGCGACCAACACCTTCGACATCACCTCGCAGCTCGCGCTGACGGCCGGCGGCCGCTTCAACTGGGCTCAGATCAACCTGCGCGACCAGACCGGCTTCGCGCCGCTCTTGAACAGCAACAACAACTTCCAGCGCTTCAACCCGGTGGTCGGCCTGACCTACAAGATCACGCCTGATATGACCGCCTACGCGGGCTACTCCGAGGCCAACCGCGCGCCGACGCCGCTCGAGCTCGGCTGCTCCGATCCGGCCAATCCCTGCCTGATCGACAACTTCCTGATCGCCGATCCGCCGCTCAAGCAGGTGGTGTCGCGCACCGTCGAAGGCGGCCTGCGCGGCGAGATCTCCGGCGGCCGCTCGGCCTACGCCGCCGATCTGCCGGCCTATCGCAAGGCGCCGATCAAGTCGGTGGCGGTTGATGACGGCTGGCGGCTGCGCTGGGGCCTCAGCCTGTTCCGGACCGAGAATTCCGACGACATCATCCAGGTCGTCGACCCGGCCAACCCGGTGCGCGGCTACTTCAAGAACGCCGGCACCACCCTCCGCCAGGGTGTCGAGGCCAAGCTCGATCTCGCTTGGAATCGCTGGACCGCATACGCCAACTATACTTTCATCGACGCCACCTTCCGCAGTGCTTTCGACGTCAACGATCCGTTCCTCGGGGCGCCGGTCGGTGTCGTCTCCGGCAACCACATTCCCGGCATTCCGGCGCATCGCCTGAAGCTCGGCGCGGAATATGCCGTGACCGACGCCTGGAAGGTCGGCGCCAGCGTCAACTATGTCGGCAGCCAGTATCTGCTGCACGACGAAACCAACGTCTATCCCAAGGTCCCGGCCTACTGGGTCGTGAACGTCAACACATCCTATCAGGTGACCAAGAACGTTGAGGTGTTCGGCCTCATCCAGAACCTGTTCAACCAGCGCTATTACTCGGCAGGCACCGTGTTCGACCCTGCCGGCTTCAACACTGCCGGCGGCGGAACGGCGTTCGCGCTGAACGATCCGCGCAGCATGGTGCCGGGAATGCCGCTCGCGGCCTATGCCGGCATCCGGGCGAAGTTCTGAGCCTCCGGCACGGACGGCCGGTGACCATAGGCGCACCCGCGCCGCGCCACGGCAGCCCCCCCACCGTGGCAAGAAGGCCGGGAGAAATCCCGGCCTTTTAGTTTGTTACGGATCGTCCCCCGAAATTGCGCGCGGTCGTGATCTGCCGGCTCTGCAGTCAAGTCGCGTCCATGGAAGGACGTTATCATTCGAAATAAGTAGTCCGTGCTGCGGGACTAATTCTTATGTTAGTTGGAAAATGTCCCTTGTGTTACTAGAAACTTTCGCCTTGCTGGTTACTGCCAACGTTTCGATACAATCGGTCATCAACAAGAAGCCGTGTATTGCGTAACGTGGGGCGTCAGGTGAAATCAAAGAACAGAAAGCGCAGCGAGGCGGCTGCCGCAAGTTTCGTGCTGTTGTCGACATGGATGGTCGCCGGCGAGGCAAGGGCCGAGTGTACGACGCCAGGCGTCACCGTCACCTGCAGCGGGACCATCAGCTCGGCGATCACCGTATATGACGCCGCGGCGGCGGCCGCGACACCCTCGAGCGGAAGCAACGCCTATACGCCGGCGAACCCGGCCTTTCCAGCGACCGGGTACAATCCCAATCCGCCGACGACGATTGTCACGCTGGATTCGACGGCCGTTCGCAATCTCACCACCAACACCCAGACCGGCCTGGCCGACCGCGGCATGATCGCGGCCAATTTCTCCAATGCCGAGGACCCGGCCGTCAACAACGTCATCATCAACAACGCCGGCTGGCTCAGCCTCACCACCAGCCAGCTCAGCGCCGGCCGGCTTCACGTCATCGTCGCTGACAGCCAGGTCAACAGGTTCACCGTCAACAACACCGGGACGCTGGCCGTCACCCAGAATTTTTTCGGTGCGTTCGATCCCACCAAGCTGGGCGTCTCGATCGGCGCGACGGCGACAGGCCGTTACAACGGTACCAACCTTGCGGTCATCTCGGCGCTGTATTCCGACGACAACACGAACAGCTTCGTCGTGAACAATCGCGCCGGCGGCACCATCTCGGCGACCGGCAACTATGCCGCCGCCTATTACGGCCGGGCCGACACCTCGGTCACCAACTCCGGCACCATCGCCAACACGAGCTGGACGGCGGCGAGCCGCTTCTACGACGGTCACTGGGCGATCGCAGCGTTCGCCGGCGCCGAGTTCGATACCATCCCCGGCAGCAACCCGGATTCGCCGCTCTACAAGTTCGACTCCGCGGGCAACGTGACGGTGACGGAGACCAAGGCGCTGACGCTGACCAACAATGCCAGCGGCGTGATCAAGGGCGACATCCTGGCGCTCGATACCAATCCGCTGGCCACCGCCGCCGGTCTCGCCGCAGGATCGACCTTCCCGCTGACCGGCAGCGGCTCAAACTCTGGCCCGCGCGACAGCGTCATCGCCAATGCCGGCCTGATCCAGGGTAACCTCTATCTCGGCTCGGGCGAGCATGACATCACCAACAGCGGCACGATCTCGGGATCGATCTCGGTCGACCAGAGCGCCTCGCGCGGCTCCTTTGCCAAGGCGACCGCGGGTACCGTCGCCGGCACCTATAGCAGTTCCGGCTCGGGCATGGATGCCAACGGCAACGCCTGTCCGACGGCCGGCACCAACACCACGGACCCGCTCTGCGCCGCCAGCACCAACCAGGCGGCGACGTTCTTCGGCGCCCGTACATTCAATCTGGTCAACACGGGCACGCTCGGCGGCGACATCACCATCAACGACGAGGATGGCGCGACGAATGCCATCCTGCTCAAGGGCACCGGCTTCAGCGGCAACGTCGTCGCGCAGAACGGCCTCGGCAGCAATTCGCTGACGCTCGACGGCGTGACAAGCCTCGCCAGCATCGTCAATTTCGGCATGCTGGACCTGATGAAGTCGCAGGTCACCGTGAGCGGCGGGGCCGGCGTGCAGCTCGTCGATGGCGCCGTGCTACGGACCACGATCTTCGGATCTGGCGGCACCGCGGCGGCGCCGTCGACCAGGATCGGCAACATCACGGGCGCGGTGACCTTTGCGGGCGCGGGCACGGTCGCGCCGACGCTTCAGGGCATCGTGCGCCATGGCGATGTCTACCGCGTCGCGACGGTGGTGTCGGCGACGCCGCTCGACGTCGATTTCTCCGGCGCGCTGGTCGGTTTCACGGCCGATACGTCCACCGGGGCTCTGCTGCTGAATGCATCCGTGCGGTCGCCCGCGACCATCGCCGGCATCTCGCCCTCCAGCCTCGCCGCGCTGAACGGATTGCTTGGCTACAGCGGCAGCAACGCGCAGGTGCAGGCGCTCGGCGGCGCGGTGCAGAGCCTCGGCACCGACAGGGAGGTGCGCACCGCCGGCGATCAGTTGCGTCCGTTCGTGAACGGCGCCCAGGTCCAGGTGCCGCTCAGCACCGCATCGCTGTTCCAGAACCAGATCGACAACCGGCTGACGGCCGCGGCCGCATCGCCCAATTCGCGCGTCGCCTCGGCGTTCGCCGACGACACCGATCCGCTCACCTCGATGCTGATGGCCTTCAATGCGACCAAGGCCCGTCCGACGGTGAAGGCAGCGCTGGCTCCGGCCATCGCGCCCGAACCGGAACGCACCGTCTGGGGCAGCCTGATCGGCACCAATGCGTCGCAGCGCGACGTGGCCGGTGTTGCCGGCTACAGCGGCAATACCGGGGGGCTCGTTGCCGGCATCGATCAGCGGATCGATGGTGTCTTCCGCGTCGGTGCCGCGTTCGGCTATGCCACCAGCGCGATGGACGATCGGACCGCCGCCGGCGATGCGGTCGGGATGCAGCACTATCAGGGCACGGTGTACGGTGCCTATGTCCAGCCGTCCTGGTACGTCAACGGCTCCGCCGGCGTCGCGCTGGTCGACTACACCACCAGGCGCCGCATCAACTTCGCGGGCTTCACCGATACCGCCTCCGGCAGCCACAAGGGGTGGCTGACGCTGCTCCGCGGTGAGTTCGGTCTGCCCGTGAAGGTGGATCAGGCCGTGCTGACGCCGTTTGCCGGCGTGACCTATGCCCGCCTCGATCAGCAGGCCTACACCGAGACCAGCACCGCGGGTGCTGCGCTCGCGATCGCCAAGCAGACCACCAATTCGGTGCGCTCGAACCTCGGCCTCCGCGCCACCGTTCCATTGCTGGTGACCTCGACCTACGGCTTCGGCCTGGAGACGCTGGCGGCATGGCGGCACGAGTTCGGCAACACCGCGCAGAACGTGACCGCAAGCTTCGCCGGCGGCGGCGCGATCTTCTTCGCCGCCGGACCGTCGCCCGAACGCAACCTGGCCGAGCTGGGCGCCGCGCTCAAGCTGGTGGCATTCGGCGAGCGTCAGTCGATCTCGCTGGGCTACAACGCCGTGGTCGGCAGCCAGTATCTCGAGCAGTCGGCGGTGCTGAAGGTGCGGGCGGAGTTCTGAAGAGTCCGCCTTTGGCAGAGCCTGCGAAGCACGACGTCGAAGAGGCCGGGAGCAATCCCGGCCTTTTTGTCGCTGCATCGTCGCAGCGCGCGGCGCGACGCGTCTCCGCTGCCGTAGGGTGAACAAAGGCGCGCGCGACACTGCATGCCGCGAGCTGAACTCCATCGCGCACCGTGCCCACCATTCCCTCCGGTTGCGCGGGTGCACGGTGGGCACGCGACGCCTGCGGGGCGGCCGCTTTGCCCACCCTACGCAGCCTGCATGAATCGTCGAGGGGCCTGCTCACGCCGGGTCTCGGGCAATTATCCCGCTGGCCTCGTGAGCGGGATCGTTGCCTGCTCTTGGAATTTACGAAGCATCGCGATTAGTTGCTGCCGGCCTCCGTCAACTACGAACTTCCGCCACAGAAGCCGACCAGCTATTGCGCATCGTATCGAGCAGCGAG
This sequence comes from Bradyrhizobium sp. HKCCYLRH2060, assembly GCF_051168135.1. Classification (NCBI taxonomy): domain Bacteria; kingdom Pseudomonadati; phylum Pseudomonadota; class Alphaproteobacteria; order Hyphomicrobiales; family Nitrobacteraceae; genus Bradyrhizobium; species Bradyrhizobium sp. HKCCYLRH2060. Next base: position 46,373 of record NZ_JBNPUK010000011.1, read on the forward strand.
GTGTGCACATGAGTCGTAGATCTTCAAGCCTTGTATCGATCGTCTCATTATTGGTGGATGCCGTTCGCCGGCCCCACGTCCGCCGTTGGGTACGAGCGACGATCTCGGTCGCGACTCTCGCCGGCGGTATAGGTGCGCATTCTCTGCTGCTTGGCGATGCGACGGCGCGCGATCTCGACGGGCGTTATGCCAATTCTCCGCTCAAGGGCTGGTTCGAGAGTTTGCGTTCGGGCAGGGGGCCGTGCTGCTCGGATGCGGATGGCACCGCGCTCTCGGACACGGATTGGGACACGAAGGATGGCCGCTATCGTGTCCGCATTGAAGGCCAATGGTGGGTCGTTCCGGAAGAGGCCGTGGTGACTGAGCCCAATCGCGCCGGCCGGACGATGGTATGGCCCGTGTATTATCGCGAGCTGAATACGGGCCTGCGCATCGATGTGCGCTGCTTCCTGCCGGGCAGCATGATGTAGGTGGGGATGTGCTGGATCGCAGGGCTGTAGGGTAGGCAAAGGCGCGCAAGCGACATGCTGCGTCAGACGCGGTCTCTTGCGCGCCGTGCCCACCATTCCCTCCGCTTGCGCGGATGCACGGTGGGCACGCGCCGCCTGGCGGCAGCGCTTTGCCCACCCTACGAGATGACGATTACTCCGCCGCTTGCGCCGCTTTCAGCGTCGGATAGTCGGTGTAGCCCTTTTCGCCGCCGCCATAGAGGGTGGCGCGGTCGAGCTCGTTGAGAGCTGCGCCCGTCTTGAGCCGCTCGACCAAGTCGGGATTGGCGATGAACGGCCGACCGAAGGCGATCAGGTCGGCCGCGTTGGCATCGAGCTGCTTGTTCGCGAGCGCGAGGTCATAGCCGTTGTTGGCGATGTAGGTGCCGTTGAAGCGCTTGCGCAGCGAGGCGTAGTCGAACGGTGCAACGTCGCGCGGGCCGCCGGTCGCCCCCTCGATCACGTGGATGTAGACCAGATTCAGTGCCGCGAGCTGGTCGACGATGTAGTCGAACAGCGCCTGCGGATTGGAATCCGAGATGTCGTTGGCCGGCGTCACCGGCGACAGACGGATGCCGGTCTTGTCGGCGCCGATCGCCTCCGAGACGGCCTTGGCGACCTCGAGCATCAGCTTTGCGCGGTTCTCGATCGAGCCGCCATAGGCGTCGGTGCGCTTGTTGGCGCCGTCCTTGGCGAACTGGTCGAGCAGATAGCCGTTGGCGCCGTGGATCTCGACGCCGTCGAAGCCGGCCTCGACGGCATTCAATGCGGCCTGCTTGAATGCCGCGACGATGCCGGGAATTTCGCCGAGCTCGAGCGCGCGCGGCGCTGAGACGTCGGTGAAGGCGCCGCCGACGAAGGTCTTGGTCTTGGCGGCAACGGCCGACGGCGCGACCGGTGCGCCGCCGTTCGGCTGCAATGAGACATGGGAGATGCGGCCGACATGCCAGAGCTGGATGAAGATGCGGCCGCCCTTGGCGTGCACCGCGTCGGTCACCTTGCGCCAGCCGGCGATCTGCGCCTTGGAATAGATGCCGGGCGTGTCCTGGTAGCCCTGACCCTGCTGCGAGACCTGGCTGGCCTCGGAGATCAGGAGGCCGGCCGAGGCGCGCTGGGCGTAGTACTCGGCCGTCAGCGGACCAGCGGCGAGGCCTTCAACGGCGCGGTTGCGCGTCAGCGGCGCCATCACGACGCGGTTGGCAAGGGTGATCGGACCGAGCTGGTACGGCTCGAACAGTTTGGATGCATTCATCGGGGTCTTTCCAGGAGGGAGGAGGAGGGGGTTCAGGTCAGTTGTGCATTGCCGCGAACAGCGCAATGCCGGGAGGTATCCGTCCGGCGCAGACGAGCCGCGCGATGGAGCGGCCGCGACTGGCCGTCCGCTGGACAGCCTGTCGCAGTACACGAAAGGGGATCAGGCCACGCCCAGGAAGTCCCGCTTGCCGATGTCGACGCCGTTGTGGCGGAGAATGCCGTGAGCGATCGCAGCGTGGAAATAGAAGTTGGGAAACGAGACGCGGTTAACGAAGTCCTGCCCCTTCAGGGTCAGGGTGGTGTTGGGCCCGCTCGGAAAGGTCACGTCGCGGCTATCGGCCCCGTCGAACTGCGCCGGCGTGAACGCCTTGAGGTAATCGACGGTCTTGGCGAGCCGCTGGCGGAGCTCGGCGAATGTCGTCTCGGTGTCGGGCGTGCTGGGGATCTCGCTGTGGGACAGCCGCGCGCACCCCTTGGCGGCGAAGTCGCAGGCGAGCTGGATCTGCTTGGAGAGCGGCAGCATGTCCGGATACAGGCGTGCGCCGAGCAGCACCTCGGGGGCGATCTTCCTGGCTTCGCAATGGGCCTCGGCCTTGCTGAGCAGGCCGGACAGGCTGCCGAGGATCTGGAGGTAGGCCGGGACGGTCGAATCGTAGAAGGACATGTGATGCTCTCTCTTGGCAGGAGACGTCGCGACGAAAGCGCGCGCCCTCGGAGATGGGGCGGCGTTCAAGAGAATGCAACTGCATCTTTCCGGTTTTTCCGGGCGCTGGCGGATTGCTGCCCTACCGTTCCCGGCATATCACCTCGTCTATGCGAGCTGGCCGTCGCCGGCGTTCTCAGCGATTTTCGATGTCGCGGCAAATAGGCGGTCGCCACTGCTGTCGCACGACTGGCATCCATCAGGCGCATGCCTTCCAGTATGAGGATTTCGCCAAGCCGTGGACGCAACGCCGGATCGAGGTCGTGGAGAATTTCGAGCGGGACACCGGCCTGAAGGCGTATAAGGCCTGGATGGACAAGAAGGACCGGCACCCGTACTGAGGCAGGCATGACGGCGACGGCTCATTTCGGCTGAGTTGCCGACCATGCTCGGGATGGAGATCATTGTGACAAGCCGACGGGCTCGAGTTGTCCGTCAGCTCCCGCTTTTGTGTCCGGAGCGATCATCTCGCGGTCCAATTCCAAGGTGATAGATTGGAATTGGGAGGAGCGGACGATGGTCGCATGACATCGGAGGACACGCATGATCCGTTCCGGAGCTTTGATCGCCATCCTGCCGTGCAATGATCTCGATGCCTCGGAGCGGTTCTACAATCGGCTCGGCTTTGCGCGCCCGGACAGCGACAGGCCGGCTCCGGGTGAGCCCGACACCTATCGCATGCTGTCGAATCCGCAAGGTGGATCTCTGCACCTGACGGACGCGGTCGAGGGATGGCTGACGCCGGGCCGAAACCCCTTTGGACTCTACCTCTATGTCGAGGATGTCGACGCCGCGGCGCGGGAGTTTCAGCAAACGCCCGAAGACAAGCCTTGGGGGATGTACGAGTTCGCGCTATCCGACCCGGATGAAACCTTGGTCCGTGTCGGCTGGCCAACGCGGCTGCGCGCCGGGTCGTAAGAGGTCATCGACTCGTTTGGGCTCTTACGCGCCACGCGCGGGCGTCGCCCGCCGATGTGCGCTCACCGCGTCGCTGTCGTTGAAGCCGGTGCCGCCTGCGCCCGCGGCGTGTTTCCACGCATCCGCGTGAGCAGCTCTGCCGTGGGCCAGGAGTCGGCCGGCAGCCCCAGCCGCAGCTGCATCGTCTTGACCGCGGTGCGGCTCTGCTGTCCCAGCACGCCGTCGACCTTGCCGACGTCGAAGCCGGCCTTCACCAGCAGCTGCTGCAGCTCCTTGATCTCGTTGAACGGCAGTTGCGCCACGGGGCCGGCGGGCTTGCGCATCGGCGGCGCGCCGGCGATGCGGGCGGCGAGGTAGCCGGCCGTGGTCGAATAGATCAGCGAGTTGTTCCATTCGGTATAAGCGGCGAAGTTGGCATAGGCCAGGAACGCCGGGCCGTTGCGGCCCATCGGCAGCAGCACCGAGCCTTCGAGCGCATCGTTCGGCAGCGGCCGGCCATCGGCATAGGTCACGCCGAGGGCGGTCCATTTGCTGCGCGGCGCCTTGACGGTGAGGTCGGCCTGCTCCCAGGGAAACGTCTGCGGCACGCGGATCTCCTCCAGCCACGGCTCGCCGCGGCGCCATTTCAGTCCGGTCGCGATGTAGTTGGCGGTCGAGCCGATCACGTCGGGCGCGCTGCGCAGGAGATCGCGGCGGCCGTCGCCGTCATAGTCGACGGCATAGGTGACGTAGTGGGTCGGCAGGAACTGGGTCTGGCCGAGCTCGCCAGCCCAGGAGCCGATCATCTCTGACGGCGTGAGATCGCCGCGGTCGATGACCTTCAATGCGGCGATGGTCTCGTTCTGGAAGCGCTCGCTGCGGCGGCAGTCATAGGCCAGCGACACCAGTGACGGCAGCACCGGCAAATTGCCCATGTTGGCGCCGAAATCGCTCTCCAGACCCCAGAACGCGGCGATGACCGCCGGGGGCACGCCATACTCCTTCTCGGCGCGCGCGAACGCTGCCGCGTGCGCCTTGATGTGCTGCTGGCCGTTCTGCATCCGGTAGGGCGCGGCCATCCGGCCGGCGAACTCGGTGAACAGTTGGCCGAACACGCGCTGGCCGCGGTCGCGGTTGACGATGCCCTGGTTGTAGGTGAGGTAGGGCGAGGCGGCCGCGATCGCGCTCTGAGACACGCCTTCGGCAATGGCACGCTGCTTCAGCTCGGCGAGAAACCGGTCGAAGCTCTGGCCGTTATGGCAGGCCGCGACGCGCATCGATGGCGCCGGCTTCGGACGCGGTGTGGTCGCCTCCGGCGCCATTTGCGCCGACGCGCTGACAACCAGCATGAAGGAGGTTGCGAGCGCGCTGAAGGTGACGCGCAAGGCAGTCGAAGAGCTTCGCATCCGGTCTCACCGATGGCTGTCTAATTCCTTGTCCGTCCATCGATATCCGATACGGAGGGAAAGGAAAAGGCGAGGGGGAAGCGAATGGCGGAAAGGGGCGAATGGCGAATAGGGAGTAGCGAATAGGGGATGAGGAAGCCCCCATTCGCTACTCGCCCTCTTCACCCAACCTTCGCCAGCGCCGCCTGGGCCTCGCTCTGGATCCGCTTGAGATGCTCGGCGTCGCGAAAACTCTCGGCATAGAGCTTGTTGACGTCCTCGGTGCCGGAGGGGCGCGCCGCGAACCAGCCGTAGTCGGTCTCGACCTTGATGCCGCCGAACGACTGGCCGTTGCCCGGAGCCTTGGTATGCACCATGCGGACGGGATCGCCGGCGAGCTCCTTCAGGTTCAGCATTTCCGGCGTCAGCGCCTTCAGCGCCGCCTTTGCCGGCGGGCTCGCCGGCACGTCGATGCGCTCATAGACCGGCGCGCCGAGCTCTGCCGTCAGCTCCTTGTAGAGCTCGCTCGGGTCGCGGCCGCGCCTGGCCATGATCTCGGCGGCGAGCAGCCCGAGGATCAGGCCGTCCTTGTCGGTGGTCCACACCGTGCCGTCGCGCTTCAGGAACGAAGCGCCCGCGCTCTCCTCGCCGGCGAAGCCGAAGCTGCCGGAGCCGAGGCCCTCGACGAACCATTTGAAGCCGACGGGAGTTTCGACGAGCTTGCGGCCGAGCTTCTGCGCGACGCGGTCGATCAGAGAGCTCGACACGATGGTCTTGCCGATGGCGGCGTCGCTGCGCCAGTCGGGCCGGTGCGCGAACAGATAGGAGATCGCGGTCGCCAGATAGTGGTTGGGATTCATCAGCCCGCCCGAGCGCGTGACGATGCCATGGCGGTCGGCGTCGGTGTCGTTGGCAAACGCGACGTCGAAGCGCTCGCGCATGCCGATCAGGCTCGCCATCGCATAGGGCGACGAGCAGTCCATGCGGATCTTGCCGTCCCAGTCCGCGGTCATGAACCGGAAGGTCGGATCGACGAGATCGTTGACGATGGTGGCATTGAGGCCGTAGCGCTCGATGATCGGCGCCCAATAGGCAATCGCCGCGCCGCCGAGCGGATCGATGCCGATCTTGATGCCCGCGGACTTGACGGCCTCGAGATCGACGGTGTTGGCGAGATCGGCGACGTAGGGCGTGATGTAGTCGTAGGTGTGCACCGAGCCGCTCTGCTTGGCCCGGCTGTAGCTGATGCGCGATACGCCATCGAGGTCGTTGGCCAGATACACGTTGGCCTGCCGCTCGATCTCGGCCGTCGCATCGGTGTCGGCCGGGCCGCCATGCGGCGGATTGTATTTGTAGCCGCCATCCTCCGGCGGATTGTGCGACGGCGTGATGACGACGCCGTCGGCGAGATGCGCCGTGCGGCCCTTGTTGTAGGAGATGATGGCGTGCGAGATCACCGGTGTCGGCGTGTAGCCGCCGTCCTTGTCGACCATCACCTCGACGCCATTGGCGCCGAACACTTCGAGCGCGCTGGCCAGCGCGGGCTCGGCCAGCGCGTGGGTGTCGATGCCGACGAAGAGGGGGCCGTCGAGGCCCTGCTGGCGGCGGTAGTCGCAGAGCGCCTGGCTGGTGGCGAGAATGTGGTTCTCGTTGAAGCCGGTCTTCAACGACGAGCCGCGATGCCCCGACGTGCCGAACGCGACGCGCTGGGTCGGCTCGTGCGGGTCGGGCTTCAGCGCATAATAGGCCGTGATCAGCCGCGGAATGTTGGCGAGCGCAGCATTGGCGATCGGCTTGCCGGCTGCGGGGTCTGTCTTGGCCATGGAGCATCCTTCGCAAGTTCGAGAAACATCTGCGGCGGCGCTTCGTTCCGCCGCGGCGGGCGCAGGGAACGCGGCGCGTCGCGACGAGCCTGCCGCAACATGGCGGCGTGCGGCGATCCGATCAACGGAATTCGTGCCTGCCCCCCGCGGCGGCGTGAAGCCTGTTTGATATCCGCTGGGGGGAATGCTCGAGACTCGCGGTCGAGGCCGGCCAATGTCGCCGCCTTGTGCGCGCGACATTAACCACGCCTCACTGAGTCCGCGTGCCGGGACCGGCGCTTAAGCCTGAGTTTAACCGATGACCCTTGAAATAGCAGGCCAGAGCAGAGGCGCGTCTCGTGCGCGGGAGAGTCGTCAGGAGCGGAAAAGTGAGAGCGCTTTGTCTCGGCGCGTTGGCCGTCGTTTCAACCTTGGCGCTGGCCGGCTGCAGCCACCAGGTCACGCCGCAGGTGGCATCGTCTTGCGTCGATCTGAGCGGAAGGCCCTGCGTGGACGGTCCCGTCGCCGACCAGTCGCCGCAATCATTGGAGCCTGCCACCACGATCCACAAGCCTGCGGTCGCGCGCCGCGCGGCTCTGCAGCGCAAGCACGCCCGTGCCGCAAAGCGCCGGGTCAAGTCGCCAATCGTCACCGCCAAGCCGGCTGAGAAGCCGACTGAAAGGCCGGTTGACAAACCGATCGAGAAGCCGCTCGCGGCGCCGGCGCGAACGCCGCGGCCCGGTTCGCCTGCGCCGGCTGACGGAGCACCTTCGCCGGTGATCAAGACCCCCGCCGCCACGACGGACACGCCGAGTCCGGCCAAGGTCCAGAACGACGTCATGGTGGCTGCGGTGACGGTGGCCGCCGAGCTCGCCGAGCGGATGACCGCGCTGCGTGTCCCCGAAGGACCCGGCGAAAGTCCTCTCGTCGCTGTGCTGCTGGCGCGTCCCACCGTGCGTGGCGTAGGCGATCTCAGCGGCAAGGTGATCGCGATCGACGAGCGCTATGCCAAGTCCAACGCGAAGATCACCGCGGCCATGAATGCGGCCGGTGCGACGGAGGTGCTGCTGCTGGAAGGGCAGGCCACCGCGATCACCCGGCTGAACAATGGCGAGGTGAGCGCGGCCGTGGTGGCCCTGGTCTCGCCCGAGGCCGCGGAGGCGTTTCCGAAGATCGCGGGCTTTCGCCTGTTCTCTGTCGTCCTGAAGCCGTAGCTTCACGATGAGCATGAACATCTGCTTGGCACATGCCAAACCAGCACCTTCATGCAGTCATCCGGACAGATTGTTGCGGAGGCAAGTCGAAAGGCCCGGCGAAGGTTGCTGTCGAGGGCGCAATCTTGCGGAGGGAGGCTCCCACGTTCGGAGCCCGGCTCAAGCCTTCTTGGCGGCCTTCTTCGGCGCGGCCTTCTTCGGTGTGGGCTTGGCTGGATCGTTCCCGGCCGCCTTGCTCGTCGCCTTGCCGCCTTGCGGCTTGGCCGCCGCACCGTCGGCCTTCTTCTCCGGCTGCTTGGTCTCCGGCTTCCTGGGCAGCTCCGCGGCGGCGGCCTGGCGCATCGCGCGGGCGTAGCTGTCCGCGACGTTGTCGGCGGAGATCAAGAGCCGTCGGGCGGCGGCATTGGCCTGCTCGACCGCCTCGCGCGCGAGCAGCTTGAAGCGCTCCTTGGCATCCTTGTCCTTGGCCTTGACGGCCATGCCGTTGAAGCGGTCCTTGCGCTTTTTCGCCGCGGCCAGAATGGCCTTGTTCTGCTGCTTGGCCAGTTGCCGGATCACGGCATCAAGATCGGCATCCGCCATCGTCGTCCCCAACTCCCCCAGAGAATCAGCGCGCCCCGGCGCTGCAAACCGCGCGGACTATGCAATCGGCGCAGCCGCTTTGCAATCGGGGTACCAGAGGAGGGGCGCCGCGCAGATCGGGCGGGCGGGCGGACGAGACCCGTCCGTCATTCGGTGTCGTGCCGGCCCACGAAAACCGTCCGCATGGCGGTCATGTCGCTTCGAGTGGTGCATCGACACCGCTTACGACAATCGGAAACGCAACGTAACGAATTCTCTGCAATTCCATCAATTCCAATGCAACGGTTGATCCGCAACATCTTCGGCAACATCACCGTGTTTGTTGGAGTGTGGCCGTGCTGGCCGGAAATAGATACCTCAGACTATTGTCGCTGTTCCGTCGCGACCAGAGCGGCAACATCGCGATCATCTTCGCGCTTGCCCTGCTCCCGATCCTCGCCTTCGTCGGCTCGGCGATCGACTATTCGATGGCCGTGCGCGCCAAGGCGAAGCTGTCGGCTTCGATGGACGCCGCGATGCTGGCTGCGACCGGCTACACCGCGATGCGCGGCGCCGCGTCGGACGCCAAGACGGCGGCGACCAACATGTTCAACGGCCAGATGGCGGCGCATAATCTGGCGGCGGACTCGCTGAACATCGATATCAGCGATAGCGTCACGGCGCGGACCGTGACCGGCAGCGCCAGCGTGGTGGTCAAGACGGCCTTCATGCACATGTTCGGCTACCCGACCATGACGGTCTCGGCCTCGTCGTCGGCTTCGGCCTCGTTCCCGACCTACATGGACTTCTACGTTCTGCTCGACAACTCGCCGTCGCAGGGCCTCGGCGCAACCACGGCCGACATGACGACGCTGCAGAATGCGACCTCCGACAAGTGCGCCTTCGCCTGCCACGACACCTATACGTCGAGCACGAAGAAGACGCTGCAGACCAACAGCTATTATTCCATCGCCAAGAAGAAGGGCGTGACGATGCGGATCGACGTCGTCAGGTCGGCGACGCAGTCGCTGACGGACACCGCGACCGCCAGCCAGGTCGTCAGCAACCAGTACCGGATGGCGGTCTACAGCCTGGGCAGCGACTGCGGCTCGCTGGGATTGACCACCATCGCCAGCCTGTCGTCGAGCATGTCGTCGGTGAAGTCGTCGGTCGGCGCGCTCGACCTGATGACGATCCCCTATAGCGGCTACAACAACGACATGTGCACCGATTACGACGGCACCATGTCCGCCATGAACGGCGTCATCCCGGCGCAGGGCGACGGCTCGTCGACCAAGCCGCAGAAGTGGCTGTTCTTCGTCGCCGACGGCGTCGCCGACTATTCCTATCCCACCACCTGCAGCAAGACCGTGCTCTCCGGCGGACGCTGCCAGGAGCCGCTGAACACCGCGACCTGCACCTCCCTGAAGGCGCGCGGCATCAAGATCGCGGTGCTCTACACCACCTATCTCGCGATCACCAACAACAGCTGGTACACGACCTATATCGCGCCGTGGCGGGATTCGATCAGCGGTATCATGAAGTCGTGCGCCAGTCCCGGCTACTACTACGAGGTCGATTCCAGCGGCAGCATCGGCGCCGCGCTGACCGCGCTGTTTCAGCAGGCCATCGCCTCGGCGCATCTGACCAAGTAGCTCAGTTCTCAGGCCTCGGCGGCCGGCAGCTTGACGAGCCGCTCGAGCGTGGTGCGATCGTTGAGCACGGCGAGCGTTTCGCGGCGGGAGAGGAAGTCGATTGCGTCCCTGAAGCAGGCCGCGTCGGCAATCCTGGCCTTCGCCGTCGTCAGCTCGACATCGATGTCACCCGGCTCGCGGCGCCGTGGCGCGGGCAGGGCATCGACATGCTGTCGCCGCAGCTCGGCATTCCGCTGCAGCGCGACCAGCGCGGCCTCGCGGCGAGGCTCGGGCTCACCGGCAAGCTCCCGGGCGCGGATCAGCACGCGCGGCGGCGTCCGGTCCTCGGGCGTCACGAACAGTCCGGCCCCGGTGCCGCGGCCGCCCGTCAGAAGGCCGATCGGAATCGACAGCACGAGGCCGGCGATGACCGGCGACATCCAGGCGAGCAGAGGCAGCGACACCGCATAGGCGCTGGCAGCCATGGCGAGGCCGCACAGGGTGGGCAGCGCGAACTTGCGATAGATCTCCTGCCGGCTCACGCCGCCGTCGCTGCGGCGCTGCACCTGCCACCCGGCGTCGCGCCCGAGCAGGATCTCGATCACGGCGACCGACTGGAAGATCATCATCGATGGCGCGATCAGCGCCGCCAGCACGGTCTCAGCCAACACCGCGACGCAGAGGCGCAGCCCGCCGCCGAAGCCGCGGCGCCGCGCCGGCGTGAACAGGGCCGCGAGGCAGGCGAGCAGCTTCGGCACCATCAAGAGCCCGAGGGTCGCGGCAAAGACCTGGGCGGCGAGCACCGGATCCTGCGCCGGCCAGCTCGGGAACAGCGCAAAGCCTTTCGGGAAATATTCCGGACGGACGAAATTGGCCTGCAGCGAAATCAGGATGCCGAGCACGAGGAACGTGAACCAGAGCGGCGCGGTGATGTAGGCGCCGATGCCGATCAACAGGTGCAGCCGCGACACCCAGTGCAGGCCGCGCGCCGGCAGCACCGCCAGATGCTGCAGATTGCCCTGGCACCAGCGCCGGTCGCGCGCGGCGTGATCGATCAGCGATGGCGGCACTTCCTCGTAGCTGCCGTCGAGGTCGACCGTCATGTAGATTCCCCAGCCGGCGCGGCGCATCAGCGCGGCCTCGATGAAGTCGTGGCTGAGAATATGCCCGCCGAATGGTTTTCGCCCGCGCAACTCCGGCAGGGCCGCGTCCTGCGCGAAGGCGGCGATGCGGATGATGGCGTTGTGGCCCCAGTAATTGCCTTCCGCGCCGTACCACCAGGCATTGCCGGCGGCGATGACGGGTCCGTAGAGCCGGCCGGCGAATTGCTGCAATCGCGCGAACAGGCTGGTGCCGTTGACGATCACGGGCAGGGTCTGGATCAGCGCCGCCTGAGGGGCGTGCTCCATCGCATGCGCCAGCCGCACCACGGTCGCGCCGCTCATCAGGCTGTCGGCGTCGAGGATGATCATGTGATCATAGGCCGCGCCGAAGCGCCGCACCCACTCGGCGATGTTGCCCGCCTTGCGGGCGACATTGTCGGCGCGGTGCCGGTAGAACACGCGATCGGTGCCGCACGCCTCGCGCAGCGCCAGGAACGCGGCCTCCTCGCCGATCCAGATGTCGGGATCGGTGGTGTCGCTGAGCAGGAACCAGTCGAAGCGCTCGGCCTGGCCGGTCTCCGCCACGGACTCGATCATGGCGCGCAAGCGCACCATCACCGCGTGCGGCTCCTCGTTGTAGGTCGGCAGCAGCATCGCCGTGCGGCTCGAGAGCCCGGGCAGCGGACCTTCGACATCGATCGCGATCGTATCGCGGCGGCGCGCGAACATCGCGCAGAAGCCGGCCAGGGCCGACACGAAAGCAAAGGCGATCCAGGCGAGCAGGGTCGAGAACAGCACCAGCACCATGCCTTCCAGCACGGTCACGCCGCCGACCTCGACCACCTCGTACATCCTGGTGCAGCCGGCCAGCGTCAGCGCGGCCGTGCCGGCGAAGATCAGCATGCGTCGGAACGCGATGCGTGGCCCGCTCGTGATCGCCTGCGCCGCCGCCGGAACATGATGGAGCGGCGACGGCTGCATCGCGAGCGGCGCTTCTGGGGGCAGCAGGCCGTTGATCTCCGCGCGACGAGGCGCGCGCATCGTCTCTGCGGCTACGGCGTCCATCGGTAGATCCAGCTTTCGGAGACGAGCTTGTCGTTGGCGGTCAGCTCCGCGCGCAACTCGACCGGTGCGCTATTGACGGCGCATTGGAAGCTCAGCCGCCATCCGCCCGTCTCGGGATTGGGCTGCGTGACGATGTTGGTCACCTCGGCCTTGTCGGCGCTCACCACGCCCTTGATCTGCGCCGGATCGAGCCCTTTCAGGGCGTCGCCTTCGAGCTCCAGCACGAACAGCCGGCCTTCGCCGTGAACGCCGACGCCGGTGCGGGTGAAGCGCGCCAGCGCGTGCGGCTTCGGCGCGTCCTGGCCCCAATGCAGGCGATAGGTCATGTTGTGTTCGCCCTTGGCGGCGAGCGGCGTCTTAGGCCGCCAGAATGCGGCGATGTTGTCGTGGATCTCCTGCTTGGTCGGAATCTCGAACAGCACCACGGCGCCTTCGCCCCAGTCGCCGATCGGCTCGATCCACAGGCTCGGCCGCCGTTCGAAATGCGATTCCAGATCCTGATAGGCGGCATAGCTGCGCTCGCGCTGCATCAGGCCGAAGCCGCGCGGATTGAGGTCGTTGAACACGCTGACTTGCAGGTCGCGCGGATTGCTCAAGGGACGCCACAGCTGCTCGCCCTTGCCGTTGAACATCGCAAGCCCGTCGGAATCATGCACCGCGGGTCGGAAGTCGTCGGCCTCGTTGCGGTCGTTCGGTCCGAAGAAGAACATGCTGGTCATCGGCGCCAGCCCGGCATGGCCGATCTCGACGCGCGGGTACAGCGAGGCCTCGACGTCGAACACGGTGGTCTCGCCGGGACGAATGGTGAAGCGGTAGGAACCGGTCGCGCTCTTGCTGTCGAGCAGCGCGTGCACCACCATCGCGGTGGCGCCCGGCGTCGGCTTCTCCAGCCAGAACGCCTTGAAGACGGGGAATTCCTCGCCCTTCGCCTCGCCGGTGTCGATGGAAAGTCCCCGCGCGGAGAGACCATAGATCTCACCCTTGGCCACCGCGCGAAAATAGCTCGCGCCGAGGAACACGCAGACCTCGTCATAGTAGTCCGGCCGGTTCATCGGCGCATGGATGCGGAAGCCGGCGAAGCCGAGGTCGGCCGCCGGGAACGCCGCGACCTGCTGGCCGAATGCGAAGTCCTCGGGACGATAGGCCACGGGCCTGGCCTGTCCGTCCGCAACCTCGTAGATGTCGACCCGGTCCTTGTAGATCGAGCCGCGATGGAAGAACTGCGCCTGGAACGGCAGGTCGTCGCCGCGCCACAGCGCGTGGTCCGGCAGGAAGCGGATCGAACGATAGGCATCGTAGTCGAGCTTCGCCAGCGCGTCCGGCAGCTTGTCGTCCGGCGCGGCGAATGGCTTGGCCGCGAGGGCGCGTGCGAGGTCGCGCACGGTGGCTGCACTGAACGGCTGAGCCGCAGGCGGCGCTGCGGACGCGCTCCGCGCCAGGGACGCGGCGACCGGGATCGCAGCCGCAGATTGAATGAACTGACGGCGATTCAACTTATTCTCACTCTGTTGCGTGGAACTGCGGAGCAACCCTTCTGGAGGCCTGCGGTTCCACCGCAAGCCAACAAGAGGCGACTTTGGAGTTCCGACCTGCTGAATGCGCCAACGGCGATCCGTCCGGCGCGTGCAGAGCATGTGCGCGGCGTTCTGAACGCAGCGTGAGCGACGGTCCCGCGTGACGGACATGGAGCCGAGACGTGAGCATTCGACCTGCTCGCGTCAGCCACAGCAATTTTGCTTCTCGTGTCTTACGCCGGAAGGTGCGGGGCTACATCCAGGGCTGGGATCTTCCACGTCCTGACTCGCACTCGGCGGCTGCCGCAATGCCGACGATGGGTGCGCTCCTGCAACACGATTATTGATCCATCGCAACAAGGAGTCGTGCCGGGGCTCTACGAATCGATTGGTCTGCGGCGACCGATCAAGGCACGAAAAGGGACCATGATTGGTGACCCGAAAGGACGTCGAAGTCGGTTTAGCACTCCGCGCCGAGTTCATGCACCGAATCGAGCGAACGCCGGCGAGAAAAATCTTACCGACTCCCGGGTCGGCAATGCCGCACACGATCACTTGGAAGGGATTTGAATGCTTCGATTGCGCGCGCTGAACGCTCCGACGCCCTTTCTCTTTTTCACTGGCAAGGGCGGTGTGGGCAAGACGTCGCTCGCTTGTGCGACCGCCATCAGTCTCGCGGACCGTGGATTGCGTGTCCTTCTGGTCAGCACCGATCCTGCGTCGAACCTCGACGAGATGTTGGAAGTTGAACTAACTGACAGCCCGGTGCCGGTGCCGAACGCGACAGGGCTCTTCGCGATGAATATCGACCCTGAGGCCGCAGCCGAGAGCTACCGATCTCGCGTGCTCGAACAGCTCGAGACCACGGTGACGGATCAGGAGAGATCGACCATACGCGAGCAGCTTTCCGGCGCATGCACCACCGAGATTGCCGCATTCGACGAGTTCGTCGGATTGCTGGACGGGGACAGAGCGGGTTACGACCATATCATCTTCGATACGGCCCCGACCGGCCACACCTTGCGGCTTCTGAGCCTGCCGAAGGCTTGGACCGGTTTCCTGAAGGATAACGACCGCGGAGCATCGTGCCTCGGCCCGCATTCGGGTTTGAAGATGCAGGAGGATCGTTTTCGACAAGCGCTTCAGGCGCTGAGCGATCCGAGGCGGACGACCGTGGTCCTGGTGACCCGCGCCGACCGGAGCGCAATCCGGGAGGCGGCGCGAACGTCGAGCGAACTTGATGCGCTCAATCTCACCAATCAGACGCTCGCCGTGAACGGACGCTTTCACGCCACTGACCCTACTGACGCGGTCGCGAGTTCACTCGAGCGGGATCAGGATGAGGCTCTCGCCTCGATGCCGGACTCGCTGCGTAAGCTGCCGCGGGATGAAATCCCATTGGTTGGGTTCGACATTGTGGGTCTCGCGGCGCTCAGGGCAGTGTTGTCGTCGTCCGGTCCACGGCTTGAGACGTCGACTGGCGAACAAGTTGGAGTGCCGGTTGACGTGCGTGGACTCGACCGCTTGGTCGATGACATCGCTCACCGCAATCGCGGCCTCATCATGGTCATGGGTAAGGGCGGCGTCGGGAAGACGACGATTGCGGCTGCCATCGCTGTCGGCCTCGCGAGGCGCGGGCATGCCGTCCACCTCAGCACGACCGATCCAGCGGCCCACGTCATGGATGTCGTTGACGCCGCGATCCCAGGGCTGACGGTGGACCGGATCGATCCTCGGCGCGAGACGGAGCGCTATGTCGCGAAAATACTGGCGAGCCGCGGCCGCGACCTGGATGAGCAGGGCAAGGCGCTCCTGCTTGAGGACTTGGCTTCGCCCTGCACGGAGGAGGTCGCCGTTTTCCATGCCTTCTCCCACGTGGTCGCGGAGGCCCGGAGCGCCTTTGTGGTGCTGGATACGGCGCCCACCGGTCATACCCTGCTCCTGCTCGATGCGACCGGGGCCTATCATCGCCAGCTGACGAGCCAATTGGAGCCGGGCGGGGCCGGCCGGGTGATCACGCCGCTGATGCGGTTGCAGGATTCCACCTACACGCAGATCATCCTGGTGACCCTGCCGGAAACGACGCCCGTTTCGGAGGCCGCCGCTCTCCAGGAGGACCTGCGGCGCGCCGGCATCGAGCCGTTCGGTTGGGTGATCAACAAATGCCTCGCCGCTTCCGGAACTCGCGATCCCCTCCTGCGAGCGCGGATTGCCGGAGAGCGGAGGCAGATCGCTCGTGTTCAGGACGGCCTGGCCAAGCGCGCGTTCATCATGGGGTGGCGAAGCAGGCCTCCTGTCGGCATCGAGGAGCTGGAGGCCTTATCGATACCGAGTTCTTGATCACGTTCAGCTCCAGCGCGATCTGGTCTCCTCCCCTCGCGTCTCTTGTTACGCGACCCCCGCCCGCCCGTCGGGCAAATCGGCCGCGCATATTTGTTGGATTTGCGGCGCGCGCTACCGGCTCATGGCCTGTCGAGCTGTCAATTCCGTGTGCGCCGATGGACTGATTTCGTCAGCGAGTTCAGCTGGATCACTCGTGTCCAGTCCTATCGGCAAAAATATTGCTGTTTCCATTTTTCAGAATTTGATGTTCACTCCGCTTGTCCCGCCTCGATCTGAGGGGCGTTTCGCGGTCGTCACGAGCGTTGGGTGCGGGATGCGATGGGCGTATCGAACTGCAGCGCGAGCGATCGTGCCGACGAACGGTTCGATGCGCACGGTCAAGCCGTGTGGTCCTGATCTCCCGGTGCTGAGATCAAGTTTGCGCCTGCGATGGCGCTGATGACAGGGGCAAGACAGCCGGTCCCTGGGGAGAGCACGGAGTAAGCCGTAAAGCCATCGCGCGGGGAAGGCCGGGATGTCCCAGCCGAACCTGTGGTTCCTGCCCCGTGCATTTTTTCCGCACGGGGGCCATGGGGGCGGCGAGCTCCCGGTCTTCCCTGCGCCCTCTGTGTTCAAAGTGGGCAAACTAACAGAAAAGCTCGGGCGCAGATGCGCCGCGAGGAGGTGACTGCATGTCTCTCCGCACCGGATATCCGAGCTTCACGTGTCTCCGCGTGACGTGTGCTCGCGTCCGTGCGTTGTTTTTTCAGTGTCATTGCGAGAGCGGGGCTACACACTCCGCCCCCGGAATGACGGAGGCGAGAGTGGAGCCCTCACAACTCCCTCGCATTGCTGAACGCGAACGAGCTGACGCGCCGGGTGGTCTCATCCAAAATCAGCGTCCGCGTGATCGGCGGCTCGGCGCGCTGGGCGCAGTTCTCGCGCTCGCAGAGACGGCAGTTGACCCCGATCGGGGTGCCCTCGGCCGTCTCGAGATCCATGCCGGCGGCGTAGACGAGGCGCGACGCGTGGCGGATCTCGCAGCCCAGGCCGATCGCGAAGCGTGGCTGCGGCAGCGGATGCGGCGCCACCGGCCGGCGGACCATCTGGGCAATCGAGAAATAGCGCGAGCCGTCGGGCAGCTCGATGATCTGCTTCAGCAGCCGGTCCGGCGTGTCGAAGGTCGAGTGCACGTTCCACAGCGGGCAGGTGCCGCCGAACTTGGAGAACGGGAAGGTGCCCGACGAGAAGCGCTTGGAGACGTTGCCGGCATTGTCGACGCGCAGCATGAAGAACGGAATGCCGCGCGCGTTCGGGCGCGACAGCGTGGTGAGGCGGTGACAGACCTGCTCGAAGCCGGTGTTGAAGCGCTGCGCCAGCACGTTGATGTCGTAGCTGAGCGCCTCGGCAGCAGTGAGGAACGGTGCGTAGGGCATCATCACGGCGGCGGCGAAATAGCTCGCGAGTGTCATGCGGTAGAGCCGGCGCGAGGTGTCGTCGAGCGCGCCGGCGCGGCCGATGATGATCTCGAACTGTGGGAGGCATTCGGCCATGCCGAGTTGGACTGCGAGCTGGAAGGTGCGGCCGGGCCCGTCGACCAGCTCGGAGATCAGCAGCTGACGCCGATGGCGGTCGTAGCGGCGCAAGGTCTCGCGCATGACGTCGACCGGCATCACACGGGTCTGCACCGAATGTTTTTCGCGCAGCCGCGCGGCGAGCGCGGCATAGAGTCCTTCGGCCGGGACGTCGAGCGCGTCGCGCAAGGCTTCGGCCTGCTGCTCGAGCTCGGCGAAATAATTGCGGTTGGCCTCGATCAGGTCGCGCACCCGCTCGATCGGGTTGGCTTCGAAGCGGGCGCCGTCGTTGCGGTCGGCCATCTGCGCCGCCACCAGGGTCTCGCCGCGCCGGGCCTCGGCGTAGGCTGCGTACAGCCGCTGCAGCGCATGGGTGACGCCGGGGCAGAGCTCGGCAAGGTCGCGCAGCTCCTGCTTGGGCAGCTCGATCTGCCGGAACAGCGGATCGGAGAAGATCTCGTTGAGCTCGGCGAAGAAGCGGTCCTCGTCCGCGGTGGCGAGATCGCGCAGATCGAGATCATAGGCCTCGGCCAGCCGCAGCAGGATCTGGGCCGAGACCGGGCGCTGGTTGCGCTCGATCAGGTTGACATAGCTCGGCGAGATGCCGAGGCCCTCGGCGAGCTGGGTCTGGGACAGCCCGAGCTGCTGGCGGATGCGCCGGAAGCGGGGCCCGACGAACAGCTTCTTTCCGGACTCACCGGGCATCGCGATCCCCTCATGGCCGACCGGCCCTCGGATTGTGACAAAATTGACAAAATGACATTTATGACAAGTGATGATGTTACATGACATCACCATTCGAAAACAAGGCCTCTATACGAAGCTGCCAGTTTCGCGTTTATCTCCTGTCACGCAATTCGCAATGCACTGTCAAAGTTGTGACGGTTGAAGGAGGGTCTCATGACCAGCAATTTCTGGGTGATCGGCGGCGAGTTCGGCTCGATGAATTTCCACAAGCTGGTGGAAGGCTCGGCCCAGGTGAAGGGGCCGTTCAAGTCGCGCAAGGAGGCCGAGGACTGCTGGCGCGAGGTGTCCGAGGAGAACCGCCACAAGGCCGGCGTCCGCTTCTCGATCGTCGAGGAGCCGCAGCGCGCGCCGGCGGCCTGATCGCCGGAAGGAATGCATTGCCGGGTATTTGAATAAGCTCGAGGAAAGAGCCCAAGGACGGGGCGGTCTCAGCCGGGTCATGCCGGAGGAGGCCGCCCACGTCCGTTTCGTGGTTACGCCAGCGTGCTTATAACCCATTGAAGATGAAAGGGGATTGCAGAATACTGGGTTACTGCTACGTTAACACGGTGGGAACCTGGCGAAACCAGGGCCGAACCGTGAAAGCGTGACCGATGTCCGAGGCCGCCGACAGCAGCACTGAAGCCCGCCCCGTGCGCCTGCGCGAGGCGCTGCGCCAGGCCCGGATCGAGGCCGCAGACCGAACGGGCGTGGTGGTTGATCTGCGCGACGCAGAGGTGGCGCGGCTCGAAATTCTCAACGACGCGCTGGACCCGCTGTTCGCGGAGATCCCGAGCCAGCTCGATCTGTTCGATCGCGGCATCAGCCAGGGCGAGACGCCGCGGCTGTGGATCGACGTCGTCGCCCACGTCGTGATGGGGCGTGACAAGCGGCAGTATCGCTTCGTGCAGGACACCCGAAACGGCCGCGTCGTGCTCGCCGAGTCGCACGACATCGCGGCGATCGTGAAGGCCGTCACCGATTACGTCGCGCGCCGCATGGTCGAGCGCGAGCGCGCCTTCAGCGTCGCAAGGGCTCAGACGAAGACGAGCGCCGAGGCGCCGCGGCGGCGCGGCGGGGTCTGGCCGTTCGTGCTCGGCTTCGTGCTCGGCGCGCTGTCGCTGTTCGGCGTCGCATTCTATGCGAGCCTACAGCAGATCTGACGGCGTGGCCGCGCCTCAAAGCAGGCGGACCTCGCGGATCTCGCGCACCCGCAGCGCCTCGTTGACCGCCCGCACCCTCATGTCGCAGCGCCAGTGATTGCCGTCGCTGCTGATGGCGAACATGTTGTAGGCCGCGGCGGGATAGTGGCCATGCGCCATCGACGACGCCGAGGGCACGCCGACGACCGGGATCTTGCGCTCCGGTCCGTCGATCCAGATCGTCGAATGCACGTGGTCGTGGCCGTGCAGGATCAGCTCGACGCCGTGGCGCGCGAGCAGCGCGATCAGCTTGCCGGCGTCGGTCAGCCGCTTCATCCGGTGGGCCGAGCGCAGCGGATGATGCACCAGCAGCACGCGGAACAGCTGCTCGTGGGCCAGCGATTCGAGCATCTGCTCCAGCGCGGCGAGCTGTGCGCTGCCGAGCCGTCCCGTCGCCATGAACGGCGCCGACGGCACGGCCGAGGACAGGCTGATCAACGCGAGCGGCCCGCGCCGGCGCAGCGACGGGAACGTAGCCGGTCCCTCGGCATCGCCGCCGAAATAGTCGGCAAAGCTCTCGGCGAAGCGCAGCCGCGTCGAGCGCACATAGGCGTCGTGATTGCCGGGAATCGCGGTGACCTTGTCCGGCGGCCCCACCGTCCGCAGCCAGGCCTGGGCGAGCGGGAATTCGGATTCGAGGGCGAAATTGACCAGATCGCCGGTGACGGCGATCTGGTCCGGCATCTGCGCATGCAGATCGGAGATGAGCAGATCGAGGATGTCGCGGCGGTGATATTTGTAGCGATTGCGCGTCCAGTTGAGATAGCCGAGTGCGCGCTTGCCGGCGAGCTCCGACAGGCGCGGCTTGTGCTGGGGAGCGAGGTGCGGGTCGGACAGGTGGGCGAGGGTGAAGGCAGCCATTACGCCCCTCGGTGCCGATGGCGGATGCAGGCGCGCCCAGCAGATGTCATCTCGTGCTATCCCTCGTGATGCCCCGGCTCTCATGACAAGCCCCGCCTGCGAGCGCAAGAACAACCAGGACGACGACAGCGATGACGACACATCTGAGCCGGCTGCGGATCCGGTTCGAGCCGGTGCTCCGGCGCGGCTTCCACCTCTATTGGCGCTTCGCGCGCGGCATGACGCTGGGCGTCCGCGGCGTGGTGCTGGATGCCGAGAACCGCGTGTTCCTGGTCCGGCATGGCTATGTCTCGGGCTGGCACCTGCCGGGCGGCGGCGTCGAGGTCGGCGAGACGTTCATCGAGGCGCTGACGCGGGAGCTGTTCGAGGAGGGCCGGATCGCGCTCGAAGGCGAGCCGGAGCTGCACGGCATCTTCCTCAACAGCCACGTCTCGCCGCGCGACCACGTCGCCGTCTTCGTTATCAAAAGGTTCACGCAGGACCGGCCGCCGGAGCCGAACCTCGAAATCGTGGAGACCGGCTTCTTCGCACGCGACGCGCTGCCGGAGGGAACCACGCTCGGCACGCAATCCCGCCTGCGGGAGGTGCTGGACGGCGTTAAGGTCATTCCCACCTGGCGGCCGGAACAGCGCGTTGTCGCCGGATCATTATGAATTTCTGCACCGAATGAGGGCAGTCTCCCGTCCCTGGGGGAGAGGGGTCGATGAGTTCAGCTTCGATGCGGATCGCCGTGCTGGTGCCCTGCTACAATGAGGAGGCCGCGGTCGCCACCGTGGTCCGCGATTTCAAGCAGGCGCTGCCGACGGCCACCGTCTACGTCTATGACAACAATTCCAAGGACCGCACCATCGAGGTCGCGCGCGCGGCCGGCGCCGAGGTGCGCAGCGAGCGGCGGCAGGGCAAGGGCCACGTCGTCCGGCGCATGTTCGCCGATATCGACGCCGACATCTACGTGCTGGTCGATGGTGACGCGACCTATGACGCGCCGAGCGCGCCCGGCATGATCGCGCGTCTCGTGAGCGAGCGGCTCGACATGGTGGTGGGCCTGCGCGTCGACCAGGAGCAGGCCGCCTACCGCATGGGTCATCGCACCGGCAACTGGATGCTGACGAGCTTCCTCGCCGAGGTGTTCGGCCAGGCCTTCAAGGACATCCTGTCCGGCTACCGCGTGTTCTCGCGCCGCTTCGTCAAATCCTTCCCCGTCCTCTCCGACGGCTTCGAGATCGAGACCGAGCTGACCGTGCATGCGCTGGAGCTGGCGCTGCCGGTCGCCGAGCTCGCGACGCCATACTACGCGCGGCCCGAAGGCTCCGTCTCCAAGCTCAACACCTGGCGCGACGGCTTCCGCATCCTCGGCACGATCCTGAAGCTGTATCGCTCGGAGAAGCCGCTGCGCTTCTTCAGCGCTATCGGCATCTTCCTCGCGCTGGTCTCGATCGGCTTCGCGATTCCCATCTTCGTCACCTATATCGAGACCGGGCTGGTGCCGCGGCTGCCGACCGCCGTGCTGTCGATGGGCCTGATGATCATGGCGCTGCTGTCGGCCTCCTCGGGCCTCGTGCTCGACACCGTCACCCGCGGCCGCCGCGAGATGAAGCTGCTCGCGTACCTGTCACACGCCCCGATCGAGGGCTGATGCGGGCGAGAGCTTGTGTCCATCCGCCGTTCCGGTCATGGTTCGGGCGTCACCGTCCCGAACGAGAACACCGCCTCCATGCCCATCCTGAACAGCATCGCCGCGCTCACCGACGACATGGCCGCCTGGCGCCATGATTTCCATGAACATCCCGAGCTGATGTACGAGGTGCACCGCACCGCCGGCATCGTCGCCGAGCGCTTGCGCGAATTCGGTTGTGACGAGGTGGTGACCGGCATCGGACGCACCGGCGTGGTCGGTGTCATCCGCGGCCGTCGGACCAGCTCAGGTCGCACCATCGGCCTGCGCGCCGACATGGACGCGCTGCCGATCGAGGAAGCCTCGGGCGTGCCCTACGCGTCGAAGACGCCGGGCCTGATGCATGCCTGCGGCCATGACGGCCATACCGCGATGCTGCTGGGGGCCGCCAAGCATCTCGCGGACACGCGCAATTTCGACGGCACGGCGATCGTGATCTTCCAGCCGGCCGAGGAGGGCGGCGCCGGCGGCAAGGCGATGGTCGACGACGGGCTGATGACCCGCTGGGGCATCCAGGAGGTCTACGGCCTGCACAACGCGCCGGGCGTGCCCGAAGGCGTCTTCGCGCTGCGGCCGGGCCCGATGCTGGCGTCGTCGGACCAGCTCGAGATCACCGTCCGCGGCAAGGGCGGGCATGCCGGTGCCGGGGTCCACAAGGCGGTCGACAGCGTGCTGATCGCCGCGCACATCATCACCGCGCTGCAGTCGATCGTGTCGCGCAACGTCGATCCGATCAAGTCGGCGGTCATCTCGATCTGCGTCGTCGAGGCCGGCACGGCGATGAACGTCATTCCGGAGACCGTCGAACTGAAGGGGACCGTGCGCACGCTCGATCCCGAGGTGCAGGACCTGGTGGAGCGCCGTATTGCCGAGGTCGCCGACGGCATCGCCCGCACCTATGGCGGTGAGGCGACGACGAAATACACGCGGCTCTACCCGATTACGATGAACCATGCGCGCGAGACCGGGGTCGCCGCCGATGTCGCCCGCGACGTCGTCGGTGCGGAGCGGGTGGTCGACAATGCGCCGCCGCTGATGGGCGCCGAGGACTTCGCCTTCATGCTGCAGGCCCGCCCCGGCGCCTTCGTCTTCCTCGGCATGGGCGACGGCAAGGACTGCCACCATCCGGCCTATCGCTTCAACGACAACATCCTCGGCCATGGCGCCTCCTATTGGGTGCGGCTGGTCGAGAAGACGATGCCGGCAGATTGATGCCGGTGGCGCGGCTTTAGCTGCGAGCCGTCGCCTGCAATGACCGTTGGCGCCAATGCCGCGGGCTGCAGCCGGTCCAGCGCGAGAACGCGCGGGAGAAGGCTGAGGCTTCGGAATAGCCGAGCAGGAAGGCGACGTCGCCGAGCGGCAGATGTGCTTGGCGCAGATAGTGGCGGGCGAGGTCGAGCCGCGTCGCCTCGACCAGGTCGGAGAAGGTGGCGCCGAACTCGGCAAGCCGGCGCTGCAACGTCCACGACGTTGTCGACAGCGCATCGGCGACCTCCTCGAGATGAAGCGCGCCGGCCGACAACCGCCGCCGGATCTCGCCACGGACCAGATCGAGGAACGCCGGCGTGCCGCAGGAGCCGGCGACACCGGCAAGATCCGTCGTCAGCCGCTGCAGGCGTGGAAGATCCGCCCCCGGCATCGCCCGGTCCAGGCCGCGATCGCGAAACACCAGCGCATTGGTGCCTTGCGACCAGCCGACGTCGGCATCGAAGGCTGCCTCATGATCGCGCCAGGCCGCCGGCCGGGCGTGTTCGAACAGCACCATGTCAGGCGCCCAGCCCGATGGCAGGCACGCACGGAAGACGTTCGCGAACATGCCCATGGTCAATTCGGCATCCTGCCGGCGATCGACGATCGAGCCGTCGAGAATGCGATATTCGAGCCGCAGCAAGCCGTCGTGGCGCGTCAGGCGGGTTTCGGTCGCCTGCTGATGCCAGGGAAACCACAGCGCGAGATGCTCGATCGCCGAGCCCAGCGTCGGCGCCGCCAGCGCGATCTCGCCGATCAGGCCGAGCATCCGCGGCTGGTAGCGTTGGCCGAACCAAAGGCCGAAATTGTCGTTGCCGGTCTCCTGTGCGGCGTCTTCCATCATCGCGACATAGTCGGCGAGGTCGAGCGCGCGGCGGGTCTCGCCGAGGCAGCTGGCATCGATGCCGATCCGCTCGAACACCGCTTCCGGACGGCCGCCTGTCTGGGCGATGAAATCAGCGACGCCGGTGGCCGCGGCGGCCAGAATGTTGCGGCTCCGATCGCGCGGATGCTGGCTTTCGGCTGTCGGATGCTGTGCCATGAAATCCTCACCTTTGAGGAAATGCGCCGTTGTTTCACACCTCGTAGTTATGCAAGTCACGTGCCTGCCGGAGCGGCCATTCATGAACCCTCCGCGCAAGCACATGGCGCGGAGGGTCCTCGATCGAGACTGTCGCGATCCGGCCGGATCAGTCGGCCATGGCGCGGGCTTCGGTCAAGGCGATGTCGAGCAGGCTGTCGTTCGCCGCCATGCTGCGCTTGCCGGCGGTCAGACGATAGAGCAGCAGGCCGGCCGCGAACAGCACCACGAAGGCCGCGAACACCTGCAGATTGAACCAAATCATCGTGAGCAGCGAGAGCGTCGCACAGACCAGCGCCACGGCCGGAAGCACGGGATAGATTGGCGCCTTGAACGGCCTGATGAGATGGGGCTCGGTGGCCCGCAGGCGGAAGAGAGCGGCCATGCTCATGATGTACATCACGAGCGCGCCGAATACGCTCATCGTCACGATGTTCGCCGTCAGCGTCTGTCCGGCGAACTGGATGAGCTCGTCGGAGTAGATCGCGGCGATGCCGATCACGCCGCCGGCAAGGATGGCCCAATGCGGCGTGCGGCAGGTCGGGTGCAGCGCGGCGAGCTTGGCCGGCAGGAAGCCGGCGCGCGACAGCGCGAAGATCTGCCGCGAGTAGCCCATGATGATGCCGTGGAACGAGGCGATCAGTCCGAACAGGCCGATCCACACCAGCATGTGCAGCCAGCCGGAGTTCTCGCCGACCACGATCTTCATCGCCTGCGGCAGCGGATCATTGATGTTGGCGAGCTTCGACCAGTCGCCGACGCCGCCGGCCATGATCATGGTGCCGAAGGCGAGCACGACGAGCGTTAGAATCCCCGCGATGTAGGCGAGCGGAATCGTCTTGGTCGGATTCTTGGTCTCTTCCGCGGCCATGGCGGCGCCTTCGATCGCCAGGAAGAACCAGATCGCGAACGGGATCGCGGCGACGATGCCGCCGATGCTCGCCAGCGAGAACGAATTCTCGCCGGCCCAGCCGTTGGCGGCGAAATTGGCGAAGGAGAAGCCGGGCGACACGACGCCCATGAACACCAGGAGCTCGGCGATCGCCAGCACGGTGACGAACAGCTCGAATGTTGCGGCGATCGATACGCCTGCGATGTTGAGGGCCATGAACACCAGATATGCGCCGAGCGCGGCGGTCTTGGGCGACAGCGCCGGAAACTGGACGTTGAGATAGGCGCCGATGGCGAGCGCGATGGCAGGCGGTGCGAACACGAACTCGATCAGCGTCGCGAAGCCGGCGACGAAGCCGCCGAGCGGGCCGAAGGCTCGGTAGGAATAGGCAAACGGACCGCCGGCATGGGGGATTGCGGTGGTGAGCTCGGTGAAGGAGAAGATGAAGGTCGTATACATCACCGCGATGAAGATCGTGGTGATGAGGAAGCCGAGCGTGCCGGCCTTGTCCCAGCCGTAGCTCCAGCCGAAATATTCGCCGGAGATCACCAGCCCGACCGCGATGCCCCACAGATGGAGTCCGGTCAGGCTCTTCGAAAGCGTCGGCTTGGCCTCGTCACTCATGTCCATTCGCTCCTGTCGGCTTGTGATGGGTGATTTGTGTTGTTGGTTGTGTCGTCGCGATCGCGGCGTCCGGCGCCGCCTCCTTGAGGCCGATGCCGGTGACGCCGATCCGCAGCGCCTCGCGCACCAGCCAGGCCAGCTTGTCGGCGGCGCGCTCGGCGGAGAGCCCGTGGCCGTGAATGTTGGACATGCAGTTGCGGGCGCTGTCGCGCAGGCCCGGGGCCGGGTGCAGCGTCAGATACACACCGAGGGAATCCGCGGCCGACAGACCCGGACGCTCGCCGATCAGGACCGCCACGAGCCGGGCGCGCATCGCGGCACCGACATCGTCACCCAGCGCCACGCGCGCCTGCGAAGCCAGCACGATCGGTCCGATGGACAGGCCCGTCAGACGAGCCTCGGTGGCGATCACGACAGCGGCGGCATGGCTTTCGACCGCATCCGCCGACAGCCCGTCAGCAATGATGAAGACGAGATCGTATGGGCCTGATGGCAGCCGCGACGCTTCGCCCGTGGCGAGACGGCGGCCAAGATCTGGCCGGCGCAGATAGCTGGCGCGGTCCGGCGCTGCGCTCGCGACCTTGATCACCTCGCGCGGCGCGAGCGCGCCGGCGATGCCGTCGAAATCGACCTTGCCCCATACGGCATCGCGCGCGCGCGCATGCGCCATCTGGAATTCCAGCTTCGCCGCCGTC
Organism: Bradyrhizobium sp. HKCCYLRH2060; assembly: GCF_051168135.1. Lineage (NCBI taxonomy): Bacteria > Pseudomonadati > Pseudomonadota > Alphaproteobacteria > Hyphomicrobiales > Nitrobacteraceae > Bradyrhizobium > Bradyrhizobium sp. HKCCYLRH2060. Next base: position 72,893 of record NZ_JBNPUK010000011.1, read on the forward strand.
GGAAGCCCGTCGCCGGCGCGGCCGAGCGCGACGCGGGCACGCGTCATCCTGCGCAGCAGGTCGAACGGATCGTCCCTCATGCCCGCGCCCCCTGGCCGATCAGCCGGGCTACGGAAGGCGCGCTGCCCGGCAATGGCGGCACGCGGCCGCTGTGGTCGAGGAGACCCATCCGCGCCAGCCACGCCTCGAACTCCGGCGCCGGGCGGCGGCCGAGCAGGTGCCGCAGCCGCATCACGTCGTGATGCGACAGGCTCTGATAGTTGAGCATGATGTCGTCGGCGCCGGGCACCGCGATCAGGAAGTTGACGTTCGCCGCCGCAAGCAGCAGCGCCAGGTCGTCCATGTCGTCCTGATCGGCTTCGGCATGGTTGGTGTAGCAGACATCGCAGCCCATCGGCACGCCGAGCAGCTTGGCGCAGAAATGATCCTCAAGGCCGGCGCGGATGATCTCCTTCGCGTCGTAGAGATATTCAGGACCGATGAAGCCGACGACGGTGTTGACCAGCAGTGGCGAGAAGGCGCGCGCGACGGCATAGGCGCGGGCCTCGACGGTCTGCTGATCGAGGCCGTGATGCGCATCGGCGGACAGGGCCGCGCCTTGGCCGGTCTCGAAATACATGACGTTGTTGCCGACCGTGCCGCGCTTCAGTGACAAGGCTGCGTCATGCGCCTCGGCCAGCAGCTTCAGGGTCACACCGAAGCCGGCATTGGCCGCCTCGGTGCCGGCGATCGACTGGAAGACGAGATCGAGCGGCGCGCCTTTCTCGATCGCCTGGATCGAGGTCGTGACGTGGCTCAGCACGCAGGACTGCGTCGGCACCTCGAATTTGAGCCTGAGATCATCGAGCATCGTGAGCAGGCGGATGCAGGCCTCGACATTGTCGGTCGCGGGATTGATGCCGATCACGGCATCGCCCATGCCGAACAGCAGGCCGTCGAGCGTGCCGGCGGCGATCGCCTGGGGATCGTCGGTCGGATCGTTCGGCTGCAGCCGCGACGACAGCCGCCCCTCCAGGCCGATCGTGGAGCGGAAGCGGGTCACGACCCGGCATTTGGCGGCGACGGCGACGAGATCGCCATTGCCGCAGAGCTTGGAGACCGCGGCCACCATCTCCGGCGTCAGTCCCGGCGCGAGGGCGGCCAGCCGGCCGGCATCCGCCTCCCAGGACATCAGCCATTCGCGCAATTCGCCGACGGTCAGCGATGCGACGGGCGCGAATGCGGCGGCATCGTGGCTGTCGAGGATGAGGCGCGTGACCTCGTCGCTCTCATAGGGAATCAGCGGCTCGTCGAGGAAACGCCGCAGCGGCACGTCGGCGAGCGCCATCCGCGCCGCAACCCGCCGCGCGGCACTGTCGGCTGCGATGCCAGCCAGCTCATCGCCGGACCGGCGCGGCGAGGCGCAGGCCAGCAGCGTCTTGAGATCATCGAACACATGAGTTTCGCCGCGATGGCGCGACCTGAACGCATCCGTCATCTTCGACCTGCTGCTCGTGCTGCGTCAGAGCGGTCCAAGCGGCCGCGACGGCGACCACAACGCTCATGACCTGGGACAGGTTAAGCGAGGGCAGCTCCGGAAACTTGACATCTTAGCACAATCTTCGATCACGCCGCGCGAGTGCTCAGAAAATTAGCATCGGTGCCCGCCGGAGCGGGCGAATGCTGTCAACACGTGGACGGCCCGCCCATGGACCGCGCCGCTCCAGAATGCTATCTCGCCACCCCACATGAGTGACCTGTCCATTACGATCTCCGCCGAAAAGCCGGGCGACGCGCAGGCGATCGAGCGGCTGCATGAGCGCACCTTCGGCCCCGGCCGCTTCGTGCTGAGCGCCTACCGCTTACGCGAGCATGTCGATCATCTGCTCGCATTGTCGTTCACCGCCCATATCGGCACTTTGCTGGTCGGCTCGGTGCGGCAACTGCCGATCTGCGTCGGCGACACCAAGGCGCTGATGCTCGGGCCGCTGACGGTCGAGCCGCCGTTCCGCAAGCACGGCATCGGCCGCATGCTGATGGAGCGTTCGGTCGCGGACGCGCGGGCGCAGGGCCACCGCTTGATACTGCTGGTGGGGGACGCGGCCTACTACACGCGCGTCGGCTTCAAGCCGGTGCCGAAGGGCAGGGCGATCATGCCGGGACCGGTGGACTACAACCGGCTGCTGGTGAACGAGCTGATCGAGGGCGCGTTCGAGGGCGTCGAGGGCGCGATCCGGCCCGATTGGGATTACGCGCGCTGACGTTTTCCGTCATTGCGAGCGAAGCGACGCAACCCAGACTCCCGACGGAAATCTGGATTGCTTCGTCGCATCGGTCCTCGCAATGACGACGGGGAGCGCAGGTTGCTTTCCTCCACGCCCCACCGAATTCGCAATCAGAACTTCAGATTGGCGAAGATCCGCACGCCGATGCCGGGCAGCAGCACCTCGTCCTTGGTGTAGGAGACCGAGTTGCGGATCTTCTCGTTGAGCAGATTGTTGCCGACGAGGCCGACCAGCATCTCGCGCGCGCCGAACATGTTCGGGTTGAGCTTGGTCCGGTAGCTGACCTCGGCCTTGAGCAGGTTGTAGCCTGGCGTCGGCGTCTCCGCGATCGGCGCGATATCGTTCTGCGCGAAGGCGTGCAGCAGATTGATGCGGGTCAGCCAGTTGGCGTCGCGCCAGAACAGGCCGCCGCCGACGCGCATCGGCGGAATCCGCGGCACATTGGTGCCGTCCGCGAAGGTGGCGCGGACGACGTCGAACTGGTTCTCGATGCCCCAGATGCCGGTGCCGAGCGGAGCGACATCGAACTGGCTCTGGAACTCGGCGCCGCGGAACAGCGCGTTGCGCTGCGAATAGACCGCCTGGTTCAGCTCCGTGCCTGTCGTGCCGCACGACGCGAAATCGCCGTCGCACATCACCCCGGTCAGCCGCCGATAGATGAAGTTGCTGAACTGCGTGTAGTAGGCGGTGGCCTCGAAGCGGAAAGGGCCGGTCGCCTTGCGCAGTCCGGCCTCGACGGTTTTGGCCGTCTCGATGGTCAGGTTCGGATTGCCGATGTCGAAGGTTGCGGTCGCATCATGGCCGCCGCGCGAGAACAGCTCGGCTGGCTTCGGCGCGCGCTCGACATATTGCGCGGTGACGCTCGCCACGAGATCGCCCGGCAGGTTCTGCAACAGGCCGACGCTCGCGCTCTTCGGCGTGTACGACGGATTGCGGGCGATGTTGGCCTGTGGCGTGCCGTCCGGCAGATAGTCGACCGGGAAGTTCGGCGTGGAGCCGTTCAATGAGACGTGCTCGATGCGGGCTGCGACCTGTGCCTTGGTCGCCGGTGTGAAGGCGAACTCGTTGAAGACGTAGCCGGCGACGCGGTTGTTGGTGTTGGGGCCGAACAGTCCGTTGAACACCGAGCCGGGATTGTCGGGGCTCGGCGCATTCAGCTCCTGGTGTCCGGCCTGCACGCCGTAGGCGGTCGTGAGCGTCGCGAAGCGCAGATTGACGGGCATCATCTGCATCTCGACGCGCGCTTCCTGCTCGCGGTTGGTGAAGGTCTGGCGCACGCCGTCGGTGGTGGGATCGGCGGGGTCGGCGAGACCGATCTCGTTGTGCCGATAGTCGGTTGCACCGGCCCAGAAGCGGATGGCATCGATCGCCGCGGAGTCCGGGCGGTACTCGCCCTTGGCGGTGATCTTGGTCTGGTGCGCGTCGATCCGGGTCCGGCTGTCGGCGCCGTCGATGCCGGGGATATGGTAGAGCGCATCGGTCTGCGTGATCGCAGCGCCGACGAAGCCGCCTGAGAAGAAGTAGCTGCCGCCGAGCGAGGCGCCATCGTTCTGCACGGCGGAGTTCGGCTGCCGGCCGTTCACCGGGCGGGTCTGGTCGAACAGATAGGGGTAGCCGGGAATGGAGTAGTCGCCGGTCTTGCGGCCGTAGGCATCGGCATGGACAGCGAAATTGCCGCCGCCGGCATCGAGCAGCACGCCGCCCTCGACGCCGCGATCGACCGAGCTGAACGAGGTGCGCGTTTCCGCGGTGACGCAAGGCGCGCTGCCCGCGGCTGGCGCGCTCGCCGGCAGGCCATAGGTCTGGAACGGCGCCGTCGCGCAGCTCGGCAGCGCGCTGGGAATGCGATTGTTGGTGGCGCTGACGACGCCGCCGATCGAAGTCGAGCCGTAGCGTAGCGCTGCGGGGCCGCGGACGACCTCGATCTGGTCGCTGGTGAGTGGATCGATCGGCACGAAATGATCTTCGCCGAGATCGGACGCACCGCCACCGCCGATGCCGTTCTCGACGATGCCGACGCGGTTGACGTCGAGGCCGCGGATGATCGGCCGGCTCGATGCGCCCGGCGCGAAGCTCGAGCCGGTGATGCCCGGCTTGGAATTCAGGAGATCGCCGAGCGTTGCCGCGCCGGAGCGGCGCAGCTCCTCATTCGGCACCACCGTGACGGTCGCGAACTGGTCGGTGATGATGGGCGTTACGCCCTGCTGCGGCGGGGGCGGCGCGGTCTGGGCCTCGCGCGCGGGCGCCGGCGTGCGTGGGCCGCTGCGCGCCACGCGCGCGGTGGGATTGGGCCGCGGCACCACCGGCTTGCGGGCACGGATCGGGCTCGGTGCGGTCACTGTGACCTCGGGCAGTTCGGCCGCCGGCTTCGCCGGATCGTCAGCGCGCGCGGGCGCACCCAAAACGCACAACAAGGCTGCGGCGCTGCAGCCCGACATCAAGGCTCTCGACAACATCTTTCAATTCCTGATCCTGATCAGGCGTCCCACGTCTTTCGTTGCTGGCGGGATGCGCCTGCCGTCGGGTTGCGACGGACCCATTCCTGCACGCGGCCGCCGTGCGCTCGCGCAGCGGGGCAGCGTTTCGAGCGGCTCAGATCAGGCGGTGGGAGGAGCGCGCGGCTGGAAGGCGGTGTCGACGACGACGGCCGCGACAGTGGCGGTGATCGCATCGGGCAGCCGGAATGCGACCGCTTCAGGAGGCGTCAGAACGGGCGCCGGTGACAGCAGGATCGACTGCGCCATCGCCATGACGGCGCAGATGGCGCAGCCGTCAGCGGATGGCTGCTGGTCGGGGTCCTGGCTTGCGGGAGAGGAGCCGGTATGGGCCTGCGCCGTCGTGAGACGGCCGCCGTCCAGCGCCTGCGCGGAGAGCCAATGAACGTGGCCGAACGCGAGCGCGAATTGCAGCACCAGCGCAAACAGCGCCAGCCGCGAGACATCCTTGATGTTCGCGCGAAACCAGCTCATCGCCAGCTCTGGCTCATGTAAATCGGCCTCATGTGAATAGGCCACCCCGTTCGGCTGGGAGGATGATCAGCCGTTGTTACAATGTAACATCGCAAGGGGGCTTCACACCTGTCAATCAGCGCACTGCGACGGCGGGTGGAATCCCCGTCGCTGTGCCCTTCGCGCCACGTCGCACGACGCGGTGGCGCGTGCTCGTGTCGTTGTGTCAGCGACCCTCGCGCACCCAGGTGGCGGCGAGCGCGCCGAGCAGCAGCAACAGGCCGATCACGCCGGCGAACATCGGCAGCACGCCGACGCCCTTGACGACGCTGGCGTCGCGCATCCGCACGCCCATCCAGCCGTCGCCGCTGAACAGCGTCGATGACCTGACGGGGACGATGCGCGGCATGTCGATGCCGGATCCGTCGGCGATGCGGCGGGCGTCGCCGCCGGTGGCCTGTGCCAGCGGCTTCAGCGTCTCGGTGGTCGAAGTGACCTCGGAGAATTCCTTCGGATTGGTCGGGCCGACATTGATGAGCGCCTTCAAGGTGCCGTCCGTGGCCTGCCACAGGCCGAGCTCGTTGGCCGGCAAGGTCGCGCGCCATTCGCCGGGATCGCCCTGACTCAACGTCAGCTCACGCGTCTGGCCGGACGGCGAAGTCACGGTGACCGGCGGCACGGTGTCGCCCATGGTCTGGCGGATGACGGCGAGATCCTTGCCCTGGATCTGGAGCCGCAGCGCCTCCTCATCCAGGTCAGGCTGCTGCATCAGCCAGTGCGACGTGCGTCGGAGCAGGTCGAGATGCGGACCGCCGCCCTCGTAGCCGCGCGCCCACAGCCAGATGTGGTCGGATAGCAGCAGCGCGACGCGGCCGGCGCCGAAACGCGACAGCAGCAAGAGCGGCTTGCCGTCGGCGCCGGTCATCACCGGCGGGCTGACCGCATTGCGCGTCTCCACGGTGCGGAAGAAGCGGCTCCAGCGCGGCGGCTCGGAGCCCGAGCCTTCGAGGCCGCGCGTCACCGGATGCCGTTTGCCGGCGTCGGACAGATGCGCATAGAACGGCTTCTCGGTGACGCCGACCGGCTCGGCGGGCAGCACCGAGTCGAGCGGTGTGCGCCAGATGCTGGTGTTGGAGGCGTAGTCCGGGCCGGCCGAGACCAGCACCGCGCCGCCATTGCGCACGTAGCGCGCGATGTTGTCGAAATAGGCGACCGGCAGCACGCCCTGGCGGGCATAGCGGTCGAAGATGATCAGCTGGAATTCGTTGATCTTCTGCTGAAACAGCTCGCGGGTCGGAAACGCGATCAGCGACAGCTCGTTGATCGGGGTGCCGTCCTGCTTCTCCGGTGGCCGGAGGATCGTGAAGTGGACGAGATCGATGCTGGCGTCTGACTTCAACAGGTTGCGCCAGGTACGCTCGCCCGAATGCGGCTCGCCCGACACCAGCAGCACGCGCAGCTTGTCGCGGACGCCATCGATCGAGACCACCGCGCGGTTGTTGACGAGGGTCAGCTCGTTGTCGAGCGGCGAGGCTTCGATCTCGACGATGTTCTGACCTTCGTGCTTGACGTCGACGTCGACATTGGCAGCCTGGCCGCTGGTCAAGGTGCGCTCGCTGATGACCTCGCCGTCGCGGCGGATCACGACCTTCGCGCTGGCGCCCGCGATGCCCTGATCATCGAGCCGGAAGCTGATGGTCTGGGGCTGGCCGACGATGCCGAAACGAGGGGCCGCGGTGATCGCGACGCGGCGGTCACGCTCGGCCTTCTGGCCCGTGATCAGGGCCTGCAGCGGAGCCTGGAAGCCGAGCGCGGCGAGGTTGCCGGGAATGTCGTGCACGCGGCCATCAGTGATCATGAAGGCGCCCGCGACCCGATCGACGGGGACGTCCGACAGGGCCGATGTCAGCGCGCTGAACAGATGCGTGCCGTCGGTCTCGCCGTCCGCCTGGCCGGCATCGACCACGCGGACCTCGAGGCCCTTGATCTTCTTCAGGCTGTCGACCAGCGACTCCTGGGCCGCCTGGGTCTGCTTGTTGCGGTCACCGAAATTCTGGCTCGGGCTCTTGTCGATCACGACGGCGGCGACCGAGCTCAGCGGCTCGCGGTCCTCGCGCGTGAACTGCGGGTTGGCCAGCGCGAGCGCGATCAAGGCCAGCGCGGTGACGCGGATCCAGGCCGAACGCGAGCGGCCGAGCAACAGCAGCGCCGCGATGACGACGATCGCGCCGATCGCAAGCCACAGCACGACCGGCGGAACCAGAGGTGTGAACGCGATGCCGTAGTTCATGAGGCAAACTCGCTGGCTTCGTCATCGCCGGGCTTGTCCCGGCCATCCACGTCGAGCCGCATGAAAGGTTGGACGTGGATGCCCGGGCCTTCGCCGCGCCGAAGCGGCTTCGGCCGCGCAGGCGGGACAAGCCCGGGCATGATGGTGGAGGTTTTGGCGCGATCAACGCGCATAACTGGCATCATTGCCCGAGCCGTTCGATCAGCGCCGGTGCGTGCACCTGATCAGCCTTGTAGTTGCCGGTCAGCGTGTACATCACGATGTTGACGCCAGCGCGGAAGGCGAATTCGCGCTGCCGCGGCTCGCCCGGAACCATCGGCAGCATGGCCTGGCCGTCGGGGCGGATGGCCCAGGCACCGGCCAGATCGTTGGAGGTGATGATGATCGGCGAGACACCGTCGCCGCCGCGCGCCGGGCGCGAGGCGCTGTCCTCGTCCTCGTCCTTCGGCAGCGCCTCGACCCAGGTCTGTCCTGTGGTGAAGCGGCCGGGGAAGTCGCGCAGCAGGTAGAACGTCTTGGTCAGCACGTGCTCGCGCGGCACCGGCTCGAGCTCGGGCACATCGAGCGACGACAGGATCTCGCGCAGCGACTGCATGCCCGGGGTCTGCTGCGCGCCGTTCTCGCCGGGGGGCGCCTCGACCGCGTCGCGGGTGTCGAAGATCACTGTGCCGCCCTGCTTCATGTAGGCATCGATCTTGTTGATCGCGTCCTGCGGCGGCTTCGGCACGCCCGGCACGATCGGCCAGTAGATCAGCGGGAAGAAGGCAAGCTCGTCATGGGCGGGATCGACGCCGACGGGATCGCCGGCTTCGAGCGCAGTCCGCTGCGCCAGGAACAAGGTCAGTCCGGTCAGCCCGGCCTTGACGATGGAATCGACGTCGGCATTGCCGGTCACGACATAGGCAAGCCGCGTCTGCGACACCGCGCGCATCGCGAAATCATCGCTTGCCGCATCGGCGCGCGCGGTGGTCGGCATTGCGACGGCGAGCAGGGCGCCGGTTGCAAGCACCGCAAGCGCGATGGACGCGGGTGCTGCACGTCGCCGCCGTGCGAGCGAGGCCAGCGCGCCGCCGAGGAGAGCGACGATGACCGCGTCGATCAGGAAAAGCAGCAGTGCGGTCGACAGCAGGATGCCCCGGAGATCGCGCGGCTCGGCGGTGGTGTAGCTGGCGCGGTTGGCGCGCAGCGCCGACGTGTCGAGCTGAAGAATGCGATCGGCGGGGCTCAGCGTGTTCACTGCGGTGGGTCCCTCGGCTGGGCCATAGAATCCGGGCGGATGATCCAGCGAAGCCCGGTCGTTGAAATCGGCCGGCAGCGGCTTGGCGGTCGAAGGCGGCGGTCCGAAGGCGCCGAAGCCGTCGAGGATGTGCAGCGGTGCCAGCGTGGCCTTGGCGGTCTCGCCGGCGGGACCCGGTCCCGGCGTCGAGGTGTAGCCGGACATGTCGACGATGCGGCGGAGCATCTCGACCATCGCGCCGGACATCGGCAGATCGGACCAGCGCATGTCCGCGCTGACGTGGAACAGCGCGATCACGCCTTTGCCGCGATGCTCGCCGGTGACGAGCGGCGTGCCGTCCTCCAGCGATGCCCAGCTCTTGGTCGCCAGCACGGCGTCGGGCTCGGCGAGGACCTGGCGGTTGACGGTGACGTCCCTCGGGACAGTGATGCCGGCGAACGGGCCGTCGGCGGCGAACGCGGCCAGGTGCTGCGGCTTCTCCCAGGTCAGGCTGCCGCCGAGCGTGCGGCCGCCGCGGCGCAGCTTGACCGGCACGAGATCGTCGTCGCCTTGCGCGAGGCGCGGTCCGGCGAAACGGACCAGTACGCCGCCGTTCTCGATCCAGCCGTTGAGCCGGTCGCGCAGCTCCGGCGACAGCGTGCCGACATCGGCCATCACGATCATCGGCACCTTCTGGTCGAGGAATTGCGTGATGACCTGCTGCGGCGCACCGCGGTCGCCGAGCCGGAGATCGGCGAACGGCGACAGCGCGCGGGTGAGGTAGAAGGTCGGGGCGAGCAGCGGCTGCGCGGTGTCGCTGGTGGCGCCGGAGACGATGCCGACGGCGCGGCGGCGCCAGCGCTTGTCGAGCAACTGCACGGCTCCGGCCGAGCGCTCGCCCGCAATCTCCAGCCGGGTGATGTCGTTGCGCAGCTCGACCGGCAGGTCGAAGCTCGCCTCGGCGTCGTGCGCGCCGGCGGCAAAGCTGAATTGTGCCTCGCCGAGCGGTGAGCCCTTGGCATCGAGCGCGCGGACGATGCCACCGGGAACGGAGAGATCGGCGCGCAGCACCTTCACCGTCATCTTGGCGGCGGCGTTCTCCGCGCCGGCCAGCGCCAGCGGCGAGGGCGTGCCGCCTTCGAACACCGTCAGGCTGCGGTCGCCGATGGTCTTAGCGAGACCCGTCACGAACTCGCTGCCGCGGCCGGGATCGACGCCGTCGGAGAACCACATGATCTCGGCATCGCCGGTCGCCTTCAGGAAGCGATCGAGCTGCGGCAGCGCATCGGCGCGCTCGGTCGTGTAGGCCTTGGGCGTGATCTGGCGCAGCGCGACGCGCGCCGCGCCGGCCGCCATCAAGGTGAGGTCACGCGCGGGCTCCGACAGCGGCAGCAGCGCGACGCCGCGGCGGTCGGCATCGGCATTGGCGATGATCTCGTCGGCGGCCCTGATGCGGGTGTCCCAGCTTGCGGCCGCGCTCCAGCTGTCGTCGAGCAGCAGCACCAACGGCGCCTTGCTGCCGACGGCCTCGGTGCGCGGATTCCAGATCGGACCGGCCGCGGCGAAGATCACGAGCGCCGCCGCGATCAGCCGCAGCAGGGTCAGCCACCAGGGCGAGCGCGACGGTGTCTCTTCCTTGGGCGTGATGTCGAACAGGAGGCGGGTCGGCGGAAACTCGATCCGGCGCGGCCGCGGCGGCATCACCCGCAGCAGCCACCACAGCACCGGCAGGCTGACGAGGCCGGTCAGCAGCAGCGGTTCGGCGAACGACAGCGGCAGGCCCATCATGCGCCGAGCCCTCCGGGGCCAGCGCCCACTTTGACGCCGCCGCGCGCGCCGACCTTCGCGGTCGTCATGCCGGCGTGCAGGAACAGCAGCAGCTCGGCGGCCGAGCGGCTGGTGGTGTGGGTGGTGAACAGCCAGTCGAGCCTGCCGGTCTCGGCGCGGATCTGGTCGCGATGCAGCGCCACGCGGGCGACGTAGTCCTGCGCCCAGCTCTCGGCGCGGCCGGCGGTGATCACCTCGCCGCCTTCCGGCTCGACGAACTCGACGCGGCCGGAATAGGGGAAGGTCTCCTCGGCGGGATCGACCACCTGGACCATCGTGCCGTGTGCGCCCGATGCGGACAGGCCGGCCAGCATGGTGCTGATCTCCGAGATCGGCGACCAGAAGTCCGACAGCACGACGATCTCGGCGAGCGCCGAGGGGACGAAGGACGGCGGCAGGCTCGGCCGCGCCGTCTCATCGTGCAGCATCGCCTGCGCGATGCGGTCGATCACGTTGCGGCTCGCGGTCGGATTGATCAGGCCGGGAATGCCGACGCGCTCGCCGCCGGCCACCAGCAGTTCGGCCAGGGCGAAGGTCACGATCAGGGCGCGCTCGAGCTTGCTGTCGCGCGCGCCCTTCGACGCGAAGGCCATCGAGGGCGAGCGGTCCGGCCAGATCCACACCGTGTGCGCGGCCTCCCATTCCTGCTCGCGGACATAGAGATGGTCGTCGCGCGCCGAGCGGCGCCAGTCGACGCGCTGCGACGGCTCGCCGGAGACGAAGCGGCGGTACTGCCAGAAGCTTTCGCCGGAGCCGGCGCGACGACGGCCATGCAGACCATGGATCACGTTGGCGGCGATCTGGCGCGCTTCCAGCACGAGACGCGGCAGCGACGATGCCAGCGTCCGGCTTTCGCCATCGGCACGCCGTATCGCGAGAATTTCCTTGTCGGCGTGCCCCGTCGCTGCGGCCATCAGCCAATCCGGCTCTTCAGTTGCCGGATCACGTCCGGAATGGTGCGTCCCTCGGCGCGCGCCGGGAAGGTCAGCGCCATGCGGTGCTTGAGCACGGGCTCGGCGAGATCGAGCACGTCGTCGATCGAGGGCGCGAGGCGGCCGTCGAGCAGCGCGCGCGCGCGCACCGCGAGCATCAGCGATTGGCTGGCGCGCGGACCCGGGCCCCAGGCGATCAGCTTGCCGGCGTCGCCGGCCTCCGGACCGGGACGCGCCGAGCGGACCAGCGACAGGATCGCCTCGACCACGGAATCGCCGACCGGCAGGCGCCGCACCAGGCGCTGGGCCGCGATCAACGCATCGGCCGTCATCGCGCCCTTGGCGGCGCTCTCCTCGGCGCCGGTGGTCTCGAACAGGATGCGGCGCTCGGCGTCGCGATCCGGATAGTCGACGTCGATCTCCATCAGGAAGCGGTCGAGCTGCGCCTCGGGCAACGGATAGGTTCCTTCCTGCTCGAGCGGATTCTGGGTCGCGAGCACGTGGAAGGGCTTGGGCAGGTCATGACGGGCGCCTGCAACGGTGATGTGCTGCTCCTGCATGGCTTGCAGCAAGGCCGACTGCGTGCGCGGGCTGGCGCGGTTGATCTCGTCCGCCATCAGGAGCTGCGCGAACACCGGGCCGGCGATGAAGCGGAACGACCGCTTGCCGCCGGCACTCTCGTCGAGCACCTCGGCGCCGAGGATGTCCGACGGCATCAGGTCGGGCGTGAACTGGATGCGCTTGGCATCGAGGCCGAGCGTGACGCCCAGGGTCTCGACCAGCTTGGTCTTGGCGAGGCCGGGGACGCCGATCAGCAGCGCGTGGCCGCCGGACAGGATGGTCACCAGCGTGTTTTCCACCACGCGGTCCTGGCCGAAGATGACGCTGGAGATCGCATCCTTTGCCGCTCGGATCTGGCCGGAGACCTGTTCGGCCGACCGGACGATCGCATCCTCGAGCTTCTCGGCACTCTCAGCCATTCCCGTCGCTCCTTCTGCCCCGCGTCTTCGACTTTCGGACGGACGTTCCGCTCCAGTTTGCCGGGGAAGCGGATGCCAATCTATGCGAAGGCGCTGTATTCGTTGAGTTAAACTATCCCCATATTATCGGCATTACGGGGTATTGACGGCATCACGTTATGGCGACCTTACCTGACCTGCAGGGCCGCCAGGAACTTTTGCACAGACGACAGCGATGGAATCTTGCACCAATCGTGCCAAGGTGGACGCAAACTCAAGGCAAACCATGGCGAAGCAAGGGCAGACCACCGACAACGGACTCGACACCGCCAACGGACTCGATCGGCTGACGTCGGCGGCAACGCAGGCCGGCACGTCCGCAAAGGGACTGCCGCCGGTGCATTTGTGGAATCCGCCATTCTGCGGCGATCTCGACATGCGAATCGCCGGTGATGGTAGCTGGTACTACATGGGCACGCCAATCGGGCGGCCGGCGCTCGTGCGGCTGTTCTCGACCATCCTCAAGCGTGAAGGTGACCGCTATTTCCTGGTCACGCCGGTGGAGAAGGTCGGCATCCGCGTCGATGACGCCCCCTTCACGGCCGTAGAAATGCGGACGGAGAGCGATGCGCGCGGGCCGCTGCTGCATTTCCGCACCAATGTCGACGACTGGGTCGCGTGCGATGCCGAGCACCGGCTGCGCTTCGAGCCCGGCGACAGCGGCGGCCTGACGCCCTATCTGCATGTGCGGGCCGATCTCTGGGCCAAGGTGACGCGGGCGCTGTACTACGAGCTTGTTGACATGGGCGAGGAGCGGATGATCGATGGGCGTGTCATGTTCGGCGTGGGGTCCGGCGGCGCGTTCTTCCCCATGGCCGATGCAGAAGAGGTGAGGGCGGCGCTTTGAACCAGCCCATGGTGAGGAACGGGACCGCTGGGCTCAGTTCAGCCGATTTCTTCGCGCGGGGCCGCGCGCGGCTGCGCTTCGACGTTCCGCAGGCCCTGCTCGATCCCGATGTCATTCCGGCCAGCGGAGATTCCGGCACCGACCGCATGCTCGAGATCATCTCCCGCGAGCAGCCGATCCGCCCCGCGGCAGTGCTGATCCCGGTGGTCGACCATCCCGAGCCGACGGTCCTGTTGACCCAGCGCTCGCCGAACCTCTCGAGCCATGCCGGACAGATCGCCTTTCCCGGCGGCAAGATCGACGTCACCGATGCCTCGCCGCTCGATGCCGCCCTGCGCGAGGCCGAGGAGGAGGTCGGGCTCGACCGCAGCTTCGTCGACCCGATCGGCTATCTCGACGTCTATGGCACCGCGTTCGGCTTCCGCATCCTGCCCACGGTGGCGCGGGTGCGGCCCGGATTCACGCTCAAGATCAACGCCGGCGAGGTCGACGACGCCTTCGAGGTGCCGCTGGCCTTCCTGATGGACCCCGCCAATCATCAGCTGCATTCCAAGGAGTTTCGCGGCATGGAGCGCTCGTATTACGCGATGCCGTTCGCCGAGCGCTACATATGGGGCGCCACAGCCGGCATCCTTCGGGTCTTGTACGAACGGATATGTCGGCCATGATCCGTGGCGTGTTGACGGAAATCGGAATTTTCCTCATTCCTTTTGCGGTTTATGTGTTGTTCTTGCTCGCGACCAAATCGGGGCTGTTGGTGCCGGCCAGCTGGCCCTTTCATCTGATCACAAAATTGACGGTGGCGGCGCTGGTGTTGGTGATTGCAAGTCTGGTCCTGCTCGCCGAGTTCTCCGGCGCGCCGCCGCGTTCGACCTACGTCCCCGCTCATGTCGAGAACGGCAGGCTCGTTCCAGGGGTCGAGAAATGATCGACGCGCGGGTGCTGCACGCGCCCTGGCTCTCGTCCGGTCCCGCCGCGCGCGTGCTCGCGCTGCTCAATTGCGACGGCGAGGAGGCGCGGGTGGTCGGCGGCGCCGTGCGCAATGCGCTGCTCGGCATCGCCATCGGCGACATAGACATCGCGACCACGGCGCTGCCGGCGGAGGTGGTCCGGCGTGCCAAGGCGGCGTCGATCAAGAGCGTTCCGACCGGCATCGACCACGGCACCGTGACCCTCGTGCTCGAGGGGCATCCGTTCGAGGTCACGACGCTGCGCGAGGATACCGAGACCTTCGGCCGCAAGGCCAAAGTCGAGTTCGGCCGCGACTGGGTCGGCGACGCGCACCGGCGCGACTTCACCATCAACGCGCTCTCCGTCGGGCCGGACGGCGTGGTGCATGATCACGTCGGCGGTCTCGCCGACATCGCCCAACGCCGCGTGCGCTTCATCGGCGATCCCGCCCAGCGCATCGCCGAGGATTATCTGCGCATCCTGCGCTTCTTCCGCATCCATGCGGCATTCGGGCATGGCGCCCCTGATCGCGAGGGCTATCTGGCCTGCATCGCCGGCCGTGGCGGGCTTGCGACGCTGTCAGCCGAGCGCGTGCGCATGGAGATGCTGAAGCTGCTCGTCACCGACGGCGCGGTCGGCGCCGTCGCGGCGATGGCGGATGGCGGGTTGCTGACGGCGATCCTCGGCGGCGTCGCCTATCTCGGTCCGTTCGCCGCGATGATCGGCATCGAGCGCGAGCTGGAGCTGCCGCCGAGCGCGGTCCGCCGTCTTGCCGCGCTCGCGGTCGCCGTGACCGAGGATGCGCGCCGGCTCGGCGTCAGGCTGAAGCTCTCCAATGCCGAGACCAAGGCGCTCGACGGCATGGGCCATCGCTGGTGGCGGTTCGCTTCCGCCGACGAGGCGCGGGTCCGGCGTCTGCTGTATCGTCTCGGCGAGACCGTCTACCGCGACCGCCTGATGCTCGGCTGGGCGCGGGCGCGCGATCGCGGCGACCGGCGCTGGCGCGAGCGTGCGCTGTTGCCGCAGCGCTTCACGCCGCCGAAATTGCCGTTGAAGGCGGCCGATTTCATCGCGCGTGGGGTTGCGGAGGGACCGCTTCTCGGTCATGTGCTCACCCTCGCAGAGGATGCCTGGTTGGCTGCGGACTTTCCGCTCGACGAGGCATCGCTGAACGCGATCGCCGACCAGGCGGCGGCGCGCGTCAATCGCGACGGACGTTCATGAATTTTCTGGCAGGCTTTGCCGACATCTCGCTCTCGCAACTCCTGCTCGTCGCCGCCGTCGCCCTGTTCGCTTCCATCATCGGCGGTCTTGCCGGCTACGGCACCGGCGCTCTCATGCCGCTCGTACTGGTGCCGATGGTCGGCGCCGAACCGGTAGTGCCGATCATCGCGATCTCCGCGATCCTCACCAACCTCAGCCGTGTCGTTGCCTATATCAGCCACGCCGACCGTGCGCGCGCCGGAATCGTCATCGCGGCGGCAGCGCTCACGACCGCGCTCGGCGCCTACGGCTACACGCGACTGACCAATGCCGGCGCGGCGTTCGTGATCGGCACGATGCTCATGATGAGCGTTCCGCTGCGGCGGATCCTGCGCAAGCGCGAGGTCCGGATCGGCAATGGCGGGCTTGCCGCCGGCGCGGTCGGTTATGGCGTGCTGGTCGGCGGCACCTCTGGTTCCGGCGTGATCCTGCTGTCGCTGCTGATGGCCGCCGGCCTCGAAGGCGCCGCGGTCATCGCCACCGATGCGATGATCTCGGTGGCGACGGGCGTCATCAAGATCTCGGTGTTCGGCCTCGCAGGCGTGGTCACGGCGCAGGTGCTGGCCTTCGCCCTGCTGATCGGCGCGGTCGCGGTGCCCGGCGCGTTCCTCGCCAAGGCCTTCGTCGCGCGCATGCCGGTGCACATCCACGCCGCCATCATTGACGCCGCCGTGATCACCGGCGGCGGCGTGATGATCGCGTCGGCGCTGCGACACCTGCTGCCGGCGGGGTAGCTTTCCGGCGTCAGGCCACCTGCTGGCCCGTCTCCCGATCGGATGGCGTGATGGTGTCGGTCTCCGCACGTGCCACGATGGCATCGAGCGCGGCGACGGCCCGGTTCGTCACCTCGTCGATCGGCGGGACCATGCCGCCGGAGGCGAGCTCGACCCGGTTGCGGCCCTTGTGCTTGGCGCGGTACAGCGCGCCGTCGGCGACGCGCAGGATCTCCGTCAGGTCGAGGCCGGCCTCGGGATAGGCGGCGACGCCGACCGAGATCGTCACCCGCGGCAGCATGCCCTCGCCATAGCTGATGTTGAGCGCCTCGACGCGGGCGCGCAGCTCCTCCGCGCGCAGCGCGGCCTCCTCGATTCCGCAGTTCGGCAGCATGACGACGAACTCCTCGCCGCCGAGGCGGCAGGGCACGTCGTCGCCGCGGAACGTGGCCTTGAGGATCTCTCCGACATGGCGCAGCACGGTGTCGCCGGCTTCGTGACCGTGATTGTCGTTGAACGACTTGAAGTGGTCGATGTCCAAGGTCACCACGCTCAGCGGCGTCTGATTGCGCGCGGCGCGCAGCAGTTCGCGGCGTGCCGTCTCGATCAGATAGCGGCGATTGTTCAGCCCGGTCAGCGTATCGCGTAGCGACTGGTCACGCAGGCCTTCGCGCAGCTTCATGTTGGCGATGGCAATCGACAGGTGCTCGGCGCAGGCGAGCGCGAGGCGGGCCCGATCGGCGAAGCGCGCCTTGGCCTCGGCCGCGGTGTCGCGGTCGTCGAAATTGTAGGCGACGTGCAGCAGTCCGACAGTCTCGCCATGGGCCAGGATCGGGATGCAGCAGTAGTTCTCATTGGTCTCGTGGTGCACGTGGTCGCAGCGGAATTCGACCTCGCTCGTGCCATGGACGTAGACATGGCCGCGGCGCAGGCTCCAGCAATCGTCGGGGTGCAGGGTCCGGGTGGGCAGCGTGCCGTTCCATTCGGCGGCCAGTTCGAGCACGTCGCGGCTGTCGGCGTAGATGTAGAGCGCGCCCGTGCATTCCGGCATCAGTCCGCCGAGCACGGTCGAGATCATCCCGTAGAGCTCGCTCTCGGACTTGGCCGACTGCAGCCATTCGCTGAGCTCCGAGAGGGTTCGTGTCGCCGCGTTCAGGCGTTCGTTCTCGACCAGGCTCTTGCGGAACACGGCCAGCGCCCGCGCCATCATGCCGAGCTCGTTGCTGTGGCCGGCATAGGGAATCTCGGTCTGCAGCTCGCCCCTGGCGATCGCCTCCATGCTGCGGGTGATGCGGAAGATCGGCATCGAGACATCGTGGACGACGAACAGCAGCGTCGCCAGCCCGATCAGCACGCTGACGCCGTTGACCGACCACAGCACCAGGCGAAACACCTGGGCATCCAGCGTCGCGCTCTCGATCGCGCTGTCGGCGCGATGGTCGGCGAGCCTGATGCCGTGTCCGATTGCATCGACCACGGCCTGGAAGACCGGCGGCGTTTCGATGTTGACGACATGCTCCAGGCGGTCGCGGCTCGCCCCGACCTCCGGCTCGAGCATCACCGCCTGCTGCTTCTGGTACAGGTCCCATTTGTTGACGAACTCGTCGAACGCCATCTTCAACGGCGCGTCGGTGCCGATCGTGTCCTGGAAGCGCGCGATCTTCGCATCGACGTCGGTGGTGCGGCGTCTCAGCTCCTGCTCGGACGCGGCGCGTGGCTCGGCCGCGGTGGAGAGGGCTGCGCGGATCGCGACGAGATGGGTGTGGGCGATGCTGACGTTGAGATCACCCAGGGTGTGAATCTTCGGCAGCCGGTCGCGGTTGATGTTCTCGATCGCGTCCTGCAGCGCCGACAGCCGCATCGTCGCCATGACCGACACGCCGGCGAGGATCGCCAGCAGCAGGAAGACGGACGTCAGGAGCGAGTTCTTGATCGACACGCCCAGGGAGATCTGCGGCAGATTGAGAGCCATGACACCGACGCTGCTCGAACCGGCTTGCGATCGGTCGAAGCGGCGCGCAAGGACTGGCGCCTATTCCCCTCCAAGCCCCGCAGCGAATAGACGCTTGTGCGAATTTCGATTCGGTTACGGGCAGGCCGCAGGTCACCGGGGGAGGGCACGAACGGCGCGCGCGGTTAAAGGCGCGTGTCCCGTCAAGGTGAACGACGGGCTAACGCTCAGGCCGGCACCAGCTCGGTCAGCGAGCGGATGATGCGGTCGGGCTTGACGTCGGTGCCTTCGGGCAGGCCGTCGCCATGGACGTCGATCCAGATCGAATAGATGCCGAGCCGCTGCGGCGCGACGATCTCCCATTCGAGATTGTCGCCGATCATCCAGGTGTCGTCCGGACCGACGCCGAGCCGCTCCATCGCGTGCCAATAGGCGCGCTCCTCGGGCTTGCCGAAGCCGTGCTCGCCCTCGATCTGGATGTGGTCGAAGCGATGCGCCAGCGCGAAGCGCTCGATCTTGGCGCGCTGCTGGCCGGCCTCGCCGTTGGTGACGAGCGCCAGCCTGACGCCGCGCGCCTTGAACGCGTCGATCGCCTCGTGGGCGCCGGGGAAGACGAACATCTGCTCGTCGCGGTAGGCGGTGAAGCGGTCGGCGATGCGGATGGCGAGCTCGGTCGGCGGGGCGGCGCCGGCGCTGGTCAGCGCCGCGAAGCCGCCCTTCACCACCTCCTGCCGCGCCTGGATCAGCTTCATCCGCCACTCCGCGCCCGCGACCGACCAGAAGCTGCGCGCGGAGGCCAGGATCGCAGCGGCCACGGCCTGCGGCGTATGCGGCGCGAGTTCGTCGGCGAACTCGGTGGCGACGATGTTCCAGGCGATCTCGGGACGGCCATAGGCCGACAGGATGGTGTCATCCATGTCGATCAGCATGGCGCGGGGCAGGGCGGCGGTCATAATGAGCTTACGGGTCAATCAAACAAGGGTTTCAGGGCCATTTCACTTCAGGCGGCATCGACGACAGAATGGACTCCACATTGCCACCGGTTTTCAGCCCAAATGTGGTGCCGCGGTCATAAAGCAGGTTGAATTCCACATAGCGGCCGCGCCGGATCAGCTGCTCCTCGCGGTCCGCCTCGGTCCAAGGCGCGGCAAAATTGCGCCGGACCAGCTCGGGATAGATGGCGAGAAAGGCGCGGCCGACGTCCTGGGTGAAGGCGAGGTCGGCCTCCCAGTCGCCGGAATCGTGATGGTCGTAGAAGATGCCGCCGATGCCGCGCGGCTCCTTGCGGTGGGGCAGGTAGAAGTACTCGTCGCACCAGCGCTTGTACTTGTCATAGGAGGCGACAGCCGCGTGTGCGTCGCAGGCACCTTTCATCGCGGCATGGAAGGCGACCGTGTCAGAGTCCTCCTGGGTGCGGCGGCGGTCCAGCACCGGCGTCAGATCGGCGCCGCCGCCGAACCAGGCTTTTGTCGTGACGACGAAGCGCGTGTTCATGTGCACCGCCGGCACGTGCGGCGACCACAGATGCGCGATCAGCGAGATGCCGGAGGCCCAGAACCGCGGGTCTTCCGAGGCGCCGGGAATCTGGCTGCGGAATTCCGGGGCGAACTCGCCATGCACGGTCGAGCAGTGCACGCCGACCTTCTCGAACAGCCGGCCGTGCATCATGCTCATGACGCCGCCGCCGCCATGCCCGCCGCCATGGTCGGTGCGCTCCCACGGCGTGCGCACGAACCGGCTCGGTGCGCGCGGATAGAGCGCAGCCGGCGCCTCGTCCTCGAGCCGCTCGAACGCCGCGCAGATCTGGTCGCGCAGGCTCTCGAACCAGGCGCGGGCGCGGGCCTTGCGATCCTCGATGGCGGCGATGGTCATGGACGCTCCCCCCTGGCACATTGGCGGTCACCCCGCCGTCAAGAGTCCATGACAGCCGGAGGTGACAGCGCTGTTGTCGCTACGGTTCGGTCCTACCACAATCGATCAGGCCTGCGGACCGAAATAGGTGCAGGTCTCGCGGCAGCTGTCGCGGTGGACGCTGACCTTGGTGACATGGCCGATGGAGCGGACGCGCTCATAGATGAAGCGCGACAGGTTCTCCAGCGTCGGCAGCCCGATCGCCTCGATCTTGTTCAGGAACTTGTGGTCGAGCATGGTCTGGATCTCGCCCAGGCGCTGCGTCAGCACGCCGAAATCCACCACCATGCCGGTCTCGGGATTGGTCGCATCGCCCCGCACCGTCACCTCGGCGCGGAAGGAGTGGCCGTGGATCTCCTGGCTGGCTTCGCCGAGCGTCGTGATCGGCAGCGTATGCGCGGCCTCGAAGGTGAACGACTTGGTCAATTCCCACATCGTGTCAGTCACAATCCTATCTGATGCCGATCATCTTGTGCGTCTGCAGGCTGAGCCGCCATTGCGGATGATGCTGGCAGTAATCGATGGCGCGCGCCGTGTTCGCGGCCGCCTCGGGCCCGTCCATCGGCTGCAGCGAGAAGCGCTCGAAGGCGAGGCCGTCGAACCGCTCCGGCTCGGCTCCCTGCTGCGGATAGACCAGCTTCAGCTCGTGGCCCTGCCGCAGGTTCAGCTCGGCGCCGGCCTTCGGGCTGACGCAGATCCAGTCGATCCCGTCAGGCGGAATGAGCGTACCGTTGGTTTCGACCCCGACCGCGAAGCCGCGGGCGTGGAGCGCTTCGATCAGGTCGGCATCGACCTGCAGCAGCGGCTCCCCGCCGGTGAGGATCGTATAGCGGTCGGCCGCCCCGCCTGTCCATTGCCCGGCGATGGCCGCGGCCAGGTCGGCGGCATTGGCGTAACGGCCGCCTAGCGTGCCGTCGGTGCCGACGAAATCGGTGTCACAGAACCGGCACGTCGCGGTTGCGCGGTCGGCCTCGCGGCCGCTCCACAGGTTGCAGCCGGCGAAGCGGCAGAACACGGCGGCACGGCCCGCCTGGGCGCCTTCGCCCTGCAGGGTCATGAAGATTTCCTTCACCGCGTAGCTCACGCTCCGGCTCCTTGTGACTGCAATTGGACGAATTGTCCGGTCTGGCGCAGCGCCTCGCCGGTGGCGATCGCCGCCGCCATCGCCACGTTCAGCGAGCGCAGTCCGGGCTTGAGCGGAATCCGCAACCGCGCATCGGCCGCTGCCGCCACGCCGTCCGGCACGCCGGCGCTCTCGCGCCCGAGCAGCAGGATGTCGTCCGGCCGGTAGCTGACGTCGAGATAGCAGGTCGCGGCCCTGGTCGTCAGCAGCAGCAGGCGATGGCCCGCTCCGGACCGCCAGGCCTCGAACGCGCTCCAGGAATCGTGCCGCCGCCAATTCAGCTGGTCCAGATAGTCCATGCCGGCGCGGCGGAACTGGCGGTCGGACACCGGAAAGCCCGCCGGCTCGATGATGTGGGCCGCGAGCCCGAGGCAGGCGCAGAGGCGCAGAATCGTTCCGGTGTTCTGCGGAATGTCGGGCTGATAGAGCGCGATCTGCATGCGAATTGGTCTTAAGACTGAGGCTGAAAGTCCGCTCCCGAAGCGGGAATTGGTGCATGGCGTGCTGCAGGGCCGATAGCGGGCTTGCGCTCGTATCGCAAGGGTGCCAATAGAACGATTCTGGACGGCTTGTTCCCCAGGGGCGGTGGAGCGAGCCGTTTTCTGCCGCCGCGGGGGACGCGGGCGCCGGCAGGATCTCCCGGTCACGTGATCTCCCAGGTCGAGATCGTCAGACGTCGAGCGGGGCGGTTCCACCGGCTGCAACGAAGAAAGGGTTGGAATCGTGACAGCGTCTACTGCGGATCATCCGACACGCCGGGATTTTCTTTTCGTCGCCACGGGCGCTACCGCGGCAGTCGGCGGTGTGCTCGCCCTGTGGCCCTTCATCTCCCAGATGAACCCCGATGCCTCGACCATCGCGGCCGGTGCGCCGATCGAGGTCGATCTCGCGCCCGTCGCCGAAGGACAGGACATCAAGGTGTTCTGGCGCGGCAAGCCGATCTACATCTCCCACCGCACCAAGAAGCAGGTCGAGGAAGTGCGCGCGGTGCCGGTGTCGAGCCTGCCGGATCCGGCGACCGACCAGTCCCGCACCAAGGACGGCCACGAGCAGTGGCTGGTCGTGATCGGCATCTGCACCCATCTCGGCTGCATCCCGATCGCGCATGAAGGCAATTACGACGGCTTCTTCTGCCCGTGCCACGGCTCGCAGTACGACGCTTCCGGCCGCGTGCGCCAGGGACCGGCGCCGCTCAACCTTCCCGTCCCGCCCTATCAGTTCGTTTCCGACACCAAGATCCAGATCGGCTGAGCAGACGTTTGTCTTGAGCTCACGCTCGATCGTGCAAGATAATTTCTTCAGGAACGCATCATGAGTGGACCTTCTGACTACCAGCCGAGCCACCCCGCCTTGAAGTGGCTCGAGCAACGACTTCCGATCATCGGCCTGGTCCACTCGTCCTTCGTTGCCTATCCGACGCCGCGGAACCTGAACTACTGGTGGACGTTCGGCGCCATCCTTTCGATCATGCTGGGCGTGCAGATCGTCACCGGCGTCATCCTGGCGATGCACTACACGCCGCACGCCGACATGGCCTTCAAGTCGGTCGAGCTGATCGTGCGCGACGTGAACTACGGCTGGCTGCTGCGCAACATGCATGCCTCCGGCGCGTCGATGTTTTTCCTTGCCGTCTACATCCACATGTTCCGCGGCCTGTATTACGGGTCATACAAGGCGCCGCGCGAGGTGCTCTGGATCCTCGGCGTCATCATTTATCTCCTGATGATGGCAACGGGCTTCATGGGCTACGTGCTGCCGTGGGGCCAGATGAGCTTCTGGGGCGCCACCGTCATCACCAATTTGTTCTCGGCGGTGCCCTATTTCGGCGAGAGCATCGTGACCCTGCTGTGGGGCGGCTACTCCGTCGGCAATCCCACCCTGAACCGCTTCTTCGCGCTCCACTACCTGCTGCCGTTCCTGATCGCCGGCGTGGTCGTGCTGCACGTCTGGGCGCTGCACGTGGTTGGCCAGAACAATCCGGCCGGCGTCGAGCCGAAGACCGAGAAGGACATGGTGCCGTTCACGCCCTATGCCACGATCAAGGACTTCTTCGGCGTCGCCTGCTTCCTGATCTTCTATTCCTGGTTCATCTTCTACATGCCGAACTATCTCGGCGACGCCGACAACTACATCCCGGCCAACCCGGCGGTGACCCCGGCGCACATCGTGCCCGAATGGTACTACCTGCCGTTCTACGCCATCCTGCGCTCGGTGCCGAACAAGCTCGCCGGCGTGATCGCGATGTTCGCGGCGATCATCGTGCTGGTGTTCCTGCCCTGGCTCGACTCGGCCAAGACCCGCTCGAACAAGTACCGTCCGCTCGGCAAGCAGTTCTTCTGGATCTTTGTCGTCGTCTGCGTCGGCCTCGGCTATCTCGGCGCGCAGCCGCCGGAGGGCGTCTACGTCGTGCTCGGCCGTATCCTGACCGTGCTGTACTTCGCCTACTTCCTGATCGTGCTGCCGCTGCTCGCCCGCATCGAGCGGCCGCGGCCGCTGCCGAACTCGATCGCCGACGACGTGCTGGCGAAGTCCGGCCGCAAGGCGGCGCCGATGGTCTCGACCGTGATCGCGCTGGTCGCCGCGGTGTCGCTGCTCGCCGGCAGCATGGGCGATGCCCGTGCCAGCGAAGGCCAGGAGAACCCGCCGTCGGTGAAGTGGTCGTTTGCGGGTCCGTTCGGCACCTTCGATCGCGGCGCCGTGCAGCGAGGCCTCAAGGTCTACAAGGAAGTCTGCTCGAACTGCCATTCGCTGAACTATGTGGCGTTCCGCAATCTGGCCGAGCCTGGCGGCCCGGGCTACTCGCCAGCCCAGGCGGCCGCGTTCGCCGCCGAGTACAAGATCAAGGACGGTCCGAACGACGCCGGCGACATGTTCGAGCGCCCGGGCCGTCCCGCCGACTACTTCCCGGCGCCGTTCCCGAACGAGCAGGCGGCCCGTGCGGCCAATGGCGGTGCGGCGCCGCCGGACCTGTCGCTGATCGCTAAGGCGCGCTCCTACAAGCGCGGCTTCCCCTGGTTCCTGATCGACTTCTTCACCCAGTTCCAGGAGCAGGGCCCGAACTACGTCAACGCACTGCTGCAGGGCTATGAAGAGACCCCGCCGCACGGCGTCACCATCCCGGACGGCTCGTACTACAACAAGTACTTCCCCGGCCACGCGATCAAGATGCCGCCGCCGCTGTCCGACGGCCAGGTGACGTTCGACGACGGCTCGCCGGCCACCGTGAAGCAGTATGCCCACGACGTCGCGACCTTCCTGATGTGGACCGCCGAGCCGCACATGGAAGCACGCAAGCGCCTCGGCTATCAGGTGTTCATCTTCCTGATCATCTTCGCCGGGCTGATGTACTTCACCAAGAAGCGGGTCTGGGCTGCCGCGCATTGAGCGGAGCGCGAGCCATCGCCGCATGCGATTGAAAAAGCCCCCTCTGGGGGCTTTTTTGCTTTTGGCCGCTCTGGCCGTCGTAGCGTTGACGAGGCGCGGCAGAGGAGGGGACGCAATGACGTCATTGTTGGCCTTCGCAGGCGCCGCCGTGCTCGAGATCGGCGGCTGCTTTGCGTTCTGGGCTTGGCTGCGGCTCGGCCATTCGCCGCTATGGCTGTTGCCGGGGATGGTCGCGCTTGCCGGCTTCGCCTATCTGCTGACCCTCGCCGACAGCCCGCTCTCCGGCCGCGCCTACGCCGCCTATGGCGGCATCTACATCACGTCGGCGCTGCTGTGGGGCTGGCTGGTCGAAGACCATCGCCCCGATCTGTGGGACGCCGCCGGCGCCCTGATCTGCCTCGCCGGCATGGCCGTGATCCTGTTCGCGCCACGGTCGCTGCCGGTGTAGCGCGGCGACCCGTGGCCGAGCGTGGCGACATCCGGCTACGAAGGCGGTCACGTTGAAGCGAACCCGATCCCCTCCCGTCGCGCCGGACGCGCATTTGCGGTAAACCGCATTCCCAACGTCCCAAACAGAAATTGCGGAGGACCATCATGGGCACACTCATCAGCTTCAAGCGCCCCGACGGCCAGGAGGCCAAGGGCTATCTCGCCAAGGCGGCGCAGGGCAATGCGCCGGGCGTCGTCGTCATCCAGGAATGGTGGGGCCTGCAGGATCAGATCAAGGGCATGTGCGACCGGTTCGCGCTGGCCGGCTTCAACGCGCTGGCGCCGGATCTCTACAAGGGCACGGTGGTGCCGTATCACGACACGGATGCGGCAGGCCGCGAGATGAACTCGCTCGATTTCATGGACGCGACCACGCAGACGGTGCGCGGCGCCGCGCAATATCTCGCCCGTAACGGCGCCAAGGTCGGCCTCACCGGCTTCTGTCTCGGCGGCGCGGTGACGATCATCGGCGCCACCCGGATCGCTGAGCTGACCGCCGGCGTCGTGTTCTACGGCATTCCGCCGGAGCAGGCAGCCAAGCCCGCCGACGTCAAGATTCCGCTGCAGGCCCATTTCGCCAACAAGGACGATTGGTGCACGCCGGCGCTGGTGGACGGCTTCGAGGCGGCGATGAAGGCCGCCGGCAAGTCGCTCGAGCTCTACCGCTACGACGCCGAGCATGCCTTCGTGAACGAGCAGCGCATGACCGTGCACGACCGCGCGGCCGCCGAGCTCGCCTGGGGCCGCGCCACGGCGTTCTTCCACAAGCATCTCGGCTGAGCTGAGGGCAGGGGCGCACCGGTCCGAAGCGGTGCCGCGCGGACTTTACACCGCGCGGACGGCCTTGATCTCGGCCGACGTCTGTTCGGCCTCGTCGCGGGACGAGGCGTCGTCGGTCGGCTCCAAGGGACGGGCGGGATCGATGCTGGTCGCCGCGTCGGCGGAGCGCCGTCGACGCTTCGTCCTCTTCGCCTGCGCTTCCAGGAAGCAATCGAGCAGCGTCTGCTGCTTCGGAAGCGCATGCGACACAGAAGGCTGTTTGCCGCGAGCCATGTTAACCAAGGTAATTCAATATGGTTAACCAATCATTGCCATACTATGGCAGATAGACAACAGGTGTTGCCCTCACGCACGGTCAAGTTATGTAACTTTTTGCGGTTGTGACAACCGCCGATCGACAGGAGAGGCCTCATGCACGCGCGCAACATGAGGTTGTGACGGGCCGCACAGCCGCCGGCTGCAGCCTTCCGCCGCCTGGCGCTGCGAGGTTTCCGCGAATCACCGTTGTTTCGCCGGGATATGAGCGTTGATCATGTTCGAAACGCGTCGCTTCGTTCGATGTTCGAATTCGCCGCGTCTCGTCGCCGGTTGCGTCGCAGAAACAATCTGAGGTAGCATTCCCCGATCCTCTGCTGATGGAGAAAGCCGTGCGTGTGGCCTTTGCGCTGGCCGGGCTGGGCGGCTTGAACGCCCATGGCGCCGGCTTCCTCGATACGGCCCGCGCCTGGGGCGTGACGCCGGATCTCGTCACCGCGACATCCGGCCAGATCCTGGTGCTGTCGGCGTGGCTTCAGGGTCTCGATCTGCGCAACGAGCTGATGTCCTCCGACCGCCACCGGGATCCGGCGTCGCAGTTGCGCACGGTGATGTTCGGCTATCCCGGGGTGTTCCGTCCCGCCTATGCCGAGGCGCTGGCGCGCCTCGTCTCCTGGCCGGATTGGCGCGACGGCCCGTTCAACGCCCTCGCCGACCGGCTGTGGCCGGCGCAGCAATATGTCCCGGTGCGCAGCGAGGCCGACTTCGCGCACGCGGCGGAGACGCTCAACGCCACGCCGATCGGCGTCGTGTTCAACACCTATGATCCCGAGACCGGCACCGGCTATCTCTACGGCAACGAGGCGGCGCGGGCGCTGCTGCCGTCGGAGAAGTCGGTTCCCAATGCTCATGCCGTCAAGGCGCGGCAATCGGCGGCGAAGCGCGACCTGCGCTACGCCTCCGAGGTGCTGGCCGAGCGCGCCATCCGCCCGATCACGCCGGAAGCGGTCAAGGCGGCGCTGTGGCTGTCGCTCTACGGCTTCACCAAGCTGCCGCAGGGACAGATGGACGGTGCCTATCACCGTGCCAGCATCATTTCCGAGCTGCACGGTTTCGACCGCGTCTTCGCCGTCCGCCCGCTCGCACAGGGGTGGCAGGGCCAGGCGCCGGCCAATTGGTTCGAGGTGCAGGACTGGACCACCGAGATGTGGTTCTCGGTCGGCTACAAGGCCGAGGTCGATGCGCTCAAGCGCATCAACGACCTGATCGCGAGCGGCGCCATCACCGATCCCAAATACAAGACCGTGGAGCTGGTCGAGATCCAGCCGGAGACGCCGGCCGGCTATTTCAACTACTTCGTCGAGCGCGGCGAGGTGTATGAGAACGCGGTGGTGGCCACGGAGCAGAAGTTCGCGGAGCTCGGGCTGGTGAAGCCGGGGACGTGAGCGGTCGGCATTCAGTCACGGCCGCCGCCGCGCGATGCGGTAGCGGCCGCGATGGCCGTGGTCAGCCTGCGGTGATGGCTCCCACAAGCGCTTCGTTGGTCATCGGCCTGCCGTGCAGATTCCAGGTGCCGTCGACGGCATGGACGCCGTTGGACCAGATCCGGTCCCTCGCCAGCGCGCCGCCGGAGAGGTCATGCAGAATGTCGGTGGCTTCGCCGAAGAACGCCGTCTGGATGTCGCGGCTGGCGAGCGCAAAGGACGGCGTCTTGGTCTCGATCCAGGCGCCATCGACCGGTTGGCCGCCGGCGAAGGTCTGGCCCTTCGGCAGGATGTTCAGATGGGCCGTGACGTTCGCCGTCATGATCCTGTTTCCCGCGAGACCATGATGTCTGAGGAACGCTTCCGTGATCCGCGCGACCGCGATCGGCGCCTTGTCGGCAGCGATGACGCCTTCGGTGAGTGTGAGACTGATCGGCATGAGTCCTCCTGTGCCCGCCCTATGGCGGTTGTCCGGGGAATGGCGGTCATTATATAACGACCGTGATGTATAGATAGAATAACGATCGTTATGAGTCAATCGTGAAATAACGATCGCTATGAAAGGCGCCAGATGCGGTATCAGGCCGAACATAAGCTGGAAGCAAAGGCAAAACTGTTGGAGGCCGCAGGCCGCGGATTTCGCCGGCTCGGCTATGGCGGGATCGGCGTCGATGGTCTGGCCAAGGAGGCCGGGGTCACCTCCGGCGCATTCTACGGTCATTTCAAGTCGAAGGACGCCGCGTTCGAATCCGCCGCCTTGGCCGGACTCGAGGAACTCAGAGCCGGCATTGCAGCCCTTCAGGCGGAGCAGGGCGCCCGCTGGGCCGAGACGTTCGTCGCCTTCTATCTCGGTGAGCGCCTCACTTGCGCGCTGGATGCGAGCTGCGGCCTGCAGAGCCTGACCCCGGACGTCACGCGCGCCAGCGCGGCCATCAAGGCCAGCTACGGCGCGGCGCTCGAACGGGTCGCCCGGCAGATCGCGAAAGGGTTGCAGGGAAAGACCGACGAGGCGCGGCTGCAAAAGGCCTGGGCATTGATGGCGCTTCTCTCGGGCGGCGTGACCATGGCGCGCAGCGTCGCCTCACCCGAAGCCCGCGACGCCATCGCCGCCCATCTCAAGCAAGCCGCGCGAGGGCTTCTGTAGGACAGGCACCGCGGGAAGCGCTCCGTTTCGCAAGTTTGAACCCGGCCTCTCGCCCCAACGGCGGTGAGCTCCCCTCCCCCTTGCGGGGAGGGGAGCGCACCGCCGTCGTGGTACTAACTCGACCTCAGCGCCGCTGCCGATAGGGCTGGTATGGCAACTCGCCAAGCAATCCTGGAATACACATGATCATCGAGCCGATTGCCTTTGTAGATAAGAATTCCGGTGACGACGCTATCGTGCTGGCTCGCGTCGTCGGCAATGCTGTTGGATTGGTGTTGTCGTTGAGGACGGCCGGAGACATCGAGGTCCTCATGGAAGCTGAGGAGCTCGATCGAGTCATTGATGCGCTTCAGAAGGCTCGCTCGGCGGTTGGTGGCGCGTGAGGCGACGCCGTGGCTCGGCCGACTGGGGATTAGTGGATCACGCCAGCAAGGGATTCTGCGATGTCCGGTTCAATACTTCATGTGGTCTTCAATTCGTCCGCGGCGGGTACGTTGCGCGCAGCGTTTGGGAAATCCGGCCGCGACGAGCGCGTGATCGGCCTTCCCGACAGCTTGAGCTTCGGCCCGATCGATCCGCCCGATCCGGCGTTGCGAACCGCTTGGGTGGAAGAGAAATTGGGATTCTCTGGCTGGGACGAGGTCGGCGGTCAGGCAACATCGTTCTGGAGCGAGGCCCTCTCGCGCAATCACCGAAGGATCGTCTGGTTCACTCGACGCTCGACCCAGGAATATGCCGGCTTTCTCGAATTCCTGTGGCGGCTCGGTCAGGAGCCCCTTGAGGTGATCGATCTCACTGACACCATGGTGCGGAGAGGAGGCACGACCGAGCCGCAGCTGGCCGTCAGCTTGGCGCTGCTTCCGCCTGAGGTCATCAGCGACAACAATCTCTGGGATCTCGCGGAGGACCTGACCCCCGGGTCGCGTGATGTGTATCGCGAACGTTGGGCGCGCCTGAAAGCTGACAACGCGCCATTGCGCGTCCTCAGCGACGGCGAGCTGATATCGGCGCCGATCTCGTTCTTTGATCCCGTGCTGCTGTCGTACGCCGCTGCCGAATGGCAGAAGGCCGCGAGGATCATCGGCGAGGCTCTCTGCGAACCTCCGACAACCACGCTTCAGACGGGTGATCTGCTCCTGATCGCGCGAGCCCGTGCGCTTGTCGCAGCCGGTCGTCTGGAATGTCGTGGCGACGTGTTCGAGATCAGTCGCAGCGAATTGCGATTGCCGGCTGCAGAGGGGTAACGGCCGCTCTTGGCCGGCGAGTTCGCTGAGCGCGTTTCGAGACGAAATTCCTCAGCCGCCTCAAGCTGATTTGGCCTGTCCAGTCCCTCGGGCAAAAATATTCTTGTTTCTACTTTTCAGAATTCATGCTTTGATGCGCGCGTCCCACCCCGGCACGAGGGGCGTATCGCGGTCGTCACGAGACGCGGGGTGGAGATGCGGTGGGCGCGTCACGTCGCAGCATGGCTTTTGTCGTGCGGACGAACGGCGGGCGCGCACGGTGAAGTCGCATGGTCCTGGCCTCCCGACGCTGAGGCTACGCCGGTGGTGATGATGATCCGCTGGTCACGGGGGCAAGACAGCCCGGTCCCCGGGGAGAATGCGTATAATCCGTCAAACCATCGCGCAGGGAA
This sequence comes from Bradyrhizobium sp. HKCCYLRH2060, assembly GCF_051168135.1. NCBI lineage: Bacteria > Pseudomonadati > Pseudomonadota > Alphaproteobacteria > Hyphomicrobiales > Nitrobacteraceae > Bradyrhizobium > Bradyrhizobium sp. HKCCYLRH2060. The sequence continues at coordinate 103,320 of NZ_JBNPUK010000011.1, forward strand.
GGCCGGTCGTCCGGCTGACCTGTGGTGACTGCCGCCTGCTTTTTTTGCTGCAGGCGGGCCATGGGCATCAGCCGATGTCCGGCCTTCCCTGCGCCCTCGACTTAGAGAGGGCGGTCTTGAACATCATCACTCGGGCCGATCGTGTCGCGAGAATGCTAACGCATGTTCCGTTCTCGCCCTGCCAAGGCTCTCGCCTTCGCCCCGCCGGTGCGCGTGACTGCGCCCTCGCCCCTTGTGGGAGAGGGCATGTAGGACAGAGCCGCAATTGCGGTTGGGTGAGGGGTATGCCTCTGCAAGCGCCACTCGTTGAGAGAGACCCCTCACCCAACCGCGTTCGCGGATGGGCCGCACATGCCCTCTCCCACAAGGGGCGAGGGCACTATATCGGGCAGCCGGCTCGCGGCGCTGCTCTTGATTTGCCGACGCATCCCACCCCGATCTGTGTCCCCGCCGCCCTTGACCCCGGCCGCCGCCCGTGGTCAGTTCCGCGCCATGAGCACCGTTGTCCGTCCAGCCCGTCTTTGGTGGCGCACCTTGTAAAAGGTGGCCGGTGCGATTCATTTGACATTCGATCGCAGAGGGCCGCCACGCAGCGGCGGCTTCCGGTTGGTCCTGTGTGGCGTTTCCTCGGCAAATTCCGTAAGAGGACGCCCAAGAGGACCCCATGAACAGGACCGTTTTCGCCCTTCCGGCCCGCAGCGACTACCGCACCTCCAGCGGGCTCGCGATCACGCGCGCCGTCGAGCAGTTTTCCGGCAATGCCAGCCGGCTCGACGACCTGATCGACCTGCTCGACCGCCGCCGCGGCGTGGTGCTGTCCTCGGGCACGACCGTGCCCGGCCGCTACGAGAGTTTTGACCTCGGCTTCGCCGACCCACCGCTGGTACTGGAAACCAAGGGCACCGACTTCACCCTGCAGGCGCTCAACCGCCGCGGCGAGGTGCTGATCGCGTTCCTGAAGGACACGTTGCGCGAGCCCTGCGTGGTCATTACTGCGGCTTCGCCGGCGCGGCTGGCCGGACACATCGTCCGCGGGCCTGCCCCGGTCGAGGAGGACCAACGCACCCGCCGCGCCAGCGTGATGTCGCTGGTGCGGGCGATGATCGCCGCGCTGTCCGCCAATGACGATCCGCTGCTCGGCCTGTTCGGCGCCTTCGCCTACGACCTCGTGTTCCAGATCGAGGACCTCGTGCAGAAGCGGCCGCGCGAAAAGGACCAGCGCGACATCGTGCTCTACGTGCCCGATCGCCTCCTGGCCTATGACCGCGCCACCGGCCGCGGCGTCGTGCTGTCTTATGATTTCTCCTGGAACGGCCAGTCGACATCAGGCCTGCCGCGCGACACCGACGCCAGCGTCTATCTGAAGGAGCCGCGCCAGGGCTTTGCCGACCACGCGCCGGGCGAGTACCAGGCCACGGTCGAGAAGGCCCGCGCCGCCTTTGCCCGCGGCGACCTGTTCGAGGCGGTGCCCGGCCAGTTGTTTGCCGAGCCGTGCGAGCGCTCGCCGGCGGAAGTGTTCCAGCGGCTCTGCCGGATCAACCCGTCGCCCTATGGCGCGCTGATGAATCTCGGCGACGGCGAGTTCCTGGTGTCGGCGTCGCCCGAGATGTTCGTCCGCTCCGACGGCCGCCGCGTCGAGACCTGCCCGATCTCCGGCACCATCGCGCGCGGCCGCGACGCCATCGGCGATGCCGAGCAGATCCGTCAGCTCCTGAACTCGGAGAAGGACGAGTTCGAGCTCAACATGTGCACCGACGTCGACCGCAACGACAAGGCGCGCATCTGCGTGCCCGGCACCATCAAGGTGCTGGCGCGCCGCCAGATCGAGACCTACTCGAAGCTGTTCCACACCGTCGACCACGTCGAGGGCATGCTGCGGCCGGGCTTCGACGCGCTCGACGCGTTCCTGACCCACGCCTGGGCCGTGACCGTCACCGGCGCGCCAAAGCTGTGGGCGATGCAGTTCGTCGAGGACAATGAGCGCTCGCCGCGGCGCTGGTACGCCGGCGCGATCGGCGCCGTGAATTTCGACGGCTCGATCAACACCGGCCTCACCATCCGCACCATCCGCATGAAGGACGGGCTCGCCGAGGTGCGCGTCGGCGCCACCTGTTTGTTCGATTCGGACCCCGCGGCCGAGGATCGCGAGTGCCAGGTCAAGGCGGCGGCGCTGTTCCAGGCGCTGCGCGGCGATCCGCCGAAGCCGCTGTCGTCGACGGCGCCGGACGCGACAGGCTCCGGCAAGAACGTGCTGCTGATCGATCATGACGACTCGTTCGTGCACATGCTGGCCGACTATTTCCGCCAGGTCGGCGCCAACGTCACGGTGGTGCGTTATGTCCATGCACTGAAGATGCTGGCCGAGCGCAGCTGGGATCTGATCGTGCTCTCGCCGGGGCCGGGCCGTCCCGAGGACTTCAAGATCTCGACCACCATCGATGCCGCGCTTCAAAAGAAGCTGCCGATCTTCGGCGTCTGTCTCGGCGTGCAGGCGATGGGAGAGTATTTCGGCGGCCAGCTCGGCCAGCTCGCCCAGCCGGCGCATGGAAGGCCCTCGCGGGTCCAGGTGCGCGGCGGCCGCCTGATGCAGGGGCTGCCGAATGAGATCGTGATCGGCCGCTATCACTCGCTGTTCGTCGAGCGCGACAGCATGCCCGAGGTGCTGACGGTGACGGCGGCAACCGAGGACGGCGTGGCGATGGCGATCGAGCACAAGACGCTGCCGGTCGGCGGCGTGCAGTTCCATCCGGAATCGCTGATGTCGCTCGGCGATGCCGTCGGTTTGCGGATCGTGGAGAATGCATTCCGGCTGAAGCAGCCGGCGTAACAGGTGGTCGCCGTCATCGCGAGGAGCGTAGCGACGAAGCGATCCAGAGTTGTTTTCGCGGCCCTGGATTGCTTCGCTTCGCTCGCAATGACGAATTCCTCGCGGTCACGGCAAAACAAGGTAGCGAGAGCACGATGACGTTCGATCTGGACATCAAGAACACGGTCCGCACCATTCCGGACTATCCGAAGCCCGGCATCCTGTTCCGGGACATCACGACGCTGTTGGCGGACGCGCGCGCGTTCCGCCGCGCGGTGGACGAGCTGGTGCATCCCTGGGCCGGATCGAAGATCGACAAGGTCGCCGGCATCGAGGCCCGCGGCTTCATCCTCGGCGGCGCGGTCGCGCATCAGCTCTCGGCCGGGTTCGTGCCGATCCGCAAGAAGGGCAAGCTGCCGCACAAGACGGTCAGCATGTCCTACGCGCTGGAATACGGCACCGACGAGATGGAGATGCATGTCGACGCGGTGCAGCCCGGCGAGCGCGTGATCCTGGTCGACGATCTCATCGCCACCGGCGGCACGGCCGAGGGCGCGGTGAAGCTGCTGCGCCAGATCGGCGCGACCGTGGTGGCGGCCTGCTTCATCATCGACCTGCCGGATCTCGGCGGCGCCGCCAAGCTGCGCGCGCTCGACGTGCCCGTGCGCACGCTGATCTCGTTCGAAGGGCACTGAAACGCGCGCGGCGGCGTCAGGACCGCTGCATCAGGAGCTCGTTCTCGATCTCGCGCAGCGCATAATAGTTGCGCCGGATCCATTGATAGAGCTCGGTGGAGGGGTCCTTCTCCTGGCGCAGATAGCCGGTGAAGGAGAACGAGAAGCGCTCGATGTAGGTTCGGAGGAAGGCGGGCAGGGCGGCAATGCGCAGATGCTTGCTGCGGCTGTAGAGGTCGGGGAGCTCCTCGCGCAGCACGTGGTCGTTCTCGACCACGATCAGCTGTGCCTTCGGGATCTGCCGCCGCAGGGCGTCGTAGGCGCGCATCGAGACGCGGTCGCCCTCGGCGCAGTACAGCACGATCGGGACCACGTTCCGCCGTGCGGCCTCCTTCAAAAAGCCGATCTGTTCGGACATTTTGAAGAACTCGTCGAACGAGTAGTAGCCGAGGTCGATCACCTTGGGGATACCGTCGTTGAGGATCACCCGGTCCATCAATTGGATCTTGCCGTAGGTGTCCTCGATCGTCGCGGTTTCCGTGATCTGCGGCAGGAAGTCGAGCAGCGACGGCTCGCGCAGGGTGACGTCGAAGGCGAGCACCTGGCCGTTCTTGAGCAGCAGGAACTCGCTCAGGACCCGCGCAAGCAGCGTCTTCCCGGATTGCGGCCGGGGCGAGCAGACGATGTAGACGGGCGTCGCGGGCATCCGACCTATATCAGGTCAAATGCGGTTGCGATAAAGTCCCATCAGTCACGGGAATGCTATTTTTCCCCGGCCGGCCGCGGCGCCGCCGCCTTGGTCGAGCCGACGATGTCGGTCAGCTTGATCCGGTCGTACTCGCTCCAGACATTGGCGAGCCAATGCCGGACATAGCCGCGCAGCACGAAGGAGTAGTTGGCGGCCTCGTCGCGCGGCCCCTTGTTGGCGACGAATTTGAGGAACGGCACCGACGCCACCTCGACCTGCTCGAACGCCATCTCGTTGAGCTTGGGGATGGTCAGCTCGGTCGCGTCCTTGATGCGGTGGAAGTAGGAATTATAGGTCGACTGGTCCCACTCGAAGAAGCTGGTGTTGTTGATGAAGTTCTTCACCAGGAAATATTTCGCCCCGATCATGTAGCTCGCGGTCTCGGCGATCTCGTCGAGCGAGGCGATCGACGAGCCCAGGATGTGGAACACCGCGAAGGTGATCTGGCCGGAGCGGGCGGCGTCGAGGAAGCCGATGTCGCGCAAGGCGGCCAGTGTCGGCGACATCAGGCCGGCGCGGACGTCGATCACGGTCACTGACGGCGCCACCGCGCTCAATGTGTCGAAGATCTTCATCTGGTCCGGCGTCGAGTTCATGTCGACGATCTCGGTGATCTCGGGGTGGAAGCGCTTCAGGGTGCCGCGCGGATGCTCGGTGTCGAACGCCCGGGTGGGGACGTTGTTGGCGCTGAAATAATCGAGCAACGTCCGCGACACCGTGGTCTTGCCGACCCCGCCCTTGTCCGCGCCCACCACAACCACTGCCGGTTTCGCCATGGAAAGTCCTTCAGCCCTGAGGCCGGCCAGGGGGCCGGCGCATTGCATTCTGCTTTGGGCGCGAACATGGCAGAAACGCTGGAGAATTCAAATTCATTGCAGCACGGGACCGGGGAAATTTGCGCCTTCGCCGCCGCGGGCCGGAGCAATCGGAGGCATTCCGGCCAAACGTTCGTGCCGGCGCGGAAGCACTTGCAAGCGAGTGGCAGCACGATTGCCCGTCGCACGGCATTCGCCCCCGATTCCGCTGCGAAGGAGGGGTCTAGTGCCGGCCCCAGGGACCGGTTGCGGGTGTGCTCCAAGGTCCCTCGGGAGCGGCTTGTCCCTGGCCGGATGGCGTAGGCGGGCCATCGGCCTGGCCCCAGGGACCGCCGGACGGCAGCGGTGGCGGAGCGTCGCTTTCGGTCGCGTTGGCGCCGGTGTCGTCCGGCTGTGCCTCGTCCGTGGGCAGCGCCAGCGGGCCCGGATCGTGGCCGCCGGCGAACTTGATCAGCGCCTGGACCCGGGCATCGACGGAAGGGTGGGTGGCGAACAGGTCGGCAAAGCCCTCGCGCGGATTGTCGACGCACAACTCCATGACGGCGGAGGTGGCACCGGGCAGCTCGCCGCGCCCTTCGATCTTGCGCAGAGCGCTGATCATGGCGTCCGGATTCTTGGTCAACTCGACCGACCCGGCATCGGCGAGGTATTCGCGGGTGCGCGACAGCGCCAGCTTGACCACCTGGGACAACAGCCAGGCCACCACGATCAGCACGACCGCGATGATCACGACGATGATGGCCCCTCCGCCGGAGCCCTTGCGGTCGGAGTCGGACGAGGAGGAGGACGACGACGAGCGGCCCCAGCCGCCGCCCCAGCTCATATTGGTGAACAGGCGGAAGAACAATTCGCCGAAGAAGCCGACGACGCCGGCGATGATGACGGCCACGACCATCAGCTGCACGTCGCCGTTGCGGATATGGGTGAGCTCGTGACCCAGCACCGCCTCGATCTCCTGGTCATCGAGCGCAGCGAGCAGGCCGGTCGTGACGGTGACGGCGTATTGCCGCTGATTGAGGCCGGTGGCGAAGGCATTCAGCGCTGGGCTGTCCATGATCTTCAGCTTCGGCATGGTGATGCCGCGCGAGATGCAGAGATTCTCGAGCAGATTGTACAGCCGCGGCTGCTCCTGACGCGTGACCGCGGTCCCGCCGGTGACGGCGTCGATCATCGTCTGGTGGAAGAAATAGGCGATCACGATCCAGGCCGCCGCGCCCAGCGTGGCCCAGGGCAGCGCCTTGATCAGGTCGCGGGTGGCAGCGTTCATGTAATAGGCGACGCTGCCATTGCCGTTGATCATGACCTCCGCGATCAGCGCACCGGCGAACACCAGCACATAGATCAGCAGGAACAGGCCGCCGAGCAGCAGCACCGAACGGGTCTTGTTCGATGCGATGTGGGTGTAGAGACCGTAGGCGGCCATGGCGTCGGACCCTTCAGCGCGGAAGGCGCGGGATCAGAACTTGACGCTCGGCGCGGCCTCGACGTCGGCCCGGCTGGCGCCGAGATCGAAGAACTCCTTGCGGGTGAAGCCGAAGGTGCCGGCGAACAGTGCGGCGGGCATCTGCTGGATGCCGGTATTGTATTCCTGCACAGCGTTGTTGAAGAAGCGGCGGCTGGCGGCGATCTTGTTCTCGATGTCGGACAGCTCGCTGGCGAGCTGCTGGAAGTTCGCATTGGCCTTCAGATCCGGATAGGCCTCGGACAGCGCGATCAGCCGGCCGAGCGCACCGGAGAGCTGGCCTTCGGCCGCCGAGACCTGGGCCGGTCCCTGCGCCGACATGGCCGCATTGCGGGCCTTGATCACCTCATCCAGCGTACCGCGCTCATGCGCGGCATAGCCCTTCACGGTCTCGACCAGGTTCGGGATCAGATCGTGGCGCTGCTTGAGCTGGACGTCGATGTCGGCAAAGGCCTGGCCGACCCGCTGGCTGAGGGCGACCAGCCGGTTGTAGGCGCCAAGGGCGAACAGCACGAGAATGACGATGATGCCGAGGACGATCCAGCCGGACATGACGGGCTCCGAGGGAGGGGGCGGGAGAACGAGGCGGCCGACACGCGACGGCGCCGCCGGTCCGCAGGTGGACCGGCGTGCATTGGTCGCATCAGGGTGGATGCCCGTTCAAGTCGCTTGAACCTGACCGCTCCGTTCGATGGACGCCCAAGCGGCCGAATTGGCACCGGAGGCAACGACGCGCAAGGCTCAATAGGGACGGGCGACCCGCCATTGCTGCGTGGGGTCGTTGCCCTTGATATCGCCGGGGGCGCTGTCGAGCTGCGAGGTGTAGAGCGGCCGGTAGCGGTAGGCCCACATCTTCTTGCCGTCGCTGCGGGTGATGACGGTGAAGTCGCCGGTCGCGACCGCGTTGTCGGGCGCCGCCAGCGGGGGGCGCTTCTGGGCGCAATCGCCGTCGCAGGTCGACTTGTTCCCGGTCGTGTCGCGCTCGGTATAGTACAGCGTCATGCCTTTCGGGTCCGTCAGAACTGGCCCGTTCTTGCCGATCACCGCCTTGGCCGGCGGGCCTTCCTGCTTGGGGGCTGGCGGCGGCGCCGAGGACTCACCGCCATGGCCGCCCGCGAAGGCGGTCCCTGCCGAAGCCAGCAGCATCGCAGCGATCGTCATCGTCCTGAACATCGAAATGCATTCCCTTGTGAGCAGCGCATGTCAGCGCCCGTTGCAGCTCACCGTAGCAAACGCGGATTTCTCGCCGGTTTCGCGAGATCGCGAAAATGAGAGACAAACTCGACCGGACGTTAACCATGGGCGGCCGGGCAGGTATTCAGCGGCGCGGCGGCGGCTCCACGCCGTCGCCCCAGTCCCACCGGCGGGCGGCGGCGAAGGCGGGCTTGTCACGGCGCGGGATGCTGACGACGCGGGCAGCGCCATCCGCCTGGCACAGCTTCGCGGCTGTCGCGACCTTGGTGACCGACGGCGGCGCGAGCACGCGTGCGGCGGGCCGATGCGTTGCCGGCTTGCGAGTGAGGGCAATGAAGCTGAACTTCTCGTCCTCGAACGGGACGTCGGCGCCCTTCAGCTCGCGATGCGCCCGGGACCGCGCCAGCCGCTGCGCGAAGTGGCACCAGTCCGGTGCGACCAGCGGGCAGGGGGCTGCGTGCGGGCAGGGCGCCGCGACATGAGCCCCGGCCGCGATCAGGCGGTCGCGCGCCGCGATGATGCGCTGATAGCCGGCGGGCGTGCCGGGCTCGACGATGAGGAGCGTATCGCCGGTCGTCGCCCACAGCGCGTCCACGATCGCGGAGCGTTCAGCGTCCGCCAACTCGCCGATCATGTAGCTGGCGATGACGAGATCGGCACGTCCGGCACGATCGAGCAGCGCTCGCGCCGGTCCCAGCGCATAAGAGAGGTCGCGCAGGCGCATCGTGTCGTCAGCGAGCGTCAGCGCCAGCCCGCGCAACGCTGCATTGGAATCGACGGCGTTGAACGAGGTCAGCGGCGGAAACGCTTCCGCCGCAGCGAAGCTCGCGGTCGCCGGCCCGGCACCGACGTCCAGCAGCGAGGCCGGTGCGAAGTCCGGGCAGGCCTGCATCACGGCGTTCAGGCTCGCCGCGATCGCGGCATAAGTCGCCGGCATCCGCACGGTGGCATAGGCGATGGCGTCGGTGTCGCTCGTGATCGTTCCGGAATTGCCGCCGCTGCGATAGGCGGCCGAGATGCGGGCCGCCCGGGCGGCTGCATCCTGCCGCGACTGCCCGTGCAGCCTGGCTTCGAGGGACGCCTTCAGCGCGGCGGGCAGATCGGGAGAGATCATCGGTCCTCTCCACGCGTCAGTCCGGGCGCCGCTGACGCGGCGATCCGGAATGACGGAGCACGGTCACGCCACCTGCTGGTCGAGGATCTTCACGGCCTCGTCGAGCGCGACCGAGACGAGCTGCGACACGCCGCGCTCGGCCATGGTGACGCCGAACAGCCGGTTCATGCGCGCCATGGTGATCGGGTTGTGGGTGATGATGATGAAGCGGGTCTCGGTCGAGCCCTTCATCTCGTGCAGCAGGTTGCAGAAACGTTCGACGTTGTGGTCGTCGAGCGGCGCGTCGACCTCGTCCAGCACGCAGATCGGCGAGGGGTTGGTCAGGAACACCGCGAAGATCAGCGCCATCGCCGTCAGCGCCTGCTCGCCGCCCGACAAGAGCGACAGCGTCTGCGGCTTCTTGCCCGGCGGCTTGGCGATGATCTCGAGGCCGGCCTCGAGCGGATCGTCGCTCTCGATCAGGTGCAGCGCCGCCTCGCCGCCGCCGAACAGCTCGGTGAAGAGACGCTTGAAGTGGTCGTTGACGGTCTCGAACGAGGATTGCAGGCGCTCGCGCGCCTCTTTGTTGAGGCTCTGGATGCCCTGGCGCAGCCGCTTGATGGCTTCGACCAGGTCGTCGCGCTCGGTGGTCAGCGCGGTGTGCGAGCCCTCGACCTCGGTGAGCTCCTCCTCGGCACGCAGGTTGACGGCGCCGAGCCGCTCGCGGTCGCGGCGCAGCTTCTCCAGGGTCTCTTCGATCTCGTGCAGCGGCGGCAGTTGCGTGTCCGGACCGATCTCGGCCATCGCCGCGACGGCCTGCGGCTCGCATTCGAGCATGTCGTGGATCTCGCGCTCGACGTCGCCGATGCGGCGCTTGGCGCTCTCCAGCCGCTCCTCGGCGCGGGCCGCCGCCTCGCGCGACTTCGACAACGCTTCCAGCGACGCCTTGGCGGCGCGGTCGGTGTCGCCCATCGCGGTCTCGGCCTCGGCCAGCGCGTCGGCCGCGACCTGGCGCTCCTCCTCGGCAATCGCAAGCTCGTCGATCAGCGCGCTGCGCTTCTCGGCAAAGATCTCCGGCGCGTTGTCGAGCTCGGCGCGCTCGTCCCGGACCTCGGCGATGCGCGCCTCGATGGTGGCGATCTGCGAGCCGGCGCCGCGGATGCGGTTGAACCAGTCGTTGCGCTCGCTGATGATCGCCTGCACGCGGCGATCGGCGAGCTCGGCCTCGCGGGCCAGCGCCTGGGCCTCGGCGCGCACCTGCGCGGCGGCGCGGCGCTTGGTCTCGATCTCGGCGCGCACGGCCGCCAACCGGCCGTCGGCCTCGGTGGTCGCCGGCAGCTCCTCGATCGCCTCCAGCGCATTCTGGTGCAGCTCGGCGATCTCGGCGCGATCATGGGCCAGACGTGTGGAGGCCTCGACCAGCGCGGATTTGCGCGCCGAATGGCGGTTGATCTCGCGCTCGGCGTTGGCGTGGCGCTCGCGCGCCGAGTTCACCTCGCGCTGCGCGGCGCGCCAGGCTTCGCGCGCGGCGCTCTCGGCTGATGTCGCAGCCTTCACCTCGGCCTCGGCGCTCTCCAGCGCCTGGCGCTTGTTGGCGGCGTCGATGCGCGCCTGCTCCAGCTCGGCCTCGATGTCGATCAGGCGGGCGCGCTCGGCGAGCCGGCGGGCCGCGCCGGTCGGCGCATGCGCGGCGGCGATGAAGCCGTCCCAGCGCCAGACGTCGCCTTCCGGCGACACCAGCCGCTGGCCGGTGCGCAGCTGCGACACCAGCTGGGCACCGCGGTCGCGCGACACCACGCCGATCTGGGCGAGACGACGCGACAGCTCCGGCGGCGCCTGGACATACGCAGCCAATGGCTCGACGCCGTCGGGCAGCGCGGGGTCGGTGACCTCGGCGCCGGCGACGGTCCAGTGCATCGGCGCGGACGCATCGACCGGAGCATCGAGATCGTCGCCGAGCACGGCGCCCAGCGCCTTCTCATAGCCCTTGGCAACGGTGACCCCGTCGATGATCGGCGGCCACAGATTCTTGGTCTCGCTGTTGACCATCTTGGAGATGGTGCGCGCCTCGGTCTCGAGCCGCTGCACCCGCTTCTCGGCCTCGGCGAGCGGGGCGCGCGAGGCTTCGAGCTTCTGCCGCGCATTGGCCTGGGCGGACTCGTTGGTCTGCACCGCGGCTTCGGCCTGGGCCTCCGCCTCTTCAGCCGCTTCGAGCGTCGCCGCCAGCGTATCGAGATCGCCGAGATGGGCGGTCTCCTGCGCCAGACGCTCCTCGTCGGCGCGGACATTGGCGATGTCCTGGTCGAGCCTGGCGAGACGGTCGCGATGGCTGCGGACGTTGGCCTCGAGCTGGTTGCGGCGGGCGGTGAGATCGGCGAGCTGCGTCGTCAGCTCGGTGAACTGGCGCTCGGTCTCGGTCAGATCAGCCTCGGCCTCGGCGACGCGCTCGTCGACGCCGCTGCGCATCTCGACGCGCGCCTTGATCTCTTCCTTCAGCTCCGCATCTTCAGTTTCAAGACGTTGCAGCGCGACCTGCGCATCCTGGTTCTGCTGCTGCTCGCGGGCGACGTCGGCGGTGAGCTGCATCAGGCGGCGATCGAGCTCGCCAACGCGCTCCTTGGCGCGCACCTCCTCGCGGTCGAGCAGGTCGCGGGCGTTCTTCAGCCGCTGCATCGTCGCGGCGGCGCGGGCCTCGGCCTCGCGCAGCGCCGGCAGGTGCGACGAGCGGATCGCCTGGATGCGGGCGGATTCGGCCTGCTCGCGGGTCCGCTCGGCCATCTCGCGCACCGCGACATCGTGCACATGCGCGGCGTCGTTGAGGTCGGCATGCGCGCCCATCCAGCGCAGATGATAGAGCGTCGCTTCGGCCTTGCGCACCTTGGCCGCGACCTCGCGATAGCGGATCGCCTGCCGCGCCTGCTTGCGCAGGCCTTCCATCTGGCCGGAGAGCTGGCCGATGACGTCCTCGACGCGCAGCAGATTCGTCTCGGCCGCCTTCAGCCGCAGTTCGGCCTCGTGGCGGCGCGCATGCAGGCCGGCGACGCCGGCGGCGTCTTCCAGCACGCGGCGGCGCTGCTCGGGCTTGGCCTGAATGATCTCGCCGATCTTGCCCTGGTGGACCAGCGCCGGCGAACGCGCGCCGGTGGCGGCGTCGGCGAACAGGATCTGCACGTCGCGGGCGCGCACGTCGCGGCCGTTGATGCGATACACCGAGCCGGCCTCGCGCTCGATGCGGCGCGAGATCTCGAGAATGTCGCGGTCGTTCACGGCGGCGGGCGCGGTGCGATCGCTGTTGTCGATCGTCATCACCACTTCGGCGTGGTTGCGCGAGGGCCGCGTGTTCGAGCCGGAGAAGATCACGGCGTCCATGTCGGCCGCGCGCAGCGATTTGTGCGAGGTCTCGCCCATCGCCCAGCGCAGCGCCTCGACCAGATTCGACTTGCCGCAGCCGTTCGGACCGACGACGCCGGTGAGACCGGGTTCGATCACGAAGTCAGTCGGTTCGACGAACGTCTTGAAACCGTGAAGACGAAGACGCGTGAGTTTCATGCACAGATTCTCTGTTGGCGGGAGACGAATCTCCCAACCCCGACAATACCATGGAAGGCAATGTCAATGTGGACTGAGTCGCCTTTGCGCCCCATTCTAGGGGCCGGACAATGGCGATGGCCGCCCGCGAGGGCAACCCGGCGGCCCCGCTTTTCCAAGGCTTTCTCGCGGCGAACGGCCCACGAATCAGAAGCGGCCCCACGAAGGGGCCGCGCTGTGTCTTGTCGGACTCAGTCTCTCGAATCAGCTCTTCAGAAGCGGGTTGATCTTCTTCTGAAACTCCTCGATCGAAGCCTCGCCCTTGATCTTCTCGCCGTTGATGAAGAAGGTCGGCGTCGAATCGACCTTGAGAATGTCGCTCGCGTATTTCTGGTCGGCGGCGATCTTGTCGAGCAGCGCCTGGTCCTTGAGGCAGGCCTCGACCTGCTGCTGGCTGAGGCCGGCCTGCTTGCCGATCCGCGTCAGGGTCTCCGTGGTGTTCTTCACCACCCAGTCGTTCTGCGAGCGGAACAGCATGTCGGTGACGGCAAAATACTTCTGTGCGTCGCCATTGGCGATGCAGCGCGTCAGCATCGAGCCCGCGGCGGCTTTGATGTCGAGCGGGAACTCGCGGAAGATGTAGCGGATCTTGCCGGTATCGATGTATTCGGCCTTCAGCTTCGGGAACACGGTGGCGTTGAACGCCGCGCAATGCGGGCAGGTCATGGAGGCGTATTCGGTGATGGTCACCGCGGCGTCTGCCGGCCCGATCGCCATGTCGGGCAAGGACTGGGGCTTGGCGACATCGGCGGCGCTCTGCGCCATCGCGTCCGAGATCAGCCGCAGCGGGGACAGGCCCGCCAGGGCGGCGAGGCCGGTCAGCGACAAGGCTGCGGTGAAGGCGCGGCGGGTGATGATCAAGGCTCTGCTCCGAAATGGGCGCATCTCGCGCCTGAAACACTCGTGACGTGGCTTTTCGCTAGCTTGAAACCCAGTTGGAGGCAATGCCGGCGCTCAAGCCGGGATCAAACGGCGAACGTCAATTTCGCTTGATGGCCGCGCCCAGCCGGGCCAGCGCGTCACGCAGCGCGTCGTCCTCGATCGCGGTCAGGGTCTGCGCGACTTTCGCCACCGTCTTCGGATCGGGCGGGGCCGGGCGGCGCTTCACCGGCGGCCGGGTCAACGGGCCCTGGCGCAGCGCCAGCTTGCCGACGGCATGCCAGCCGAAGAACCGGTTGACCCGCTCCAGGATCACATCCGAGGAATGCTGGATCTCCAGCGCCATCGGCCCCTCGACGCGCAGGATCAAGGTGGCCGGCTCCTGCGGCTGGCCCTCGACCGGCCGCGGCCATTGCATCTTCAACGGCTGGGCATGCTCGGCGATGTCGCGGCCCGCGATCTCCGGCCAGCGTGTCACGAGTTCACGTGCGGCAAACCCCTGCTTGGCATAGGCGGCCGTCAGCACGTCGCCCATCATCAGCGAGAGAGGCTTTGCGGTGAGGCGGCCGGGCTTTGCCATGATCAATGCTCGCAACGGCGCGGGCGTCAGGCCGCACGCGGCCGGATGGCCTTCAGGTCCGGCGCAATCTCGCGGCGCCGCTGCATGAGATCATAATCCATCTGGAGACCGAGGAAAAAGCCCTCCGAGATCCGGAAATAACGGGCAAGGCGCAGGTCGGTGTCGGCAGTGATGTCGCGCTTGCCCAGCACGATTTCATTGATCCGCCGGGGCGGCACGTGAACGGCACGCGCCAGCGCGTTCTGGCTCAGCCCCATCGGCTTGAGGAACTCTTCCAGCAGGATTTCGCCGGGATGGGGATTATGCAGCAGGTTGCTTCTAGCGGTGGTAGTCGACGATTTCGACATGCGCCGGTCCTCTATCATCCCAGACGAAGCAAATTCGCCATTGATCGTTGATCCTGATCGAATGCTGGCCGACGCGGTCAGCCTTCAAGGCTTCGAGACGGTTGCCCGGCGGCACGCGGAGATCGTCGAGAACCCGCGCCTGATTCAAAAGACGAAGTTTGCGAAGCGCGACATCCTGGATGTCGGACGGCAATCTCCGGCTCCGTCGGCCGCTCCATATCAGCTCCGTCTCGCGATCCGCGAAGCTCTGGATCATCCGGAACTTATAACGCGGGACGTTATAGAATGCGAGCGCATTCTATTTGGCTCTGCCACGAGTTGGGGACTTCCGGATCAGGGTTCTGGTCTCGTTGCTCGTTTCCTCGTATGGAGGAGGGGTGGCTCAACTCAAGGCTTCTCGCAAACATGATATCGCTGTCGGGGAAGCAGGGCGTCCCGCACAGCTTCTCGCCTGGTACGACCGCCATCGCCGGCGGCTGCCATGGCGTGCGCCAGCCGGACAGCGCTCCGATCCGTATCGGGTCTGGTTGTCGGAGATCATGCTGCAGCAGACCACGGTGAAGGCGGTCGGGCCGTATTTCGAGAAGTTTGTCGCCCGCTGGCCTGATGTCACTGCGCTCGGCAGCGCCGATCTCGACGACGTGCTGCGGATGTGGGCGGGGCTCGGCTATTATTCGCGGGCGCGCAACCTGCATGCCTGCGCCGTCACCGTGATGCGCGAGCATGACGGCGCCTTCCCGGACACGGAGGAGGGCTTGCGCGCGCTGCCCGGCATCGGTCCCTATACTGCCGCGGCCATCGCCGCGATCGCGTTCGATCGCCTGACCATGCCGGTCGACGGCAACATCGAGCGCGTCGTCTCGCGGCTATTCGCCGTGGAGGAGGCATTGCCGCAGGCCAAGCCGCAGATCCAGGCGCTAGCCGCTACCTTGCTCGGACCGTCCCGCGCCGGCGACAGCGCGCAGGCGCTGATGGACCTCGGCGCCACCATCTGCACGCCGAAGAAGCCGGCCTGCGCGCTGTGCCCGCTGAACGACGACTGCGCAGCGCGCGAGCGCGGTGACCAGGAGACGTTCCCGCGCAAAGGCGCCAAGAAGACCGGCGCGCTGCGGCGTGGCGCCGCCTTCGTCGTCGTCAGGGGCGATGAGCTGCTGGTGCGCTCGCGTCCCTCGAAGGGCCTGCTCGGCGGGATGACCGAGGTCCCCGGCTCGGAGTGGCGCGCCGGCCAGGACGACGCCGACGCGCTGGCGCAGGCGCCAGAGTTGGCCGGTGTGAAAGGCTGGCACCGCAAGCTCGGCGTCGTCACCCACGTGTTCACGCATTTTCCGCTGGAGCTCGTGGTCTACGCGGCCCGCGTGCCGGCCCGCACGCGCGCGCCAGACGGCATGCGCTGGGTGCCGATCGCGACGCTCGACGGCGAGGCGCTGCCCAACGTGATGCGCAAGGTGGTGGCGCATGGGTTGGGGGATTGAGGATGCGTCTGTGACGGAGGCTGAAGAACCCGGCTAGCTGACGTAGAGTGGGCAAAGGTGCGCATCACCACAGCTCGCCACGGCCGCGCTGTTTCGCGCGCCGTGCCCATCGTTTGGCTCTGGGTGCGCGGTGACGCGGTGGGCACGCTGCCGCCCTGGCGGGCGGCTGCTTTGTTCACCCTACCTGATCTCGGCCGATCGCGACGCTCGTCCGCCGCGCCCATGGCGGCCCTCGTAGCTACCCGATCAATCGAATCTGGACCCTGGACGGAGCGTCCTTGAGCACGCTGGCCGCGGTCGCGCCAAAGGTTGCCTTGAAGGCGTGGCTGAAATGGCTGGAGCTCGCAAAGCCTGCATCGAGGGCCGCCGACGTGATGGAGTCGCCGCCTCCCACACGCTCCACAGCGTGCCGGAAACGAATCCAAATCCTGAACGTCCTGAATGGCACCCCAATCTCTTGGACGAACAGATGCTGCAGGCGGCTGGGGGAAAGGTCGACTCGCCGGGCCAGTTCCTGGATCGAGTGATTGCGGGCGATGTCAGCCCTTATGATCGATACGATATGTTCGACCCGCGCATCGACTCGTGGTGGACGTGGTTCGATCCCCAATGCCTGTCCAGCCGCGAAATCGAAATCGTCGAAGCGTAGTCTATGACCGGCCTGATGCAACGCGTAGAGATTCCGCACAGCGACGATAAGCGAGCTTTCGATGTCAGGGTCCAGTGAGCTTAGGCCACATCCCTGATGGGGCGAGAGGCGCCGATAGTAAGGATCGTCAGGATCGTTGTATATCACGGCGACCGGCGCCCCGCTTGGATCAAGGGTATGCGACAAGCCT
The DNA here is from genome assembly GCF_051168135.1 of Bradyrhizobium sp. HKCCYLRH2060. Lineage (NCBI taxonomy): Bacteria > Pseudomonadati > Pseudomonadota > Alphaproteobacteria > Hyphomicrobiales > Nitrobacteraceae > Bradyrhizobium > Bradyrhizobium sp. HKCCYLRH2060. The sequence continues at coordinate 119,817 of NZ_JBNPUK010000011.1, forward strand.
GCGGGGACGATGGCCGTGAGGCAGGTCAGGCTTTCCCCGGCCATTCTGGTGCCGATCCGCAGAGGCGCCTGAAGCGCCACCAGGCAGACCGATATTGGATGCCGGTGCAGCGGCAGCGCACCTGGACGCCCGATGAACATCATTCGCTGAGGCCAGAGGCACAACAAAGCTCTCTCGTCGAAGTTGGTAGCCGATTCTGGCAAGCGACCATTCCTCCACACGTCTATGCTGCGAGAAGATTCACGCCGACGCAATCCAGCGACCTGGGTGCGCAAGCTCTTGTCGTACGCGGCGTCCATAGCGGAAAGATCTGTTTGGGGAAATGATGTCCAACGCTCTCTTGATTGCGACTATTGAGTTGTGGCGGCTTCTTGCCGTGGCCGGCATCTGGAAATGCCGCCTACACGGTATAGCCCGCTTGCAACACGCACCCGGTCAGCCTCGGCCAGACTAAGAGACGACGGTCCGTGTCACGCGCGCCGCGCCCGGCATGCGAGACCCCCTCAGCGATTGCGCCGCCGTGCCGCGGACCACGCGTCCTCGGCCGATGGAGCGCCGCGCCGTTACACAAAACGCCCCACCGCAGCCTCTCCCATACTCCGGAGCACCAGATGACCCTCACCGCCCCCTACGACCCCAACAACATCTTTGGCCGAATCCTTCGCGGCGAAGTCCCCGTCGCCAAGGTCTGGGAGGACGATCACGTCCTCGCGTTCATGGACGCCTTTCCGCAGTCGGAGGGGCACATCCTGGTGATCTCGAAGACCTCGACCTCCCGCACCCTGCTGGACGTCGAGCCGGACGTGCTCGCTCGGATGGCCGTAGCCACCCGACGCACCGCCCGGGCCGTGGTCAAGGCGCTCGCACCCGAGGGTTTCCTGATCGTGCAGTTGAATGGGGCTGCCAGCGGTCAGACCGTCTTCCACCTGCATTTCCACATCATACCTCGCTGGGCTGACGTGCCGATGAAGGGCCACGGGGAGGCGCCGATGGGTAAACCAGAAACCCTGCTCGCACTCGCCGACCGCATCGCCGCTGCGCTCGATTGACCGCAGCGCGGCATGCGGTCCGCTGTCGCTCAAATACCGATCGGAATAGCTCGGATGTGGCAGCACGAAGACGATGTGGTCATGCCTTGCGGCGACGGGCCGTCGCCCTGCGGGGTCTCACCGGAGGCTTCAAGCACTGGGAGCTTGTCCGAAGTCCTGCTCAGCAACGGCACCTGGGAAGCTCAGCAAGGATTCTCACATGTTTCGTTCACTTAGCATTGTCATCACCGGGGGAGCGACAGGCCTGGGCTTTGCGATAGCGAACGCGCTTACCCCTCAAGGCGCTCGGCTGACGCTCCTCTCGCGGCGGACCGATAATCTGGACCTCGCGGCTCAGGAACTTCGTCGGCGACACGCCGGCGCCGATATCGAGGTTCAGGCCGTCGATGTTGGCGATCCAATTGCGACGTTCCAGGCCATCGGGGAGGTTGCTCGTCGCCGAGGCGGGATCGACATGGTGTTCAACAATGCCGGCGTGATGCGCGAGGGGCGGTTCGAGACCCTCACCGACAATGACTTCCGGGACGTGATGCAAACCAATTTCTTTGGTGTGGTGAACGTCACCAGGGCTGCTTTACCCCATCTGGGCGCCACTGGCGGGCGGTTGATCAATATAGCATCGATCGCTGGTTTAACCGGCATTTTCGGTTTCACCGCCTATGGATCTGCGAAACACGCCTTGGTCGGCTTCACCGAATGCCTGCACTACGAGCTGCTGCGCCAAGGTATCAAGGTTCATCTCGTCTGCCCGGCGGAGTTCGAGACGCCGATGGTCGCGGAGCTCGATTCCTATCGGACACTGGAGAACCGGAGACATACGCTGACCATCCCGAGAACTCCCTTGGACCTCGTGGTTGCGGATACATTGCGGGGAATCCAGCGCGATCGGCATTTCATCGTTCCGGGTGGGCGTGCCCGGCTGGCCGTCCTCGGCCTTCGGCTCTTCCCATCGATTGCGCGTAGGCTTGGCGCGCGCTTGGTCGCGAAGCTTGAGCGGAAGCGCCGGCGTGAGGGGCCCGGGTGAGAGAGAGAGAGAGCGGATTCACGCCTCGAACAACGACCTGGATCAGCGCCCGACAGCCGGGCCTGGACAGCGCTCGTCGATGGCGACTTCGGCTGCTGACACAGGGCTGGCAGCAGCGGACATTTAGAACTTGGGCGCACCGAGGAGGCACCCATGATCGCAACCGCAATCGACACGCTCGCTTCGCCGCCCTGCGCCGTGTTGCTCGGCTGGCGGCTGATCGACGGCCGCCCGGCTGAGGGCTGGATCAAGATCGGCTTCGACGGCAAGCCGGAGTTCTGCAACCCGGCCGGATTCATCCAGGGTGGCATCCTCGCATCGATGCTCGACGATGCGATGGGACCTGCGGTCTTCATCAAGACCGAGGGCCAGCTCTACACGGCGACCGTCAGCATGACCGTCAACTTTCTTGCGCCGGCAAAACCTGGACCGATCGTCGGCGAGGCGCGGGTGCTCCAACTCGGCAAGACGATAGCCTTCATGGAGGCACGCCTCACTGGCGATGCCGGTGTATTGCTCGCCACCGCAAGCGCGAGTGCACGGCTGGTCGAGGCGGCGAAGGCGCTCGCCAAATAACCTCAAGCTTGCCGGACACGCAGGACGTTCCGAGATATCTTGCTCCGGCGACCGTACCGACACGCTCCGCCGTCGTTCCGGCGAACGCCGGCATCCATGCCCCCAGGGAGCGGATTGGAGAGTTACAGAGCTACGGTGACGCTGCATAAAACCTGCTCCGACGAGCGGGAGGCGGCGAGGCAACTGCAGCGGGCCAACCCTGGCAGTCATCCAGACGCAAGTTCCGTTTTTCAGAATTCCTCTTGACTCTCCCCCCAAATCAGGTGTCTTATCCACCCGTTCCGTCCCGGCAGGAGGGGCGTACGCGTCGTCACGACACGCGGGGCGGGATGCGGTGGCTGCGACGGCGTCGTCAGACGAACGACGTCGACCGGTCTCGTGCAGCGCTGCGTCGGCTTGCCGGCGTGGGGCGGGTGCGAGGTCTTTCGCGGACGTTGAAATCGTGTGGTCCTGGCATCCCGGTGCTGATGCCAAGCGGGCGGTGATGATGATCCGCCGGTGACGGGGGCAAGACAGCCGGTCCCCGGGGAGATCACGTATAAGACGGAAGCCCATCGCGCAGGGAATGCCGGATGACCGGCTGGACCTGTGGTGACTGCCGCCTGCTTTCTTTGTTGCAGGCGGGCCATGGGTTGCGGCCAGCACCCGGCATTCCCTGCGCCCTCCTCTTTGCGAGGGTCCTTCTCGGCAACAGCTCGGGCGCGTCGCACCGCGAGACGGCGAGGTCGTGTCTGTCGTGTTTCGCCATCGATCGACAGGAACACTGCTTCTCAATGGCAGGGGCGTGCCTGACTCGCATAGCCAGACATCCGATCCGCGCCGATGGACCCTGCGTCGCGTCGCCTGGAACGATCATTCTGCAAGCAACCGCCGATGCTGCGCCAAGTTTCGCGACTGCAGCGGTGAATCCTTTCGCTTGGCTTGTCTTTTACGTTGCGACTGCATTGCAGATGTAGATATTCTTAGATTGTGTTTGATGGTCGTGCTCTTCGAGCGCGCAGACCTGTTCCGAGCTGCTGCTCCTCACCCTGAGGAGCCCGCCGCAGGCGGGCGTCTCGAAGGGCGAGGCCACCCTGGGGCCTCATGGTTCTCCCGGCGATGCGTAGCATCGTCCGGAGACGGCGTTGCGCGCTTGTTCACCATGAGGGGTGAGCGCGGAAACCGGTGCTGCACATGACCATGAGCGGCGTGCTCATCGAGAACGGGCGTGCTGATCGAGAAGGGGAAAGCGTCGGCACCTTGTTGAAGTGGCAACGTCATGATCGGCAGCTCGGACCAACGCGAGCAAGGATAAGATCGATTTGGGGAGGCAAAGATGACAAAGCTAACAGGATTCTCGCGTCGTTCGATGCTGGGCCTTGGCGCTGCGGCCGGGCTGTACGGTCTCACGAGTCCCGTCCTGGCCAAGGGGCCGTTCCTGAACACGCAGGCGCCGACCTTCTTCCGCTTCAAGCTCGGCTCGGCCGAGGCCACCATCATCTCCGACGGCGTGCTGCCGCTCGGCGATCCCCATGCGGCGTTCCTCGGCATTTCTCCCGGTGATCTCGATGGAATGCTGACGAGCAACTTTCTGCCGACAGGCGCCGCGACCCTCGAGCAGAACATCCTGGTGCTCAACACGGGAGACAAGATCATCATCTTCGACAACGGCATGGGTGTCTCGAAGCTGTTCGGTGACACCACCGGCAAGATGCTGATGACCTTGAAGCAGGCGGGCATCGAGGCCAAGGACGTCGATGCGCTGGTCATGACGCATGCCCATATCGATCATTGCGGCGGCGTCATCGGCCCGGACGGCAAGCCGAGCTTCCCCAATGCCGAGCTGTTCATCTCCGAAGCCGACTTCACCTTCTGGACCGACGAGGCCAAGGTCGGCCCCAACTACAAGGCGTTCTACGAGCAGGCGGTGCGCAATCTCGTGCCTGTCAAGGACCGCATCACCTTCTTCAAGGACGGCCAGGAGTTCCTGCCGGGCGTCCAGGCGATGTTCACGCCGGGCCACACCGTCGGGCATACGATCTTCCTGATCCAGTCGGGCAAGGATCAGCTCGCCTATATCGGCGACATCTCCCATCATCCGGTGCTGCTGATCGAAAAGCCGCTGATCGAGTTCGCCTATGACACCGACCCGAAGCAGGCCGCCAAGACCCGCGTCCGCGTGCTCGACATGCTCGCCGCCAACCGGACGCGGATTCTCGGTTATCACTTTCCATGGCCGGGCATCGGGCACATCGGCAAGGCCGGTGACGGCTTCCGCTACTTCCCGACGGCGGTCCACACGATGGATGTGGCGCCGCTGTGACCTGAGGCCGCCTTGCCGTTTGCCCGGCCGCCGGCGCATGCTGGCTGCGCAGACGTGTTCCCTCGACAGCGGGATGGACGGCCGATGCCGCCGCCGCTAGGTTCGCGTCTCGTCTTGTCAGGGATCACCATGCTCAAGCTCTATGTGGCGCCAGGCACCTGCGCGCTCGCTTCACACATCGCGCTGGCCGAGACCGGCGCCGACTACGTCGCCGAGAAGCTCAGCTTCAAGACCAACCAGCAGAACAGCCCGGAATATCTCGCGATCAATCCCAAGGGGCGCGTTCCGGCGCTGGTGACCGAGCAGGGGGTTCTGACCGAGACGCCGGCGATGCTCGCCTATATCGCGCAGCGCTTCCCGGAGGCTCGTCTTGCACCGCTCGACGATGTCTTCGCCTTCGCGGAGGTGCAGTCGTTCACCAGCTATCTCTGCTCGACGGTCCACATCGCCCACGCGCACAAGATGCGCGGGTATCGCTGGGCGACCGAAGAATCCTCCTTCGCCGACATGAAGAAGAAGGTGCCGGAGACGATGGGCGCCTGCTTCGCCCTGATCGAGCAGAAGATGCTGCGCGGCCCGTGGGTGATGGGCGAGCAGTACACGATCTGCGATCCCTATCTGTTCACGATCGCGCAATGGCTCGAGGGCGACGGCGTCGACATCAACGCCTTCCCGAAGGTCGCCGCTCATTTCAAGCGCATGGCTGAACGGCCGGCGGTGAAAAAGGCGCTCGCCGAGGTCTCGGCCTGAGGAATGCCAAGGCCCCCGGGGATGCCAGAAAAAACGTCGCTTGGAGCGGGAACTCATCCGTTCCAGTGACGTTGCATGAGGCCGTGGCGCGCCGTGCGGCCCCATCTCCTTTTTCTGAGCCCCTTGATGTCGCTGGCTGCCATTTCCGATGACTCAATTCCCGCTGACGGCACCGAGGGCATTCGCAACAGATTGAAGGCCGCCACGTCAGCGGCTCATCATGCCCTCGACGAGCGCCTCAGCCGCTTCGACCTGACCACGACGGCGCATTATCGCCGCTTCCTGCAGGCCAGCGCGGCCGCGCTGTTGCCGCTGGAACAGATGCTCGACCGTGCCGGCGCCGACGCGATGATCGGCGACTGGACCCGGCGGCGGCGCACGGAGGCGATCCGCGCCGATCTTGCCGATCTCAACGGCTGTATCGTTCCGATGGAACTGCCGGCGCGGCCGCTCGATCGTCCCTTCGTCTTCGGCACGCTCTATGTCCTGGAAGGATCGCGTCTCGGGGCGGCCTATCTGCTGCGTATCGTCGCGGCCTCGGCTGACCCCCGCGTGCGACGGGCGACGCGCTATCTGCGTCACGGCGCGGGGCAGGGGCTGTGGCGCAGCTTCCTGTCACAGCTTGCGGAAGAGCCGCTTCCTCCTGGCGACGATGTCAGAGTGATCATGAGTGCACGCGAAGCGTTCGCGATGTTTGCGAAGGCGATGGCAGCAGCATGAACGAGCCGGTCAACCTCACCAATTGCGATCGCGAGCCGATCCATGTTCCCGGGACGGTTCAGCCGTTCGGATTCCTGCTGGCGCTGGTGTCGGACTTCACCATATGCATGGCCTCGGAGAACGCGCCGGACTTTCTCGGCGGCGACCTCGGATGGCTGCTGCAGCAGCCGCTCGACGCCGTGCTCTCGGAGGCGGCCGCGGCCGCGATCCGTGCCAGGGTCGACTATCTCAGCGGCCCGGATGCGGTCGAGCGCGTGTTCGGCGTCGATCTGCAGGGTCGTGGCAAGCTTTTCGATCTCGCCATCCACTTTTCCGGTGCGTATCTCGTCGTCGAGGCCGAGCCCAGCCTGATCGAGCCCGGCGTCAATTCCGGCGAGCTGGTGCGGCTGATGCTCGGCCGCATCCGCAAGACGACGGGGATGATGGACCTGGCGCAGGAGGCGGCGCGCCAGCTCAAGCTGCTGACCGGCTTCGATCGGGTGATGGTGTATCGGTTTCATCCCGACGGCTCGGGCGAGGTGATCGCCGAGGTCGCGGGCTCCGGCCTGGAGCCGTTCCTCGGGCTGCATTATCCGGCCTCGGACATTCCCAAGCAGGCGCGGCAGCTCTATCAGCGCAACTGGCTGCGGATCATCGCCGACATCAACGCCGCGCCGGCGCCGCTGCTGTCGACGCCTGCGCACAATGCCGGACTGCTCGACCTGTCGATGAGCGTGCTGCGGGCGGTCTCGCCCATTCACATCGAGTATCTCCGCAACATGGGCGTCGCCGCGTCGATGTCGGTCTCGATTCTGCGCGAAGGCAAGCTGTGGGGCCTGTTCGCCTGCCATCACTATGCGCCGCATCATCTGTCGTTCGAGAAGCGTACCGCGGCCGAGCTGTTCGGCCAGATGTACTCCTGGCTGCTCGAGGCGCGCGAGCGCGAGACCGACGTCGCCTATGAGGCGCGTGCGCATCAGATCCAGGAACGGCTGATCGAGCGCGCGGCTGCGCAGGCGCACAGCAAGCGCGCGATCCTCGACCTTGTCGCCGACTATCGGCAGATGATCGAGTGCGACGGCATCGCCGTGTGGTCCGACGACGAGATCACGCTCGAGGGCGAGACGCCGACCGAAGAGGAGGTGCAGGACCTCATCGGCTTCATCAACCGGACCTCCCCCGGCCGCATCTGCGCCAGCGCCGAGATTGCCAAGGTGTACGCGGCCGGCGAGGTATTCCGCGATCGCGCCGCCGGCTTCCTCGCCGTCCCGATCTCGCGCACGCCGCGCGACTGCCTGATCTTCTTCCGCCGCGAGGTGTTGCGCTCGGTCAACTGGGCGGGCGATCCGAACAAGACCTATGCCGAGGGGCCGCTCGGGCCGCGCCTGACGCCGCGCAAGAGCTTCGAGCTGTGGCAGCAGACGGTGGCCGGCCAGTCGAAGCCATGGTCTTCGGCGGACCTGCGCATCGCCGAGGGCCTGCGCATCACTCTGCTCGAAGTGATTCTGCAGCTTTCGGAGCTCGCCGCGCGCGAGCGCCGCGGCGCACAGGAGCGGCAGGAGCTGATGATCGCGGAGCTGAATCACCGCGTCCGCAACATCCTCAGCCTCGTGCGCGGCCTGGTCGCGCACAGCAAGGAGACCTCGAGCTCGGTCGAGGAGTTCGCTTCCGTGCTCGGCGGTCGCATCCAGTCGCTGGCGCGCGCCCACGACCAGATCACCAATCTCAATTGGGCGCCGGTCGCGTTGCGCGCACTGCTCGAATCGGAAGCGGGGGCCTATCTCGGTTCGCGGGCAGGGCGGGTGCTGATGGAAGGGCCGGATGTCGCGCTCGACCCCAAGGCGTTCGCAACGCTCGCGCTCGTCGTGCACGAGATGATGACCAACTCGGCGAAATACGGCGCGCTGGCCGACTCCACCGGACAGGTGCAGGTGATCTGGCGGCTCGATCCCGGCTCGAGCCTGGTCATCGACTGGAAGGAGAGCGGCGGCCCGCCTGTGCAGCCGCCGTCGCGGCGCGGCTTCGGCACCACCATCATCGAGCGTTCGGTGCCGTTCGACCTCAAGGGCGACGCCGAGATCCGCTTCGACCTGCTCGGCGTGCAGGCGCGTTTCGTGATCCCTGCCAATTTCGTCCAGATGGTGCCGGCGATGACAGGCGCTCCCTCCCGTCATCAGTTCAAGGAAGAGGACACGCCGCGGCTGTCCGGTACGGTGCTGATCGTCGAGGACAATCTGATCATCGCGATGGGCGCCGAAGTGATTCTGCTCGAGCTGGGTGCGCGGCACATCGACACCGCGGCCTCCGTCAATCAGGCGTTGAAGTCGATCGAGCGCGCGGTGCCGAGCTTCGCGCTGCTCGACATCAACCTTGGCGCGGAGAGCAGCCTGCCGGTCGGGCACCGGTTGAAGGAACTCGGCGTGCCCTTCATGTTCGCGACCGGCTATGGCGAGCGTGCGCCGATTCCGGTGGAGCTGTCCGACATGCCGGTGATTCAGAAGCCGTACACGCGCGAAGTCGTCGAGAAGGCATTGATGAAGATCAAATGAGTCGCACGCGCATCAAAGTCGGCTTTGCGCGTCGCGGTGATTGGCATTCATGATTGCAGTCTTGGGTTTTCTCACATCCGCGTGTTTGTCGTGAGCGACATAACGCACGATGGGAGACACAGCATCGACTATTCCCACTGTTGCTGCGACAAAACAGCCCGAAAATATTAGAACGCATCCAAAGGACACCGCTGTTCTAACATTGTTTCGACAAATGGAACCTCCGCAGCCTTATTCCGAACGAAGTCATCGCCGAAACGGCGCAACGGGGGCGCGTTGAATCGTCGGAGGTCTGATGACGAATCGAACGACGAGTTTGTTGCCGTGCGTTGCTATCGCCGTGCTGGCGGGAGCGGCTGCGACGACAATCGAGTTTACACCGGCATCGGCTGCAGACGAATGCCTTGCAAAGCCTGCGGGGACGCCGGCGGGGAAGCACTGGTTCTATCGCATCGATCGCGCGACCAAGAAGCAGTGCTGGTATCTGCGCGACGACGATCGCGAGGCGAAGGGCGCGTCGCTGGTCACGCGCAAGCTCGCCTCGCAGAAGGAACGGGCTCAGCTCTCGTCGACCGCGGCGAATGCACGTGCCGAGATCCAATCGTCCAAGGACGCCGCCGATGAGGTGAAGGTCGTGTCCTCGACACCGACCGCTGCGGCGTCTGTGGCGGCGACGTCTGCCTTTCCGTCGGTTGCTGCATTTCCGGCCGCGCCTGCACCGGCCGTCGCGCCGGCGCCCGTGGCGTCAGCGCCGGCGGCGGCTGCGCCCGACCCGGTCGGCGCGGCTGTGAACGAATCTGCTGTTGCGACGCGTTGGCCCGACCAGTCCGGCACGCTGCAGGCAGCGGCGGAGCCTGGCGCGCCGCGCGCATCCTCCTACACGCTCGCTGCCGCCAGCGACACCAGCGCCGCGGAAGCGGCTGCTCCCGCGACGCCGGCGCTGGCCGCTGCGGATGCGTCGCCGGCCGTGACGATCGGCATGTCCGGGGACGATGCGTCCAAGACGCGGATGTTCGCTTTCCTCGGCGCAGTCGCGATTGCGGGCTTCTCGATCAGCGTGCTGTTTGCGCGCGCCCGGGGCAGGCGGCAGCTCCGCATCGAGCCGGCGGCCGCCCGGCGCGTCACGCGTTGGCCGGCGGAGCCTGAGCTCGATCGCATGCAGCTGCCGCCGGTGGACAGCTACTATCCGGCCCTGGCAGGACGCAGGGGTAAATCGTCGCAGTCGACTGCGCAGGTCTCGGTCGTGCCGCGCGACGACGCTCGCTACGATGAGCAGTACGAGGTCGAAGACCTGCTGGCGCGTTATTCCGGACAGGAACGCCGGAATTCGTGAGCGTCAGGCGACGGACATCTCGGAGCGAATCTCGGCGCGCAATTCGTCGATCAGCCTGAGGCCGCCCTTCGTCTCGACATGCCAGAAGGTCCAGCCGTTGCAGGCCGGCAGACCTTGCGCCACCGCGCCGATGCGGTGGATCGAGCCGACCTTGTCGCCCAGCATGATGGCCCCATCGGCGCGCACCAGCGCGCCGTGGCGGCGCTTGGAGTCGACGAGCTTGGTGCCGGGCGCGATCATGCCGCGTTCGATCAGCTCCGAGAAGGCGACGCGCGGCGCTTCGCGGGCCGTCATGAATGGTGCGAGCGTGGCCTCCGGCAGCGGCTCGACCGCGGCGATGCGCCGCTCTGCCGCCTTCGCATAGACCTTGTCGCGCTCGAAACCGATGTAGCGGCGGCCGAGGCGTTTTGCCACGGCCCCGGTCGTGCCGGTGCCGTTGAACGGATCGATCACGAGATCGCCGGGCTTCGATGACGACAACAGCACCCGCGCCAGCAGGCCCTCCGGCTTCTGCGTCGGATGAACCTTCTTGCCGTCGGCGTCCTTCAGCCGCTCCTCGCCGGTGCACAACGGAATCAGCCAGTCCGAGCGCGCCTGAACGTCCTCGTTGGCGGCCTTCAGCACTTCGTAGTTGAACGTGTAGCCCTTCGCCTTCTCGTCACGCGCGGCCCAGATCATGGTCTCGTGCGCGTTGGTGAAGCGGCGGCCGCGGAAGTTCGGCATCGGGTTGGACTTGCGCCAGACGATGTCGTTGAGGATCCAGAAGCCGAGATCCTGCATGATCGCGCCGACGCGGAAGATGTTGTGATAGGAGCCGATCACCCAGATCGTCGCGCTCGGCTTCATCGCGCGGCGCGCGGCGAGCAGCCAGGCGCGGGTGAAGTCGTCATAGGCGGCGAACGAGGAGAACTTGTCCCAATCGTCGTCGACGGCATCGACCTGCGATTCGTCGGGACGCTTGAGCTCGCCCTTGAGCTGCAGATTGTAGGGAGGATCCGCGAACACCAGGTCGACGGATGCGGCCTGCAGTTTCGACATCTCGGCGACGCAGTCGCCGACGATGATTCGTTGCTCTTCAAGCGGCTGAAATTTAGTGCGGGGCGCCTTTGCAGACGCCCCGCGACGCGACTCTACCATGACTCAAGAACTCTGACTCAGGCGACGCTGTCGGCGACGCGGGACCTAACAACCGACTGCCCACACATTGACGTGGCAAAGTAAAAATGGACTTAATCGGGAAAATTTTTCGCATCGATGCGCACGCGTTCATCACGCGCACCGACGATGATGAGCCGTTCGTCGATGCGCGATGATCTCTGCGCAACGTGGCGATTGCGATGGGCTTTTTCGCTTCGCGCGCACGCCGCCGCCCGGCGAGGGGAGGTTGCACATGCCGGATTTTTCGGCTCGCGCTAGGCAAAATTTGCCGGCCGGGTTATTGATTAACACAGTGGAAATTTTACCTGTTTGCCGCGTTAGGCATTTCGCGCAGAGCCGCGCAAGGACAGTGAGGAAAGGCCGCCATGCGTTACGATGATTTCCGTCGCAGCGACGACATCGACGACCGTCGCGACGAAGGCGGCGGGATGGGCGGCGGTATGGGTCTGCCGATCGGCGGCGGCGGGCTCGGCATTGGCACCATCATCGTGCTCGGCCTGATCGGCTACGCCTTCGGCATCGACCCGCGCATCCTGATCGGCGGCGCCGAGATGATCACCCGTGGCGGCGCGCCGATGGAGCAGGCCGACCGGCGGTCGCCCGGCAAGACCGGCGCGCCGAAGGACGAGATGGGTGACATGATCTCCGGTGTGCTCGGCGAGATCGACGACCGCTGGAGCGAGATCTTCCAGGCCAGCGGCCAGAATTATACCGGGCCCAAAATCGTGCTGTTTCGCAACAGCACCAATGGCGGCCGCTGCGGCATGGCGCAGTCGGCGATGGGGCCGTTCTACTGTCCGCCGGACCGGCAGATCTTCCTCGACACCAACTTCTTCCGCGAGGTCGAGACGCGCTTCCGGGGCTGCTCGGGCAGCGCCTGCAAGTTCACCGCGGCCTACATCATTGCCCACGAGGCGGGACACCACGTCCAGAACCTGCTCGGCATCCTGCCGCGCGTCACGCGGATGCAGCAGCAGTCGGACAACAAGGCCGAAGCCAACGCGCTGCAGGTCAAGGTCGAGCTGCAGGCCGATTGCCTGTCCGGGGTGTGGGTCAATCGTGAGGCCAAGAAGCGTCCGGGCTTCCTCGAGGATGGCGACATCGACGCCGCGCTGACGACAGCCTCGGCGATCGGCGACGACACCCTGCAGCGGAAGGCGACCGGACGCGTGGTGCCGGATTCGTTCACCCATGGCTCTGCCGCGCAGCGCAAGCGCTGGTTCATGGTCGGCTACCAGCAGGGCACGGTGCAGGCCTGCAATACGTTCAGCGCCGGTTCGCTGTAGGGAGACGCGCTCATGGCGATCGACGAGAGCAAGAGCTTCATTCCCCTCAACATCGCCGTGCTGACGGTGTCGGACACGCGTTCGCTCGCCGACGACAAGTCCGGCACCACCTTGAGCGACCGCCTGACCGCCGCCGGCCACAAGCTCGCGGCGCGCGAGATCGTCACCGACGATGTCGAGAAGATTCGTGCGGTGGTGAAGTCGTGGATCGCCGACCCCGGCGTCGACGTCGTCATCACCACCGGCGGCACCGGCTTCACCGGCCGTGACGTCACGCCGGAAGCGATCGAGCCCCTGTTCGAGAAGCGCATGGACGGCTTCTCGATCGCCTTCCACATGCTGAGCTACGCCAAGATCGGGACGTCGACGATCCAGAGCCGGGCCACGGCCGGCGTCGCCGGGGCGACCTACATCTTCTGCCTGCCGGGATCACCGGGCGCCTGCCGTGACGGCTGGGACGGCATCCTCGCCGCCCAGCTCGACTATCGCACGCGACCCTGCAACTTCGTCGAGATCATGCCGCGGCTCGACGAGCATCTGCGCCGGCCCAAGGCGCAGGGCGCGACGGCGTAGGGCCACGGCGCGATGCCGTATCGCGCGTTGATCGCGCGTCTCACTTCGTTGGTACGATATCGAAAGCGCCGCCGCCTTCGATCGCCGCGCCGATGAGGCCGCCCATCATGCTGGCCGCGAAATTCTGGCCGCGCGGCCCCACGACCATCCGATAGGTCTTGCCGGGCACGGCGGTGAAACGAATGTTCGACGAGCCCGGCGAGGACCATGTCGATACGGTGATCGTGGTGGCGCCCGGCGCAATCGGGCCGCTATAGCTCTCGCCGCGGCCAAGGCTCGCCACCTTAACGCCATTGATTTCGATCGCCGCCGGCGCCGCCAGATAGAGGAAGTCCGTCGTGCGCGTAATCGCGACCGTTGCGCGCCCTTTGGGTGCGGCGTGCGCCGCCGTCCCGGCCTCGACCCCAAACAAGCCTGCCAGCGCGACTAGCGCCGCAAGCTTCGAACGCACCATCGATTGCATCACTGCCAATACCCGCCCCGGTTTGGCGCGATACTACCGGCGCGACGGAACTTCGCAATCGGCATGCGCAGCCTGTTGTGGAGGTGATCTCGGCCTACCGGCGGTTGTTACGATCACAAGCAGCGCGGGCTACAGCTCCAGCCGCCATGTCTCGCCGGTCAGCGGGACGCCGAACATGGCGTGCGGCTCCTCGGCGATCTTGCGAAACCCGGCGCGGGCATAGATGTCGCGTGCGGCGGTGAGAATGCTCTGCGTCCACAGCTCGATCGTCCTGTAGTTCTTCTCGCGCGCGAAGCGGATGCATTGTTCGGTCAGAGCCCGGCCGACGCCGAGCCCGCGTGCCTTCTTCTCGACCAGCAGCAGCCGCAGCTTGGCGACCTCGCCGCTGCCCTTGACCAGGAAGATCGAGCCGACCGGCTCGCCCGCGAGCTCGGCGATCCAGCAGTGCTCGCGCGCCGGATCGTAGCTCCTGATGAACTGTGCGCCGATCTCGGCGACCAGCGCCTCGAACGAGACGTCCCAGCCATATTCCTCGGCGTAGACGGCGCCATGCCTTGAAACCACCCAGCCGATGTCGCCCGGACGATGGCTGCGCAGCAGGACCGGGGAGCGGCCCGGCTGCTGCGGCTCCAGGGCGGTCGCGATCGTCGTCATTGCACCGACCAGCCGGTCGCGCACGGAGGGCGCCAGCGGCGCCAGCATGGCCGCGATCTCCTTCTGCGAGCTGCGGTCGAGCTTGGCATAGGCCTGCCGTCCCTTCGCGGTCAGGCCGAGCTGCTGCTGCCTGCGGTCGGTTGGCAAAGGCGTGCGGGTGATCAGCCCCTGCTCGTCGAAGCTCTGGACGATGCGGCTGAGATAGCCGGCATCGAGGCCGAGCGAGAGACCGATCTCCTTGGCCGAGATGGCCTCGTACTGTGCGAGCTCATAGAGCACACGCGCCTCGGCCAGCGAAAACGGACTGTCGAGCAGATGCTGGTCCAGTGCGCCGAGCTTCCTGGTGTAGAAGCGGTTGAACGCGCGGATGGCGGCGACTTGGCCGTCGGCTGGGGTGGAATTCATGGGGGCGCCTCCAATATTTGCCATTGTCAACCAATTGGTTGACTTTGGCAAGTATGGTCGTGCCGCTTACACCATCACGATCCGGCTGCGCAGCATCGTCCGCGAGGACCGGCCGAGCTGACGCAGCAGCCGCGTCTCGGCGCGCTTGTGGTCGGGCTTGTATCCGCCGAGCTGCCGGTAGTGATCCCTGGCGATCAGCAGGCCCTGATCGCCGAGCGGTCCGACCAGGACCCGCGCAACCGCGCGCAGCCGGTCGCGCAGGCTGATGGCGGCATAGGGAGACCGGGCATAGCGGAAGACGCCGGCGCGCGGCCGGCCAGCGGCGGCGACGCTCTGGACGAACTGCATGGTTTCGTCGATCCAGCCGGGATCGAGCATCGCGCCGGCGGGCAGAAACATCAGCCAGGGCGCACGCGCTTTCGCCGCCCCTGCCGCAAGGGCAGCGGCCTGGGAGCCCTCGAACTTCATGAAGTGGCAGCCGGCAACGTCGGCGACACGTTCGATCACGCTGGAATCGGGCGAGCGATCGACCAGCAGCACCTCGGTGACGACACCGGCCGCAGCGCCGGGCACCAGCGCCGACAGGGTGGCCACGGCGGTCTGCTCGACACCTTCGGTCGGGATGATCACGCTCAGCATGAACCTGGCATCGTTATCTGTCGCGCCTCCGGCATGATTGTTATCATCTTGTCATAGCCAAATCAGCCCGCTGCGCTTCGGAATTTTGCAGCATGCCGGTTTGGCGGCACGGGGAGGAAAAGGGAGGGTCAGGCGGACAGCCGTTTGTCGGGCTGGGTCGCACCGCTGCGCCAGGCCGCGACCTCGGCCAGCTCGGCGTCGGGTCGAGTCGCCACGATCTCCAGCCGTCCGAGATAGAGGCAGCCTCGATCGCCGTCGATGGTCACCCAGTCGCCGCTTCCGACCGGCGTTCCGGCGAGTGTCGCGCAGCCGGCTTCGACACGCACCTCGAGCGCACGACAGCCGACGATGCAGGGCCGCCCGAGTTGGCGCGCGACCAGAGCGGCGTGGGCGGTGCGTGCGCCGACCGACGTCACGATGCCGGCCGCGACAGCGAAGCCCGCGACATCGGCGGTCGAGGTATCCGGGCGCATTAGGATGACCGGCTCGCCGCTGGCGGCCAGCCGCTTGGCGCCGTCCGCGTCGAAGGCGGCGCGCCCTGTGGCGATGCCGCCGGAGGCACCGATGCCTGTTGCGACCGGGGCGCCGGCCGCGACCAGCGACGTCTCGACCAGCCGCTCCAGATCGATGTCGGCCAGCCGCTCCAGGGCCTCATGAGGCGCGATGACCCGCTCGCGAACCAAATCCACCGCAAACCTCAACGCGGCGCGCGGCGTGCGCTTGGCGGCCCGGGTCTGGAGAATCCACAAATGGCCATCTTCAACGGTGAACTCGACGTCCTGCACGTCGCCGAATGCCTGTTCGAGCTGCCGCAGCACCGCACCGAGCTCATCCCGCAGAGCGGGAAGTGCGCGCGTGATCGCATCCTCGCTGTCCGGCATGCGGCGACCGGAGACGACGTCCTCGCCCTGCGCATCGAGCACGAGGTCGATCATGGGCTGCCGCGCCCCGGTGGAGGGATCGCGCGAGAACGCGACACCCGCGCCCGAACCGAGACCGCCATTGCCGAACACCATCGTCTGCACGGTGACGGCTGTGCCGCGCAGGTCCTCCAGGTTCTGCAGCTTGCGATAGGTCTGCGCACGCTCGCTGCTCCACGAACCATAGACGGCACGCGCCGCGGCCATGAGCTGCGCTTCGGCATCCTCCAGCCAGCCATCGCTGCCGGTCTCGACCAGCGCCTGTTCGTCGGCCGCGAGCCGCGCAACGGCTTCGCTGTCCAGATCCCGGTCGTTGGCAACACCTTCGTGCGCAACCAGCTCGTCGCGCCGCGCCGCGAGCGTCCCGGCATCGAAGCCGAGCACGGTCTCGGAGAAGCTCTCGATGAAGCGCCGGCGACAGTCGAAGGCGAGGCGCGGCCGTCCGGTGCTGCGGATCAGGCCGCGCATGGCAGCCGAGGTGCAGCCGACATTGAGCACGGTGTCGAGCATGCCCGGCATGGATCGCGCAGCGCCGGAGCGGACGGATACAAGCAAGGGCCGGCGATGATCGCCGAAGACCCGGCCGGTCGTCTGTTCGAGAAACCGGATGCCCGCCCGCAGGCCGTCGCGCAGGCGCCGTTCGGCATCGGCCTGGTTCGCAATGATGTCGGCGCAGAGCTCGACGGGAAGCACGAAGGCCGGCGGCACGGGCAGTCCGAGCGTCGCCATGCGCGCCAGATTGGCGGCCTTGGCGCCGACGGTCTCGGCCGAGCATGGCTCGGTGTTCGTGCCGAAAATGCAAATGATGGACATGGCAGTTCCTAACCCGCGAGATCGATCATGATGTACTGGCGCAGCAGATGTCCGAAGCTCGCCAGGCGGTCGGTCGCACGCTCGATGGCGCGCGCCAGCTCCAGCCCGGACAGCGATGTCGCGACGTCGAAGCCCGCTGTGAACACGAGGGCGGTGATCGCGCGTTCCTGCGCATCGGCCGCGTGTTCGCTGTCCATGAGGCGCAGCACGGCGGCGAGCGCATCATCGGAATCCGCCCGCCGTCCTTCGGGCACCTCGGCAGCGGCGGCGAGGCCGCTCGCGGCCGCCTCGATCCCGCCAATGGCGACCTTGCAGAGCTCGGCCAAGGCCGCCGACAGCGTTGGCGGCATCGCAGCCGGCGCGAGCGAGGCGATGAACGCCGCCTGTTCGAGTTCGTCGACGGCCTCTTCGACCCGGTCGACCAGTTGCGCGATCAGCGGCTCGGCCTTGAGCCGCGTGATCTCCTCGCGGGCCTCGATCGCGATCCGGTCGGCCTTCTGTTCGATCCTGCTGGCGCGTGCGGCCAGCAGCTTGCGGTCGGCGGAAACGCCGGACTGCAGCGCACTGAGATCGCGGTTCAGCGCGGCGGTGAGGTCGTGGGCCAGGCCGAGCTGGCGCATCACGATCGCGAGCAGCGCACCGTCGGCACGATCGAGATGCCGCACCAGATCGGCTTCGATCTGGTCGCGGACCAGCCGCACCGAGCGGCCGGCCTGCAGGCCCTCGGTCGCAGCACGCAACGCGGCCTTGAGAAATTCGACTGCAGCGGTGCGGCCCAGGGCGCGATCCAGACGTTCGCCGAAGCCGATACGATGGGGCGCCGCGTTCCGGACGGCCGCACCCAACAGTTCGTTGCCGCCGAGCTCGAGGAAGGCGCGGTGGCCGATCCGGTTGCGCGCCGCCCAGTCGAGAAGTCTGATCGCATCATCCTTGGACAGCCAGGTCCGCAGCAGTTTCCGGGCCTTGTTCCAGTCGATCAGGAACACCAGCGCGGCGCCGAGTGCCGTGAGGAAATCGTCGCGCGCTTGCGCGGTGTTGCCCTGGAATTGGCCGGTCACCAGGTAGAACGCGTTCTCGTCCGCGAGGTTCGTCCCGGTGTGACGGTCGAGACCGCTCCAGGTCGCCGCGAAACCATCGAACAGGCGAACGAAGAACTTCGCGCGGGCGAGGTGAACGTCGGTGTAGGTGACCGTGACCGTCAGACCTTGGACCGCGATCACCATGACATGCGCATCGGTGGTGCCGATGTCGTTCTGGATTAGGAGGCGTTCGCTGGCGCGGGTCGCCATCGTGTCCAGGCCGGGATGGTCGAACTTGAGTGCGCGCGTCGCGTTGAGCCCACGCATGAAGGCGACGACAGCGGGCTTGTCGTCAGCGGCGAGCCCGTACACATGAGCTCCGTCGAGCGTGTCCTCGGCGCAGTCGGCCGCGATGCGGTTGAGCGCCTTGTGGAGATCCATCACCAGCCGGTGCAGGCTGTCCGCTTCTTCCTGGGCGCCAGTCAGACGCGCGACGCGCGTGAAATCGATTTCGTCGCCTATCGTCAGCAGGCCCGCGCGTTGCATCGTGCCGAGCCGGCGTTCGGCAGACTGGCCCTCGGAGCTTCGTCCGGCGTTGACCGCGCGGATCATCGCGCGCGTATCGTTTTCGATATCACCGATCAGCGCGGCGAGACCGGGAGCGGCAAGGCGTCCGGTCGCGGTGCGATGCGCGCCGCCGATCAGGCTCGCGAGATCAGCCGGTGCGATGCGCGCGGCGCGGCACTCGGTCGAGAGATCGGTCGGCCGCTGTTCCGGCGCCTGAGCGTGCTGGGCGGCGGCCTGCAGCGCGCTCATGCGCACCTTGACACGGTCGTTGGCAGCGAGACCGTCGGCAATCAGTGACGGCAGCAGGATGTCGGCTTCGCCGAGCTCCTTGATGATCTGGGATTTCATGACGGCGTCGATCAGGTTTCCGATGCCGTCACCGTGCCTCAGCACCGCACGCAAGTCCTTGCGTTGGATCATTCATCGAACCGTCACACAAGGTGTGCGGGCGACGTCAGTCGCCTGCCTGTGTCGGCGTGGTGCCGCCGGTGCTGTTCGGCCAGACCCAGTCGCGGATCTCGGGCATGTCCTCGCCATGCGCCCGGATGTAGCGGGCATGCTCGATCAGTGCGTCGCGGAATTTCTGCTTCACATGGGCCGCCGACACACTGAGGCCGGGCACGCGCTCGATCGCCTCGATGGCGAGGTGGAAACGGTCGAGCTCGTTGAGCACGACCATGTCGAACGGAGTCGTCGTGGTGCCTTCCTCGATGAAGCCGCGCACGTGCATGCCGGCATGGTTGGTGCGGCTGTAGGTGAGACGATGGATGAGATACGGATAGCCGTGATAGGCGAAGATCACCGGCTTGTCGGTCGTGAACAGGCTGTCGAAGTCGCGGTCGCTGAGGCCGTGCGGATGGTCCTGCTTCGGTTGCAGGGTCATGAGGTCAACGACGTTGACGACGCGGATCTTGAGGTCGGGCAATTCCTTGCGCAGCAGATCGACGGCAGCGAGCGTTTCCAAAGTCGGGACGTCTCCGGCGCAGGCCATCACCACGTCGGGCTCCTCGTCGGCGGGCTCGGTGCCGGCCCACGACCAGATGCCGATGCCGGCGTCGCAATGGATGGCCGCATCCTGCATCGACAGCCATTGCGGCGCAGGCTGCTTGCCGGCGACGATGACGTTGATGCGGTCATAGGTGCGCAGGCAGTGGTCGGCGATCCACAGCAGCGTGTTGGCGTCCGGCGGGAAGTAGATGCGGACGATGTCGGCCTTCTTGTTGGCGACGAGATCGACGAAGCCGGGATCCTGATGGCTGAAGCCGTTATGGTCCTGCCGCCAGACATGTGACGTCAGCAGATAGTTCAGCGAGGCGATCGGGCGCCGCCACGGCAGCTCGCGCGACACTTTCAGCCATTTGGCGTGCTGGTTGAACATCGAATCCACGATGTGGATGAACGCCTCGTAGCAGGAGAACAGGCCGTGGCGGCCGGTGAGCAGATAGCCTTCCAGCCAGCCCTGGCAGAGGTGCTCGCTCAGCACCTCCATGATGCGGCCGTCATGCGCGAGGTGGACGTCGTAGGGCTCGATGCCCTCCATCCACACCCGCTCGGTGACCTCGAACACGGCATCGAGCCGGTTCGAGGCGGTTTCGTCCGGGCCCATGATGCGGAAGTTGCGTGTCTCTGCATTCAGCGTGATCACGTCGCGCAGGAACTTGCCGAGTTCGCGCGTGGCTTCAGCGATGGTCTGGCCCGGAGAGGACACGTCGACCGCAAAATGCTGGTAGTTTGGGAGCTTGAGCTCACGCTTGAGCAGGCCGCCATTGGCGTGCGGGTTGGCGCCCATGCGCCGCGCGCCCTTCGGCGCCAGCGCCTGCAGCTCCGGCATCAGCCGGCCCTGCGCGTCGAACAATGTGTCCGGCTCGTAGCTCTTCAGCCAGGCTTCGAGCAGCGCGAGATGCTCCGGCTTGCCGCGCGGATTGGCGATCGGCACCTGGTGGGCACGCCAGAAACCTTCGACCTTGAGGCCGTCGACCTCCTTCGGGCCCGTCCAGCCCTTCGGGCTGCGCAGCACGATCATCGGCCAGCGCGGCCGTTGGATCGTTGCATCCGGCTGACGCGCATTCTGCTGGATCGAGCGGATGCTTGCGAGCGCGACATCGAGCGCGTCCGCCATCTGCCGATGCATCGCCTTGGGCTCGGCGCCTTCGACGAACAGCGGCTCATAACCGTAACCTTCGAACAGGCATTTGAGCTCGGCGTCGCCCATGCGGCCGAGCACGGTGGGATTGGCGATCTTGTAGCCGTTGAGATGCAGGATCGGCAGCACCGCGCCGTCATGGGCCGGGTTCAGGAACTTGTTCGAATGCCAGGACGCGGCGAGCGGGCCGGTCTCGGCCTCGCCGTCGCCGACCACGCAGGCCACGATCAGATCGGGATTATCGAACGCCGCGCCATAGGCGTGCACCAGCGCGTAGCCGAGCTCGCCGCCTTCATGGATCGAGCCCGGCGTTTCCGGCGCCGCATGGCTCGGAATGCCGCCAGGGAAGGAGAACTGCCGGAACAGCTTGCGCAGGCCATCGGCATCGCCCGTGATATCCGGATAGATCTCGCTGTATGTGCCTTCGAGATAGGTGTTTGCGACCATGCCCGGACCGCCATGGCCGGGACCGCAGATATAGATGACGCTGAGATCCTGGGCCTGGATGGCGCGATTGAGATGGGCGTAGATGAAATTCAGTCCGGGCGTCGTCCCCCAGTGGCCGAGCAGGCGCGGCTTGACGTGCTCCGCTTTCAGCGGCTCGCGCAGCAGCGGGTTGTCGAGCAGATAGATCTGCCCGACCGAGAGATAATTGGCCGCACGCCAGTAGCGGTCGAGCAGGTCGAGATCATCGGCCGGGATCGTCTGGTGGGAAGACGTGATGTTCATGTAACCTCGCTTGCCGTCCGCTTCGCGCCCGCGGGAGAGTGCATTAGAGTAATGCCGCACCGTCCCGTTCCAGTGCGCTGCGAGGATAGAACGGGAATGTGATGGTTGGCCTTGCGCCGGCTCAGAACCACCACGCAGATGTTCTCTTTCGTTCTTGTAATGTTCTTTTTGTGTGCTATGTCTTGGCCATGAGCCGAGCATCTTCACATGCCCTCAAGCGCCCGCCGGTCCCGGTGCCCTCCGAGCCGGCGGGCGCGCCTTCTTTCGGTCCTGACAAGGACTTCCCGGAACTCGCGGTCGCCATCGAACGGGGCCGGCGCCGCGGCCGGGGTGCACAATCCAATGCGAGCGGCCGCTACGAGGCGGAGGCGCGCGTTGTCTTCGACGACGGCTGGCAGAGCCTCGAAGACCTGCCGCCGTTCAAGACCACGGTCGCGACCGATACCTCGCGCAAGGTCATCACCCGCAACGACTCGCCGGACATCGGTTTCGATCGCTCGATCAATCCGTATCGCGGCTGCGAGCACGGCTGTGTCTACTGCTTCGCGCGCCCGACCCATGCGTTTCTCGGGCTGTCGCCTGGCCTCGACTTCGAATCCAAGCTGTTCGTGAAGCCGGATGCGCCCGCGCTCCTGGAGAAGGAGCTCGCGGCCAGCGGCTACGAGCCGCGGATGATCGCGATCGGGACCAACACCGATCCCTACCAGCCGATCGAGCGCGAGCGGAAGATCATGCGCGGCATCCTCGAGGTGCTGGAAAAGGTTGGCCATCCCGTCGGGATCGTCACGAAGTCGGCGCTGGTGATGCGTGATGCCGACATCCTGGCGCGGATGGCCAAGAAGAACCTGGCGAAGGTCGCGATATCAGTGACCACGCTGGATCCGAAGCTGGCGCGCACCATGGAGCCGCGGGCGTCGACGCCATCGAAGCGGCTGGAGGCGCTGCAGGCGCTGTCCAAGGCTGGCATCCCGACGACGGTGATGGTGGCGCCGGTGATCCCGGCGCTCAATGACAGCGAGATCGAGCGCATCCTCGATGCCGCCGCCCATGCCGGGGTCAAGGAAGCCTCCTATGTGCTGCTGCGGCTGCCGCTGGAGGTGCGCGACCTGTTCCGCGAATGGCTGCTCGAGCATTATCCCGACCGCTACCGCCACGTCTTCACCCTGATCCGCGACATGCGCGGCGGCCGCGATTACGACTCGCAATGGGGCACGCGGATGAAGGGGACAGGCCCGATGGCCTGGATGATCGGCCGCCGCTTCGAGATCGCCTGCGAAAAGCTGGGGCTGAACAAGCGCCGGACCAAGCTGACGACCGATCATTTCGTCCGGCCAAAGGGCGGCGGGCAGCAGTTGAGTTTGTTCTAGCGTCAAGCTGCATTGAATTGCTGCCATCGACGTCCACGAAGTGTTTGCGGCCGGGGTGTTGGGGCGATAGTCATGCGGCGCCTGCCACTGGAGACTATCTGCGTCTGGCGGTTGCGGTCGAAAACGCAGGAACTTTCCAGTGGTTGGAAAGAGGGGCAAGCCGTCGAGCCGCCTGCCTCTATCAGCTCTGCGAGGTCAAGAGGCGCGGTCGCGGCTTTTGAATAGCAGGGAATTGAGGTCCGTTCGGGTTGGCCGCCGCCGGCGGTTTCGCACCATGCCGGCCATGATTCGCGATCAGTCAAAGAAGCCGGGCAGGGTGAGGGCCGCGAGCGGTGCCGTGGTGAAGAGTGACGCTGCAAAGGCCGTGACCAAGGCTGCGCCGCAGAGTGCCACAGGCAAGACCTCCGCCAAGCTCGGCAAGGGCGTCATCGCTGTGGCGCCGCCGAGCTTCCGGCGCGAGCGCGCGCTGCTGCCGCCGCCGTCATTCAAAGAAGCCGGGCAGGGTGAGGGCCGCGAGCGGTGCCGTGGTGAAGAGTGACGCTGCAAAGGCCGTGACCAAGGCTGCGCCGCAGAGTGCCACAGGCAAGACCTCCGCCAAGCTCGGCAAGGGCGTCATCGCTGTGGCGCCGCCGAGCTTCCGGCGCGAGCGCGCGCTGCTGCCGCCGCCGTCATTCTCGATCCCGCGCTTATCCCGAAGGGCCTCAACGATTCCAAGCGGTTGACCGCGGAGCACCGCCAGGCGGTGTTCGAGTTGCAGGGCGATAGGGGCGGAAGTTCGCTTCAAGTGAATTGTTCCCAAGAGCCCGAAACGAAGTTGTGTCGAGCGGGCTGGGACGCTAGGGAGGTGCCTGCCAGCTGACGAGTGTGCCCCGGGGGACATGGACACGCGATGCACAATTCTGACTACTTCACCCTGTTTATCTTGGTGTTGTCGGCAGTCTCGCTTGCCCTCAGGCTGACGAGCCGGGCCAGTGTTGAGGTCCGTCGTGGAATCGTGGCGATCGGCTCGACGATCGTTTACTATGGATTTGATCCGCACGGGTTGCCGATTTGTCTCGGTTTGGTCGCAATCAACTGGGTGCTGGGGCGTGCAATCGTGCTGTCACCACACCACAGAAAATCCACGCTTCTGATCTGTGGCTTGACGCTCGATCTCGGACTGCTTGCTGCGTACAAATATCTTGGTGCCATTATCGCCGGACTGGGCCCGACCTATTCCGTTGAACTGGGACTTGGCTTTCCGCTTGGGCTCTCCTTCATCGTCTTCCGCCTGGTGTCGCATCTCGTGGATGCACACGCCGGCGGCGAGGTCGCGCGCTCTCCGCTGGACCTATTGTGCTATGCATTGTTTTTTCCGGCGATCTTGTGCGGCCCGCTGATCCGCTACGAGGCGATGATGAGCCAGGACCGGCTCGGTCGTACGACCAGCGTTGACTGGTCCATTGGGCTGGCACTGATCGGCATCGGGATGTTCAAGAACCTGATGATCTCGCCCGCGATCGCAGCTGTGGCCGACAAGGTCTTTGTGCCTTGGCTTGCCGAGCAACCGATTCCCGTGACCGGTGCCTGGATCGGTATGATCGCCTACGGATTCCAGGTGTATTTCGACTTCTCGGGCTACAGCGACGCGGCTATCGGCGTCGCGCGTCTGCTCGGTGTGGAGTTGCCAGCCAATTTCCATTCCCCCTTCAAGGCGCGCAGCATGGTCGATTTCTGGCAGCGCTGGCACGTCTCATTGACACGCTTTCTGACGATCTACGTCTACAATACGGTCACTCTGACCATGGCGCGCAAGATCGGAGCCAAGGCCAGCGCGGTCAAGCAATTCGTCTGGCGCATCGCCTATCCGACCACGCTCGTGATGTTCCTTATGGGCATCTGGCACGGCGATCACCTGACATTTGCTATGTTCGGCCTGTATCACGGCGTTCTGCTGGTCGTGAACCACGCTTGGCGAAACTTCGGCGGACGTTATCGCAAGGCAGCGCTCGCCTCCGACTGGTGGCCTACAATAGCGCTCGGACTGACGTTCCTCGCGGTCGCGGCCGGGTGGGCAATCTTCCGTGCCAGCAATCCGGGGCGCGCGTTCGCGATGCTCGGGACATTGCTCGGGCGTTCAGAGTGGACCGGGGCCACGCTGGCGAGCAGCGCCTGGCCAAGCCATCTGGCGGACCCGCTTCTCACCACCGGCGGGGCGATGCCGATCACGGTTGCCGATATTGCCTTGCTGCTCGCGCTCTTCCTGATCGTCTGGGTGTTGCCGAACAGCAATCAAACCCTGTCGCGGTTCAATCCGGTGTTCGAAGGCGGCGGCTACCCCAAGATCGCGCCTTCGACCGAGGCGCTCAAGCTGTCCTTATCCCCGGCCTGGGCGCTCTCAGTGTCATGTCTGCTCGTCTGGTCGGTCGTCGCCTTCTTGAGCAACGATCGCGCCGCGCTGCTCTATTTCCACTTCTGACCGAGTGCACATTGGCCATGCCCGTCCGACCGATGAGCTCCGCAGGATAAGCCATGCAGTTGTCCGTCACGTCAACCACGCAGCAGCAAACGGGAGCGCGCCGAGGTCGTCGCTTCCTGGCATGGGTGGCAGGGTTTGCGCTCGTCCAAATCGCGCTGATGGAATATCTCGGCTGGACCACGCTGGAGGGACGCCCCCCCTCCGCTGCAGCCCGCCTGCAGCAGGGCAACGTGCCCGTCGTCTTCTTTCCCACTGATGCACGCAACTGGGCTGCCTTCAAACTGCAGCGGATTGCCGACGAACAGCCGGAGATCATCGCCATCGGAAATTCGCGCTGCAGTCAGCTGCGCTCAGCGATGTTCCGACCCTACAAGTTCTACAACGCCTGTCTGACGGCCTGGACGGTTTCGCAGCTGCGCGATTTTCTAAACAGGATCACCGAGGTCTCCCATCCCCGCGTCGTCATTTTCTCGATGGATTATTTCCAGCTCTCGAATTCCTACCAGACGATCGAGGCTAAGCGGGCAGGGGCGTTCCGCTACACGATCGGGGCGCACATCGGAGGGATCGGCTCCTTGATCGGTCAGGCGATGGATGCCAGCGGTCATGGGCTCGAAGCTCTGTGGGAGTGCCTTGCCGGCCGCTATCCGAGGCACCCGCGAGAGGATCTGACCATGGTCGGAGTTACCGCGGCGCGAACCGGAGCCGGCTTTCGTTGGGATGGATCGCTGATCTACCAAGTCGCGCAATATGACGGCGCCAAGCAGGTGATGCTCGATCTGAAAAATGGCTTGGTCAATGCCATTCCCGGAGCGCCCCATGCTGATGAGGGGCAACTCGCCGAGCTGGCGGGAATGGCGGCCGATGCCAAGGCCAAGGGCGTTCTGCTGGTTGGAATCCAGTTTCCGATCTATGCGCCGACCGTCGATTTTCTCGACCACGACGAGGGATACAGACCTTACGCAGGAACGTGGCGCGATTTCGAGAGCGAGGCGATGAAAAAGAGGTTCGCCGAAATGGGGATCGTCCACATCGATTTGAGCCGCGCCGTCATGTCAAAGGATCCCGAGAATTTCGTCGACACCTCTCATCCATCCGAGGCCGGCATGGTTGCCGCCTTGATTGAGGCAAGCGATACTGCCGGGTTCGCAGCGGCGCTGCCGAGGCTGGATATTCCCGGTTTGCGAGACGACCTCGGTCGCGCCAATGACTATGTCAACCACTACCATCTCTACAGATCGACTTTCGTGAAGTAATGGCCTTTGGGGCGGAGTGCAAAATGACGGCTGAGATCTACGAGCGTTTGAACAAGGTCTTCATCGAGACGTTCGGTGACGAGACCATCAAGATAACCCCCGAGATGACGGCCGATGACCTCGATGAATGGGATTCCGTCACGCACATCTCGTTGGTGCTGGCGGTCGAGGAGGAGTTCGGGCAACGCCTCAATGCCGCGGAAATCGGCAATCTCGAGAATGTCGCGGCGATGGTCGCTTTGCTCCAGAAGAAGATGGCGCGTTAGTTGCCGATGATCGGCTGGGTCATTGGCACAAGAAGCCGGAATTGGTCGGTCCATCGTTCGATTCGGGTCCCAGCCTGTGTTCCCTGTGCGACTTGGTCCAGGTGATTGAATAGGACCCGGCCAGCTCTGACTGGGCCATCCGGGTGCCGATAGATCTGCAATCCTGAGTGGTCTGAGCAGGAACTGTTATTTTTTCTCGACCGGCTGACTTGAAAAAGCTAGTTTGTGAGCCTTAGGGGTGTGCTCGGCCTTATTCTAAACCATGCCGAGCTTCGACGCTGATGACGGGCAGGACGGGGGAATGGTTAAATTGGCCGGCGGCGCGAGCCCGGTTCTCTGCCTGAAGCCTGACGATATCTTCGTCGGCTTGACGGCGGAGATCGAACAATGCGTCGAGCGTCAGCATGTCGATCAGTTTGCAGCGCTGACCGGTGACGTATCCCCGATCCACATGGACGACGGCGCGGCCAGGGAACGCGGTTTCGAAGGGCGCGTCGTCCACGGCATGCTGATCGGGGGATTCATCTCACGGCTGTTCGGGCTCCGCCTGCCGGGCCTCGACTGCATCCTGCAATCGATCAATCTTCGGTGGATCGAGCCGTTGTACATCGGCGATACGATCCGCATCCAGGCAACGGTGGCGCAATGGTCGAGCGCAGCCGAGGTCTTCGTCGCCAACGTCGAAGTCATCCGCCCGCGCACTCAGACGATCGTCGCCAAGGGCAAGGTCCAAGCAGGGTTTACCAGGAGCCGAACATGAAGGATTGGGATTTTATACTTATCTGCCAATCTAACGTCGTCGAGTACGACGCGTTTTCGGCGCTTCCCATCGATCGGCTGGATCTGTTCCGGTCGCTGGTCTACCCGCGGATGGTTCGGCACGAGGGGAAGTTCGTCGGCCATCTCGATTTCATCAATTCGATCTCGGGCCGGCCCAACTATTTCGAGGCCGATTATCCCGGGCGCCGGCAGTCGCTGAACATATGGAACCTGCCGTCGGCCAGCGGTCTGCACGTGGCCAACTACCTGCTCTCGTTCGGTATCCGCACCAAGATCATCAACAACATCGACAGCGACTGGGATCTGTTCGAGGAGGCCTACCGCAGTTGTGGCGGTGACATCCCGGTCGGCATCTCCTCCACGTTCTTCCTGAGCTTCAAGGAGATCGGGCGCATTTGCAAGCGCCTCAAGAAGCTCGATCCCGATATGGAGATCATCGTCGGCGGCGCGTTCGCGAATTCCTACATCATCAACGGGTCGCCGGCCGATCTGGCGGAGCCGATGCGGAAATACGGCATCAAGCACATGCTGCATGCCTTCAACTCGGAATTCGATCTCCGGGATCTGCTCATGGCCCGTCGCAAGGGTGAGGGCTTCGATCAGGTCAAGAACCTCTGCAGCTACCAAGGAGGCAGCTTCACGGCCGGTCCGGTGCAATGGAATACGCCGCTGCTCGACGACTGCCCGGCCTTGTGGGATCAACTGGACGCGCCGTTCCTCAATCGCACCGTCCAGATCAGGACTGCGTCGGGGTGCCCGTTCTCCTGCGCCTTCTGTTCCTATCCGACGACGGCCGGCGGCTGGAAGACGTTGGGAGGCGACAAGGTCAGGATGCATCTCGACGCGGTCAAGCGCATCGGCGGCATCGATCGCATCATCTTCATCGACGACACCTTCAACGTGCCCCCGCACCGCTACAAGGCTCTGCTCAAGATCTTCCAGGAATATGACTTCGAATGGTTCTCGTTCCTCCGCGTGCAATATGTCGACGAGGACATCGTGCGGGCGATGAAGGATTCCGGGTGCAAAGGGGTCTATCTCGGTGTCGAATCCGCCAACGACACCGTGCTCGAAAATATGAACAAGAAGGCGCGACGCGCCGATTTCCAGCGTGGCATCGAGTTGTTGAACAAATACGACATCAACTCGCTGGCGGCCTTCGTGCTCGGCTTCCCCGGCGAGACGGACAAGACCATCCAGGACAACATGGACTTCATCGAGAACTGCGGCGTCCAGTTCTATTCGCTGAAGGAATTCTATTATATGGAGCACACCGACATCCACAACCGGCGCGAAGAGTTCGGTTTGACGGGGATGGGCGCGAATTGGAAGCACAACACGATGTCCCATGAGGACGCCGGCCGCATCAAGCTCGAGATGTTCCAGTCCATCAAGAACGCCTGCTTCGTCGATCCGGACACCAGCCTTTGGTACATGGCCTATCTCTACGACCAGGGTTACGACTTCCGCGAGATCAGGCAATTGCAGGAAGGCATCAACACCATCATGAAGAGGCAGCTTGCGGGGGACTTCGGTGACAATGACGACGTCGTTGCCTCGCTGAAGGCGCTTCACGCAAACCGGTTGCCGGGATCGGTGTTGCAGGCAAGCCGTCCGGAGCTCCTCACGAGCGCCTTCGGGGCTTAGATCGACAGCGGCGGCCGCCGCGACTTTTCGACGGCCCCCGACGGGGACGTCAAATCGAGAGCGGTGGCCCAATTCGGCGCCGAAGCAACGAGTTTACCGGCTCATGGTTTTTCGGACTTTCGCGATTTCCGAGGTTCGCACATGAGCGGTGTGGCTGGAGCTTGCCGACTTCGGGGCGTGGGGAATTGTACTGACTATTTGCGATGAGCCGATCCGACATGAACAGCACGCGTTCGAACGACCGTTTTGCCAGCTTCGCTGCGCAGGCGCGGCGGGGAGAGATCCAGGATGCCTTCGCGACGCTGCGAAGCGCGATCGACCCGAATGACAGCTTCGTCACCTTGCGCAAATACCTCAAGGTGTTCGATACGATGGACCGGGACGCGCTCGGCCTGAAGCCGATCCGGATCGCGATTCTGTCGAGTGCCACGGTCGATCACGTCTCCGAAATGGTTCGCTTGTGGTTGGCCTGCGAAGGCTTTGCCGCGCAGTTCTACATCGCGCCCTTCGACACCGTCGTTTCGACCATCCTCGACAAGGATGGGGACCTGTACGCGTTTCAGCCTGAGATCGTGTGGATCTTCACGACCGGACGAGACCTGCGGATCGACATGCCGCCCGGAAGCGCGGTCGACGTCGTCGATGAAGCCGTGGCCGCCGAGGTCGACATGGCGGAAGGCTTGTGGGCGGAGCTGCGCAAGAACTGCCCAGCCCTCGTCATCCAGAACAATGCTGATACGCCCTCCATCGACGTCCTCGGCAATTTCGAGGGCTCTGTCGGCTGGAGCCGGCGCTCGGTCATCCGCAAATTCAACAGCCGGCTCGCCGACCGAGCCTCAGGCGGCGTGGTGATTTTCGACTATGATCACCTGTCGGCGCTCTATGGACAGTCACGCTGGTTCGAATATCGCCACTGGCATCATTCCAAGCAGCCAATGACGTTCGATGCCATGGGGCTGGTCGGCTTTACGTTCGCGCGGCTGGTCGCGGCGATCAAGGGCCAGGCCAAGAAATGCGTCGTGCTCGACCTCGACAACACGCTGTGGGGCGGGGTCATCGGCGATGATGGGCTGGCGGGGATCAAGCTCGGCAACGGCGCCACCGGCGAGGCATTCAGCCAGATCCAGGACTACTTCAAAAGCCTGAAGCAGCGCGGTGTCATCCTCGCCGTCTGCAGCAAGAACGAGGCGGCCAATGCCAGGGAGCCGTTCGAGCAACATCCGGATATGCGCCTGAAGCTCGATGACATCGCCGAGTTCGTGGCCAATTGGAACAACAAGGCCGACAACATACGCACGATCGCCGAGAACCTGAACATCGGGCTCGATTCGATGGTGTTCATCGACGACAATCCCGTCGAACGCGACGTGGTGCGCCAGTACTTGCCGATGGTCGCCGTTCCCGAGCTGTCCGACGATCCCGCGGAATATGTCGGGCTCGTGCATCGCCTGCGCTATTTCGAGACGGCCGCCTATTCGCAGGAAGATGCCGTTCGTACGGAGTACTACCGCGCCAATGCGCAGCGCCGCGAGCTGCAGGGGTCTTTCGCCGACCAGGCTCAGTTCCAGGAAAGCCTGTTGATGGAGGCCGAAATCGGCTGCGCCGACGGGATGTATCTCGCCCGCTCGGCACAATTGATCAACAAGAGCAACCAGTTTCATCTGACTGGCACGCGCTACAGCGAAGCCGAGGTAAGTGCGTTTCAGCGCGATGAGAACTGGATCTGCCGCCATTTCATTCTGCGTGACCGCTTTGGCGACAACGGCCTGATCTCGGTGGTCCTGATGCGGCAGGATGGTCCGGCACTCGTCGTCGATACATGGGTGATGAGCTGTCGCGTGCTTGGCAGGGCGATGGAGGAGTTCATCGCCAACGAGATCGCGCGCGTCGCGCTCGATCGCGGTTGCGAGGTCATCCGGGGCCGCTACGTGCCGAGCAAGAAGAACAAGCTGGTGGCTCAGCTCTACCAGCGTCTCCGTTTCGAGAAGGTCGGCGAGGTCGACGGCGTCACCGATTGGATCCGTCCAGTGAATCCGCCGGTGTTGCTGGACACTAAGATCAAGCTGGTCGGGAGCGAGCCGGCCCCTCGCGACGAGACGGTCGACGCGGCCTGAGAAAATGGCACCGTTCGACCGATATGATGTCGTCAGGTCGTCGATCGTGCTCGTTGGTTTGCTGGTCGTGTGGATCGGTGCGCGCGCGGTGACGAGTGAAACCACTCTGCGCGATCTCCGCGACATTTCCGCTGCTCTGGCCGACGTCCGGGCTCAGCAGGCGCGCTTGGCGCAGGCGTCGGATCAGCAGCAGGCGCTGCTGCTGAAGCTCGAGGCCCTGCAGAGCGACCAATTGCTGTCCGACATGCGGACGCCCGCCTACAGCGCTGAAGGAGCCGCACTCTTCGCCAAGGCCCTGAAGGTCGATTGTCGGACCTTTGCCCGGACGCGTTCTGCGGTCATTCTCATCCTTGGCCAGAGCAATGGCGGCAACTATGGCGAAGGGCGCTCGCCCAATCGTCATGATGCTGATCTGGCCAACTACTTCAGCCAGCAATGTGCGGTTGCCGCCGAGCCGCTGATGGGATCCGACGGCAACGGCGGCAGTCCCTGGATCGCGCTGGCCAATACAATGCTCCAAGCCAAGGTTTTTGACCGAGTGTTATTGGTGCCGGTCACCCTCGGTGGCAGCGGCATGACCCGATGGAGCGCGGGCGGCGATCTCTACATGCTGGCCGAGAGCACGCTGCGACGCCTTGCCCGGTCTGGGATCCCACCAACTCATGTGTTCTGGGTTCAGGGCGAGGCGGAACGTTTCGACGATAGCCGGTACCGTCGCAACGGGGGCGCGGATTATTTCGACGGCCTTCAGGCCATCGTGAATCTGGTGCGGCGATATTCGCAGGCCAAGGTCTTCGTGTCGCCGACCTCGTCATGCCGGGGTGAGCAACGAGGGCCTGCGCCGGAGATTCGCTGGGCGCAGACCGAGATCGTCAAAGAGAATTCGGGAGTCGTGTTCAGCGGACCCGATCTCGACGCGATTGACCTGCCCGAGCAGCGAACCGATACCTGCCATCTATCGCAGGCGGGCATGAAGGCGTTCGTGTCGGGATGGCATGCGGCGATCCAGGCGGCAGAGCCTGCCGCCAGATAGCTGCGGATACAATCTCCGCCCCGACGGGCGGAATGCCGGGGACGGCCGCCGGTTCCCGGTTGCGCTCATGCATCGGCTTCAGCAGCATGCGGACATGATTCGCGATAAGGCCAAGAAATCAGCCAAGGCTCTGAACGCCGCGAAGGGCGCTGCTAAGGGCTCGCCCAAAACAGGTGGTGCGGCCGCCAAGCTCGGCAAGGGCGTCATCGCGGTGGCGCCGCCGAGCTTCCGGCGGGAGCGTGCGCTGCTGAAGCAGGGGATCTGGCCGGTCGCGGGCTGCGACGAGGCGGGACGGGGGCCGCTGGCTGGTCCGGTGGTCGCTGCTGCCGTGATTCTCGATCCCGCGCGCATTCCGAAGGGGCTCGATGATTCCAAGCGGCTGAGCGCGGAGCAGCGCGAGGCGCTGTTCGACAAGATCTGCAAGACGTCTGCGTTTGCGGTGGCCGTCGCCTCGCCGGCCCGAATCGACCGCGACAACATCCTGCGTGCCTCGCTGTGGGCGCTGTCTCGTGCCGTGAGGGCGCTGCCCGAGGCGCCGAAGCACGTGTTCGTCGACGGTCGCGACCGCATCGACGTCGATTGCGCGTGCGAGGCGGTGATCGGCGGCGATGGTCTGGTGATGTCGATCGCGGCCGCCTCGATCGTCGCCAAGGTCACGCGCGACCGGCTGATGTGCGCACTGGCGCAGGACTGCCCTGGTTACGGATTCGAGCAGCACAAGGGCTATGCTGTGCCCGAACACCTCGCCGCATTGGACCGGCTCGGCCCCTCGGCACATCATCGCAGCCTGTTTGCGCCGGTCGTCGCCGCCCGGCGCAAGCATCAGCCCTGGACCGAGGTGCCGGAGCCCGACCTTTTCGCAGAGGTGACCGTGGTCACGTCCACCGAAATCTCGCTCGGGGCCTGATGCTGGTTGCCTCGATCGCGCCGCGGTCTTAAAGCTTGAGATAGCGAACCGGCACGAATTGTCACTCCTCGCAGCGGGGGCGGTCTTGTGCGCCTCGATCATGCGGTATCGATTGCGGGCGTCGGACAGCGAGGCTGCTGCGGATGAGGGACGGTTCTGCCGGCCTCTTCGACGTCCTCAGCGATCCAGCTAAGCGATCCAGCCGTTCATGCGTTTCACGTCACTGGTTGTCGAACTGATCCGCGCAAGGCCGCGGCTGGTCGTCGTCATCGTGGTGCTGTGCCAGGCCCTGATGTGGCTCGGCGTGGCCATGCTGTTCTATCGCAGCCCGCCCGGCCAGCTTGCCACCACCATCGCATTCGGAGGCGAGTACCAGGTCGGCACCGATCTCGGCCCGCCACTGTCGTTCTGGCTGTCGGACATCGCCTATCGCCTCGCCGGCAATCATCTGCTCGGCGTCTACGTGCTGGCCGTGCTGTGCTCGGCGCTCAGCCTGTGGGTGATGTATCTCCTCGCGGCGGCGATCGTCGGCGGCCAGCAGGCGGTGCTCGCCGTGCTGCTGACCATGACCATCACCGCGTTCGGTGCGCCCACGCTGGAATTCGGTCCGGAGGTGCTGGCGCGTCCGCTCTGGGCGCTGCTGCTGCTCCATAGCTGGCGGATTCTCGGCGAGGGCCGGCGCAACGCCTGGTTTGCCTGGTCGATCGAGGCCGGCCTGCTGCTGCTGACCACGCCGGCCGCCGCCGGCCTGCTGCTGCTGATCGCGGGCTTCGTGGTCTCGACCGCGCAGGGCCGCCGCGTGCTGCGCTCGTTCGATCCGCTGTTCGCGCTGCTTGTGGTGGTGGCGCTGGCACTGCCTTATCTCATTTTCGTGCTGCGTTCCGACAGCGTCGGCCTACCGGCGCTGCCCGTTCTCGCCGAGCTTTCGGTGCGCGCCTGGCATTGGCTCGCGCTGGCGGGGGGACTGCTGCTGGCGATCTCGGCCGTGCTGCTGCTGGTGCTGCTCGACGCCGGCTGGATCGATCGCGGCGAGACCGATGCGCCGATCATCTATCGCCGCTCGGTGCCGCCGCTCGCGCGCGACTTCGTCTATTGCTTCGCGATTGCACCGGCGCTGGCGGGCAGTCTGATCTCCGCTCTGTTCGGCCTCCCGACCGTGTACGGCGGCACTGCCGTGACCCTGACCATGGTCGGCCTTGCCCTGGTGGTCGCGTCGGGCGATCTGATCTATCTGCGGCGGCAGCGGCTGCTGCGCCTGGTCTGGGCGGTTGCGGTCGCCGCGCCCGCCATCCTCGCGGCGGGCAGCGCTGTGGTGCTGCCGTTGCTCGGCGACCGCGAGGTCGCGACGGCGATGCCGGCCCGCGACATCTCCCGTTTCTTCGTCGAGAGTTTCGAGCGCCGTACCAACCAGCGGCTGCAGGCGGTCGCCGGCGATCCGCAACTCGCCAGCCTGGTCGCGCTCGGCCGCCGCCGCGCGCATCTGTTCCTCGATGCCACCCCGCAGCGGACACCCTGGGTCACGCCGGCCAAATTCGCCGAGAGCGGCGGCGTCGTGGTGTGGCGCGCCTCCGACACGGTCGGCACCCCCCCGCCGGAGATCGCCCAGCGCTTTCCCGGGCTGGTGCCGGAGGTGCCGCGCAGCTTCGACTGGCTGATCAACGGCCGCCAGCCGGTGCTGCGCATCGGCTGGGCGATCGTGCGACCGAAAGGGCCGTAGCGCTTCGCCGCGCTCTCCGTCATTGCGAGGAGCGCAGCGACGAAGCAATCCAGAATCGTGGGCGGGACTCTGGATTGCGTCTGCCTACGCCTAAGAAGGCTTCGGCGGACAAGGCGCTTCGCTCGCAATGACGGGGGAGACTGGCGCTCAGACCGCCAGCACCGTCGCGATCGCGCGCAGGTCCTGCCAGGACAGCCGCTTGTAGGACGGCGAGCGCAACAGATAGGCCGGATGGAAGGTCGCGATCGCGCGGATGGTGCGCTTGCCGGTGTCGTAGTCGCGCCATTTGCCGCGCGTGCGCATGATGCCCTCGGTGGTGCCGAGCAGCGCCTGGGTCGACGGGTTGCCGAGCGTCACCAGCACGTCCGGATCGACCAGCTCGATCTGGCGGCGGATGAACGGCAGGCAGATCTGCGTCTCCTGCGGCGTCGGCGTGCGGTTGCCGGGCGGCCGCCAGGGAATGACATTGGCGATGTAGACCTTGCTGCGGTCGAGCCCGATGGCGGCGATCATGCGGTCGAGCAGCTTGCCGGAGCGGCCGACGAACGGCAGGCCCTCGATGTCCTCGTCGCGGCCGGGCGCCTCGCCGACCAGCATGACGCGTGCCTGCGGATTGCCGTCGGCGAACACCAGCCGCGACGCCGTCTGCTTCAGCGCGCAGCCGTCGAAACTCTCCAGCAGCTCGCGCAGCGCCTCCAGGGTCGGCGCTGTCCGCGCCGCCTCGCGGGCCGAGGCGACGGCCGCTTCCGGCGGAGGCGGCGGTTCGCCGCGCGGCGGAATGATCGCCGGCGCCGCCAGCCGGCCGGCCTGCGGCGCCGCCGACTGACGGGCGGCAGGAGCGGCAGCAGCCGCGGCCTCAGGCTCCACCAGCCTGTTGATCGGCTCGTCGGCGAGCGCGCAATCGACTCCCGCCTCCAGATAGAAGGCGAGCAATTGGCGGACGTCGGGGAGAGGCTCGGGGGTCATCATGATCGATCGTCGCCACAGTGTACGCCGCCTCGGCGCATGGCGGAATGCATTTCGGTGGTTGTCCTGCCCCGAAAAATCGGAAACAAGAGCTTGGAATAACCCAAAAAAGGGACGGAACGCCCTAGTGTTCCGGCGCCAGCCTTCGCTCCCCTCGGGACCTGCCCATCAGCGAACCGCCGGCGCCTCCAGGAACCCTAGTTAAGTCATTGTTGCTGTTGCAGCTCCGGGTTTGACCTTTGCACGCGCCAGGGGGATGCAAAGGCCAGATCCACTGCACCGGCCGGGCCTGAGATTGAGAGACATGAGCACCGAAGAGTTACCTCCGCGCGAATCCATGGAGTTCGACGTTGTCATCGTCGGCGCCGGCCCGTCGGGCCTGACTGCCGCGATCCGGCTGAAGCAGCTCAATGCCGACCTCAACATCGTCGTGGTCGAGAAGGGCTCCGAGGTCGGCGCGCACATCCTGTCCGGTGCGGTGATCGATCCGGCTGCGCTCGACAAGCTCATTCCCGATTGGCGCTCGGACGATGATTGCCCGCTGAAGACCCAGGTCAAGGTCGACAAGTTCTTCTGGATGACCGGAAGCAGCGCGATCCCGCTGCCGGGCTTCGCGATGCCGCCCTTGATGGACAACCATCATTGCTACGTCGGCTCGCTCGGCAATGTCTGCCGCTGGCTGTCGCGCAAGGCCGAGGCGCTCGGCGTCGAGATCTATCCGGGCTTCGCGGCCACCGAGGTGCTGTATGACGAGCAGGGCGCGGTGCGCGGCATCGCCACCGGCGACATGGGCATCGGCAAGGACGGCAAGCCGAAAGCCTCGTTCACCCGCGGCATGGAGCTGCTCGGCAAGTACACGCTTTTCGCCGAGGGCGCGCGCGGCAGCCTGTCCAAGCAGCTGATCGCCAAGTTCGCGCTGGACGCCAAGAGCGAGCCGGCGAAATTCGGCATCGGTCTCAAGGAAGTCTGGCAGATCGATCCGGCCAAGCATCAGAAGGGCCTGATCCAGCATTCGTTCGGCTGGCCGCTCGACATGAAGACCGGCGGCGGCTCGTTCCTGTATCACTATGACGACAACCTCGTCGCGGTCGGCTTCGTCGTCCACCTGAACTACGACGATCCCTATCTGTCGCCGTTCGAGGAATTCCAGCGCTTCAAGACCCATCCCTCGATCCGCGGCGTGTTCGAGGGCGGCAAGCGGCTTGCCTACGGGGCGCGCGCGATCACCGAGGGCGGCTATCAGTCGGTGCCGCGGCTGTCGTTCGCCGGCGGCGCGCTGATCGGCTGCGCGGCGGGCTTCGTCAACGTGCCGCGCATCAAGGGCGTGCACAATGCGATGGGCAGCGCGATGCTCGCGGCCGAGCACGTCAATGCCGCGCTCGCATCCGGCCGCGCCAATGACGAGCTGGTGAGTTACGAGAACGCCTGGCGCGGCTCGCCGGTGGGCGAGGACCTGTTCAAGGTCCGCAACGTCAAGCCGCTGTGGTCGAAGTTCGGCACCGTGCTCGGCGTCGTCCTCGGCGGCTTCGACATGTGGTGCAACACGCTCGGCTTCTCGCTGTTCGGCACGCAGTCGCACGCCAAGCCCGATCGCGCCACGCTCGATCCCGCCAAAGCGCATCAGCCGAAGCCTGCGATGAAGCCGGACGGCAAGCTGACCTTCGACCGGCTGTCCTCGGTGTTCCTGTCGAACACCAATCACGAGGAAGACCAGCCGGTGCATCTGAAGGTCGCCGACATGGCGCTGCAGAAGAGCTCCGAGCACGACGTCTATGCCGGGCCGTCCAACCGCTATTGCCCGGCGGGCGTGTACGAATGGGTCGAGGAGGGCACGAGCCCGCGCTTCGTGATCAACGCGCAGAACTGCGTCCACTGCAAGACCTGCGACGTCAAGGATCCCAACGGCAACATCACCTGGGTTCCTCCGGAAGGCGGCGGCGGGCCGAACTACGAGGCGATGTAGCCTCGCATACGCACGATTGCGTGAGTCGGCTGCCCCGGGGAGGGCAGCCGGCCACGATACGGCCATACTGGCGCGGTTTGACGCAGGTCACCTTCGCCAAAGGGGCTCCCGGCTGACCCGAATATCCTGCAAATCCTTGCGGTTGGCCGCCAAACGCGGCATTGTCGGCGCCTTGAAGAGCTGCCGATCGGGTTCGTGTCCGTACCGATCCGTCATTTCCAACAACCAGAGCGCACCGTGATGTTGTCAATTCGCAATCGCTGGACCGCAATTGCCGTTTCTGCCTTGCTGCTCCCCGGTGCCGTCCTGGCCCAGACGCCGGATCATCCTGCGGATAACGCCGCAAAATTTCCAACCAGCGTCGATCTGAAGTCGCTCACCACATCGGGCAGCTATCTGGCGGCCCGCCACGCCAGCGTCGAGCGCGACGCAGCCTCGGCGGCGGCGTTCTACCGCTCGGCGCTACGCAGCGACCCGAAGAACAACGAGCTGCTCGACCGCGCCTTCATCTCCTCGGTTGCCGATGGCGACATCGACGAGGCCGTGAAGCTCGCCGAGCGCGTGCTCACGATCGACAAGTCGAACCGCATCGCGCGGCTCGTGGTCGGCGTGCAGGACATCAAGCAGAAGAAATACGCGGCTGCCCAGACCAACATCAACCAGTCGGTGCGCGGGCCGATCACCGATCTCGTCGCCACCTTGCTGTCGGCGTGGGCCGCGGCGGGCGCGGGCGATTCGAAGACCGCCGTCGCCAATATCGACAAGCTGACCGGTCCCGAATGGTATCCGCTGTTCAAGGACCTTCATGCCGGCATGATCCTGGAGCTGGCCGGCAAGGAGAAGGACGCCGGCACCCGGTTCGAGCGCGCCTACAAGCTCGACGATTCGATGCTGCGCATCACCGAGGCCTATGCGCATTGGCTGTCGCGCAACAAGGATGCGGCGGCGGCGACCGCGATCTATGAAGCCTTCGACAAGAAGCTCGCGCGCCATCCGCTGGTGCAGGAGGGCCTGCGCGAGACCAAGGCCGGCAAGAAGCTGCCGCCGCTGGTCGACTCGCCGCAGGCCGGCGCCGCCGAGGCGCTGTACGGCATCGGCGCCACCTTGAGCCGCCGCGGCGGCGAGGATCTGGCGCTGGTCTATCTGCAGCTCGCGCTGCACCTGCAGCCGAATCATCCGCTGGCGCTGCTGTCGCTCGCCGATCTCTACGAGACGGTGAAGAAGCCGCAGATGGCGATCAAGGTCTATGAGCGCGTGCCGGCGAGCTCGCCGCTGAAGCGCAACGCCCAGATCCAGCTCGCCACCGATCTCGACAGCGCCGACCGCAGCGACGAGGCGATCAAGATCCTCAAGGACGTGATTGCCCAGGATCCGAAGGATCTCGAGGCGATCATGGCGCTCGGCAACATCGAGCGCGGCCGCAAGAAGTTCGCCGATTGCGCCAAGACCTATTCGCTCGGCGTCGATTCGCTGCCCGCCAACAACGACAAGGCCAACAGCGTCTATTACTACTATCGCGGCATCTGCCTGGAGCGCTCCAAGCAGTGGCCGAAGGCCGAGGCCGACATGCGCAAGGCGCTCGAGCTGCAGCCCGACCAGCCGCACGTGCTGAACTATCTCGGCTATTCCTGGATCGACCAGGGCATCAATCTCGACGAAGGCATGAAGATGATCAAGCGCGCCGTCGAGCAGCGGCCCGACGACGGCTACATCGTCGACTCGCTCGGCTGGGCCTATTACCGCATCGGCAATTACGAGGAGGCGGTCAAGAACCTCGAGCGCGCGATCGACCTCAAGCCCGAGGATCCGACCATCAACGACCATCTCGGCGACGCCTATTGGCGCGTCGGCCGCAAGCTGGAAGCCAAGTTCCAGTGGGCCCATGCCCGCGACCTGAAGCCGGAGGCCGAGGAGCTGCCGAAGATCGAGGCCAAGATCCAGAATGGCCTGCCCGATGATCCGGCGCCCGCTGCGGCCAGCAACGACACCAAGGACACGCCGTCCGACGCCAAGAAGGACGATGGCAAGGGCGGCTAGTTCGTCCTGATCGCGATATGAGAGCCATCACGGGCTCCTCGGCTTGCCGGGGAGCCCGGATGATTTTGATGAAGGGGGGGCGGTTGTCGGCCACGTCCGTTTCGGCCTGAGCCGCAGCGCGTTGGCAACCGACCTCCACCACCGAACATGCTGGGGGCATTGCGCTGATGTTGGCGTCCACGGTCACCGGCGCGCTGCAGGAGCAGGGGCGCGCCAAGGTCAATCTGACCCTGCGGGTCGTCGGCCGCAGGGTCGACGGCTATCATGATCTCGAAAGCGTCGTTGCTTTTGCCGACTGCGCGGACCAGCTGACGCTGGTGCCGGGCCCGGAGCTGACGCTGACGACGACCGGTCCTCTGGCGGACGCCTGCGGCGAGACCACGGACAATCTGGTGCTGAAGGCGGCGCGGCTGCTGGCGGAGGCCGTTCCCGGCCTGAAGCTCGGCGCCTTCACCCTCGAGAAGGTGCTGCCGGTCGCGGCGGGCATTGGGGGCGGCTCCGCCGATGCGGCGGCGGCGCTGCGGTTGCTGGCGAAACTGAATGGCCTGTCCCTGGACGACCCGCGCCTCGCGGCGGTGGCCTTGAAGACCGGCGCCGACGTGCCGGTTTGCGTGCCCTCGCGCGCCTGCACCATGACGGGCGTCGGCGAGAACCTGCAGCCGCTCGCGCTTCCCGTCCTGCCCTGCGTGATGATCAATCCGCGCGTGCCGGTGGCGACCAAGGACGTGTTCCAGGCGCTTGGTCTCAAGCCGGGCGATCTGCTGATCGGGGTGACGGATGTTCTCACCGCGCCGTCCTGGCCGAAGGCCGGAGCCTCGGTCGGCGGCTGGGTCGATGCACTCGATCAGGTGCGCAACGACCTCGAGCCGCCGGCGCTGAAGGTGCAGCCGATCATCGGCACCGTGCTCGAGGCGCTGCGCACGAGCGCGGGCGTGCTGCTGGCGCGGATGTCGGGCTCCGGCGCGACGTGCTTTGCGATCTATGGCAGCAAGGCCGACGCGAAGGCCGCCGGCGCCGCGATCGCCGCCGCGCATCCCGAATGGTGGGTGCATGCGGGGACGCTGAGCTAACTCATCAGCATCTGCGAAACGACTGCCCAATACAGCGCCCTCGCCCCCAAGGCGAAGCTTCGCTTCGCCTTGGGGGCGAGGGCGCATTCACGAGGCACCGCAGTCGCAGCGGCAGTCGCTAGAAGCAACTAATGCGACCGCGCCAGACAGAACGCCACCACCTGCTCCAGCGCGGTCTTCATCGGTGAGGCCGGGAACAGCGCCAG
Organism: Bradyrhizobium sp. HKCCYLRH2060; assembly: GCF_051168135.1. Taxonomy (NCBI): domain Bacteria; kingdom Pseudomonadati; phylum Pseudomonadota; class Alphaproteobacteria; order Hyphomicrobiales; family Nitrobacteraceae; genus Bradyrhizobium; species Bradyrhizobium sp. HKCCYLRH2060. Next base: position 161,255 of record NZ_JBNPUK010000011.1, read on the forward strand.
CGCATCGACGGCCATCGCGCCATAGTGATGCGCGCGGCTGATCGTGTCCTCCAGGGCGCGGTGCTTGTTCATCAGCCCGATCGCATGGTCGAGATCGTGATCGCTGATCTCGCCGCGCTCCAGCGCCTTGATCCAGAAGGCACGCTCGCTGTCGCTACCGCGGCGGAACGCGAGCACCACCGGCAGCGTGATCTTGCCCTCGCGGAAATCGTCGCCGACATTCTTTCCGAGCTTGGCGGCCTTGCCGCCATAGTCGAGCACGTCGTCGACGAGCTGGAAGGCGATGCCGAGATTCATGCCGAAGGACCGCGAGGCGGTCTGCTCGGCCTTGGGCCGATCGGCGAGCACCGGCCCGACCTCGCAGGCGGCGGCGAACAGCTCGGCGGTCTTGCCGCGGATCACGGCGAGATATTCGTCCTCGGTGGTGGCGGTGTTCTTGGCGGCGGCGAGCTGCATCACCTCGCCCTCGGCGATGGTGGCGGCAGCGGCGGAGAGAATGTCGAGCGCGCGCAGCGAGCCGACCTCGACCATCATGCGGAACGCCTGGCCGAGCAGGAAGTCGCCGACCAGCACGCTGGCCTCGTTGCCCCACAGCATGCGCGCGGACAATTTGCCGCGGCGCATTTCGCTCTCGTCAACCACGTCGTCATGCAGCAGCGTCGCCGTGTGCATGAACTCGACGGCCGCGGCGAGCTTGACGTGACCGTCGCCGGTGTAGTCGGTGAGATGAGCCATCGCCAGCGTCAGCATCGGCCGCAGCCGCTTGCCGCCGGAGGAGATCAGGTGGTTTGCGACCTCCGGGATCATCGTGACGTCCGACCCGGTGCGCGACAAAATCGTAGCGTTGACCCGTTCCATGTCGGCTGCGACCAGCGCGACCAGCCCATCGATGGAGGCTCCCGATGGACTCTCGAAAGGTACGATAACCGCCACTCTGGTCTCCGATTTTGCTATGCTCGAAACGACAATAGAAACTGCGGCCGCAGGCGGCAAGGGCAGACACGGAACCTTGACCCAGGCCTTGTTGACCCAAGCCTTCTTCTTGACCCAGGCCCGCATGGAGACATAACGATTGAAGGAATTGGTTCGGACCAATGATATCGTGCTGGTTTCGGCGATAGGGGCGCTGCTCGACGGCGCCGACATCCATCACCTCGTGCTCGATCAGAACATGAGCATCATCGAGGGCTCGCTCGGCATCCTGCCGCGGCGGATCCTCGTGCATGAGGACGACATTCTCCAGGCCCGGCGGCTTCTCACCGACGCCGGTCTGGCGCATGAACTGCGCCCTGATGAGTGACGCTGTCGACATTTCGGAGGACGCCTTGCTCGGCGGCCAATTGCGCCTGCGGCAGCCCACGACGGGCCATCGCGCCGGCCACGACGCAATCCTGCTGGCGGCGGCGACGGCCGCGCGTTCGGGCGATCGCGTGGTCGATCTCGGTGCCGGCGTGGGGACGGCCGGGCTGGCCTTGGCCCGGCGCGTGGGCGGTCTCAGCTTGACGCTGGTCGAGCGCGAGCCGGATCTGGCGCGCCTCGCGCGCGACAACGCACGCGCCAATGCGTTGCCGGCGGAGGTCGTGGCGCTGGACGTCGCCGCGGACGCGGCTGCTTTCGCTGCCGCAGGGCTCGGGTCCGATAGTGTCGACGTCGTGCTGATGAATCCGCCGTTCCACGATGTTGCCCGTCACCGTGCCTCGCCCGACGCCGCGCGCGCGACCGCGCACATGGCAACGGCGACGACGTTGGAGATCTGGACGCATGCCGCGCGGCGGATGCTGAAATCCGGCGGCGTGCTGACCTTGATCTGGCGGGCCGATGGTTTGAGCGAGGTGGTCGCGGCGCTGGCGCGCGGCTTCGGCAGTCTTGCCGTTCAACCGGTGCATGGCCAGGCGGGCAAGCCGGCGATCCGTATCCTGGTCCGGGCCGTTAAGGGAGGGCGGGCGCCGACCCAGATTCTCGCCGGAGTGGTGCTGAATGAGGTGGCAGGCGTGCCGAATGACGAGGCCGTGCGCGTGCTGTCGGGGCAGGGGGCGCTGGCCTTGAGCACCCCCTGAACGGTTGATCGTGGTCGGGCGTTATTGCGTCTGAGCTTCCGACTGGCGTTCGGTTACCGTCGTGAAACGGATCGCAGTCAATAGAGTACCGATCAGCAGCATCAACAGGTAGACCTTCATGTATTCCTCCGCCGCACTCTGCACCTTGTGCTCGCCGTGCAATTGCCCAGGGCATTGCAAGGCTCGTTCCAGCCCTTTGGATGGCAGCGGCGCGATAAAAAATGGTAAATCCGAGGTAACTGGGTGGCCTATAGAGTGATTTAAATCCGCGCAATTTTGCCGTGTGGAGTGCTAGGCCGCATCGTTGAGTTGCGAAAGCTCCTCAAGGTCCACATTGAAGTTGAAGTCCATCTGTATCGGTTGATCCGGGCACCGGCGCTCGCTGTAGCTGTCCATGTCGTTTTTGAGCTGCCAGCACTGTCCCAAGATCTGGTTCCGGCGATTGGCAGCAGCGATCTCCATGAACGGCCGGTCAGCGTTCAAGTCGTCCCACTTCATCACCAGTTGGCCATCCTCTCGAACGCGCGCAGCGTAATACTTTCGGACACTCCTTCCCTTACTGTCTTTCACGTGCTGCAAGCCCATGGCGCGGCCAATTCGCTCCGCGCACTGGCTGACAGCCATGCCGCGAGTTAGCTGGTACCGTTCATTTGCGACCGCCCACTCAGCTATCTGCTCCCGAGTCGCTGGCCAGCTTCCTCCGGCAGCCCGGTAGTCTTCAACAATCTTTACAAGCTGTTCGTTCAGGGTAGCCATTTCATGCTCCGTTTAAACTCGGAATCGGCGGAACGGTCCCCCAGCCGTCCGTCAGTGCCACTTGAGTTATTATTTCTCTGACCTTGACCAAGTATTTGTGGAAGTGCGTGTAAGGCACCTCGTCTCTGAACTGCAATTGGCCAACTACCAAGCCCGGATGAACGCCAATGCGCTTCGCAAACAGCATGATGCGCTGCTCGGAATAGAGCGGCCTCACCCTCAGAATGAAGCTATCCAGTTCACTCTTTGGAACCAGAAACTCGCTGGCCGCGGTGTTTGCCTTTACTTCTGGAGCTGGCAAGGGCTGTTTGCTCTGCAAGCTCTCGGTAAGCTCAAGGTCCAGAACCATCCCATCCTTATTCAGGATGTGTTCGATCTCGTGGCGTAACACGAACCAAAAATTGTTCACGCGGTCGAAGCGTACTGACAGGGCAATCACTGGCGCCTGATCAATCCAAAACACCGCTCCATCAATCTTGGCTCCCGGCAAGAACTCCACGATCACTAGCCGAACGCCTGCTGCAGTCAAAATTTGCGGAACCTGCCGAATCTCCTCCGGCGCAGCTAAAAGTTCGCGCAATTTTGAAAGTGCAGCCCTGAGCTTCTGCTCAGAATAGGCCGGGGCGGTTACTCCCAGCGCCAACTGATGTGCGCGACGCAGCCAAGCTAATTGTAGAGGACTCCTCTCGTCGTATTGGTTTGCCTTTGCTGCGTGGGCAAACTGAGGTGTGTCGTTGATCGACTGGATGCCGTAAAAACGACAAATCCGATGCTCGACGACATCAAGGTTGTCGGACGGCTCGATCCACTTCCGCTTGATGATCTCGCGAACGGGAAACTTCGAATATAGATCGGCTCTTCGCCCAACAGCTTCGTCAGCGGGCTTCGCTCGGGAAAGGCGGTATGCGCTCTCAAGGTTCAGCCAATACAGGGCATCGTCGTCCCCAAACGCCTTAGCTAAACCGAGCGCTGTCTCCGGCGTGACCTGCTTCTTTCCAGCAATAAGTTCATTCACGAGCTGAGTCGGTCTTCCCATGATCTGGGCAAGATCACCCTGCGTCCATCCGCGAGCGTCGAGCTCATCTCGGATGAAGTCTCCGGGGGGGAAAACCTCGGCTGGTGCGCGGGCAGGCATTTCGTTTCAGTTTCCTCAGTGGTAGTCCACAATTTCAATGACGTAGATGGTCTTGTTGGGGGCTGCGCCGCGGAGTTCCACGATCAACCTCCATTGGTCGTTCAGCCTCATGGAGTATTGTCCGGCGCGATCGCCTGACAGCTTCTCAAACCGAAACGACCGTCGCGCGTAAAGCGTACGTTCGTCTCCGGCTGCGCGGATATGCTGCATCGCCCGTCGATAGGCCTTCACAAGTGTGTCGGCGAACCCGGCGCTATAGGTTGCGTCGGTTTCTAAGCGGTCCAGGGACTGATCTTTGAAGGTCACATCCATGGATGTTCCCTATATAGGCTCACTTCGGCCTTTGTCAATATGACTATCACCCCTAGGGTGATAAAATGGTTATAATGACTGAACCCGCTTGGTCTCCGAGCGAAGCCCCCGATGGAAACGGGGAGAGGAGAGCATGCCAGAGATGTTCTGGCCTAGTTCACTGAGAACCACTAAGTCACTTTGGGCGTTGCGGTTTGGCAGGTTCCGACCCATCGCATGTGGAAAAGTGCCGAGCCCCGCTGCGGCGGAATTACTGCAGGTTCCGAGGTAACTGAATGGTGGACAATTTGACACAACCCAGCGATGCAGCCGGGCTATTCGATCGGCTGAAGGCGCTGCTTCCGGCGCGGCTGCGCGGCGTCCCGGTGGTGCCGGTCGTCCGTCTGTCCGGCGTGATCGGCGCGGTGACGCCGTTGCGGCCGGGGCTGACGCTCGCGGGCGTCGCCAAGGTGCTGGAGCGGGCGTTCTCGATGCGCAACGCCAAGGCCGTGGCGCTGGTGATCAATTCGCCGGGCGGCTCGCCGGTGCAGTCGCGCCAGATCTACTTGCGCATCCGCCAGCTCGCGGCGGAGAAGAAGCTGCCGGTGCTGGTGTTCGTCGAGGATGTCGCGGCGTCCGGCGGCTACATGATTGCGTGCGCCGGCGACGAGATCTTCTGCGATCCGTCCTCGATCCTCGGCTCGATCGGCGTGGTCGGCGGCTCGTTCGGGCTGCAGGACCTGATCAAGAAGATCGGCATCGAGCGCAGGCTCTATACCGCCGGCGAGCACAAGGCGATGCTCGATCCGTTCCTGCCGGAGAATCCCGACGACGTGGCGCGGCTGAAGAAGATCCAGCGCGAGATCCACGCGCTGTTCATCTCGCTGGTCAAGGAGAGCCGCACCACCCGGCTGAAGGGCGCCGACGATGTGCTGTTTACCGGCGAGTACTGGGCCGGCGACAGCGCCGTCACGCTGGGGCTGGCGGACGCCATCGGCGACCTCCGCGCGGTGCTGCGCGCCCGCTTCGGCGACAAGGTCGCGATGCCCGTGGTGGCGCCCGCCGGCGGCCTGCTGTCCGGGCTGCTCGGACGGCGGGCGGCAGGCGCCGGGAGCCTGGGGATCGGTTGGACCGGGCTAGCGGAGGAGCTGATCTCCGCGGTCGAAACCCGGGCGATCTGGGCTCGTTTCGGGTTCTAGAACCCGGGGGGCGCGCCATTTCGCCCCTCGCAATCCGATTGCGGGGGGAACCGGGATCGGCGACAATGGGAATCGGGGTGGCTCTGTTCATGAACGAGGATCGACCAATGCCGCCGTTCGTTGCTTTCGCGGGTATGCTGGGCGGGCTAGCCGTGGTTCGCTGGGCCTACAAGGCCGCGCAGAAGATCAACCGCGAGCTCGAAGAGGCGCGGCTGTCACGCGTCGCTGAGGCCGCGCGGGCCGCCGAGATCAAGACTCTGCGCCGCGATCCCGTCACCGGCGCTTACCGGCCGGGCTGACACGCTCCGCCGACCTTCGAACGACGGGACGTCGCCGTCGTTTCGAGGGCCCTATTGCCTTGATTCCTGATGGCCCCGCCGATACGGTCCGCGCGCTTTTCCGACGCCTGCGAAAGACCGATACCGACGATGGACTCGCTGCCTCTGCACATGCGCCCCGAACGTTCGTTCCAGGGCTTCATCCTGGCCCTGCAACGGTTCTGGGCCGAGCAGGGCTGCGTGATCCTGCAGCCCTACGACATGGAGATGGGCGCCGGCACCTTCCACCCGGCGACGACCTTGCGCGCGCTCGGGCCGAAGCCGTGGAATGCCGCCTACGTGCAGCCGTCGCGGCGGCCGAAGGACGGCCGCTACGGCGAGAATCCGAACCGGATGCAGCACTACTACCAGTTTCAGGTGATCATGAAGCCGTCGCCACCGAACCTTCAGGAATTGTACCTGAAGTCGCTCGGCGCCATCGGCATCGACGCCGCCGTGCACGACATCCGCTTCGTCGAGGACGACTGGGAGAGCCCGACGCTCGGCGCCTGGGGTCTTGGCTGGGAGTGCTGGTGCGACGGCATGGAAGTGTCGCAGTTCACCTATTTCCAGCAGGTCGCGGGCTTCGAATGCGCGCCGGTCGCGGGCGAGCTCACCTACGGCCTCGAGCGCCTGGCGATGTACGTCCAGGGCGTCGACCGCGTCTATGACCTCAACTTCAACGGCCGCGACGGCGACGCCAAGGTCACCTATGGCGACGTCTTCCTGCAGGCCGAGCGCGAATATTCGCGGCACAATTTCGAGCATGCCGACACCGACATGCTGTTCGAGCAGTTCAAGATGGCCGAGGGCGCCTGCCGCAAATATCTCGACGCCGGTTGGCGTGACGGCAATCGCCGGGAGCACCAGATGGCGCTGCCGGCCTACGACCAGTGCATCAAGGCCAGCCACGTCTTCAACCTGCTCGACGCCCGCGGCGTCATCTCCGTCACCGAACGCCAGAGCTACATCCTGCGCGTCCGCGAGCTTGCCAAGGCCTGCGGCGAGGCTTGGCTGCATACGGAAGCGGGCGGGGCGGGCGCTGGATAGAACGAACGCGGCTGCGTCCGGGGCCTCATGGTTCGAGACGCGCCGCCGGCGGCGCTCCTCACCATGAGGGTCTTTCGGATCTCGCCGCAAAATCAGACCTCGTCCTGAGGAGCCCGCCTTCGCCGGGCGTCTCGAAGGACGGTGGGAGGCAAGCTGCTTTCCACGAGTTTAGCAATTCGCGATGGCCTGTCCCTCCAGGGGAAGGTGGTTCTTCGTGCAGAGAGACTTGAGACATGCCCGACCTTCTCCTCGAACTGTTCTCCGAAGAAATCCCCGCGCGCATGCAGGCCAAGGCGGCCGACGATCTGCGCCGCATGGTCACCGACAAGCTGGTCGCCGAAGGGCTTGTCTATGAAGGCTCCAAGGCGTTCGCGACGCCGCGGCGGCTGGCACTGACCGTGCACGGCATTCCCGCGCGGCAGGCTGACTTGAAAGAGGAGCGCAAGGGTCCGCGCGTCGGCGGCGCTGACGCGGCGATCCAGGGATTTCTGAAAGCAACCGGCCTGTCCTCGATCGAGGAGGCCACGATCCAGCGCGATCCGAAGAAGGGCGACTTCTACGTCGCGCTGATCGAGAAGCCCGGCCGCGCCACGCTCGACGTGCTCGCCGAGATGCTGCCGGTGATCGTGCGCACATTCCCGTGGCCGAAATCGATGCGCTGGGGCAAGCGCTCGGAAAAGCCCGGCGCGCTGAACTGGGTGCGTCCGCTGCACGCGATCACCGCGACCTTCGGCCTGGAAACCGAGGAGCCCGACGTGATCAGCTTCGCGGTCGACGGCATCGAGGCGGGACAGACCACGTTCGGCCACCGCTTCATGGCGCCCGCGCCGATCTCGGTGCGCCGCTTCGAGGATTATGAGGCGAAGCTGCTCGACGCCAAGGTCGTGCTCGATCCCGACCGGCGGAAAGACACCATCGTCACCGACGCCAAGCAGCTCGCGTTTGCGCAAGGCTATGAGCTGGTCGAGGACCCCGTGCTGCTCGATGAGGTCGCGGGCCTGGTCGAATGGCCGGTGGTGCTGATGGGCTCCTTCGATCCGGAGTATCTGAAGGTCCCTGGCGAGGTGATCCGCGCCACCATTCGCAACAACCAGAAATGCTTCGTGGTCCGCGATCCCAAGACCGGCGGGCTGGCGCCGAAGTTCATCCTGACCGCCAACATCGAGGCGACCGACGGCGGCAAGACCATCATCGCCGGCAACGAGCGCGTCATCCGCGCCCGCCTGTCGGATGCGAAGTTCTTCTATGAGACCGACCTCAAGACGAAGCTCGAGGACCGGCTGCCGAAGTTCGAGCAGATCGTGTTCCACGAGAAGCTGGGGACGCAGGCCGCGCGTATCAAGCGGATTATGTCGCTCGCGAATGTAGTGGCCGAGGTACTTGAACCTCAGCTTGAGGTCGGTCGAAAACTCTACAATGGAAGTATGGCGACGTACTTCAACAACGTTCAGCGTGCAGCTCAGCTTGCCAAGACGGATCTCTTGACCGAGGTCGTCGGCGAGTTTCCCGAAGTACAGGGCCTGATGGGCAAGTACTACGCGCTCGCCCAGGGCGAGGACGCGTCCGTTGCTGCCGCGTGTGAGGAGCATTACAAGCCGCAGGGTCCGGGTGATCGCGTGCCGACCGATCCCGTGAGCGTGGCGGTGGCGCTCGCCGACAAGCTCGATACGCTCGTCGGCTTCTGGGCGATCGACGAGAAGCCGACCGGATCGAAGGATCCTTATGCGTTGCGCCGGGCGGCGTTGGGCGTGATCAGGCTCATATTGGAAAACAAATTAAAGATCGCGCTTTCTTCGATCTTGTTCCTACCGTTGTTCGCGAGTCGCAGTCATTTTGTGGTGAGTGAACTTAGTAGTGCTACAGAGGCTGTCATGGATTTGGCAACAAGCACGTTGCTGAAGTCTATTTTGGATGGCGAACCGAAAGCCCGAGAGGGGATGAGTGATCTCTTAGCAAAGACGGTCAATACCCTGCGTGGTTCGTCGGACAAGTACACTAAGGTTTCCGATATACCGGAAGATCATGTGCTGTTCCGTCAAGCCAGGTCGAGGCTCGACGACCTCCTCTCCTTCTTCGCCGACCGCCTGAAGGTCCAACTCCGCGAGCAGGGCGCGCGGCATGATCTCGTCGACGCCGTGTTCGCGCTCGGCGGCCAGGACGACCTGCTGATGGTCGTGCGCCGCGTCGAGGCGCTCGGCAAATTCCTCGAGACTGACGACGGCAAGAACCTGCTCGCTGGCACCAAGCGCGCGTCCAACATCCTCGCCATCGAGGAGAAGAAGGACAAGCGCAAGTTCGAAGGCGCGCCGGATGCTGGGCTCTACAAGCTCGACGAGGAGAAGGCGCTGGCCAAGGCGATCGGCGAGGTCGCAGCGGAAGCGGGCGCCGCCGTCGCCAAGGAGGATTTCGCCGCGGCGATGCGGGCGATGGCGAAGCTTCGCCCGGCTGTCGATGCGTTCTTCGACAAGGTCAAGGTCAACGACGACGATGCGGCGATCCGCGAGAACCGCCTCAAGCTGTTGAACGAGATCCGCAGCGCCACGCGCGCGGTTGCGGACTTCTCCAAGATCGAGGGCTGAGGATGGACCGGCCGACGCTCGCCGCCTATGACCGTGAGGCGGCGGCGTTCGCGGCCGACTGGCATGCGCAGCCGGCGTCGGCCGATCTCCACGCCATCGTCAGGCGCTTCTTCGTGTCCGGTGGCCGCACCGCGGACATCGGCTGCGGCAGCGGCCGCGAGGTCGGCTGGCTGAATGCCAACGGATATCCTGCGGAAGGTTTCGACGCGTCGGAGGGACTGTTGGCTGAAGCGCGCACGCGCTATCCGAACGCGTCGTTCACGCATGCCGAACTGCCCGCCCTCGCCAACATCGCAGATGCAAGCTTCGACAATTTGCTGTGCGAGACCGTGCTGATGCATCTCGATCGCAGCGACGTGGTGCCGTCGGTGCGGCGGATGCACGCGATCACGAAGCCCGGTGGCGTCCTGTATCTGAGCTGGCGGGTTACGCAGCAGGCCGATCAGCGCGATGCCCATGGCCGGCTCTATGCGGTGGTCGACCTCGCAACCATCCGCTCACTCTTCAAAGCTGACACGAGCCTGCTCGACGATGACGTGGTTAGCGCCTCCTCGGGCAAGGTCATCCATCGCTTGGTGGTGAAGACGGCGGCCTGAGCGCAACTGCGCCTTGGCTCACCGCAGGCGTCGTCGGTCGCCCCTGGATCGCGTCGCTATGCTCGCGACGACGGCGAAAAAAGTAAGCCCCGCCCGGCGGGGGGAACCGGGCAGGGCCTTTTACATCTGGCCGCTTGCGGGGGCGTTGGCGACCAAATGCAGCTCTATAACTACTCAACCACCTGAATGATCCGCCGGGATCGCGGCTCGACGAGAACAGTTTCGCCGTTCACCACGGTGTATCGGTAAGGTGTCGCGCCGAAGCGCTGCGGAACGTCGTAATATGTAACACCGGACTCCGGCAGCACGGCGCCAACAACTACGCGATCGGGGATCACATAGTTGGGAACGCGCTCGCGGACGACATATTCGCGAAACTCCGGCCGGCGCTCGACCGTGATCAATGGAGCGTCCTCCTCGACCACGACGCTGCGGCCGACGCCCGTCGTGTAGGATTGCGCCTGTGCGGTCGCCGGAATCACGACTGCGGCCACGAGGGCAGCAAGGGTGAGATGGGTTCGCATGGACGGGACTCCTGAGCTGTTGATCGCTGAGAGAGACCGGCGCGTGCCGGCACCTGCTTCCCAATGCCCGCAACAGATCATCGTTCCGCGCGGCGGACGGTGGAACCGGCGGCATTTTTTGCGGCAGATCCGGTGGTGGGGGAACCGGAACTCGTGCCGTGCGTCTCCTATTCCGCCACGATGGGCCAGGATAAAGTCCGGCCAAATCGAATCGCCCCAGCCTCGTCCTTCAATCATTCAGAGCTCGTCGATGACCCTGACCGTTGCCCATATCTCGCCGATCATGTCCGTGATCGCCGGCGTCCTGATCCTGATCATGCCGCGCCTGCTGAACCTGATCGTTGCGATCTTCCTCATCCTGAACGGCCTGATCGGCATGGGCCTGCTGAAGTGGCTCCACTTCTAGTCCCAGGTTCTAGTCCCAAGGTCGGGAACCCCCGAGCTTGCGCCGCAGCGCCCAAAGTGGTGTAAGGCGCGCGATTTCTCCTCCCATTTGCGGATCGAAGCACCTCATGGCCAAAGCGGTAGCGAAGTCTAAGAAAGTTACAGCGAAATCAAAGCCTTCCAAGCCCGGCAAGGCCAAGACCGCAGCACTCGCTCCGCCGCGCAAGGCGCTCAAGACCGCGCCGAAGCCCGCCGCCAAGGCCCCGGCCAAGGTCGCGCCCAGGTCTGCACCGAAAGCGCCAGTGAAAACCGCTCCGAAGAAGCCGGCCAAAACGGCTGCCAAGCCGGTAGCCAAGGCCGTGAAGGCGTCGGCTGCCAAGGCCCCGGCCAAGAGCGCGGTCACTGCGATCAAGCCGAACAAGTGGGTCTACACCTTCGGTGACGGCAAGGCCGAAGGTAAGGCCGGCCTGCGCGACCTGCTCGGCGGCAAGGGCGCCAATCTGGCCGAGATGGCCAATCTCGGCCTGCCGGTGCCTCCGGGCTTCACCATTCCCACCTCGGTCTGCACCTACTTCTACGCCAACGACAAGACCTACCCGAAGGAGCTGCAGTCGCAGGTCGACAAGGCGCTCGACTACATCGGCAAATTGACCGGCAAGAAATTCGGCGATCCGGAGAACCCGCTGCTGGTCTCGGTGCGCTCCGGCGCCCGCGCCTCGATGCCGGGCATGATGGACACCGTGCTCAATCTCGGTCTCAACGATCAGACGGTGGAAGCGCTGGCACAGCTGTCCGGCGATCGCCGCTTCGCCTTCGACAGCTATCGCCGTTTCATCACGATGTATTCGGATGTCGTGCTCGGCTTCGAGCACCACCATTTCGAGGACATCCTCGACACCTTCAAGGACCAGAAGGGCTATCAGCTCGACACCGATCTCTCCTCGGAAGACTGGGAGATGCTGGTCGGGAAGTACAAGGACGCCGTCGCGCACGAGACCGGCAAGGACTTTCCCCAGGACCCGCATGACCAACTGTGGGGTGCCATCGGCGCGGTGTTCTCATCCTGGATGAACGCGCGCGCGGTGACCTATCGCAAGCTGCACGACATCCCGGAATCCTGGGGCACCGCCGTCAACGTTCAGGCCATGGTGTTCGGCAACATGGGCGACACCTCGGCCACCGGCGTCGCCTTCACCCGCAACCCCTCGACCGGCGAGAGCAAGCTGTATGGCGAGTTCCTGATCAACGCGCAGGGCGAGGACGTCGTTGCCGGCATCCGCACCCCGCAGGACATCACCGAGGACGCCCGTGTCGAGTCCGGCTCTGACAAGCCGTCGATGGAAACGGCGATGCCGGACGCGTTCAACGAGCTGACCCGCATCTACACGCTGCTCGAGCAGCACTACCGTGACATGCAGGACATGGAGTTCACGGTCGAGCGCGGCAAGCTGTGGATGCTGCAGACCCGCAGCGGCAAGCGCACCGCCAAGGCGGCGCTGCGCATTGCGGTCGAGCTCGCCAATGAGGGCCTGATTTCGGAGAACGACGCCGTGCTGCGCGTCGACCCGGCCTCGCTCGATCAGCTCCTGCACCCGACCATCGATCCCGCCGCCAAGCGCGACGTGGTCGCCACCGGCCTGCCGGCCTCGCCCGGTGCGGCATCGGGCGAGATCGTGTTCTCCTCGGACGAGGCCACCAAGCTGCAGGCCGACGGCCGCAAGGTGATCCTGGTCCGCATCGAGACTTCGCCGGAGGACATCCACGGCATGCATGCTGCCGAGGGCATCCTGACCACGCGCGGCGGCATGACCTCGCACGCCGCCGTCGTCGCGCGCGGCATGGGCAAGCCCTGCGTCTCTGGCTGCGGCACCATCCGCGTCGACTACGGCCGGGGCACGATGAGCATCGGCTCGCGCACCTTCAAGACCGGCGACGTCATCACCATCGACGGCTCCGTCGGCCAGGTGCTGGCCGGCCGCATGCCGATGATCGAGCCGGAGCTGTCCGGCGAGTTCGGCACCCTGATGGGCTGGGCGGACACCGTGCGCGAGACCGGCGTGCGCGTCAATGCCGACACGCCGGAGGATGCGCGCACCGCCATCAAGTTCGGTGCCGAGGGCATCGGCCTGTGCCGCACCGAGCACATGTTCTTCGAGGAGACTCGTATCCGCACGGTGCGCGAGATGATCCTGTCGGAAGAGGAGCAGGAGCGTCGGGCCGCGCTCGCCAAGCTCTTGCCGATGCAGCGCGCCGACTTCGTCGAGCTGTTCGAGATCATGAAGGGACTTCCCGTCACGATCCGTCTGCTCGATCCGCCGTTGCACGAGTTCCTGCCGCACACCCAGGCCGAGGTCGAGGAAGTCGCGCGCGCGATGAACACCGATCCGCGCCGCCTCGCCGACCGCGCCCGCGAGCTCAGCGAGTTCAACCCGATGCTCGGCTTCCGCGGCTGCCGTCTGGCGATCGCCTATCCGGAGATCGCCGAGATGCAGGCGCGCGCGATCTTCGAGGCGGCGGTCGAGGCCGAGAAGCGCACCGGCGAGGCCGTCGGCCTCGAGGTGATGGTGCCGCTGATCGCCACCAAGGCCGAGTTCGATCTGGTCAAGGCGCGCATCGACGCGATGGCGCAGGCGGTGATCCGCGAGACCGGCGCCAAGCTGGAGTACCAGGTCGGCACCATGATCGAGCTGCCGCGCGCGGTCCTGATGGCCGGCCAGATCGCGGAGGCCGCCGAGTTCTTCTCGTTCGGCACCAACGATCTGACGCAGACGACCTACGGCATCAGCCGCGACGACGCCGGCAGCTTCCTCGGCGCCTACGTCGCCAAGGGCATTATCGAGATCGATCCCTTCATCTCGATCGATCGCGAGGGTGTCGGCGAGCTGGTCAAGATCGGCGTCGAGCGCGGCCGCGCCACGCGGCCCAATCTCAAGGTCGGCATCTGCGGCGAGCATGGGGGCGATCCGGCCTCGGTGGCGTTCTGCCACAAGGTCGGCATGAACTACGTGTCGTGTTCGCCCTACCGCGTGCCGATCGCGCGCCTCGCCGCCGCGCAGTCCGCGCTCGGCAAGGAGATCGCGAGCCAGGCCTGATCTTGCTGCGGTCGATCCGATCCTGATGAAGGCCGGCACCTGTTGCCGGTCTTTTTCATTGGTGAGGGTTCGTCCGATGCGGCGCGCACGTGACGCACGGTGCACTCCTTCTCCACCACTGCCGTCATTCCGGAGGCGCTCCGGAACGACGAGTGGAGCGAACGTCGCAGTTACGATGGAATACTCCGCCTCAGTCAATGAGGTGCAGATGATTTTCATTCACCGCATCCGTTGACCGAATGTTCACCGTTCGCGTCGGCGCGCTGTTTACCACACATATCGATCGCAAAACGCTCTGCAACTTCCCCGCTTGCCTGTCTCACGATTGCAACGCGGATTAACTCCTCGGCAACCTAAACCCGATACGAAGAGAGAAGATCGAATTGCACGGAAGCACTGTTGTTCGGTCGATCCAGTAAGCGTTGCGTTGAGCGTACCGATGTTAGTTCTGCGTCCCGGTCCGAAGGGCGCGCGATATGCGTCCTTCGGACTCGGTCTCTGCGTCTTCGCTCTGATGCCGACAGAGACCGGGTATCAAGACATCGCTTCTCTGCTCGCCCGCCAGCCGGGCGTCGCCGAGCGTTGGCAGAAGCGCGTGTTCTCGGCTGCGGCCTCCATTCAGCTCGCTACCTACAGTTTCGGCCGTCCGATCGGAACCTCGGCGCCGCAGGCGGGGAGCATCCGCCTCGCGAGCCTCGATGGCCGCGGCCTCGACATCACCGGGTCGACGCCGCGCAATCCGGTGCTGCAGGTTCCGCCGCGCTACCAAGCCTCCGACTTTCCCAAGGTCGATCGCACGCTGAAGGGCGATCGTCTCGTCGTGCGCCCGCCGACGCCGTCGGCGCAGCCGACCGAATCGGCCGCGCCCGTCGAGCCCGCGCCGTCCGAGCCCGCGCCAACGCCATCGACACAGCCCGATTCGAACTCCTCGGTGTTCGGCGCCAAGACGACGGAAGCGCCGGCGCAGGCGCCGCTCCCGCAGCGCGGTGCACTCGATCCCGAATTGCAGGAGGCGCTGAGCGCGCCGCCGCTCGCGCAATACGACGCGACGAAGTCCGAGATCCAGCCCTCGGGCGAGCTGAAGCCTGCAACCGATCAGATCCTGGTGGACGGCGCCGTCAGCTATGACGGCCTCAACGTCAAGACGTCCAATCTCTATTTCGGCACGTCGTCGCTGGGCGGCGTTGCCGGCACCATGGAGACATGGCTGCCGGGCGAGGCGCCGCTGATCGTGATGCCGGATCCGGACCTCAAGCCGATGGCGGTGCTGTCACAGCCGGCCGACGCTGCTGCCAAGGCCGGTGATGGCGGCGAGAGCATCGCGCCGAAAGGCGAGGTCAACGCCGACAATCAGCGCGACAGGACTCCGGCTGAACGCCTGGGGCTCACCGACGAGAAGGCGCGCTTCAAGTCCGAGAAGTGCCTCGCTGAAGCGGTCTATTTCGAATCCCGCGGCGAGGCGGTGCGCGGCCAGATGGCCGTGGCGCAGGTCGTGCTGAACCGGGCGTTCTCCGGCTACTATCCCACCACGGTGTGCGGCGTCGTCTACCAGAACAAATACCGCCACTTCGCCTGCCAGTTCACCTTCGCCTGCGACAACAATCCGGAGGTCATTCGCGAGCCCGAGATGTGGGACCGCGCCAGGAAGATCGCGAAGGCCATGCTCGACGGCCAGATCTGGCTGCCGGAGGTTGGCAAGTCGACCCACTATCATGCCTATTGGGTGCGGCCATCCTGGGTCGCCGAGATGAAGCGGATGTACAAGTTCGGCGTCCACACCTTCTACCGGCCGAAGAAGTGGGGCGACGGCAGCGACGCGCCGAGCTGGGGCACGCCACAGCAGACGGCGGCCATTTCGGCCGAGCTCACCGAGGCCGCCAAGAGCGAGGCCGAGATCAATCCGAACTGGACGCGGCGCTAGGCGCTGAGCGAGCGTGGCAGGCGCACCGTCGGCCGCGCGCTGAGCTCGTCGGCGATTTCGCGCGCCGCCGTGAGCGTCGTCATCGTCCGCTGCGCAAAGCCCGGATTCTCGGCCGGGCAATCGGCGCGGCAATGCGCGCCGCGGCTCTCGCGCCGGCTCCAGGCCGCGGTGGCGATCAGCAGCGCGGCGCTCGCCATGTTGCGCAGCCTCGGGCTGCCGGCGTCGCGCTCCATCCTGGCAATCGCGGCGATGGCCTCGGCCAGCCGCTCCTCGTCGCGGATGACGCCGAGCTGGCTCGTCATCATCTCGCGCAGCGACACCTCCGCAGCGCCCGCACAGGATCCGGCCGGATCGGCGAACGCAACGTGCTGCAGGGTGGAGGAGGCGGTGAACGTCCGGCCGGAGATGTCGTCGGCAATCCGCCGGGCGAACACCAGCGCGCCAAGCAGCGCGTTGCCGGCGATGTGATTGGCGCCATCCGTTGCCGTCGCGGCGACTTCACCTGCCGCCCAGAGCCCCTCGATCGTGCTGCGGCCCCGCGCGTCGACCGCGATCCCGCCCATGTGGAAATGCGCCGCCGGCGCCACTGGAATCGGCTGGCGGGTCGGATCGAGCCCCGCGGCGGCGCAGGCCCGGTGCAGCATCGGATAGCGCTCGGCGACGTCGTCATCGAGCACGTCGCGCGCATCGAGAAAAGCGCCGCGTCCGGCGATGATCTCAGCCATGACGCCGCGGGCCACCGTGTCGCGCGGGGCAAGATCCACCAGCGGATGGCGCGGCAGCATGAAGCGCTGGCCGCGCCGGTTGACCAGGATCGCGCCGGCGCCGCGCAGACTCTCGCTCACAACCGGCGCCGGATCGCGACCGGTCATCATCGCGGTCGGATGAAACTGCACGAACTCCGGATCGGCAATCACCGCACCGGCGCGCGCGGCGATGGCGAGACCGATGCCGGTGGCGTGCGGCGGATTCGTGGTCGCCGCGAACAGCCGGCCGATGCCGCCGGTGGCCAGCACGATTGCCGGCGCCGCGATCAGCATCGGCGCGGCCGCGTCGTCATCGGTCGGCCGCAGTTGCAGGCCACGCACCGCGCCGTCTTCCGTCAGCAGCGCGTCGGCGACGTGGCCCTCGATGATGCGGATCGATGGCGTCGCGCGCACGGCTTGCGACAGCGCGGTGATGATCGCCTGTCCGGTGAAGTCGCCGCGAACGCTGAGAATCCGTCGCGCGGCGTGCGCAGCCGCACGAGACGTCGCCAGCCTGCCGCCGTGATCACGATCGAATGTCACGCCGAGGCGGACCAGGTCCTCGATCGCGGCCGAGGCGTCGCGCGCGAGCGCCAGCGCAGCCGTCGCGTCGACCAGGCCGCCACCCGCAGCGATCATGTCGGCGGCATGGGTATCGGGGCTGTCGCCGGATGACACCGCTGCCGCGATGTCGGCCTGCATCGTCGTGCCGAACGAGGCTTCACCCAATGAGGTCGCGGAGATCAGCGTGACCGGCTGCGGGGCGAGCTTCAGCGCGCAGAACAGTCCGGCAACTCCGGCGCCGACGATCACGACGTGGCCGGATGTCTCGATCTGATCGTGGTCCATGTGCTGTCCAAATTCCACATTCCGTGCGCATGTGTACCGCGGTACCTGTTAGTTCTTCTTCAGAGACTTCCTTCGCTGTTTATTGGTGTTTGGCGACAAATAGCGGCCGTTCTGAAGGTCGCTCCCGCGCAGGATGAATCGTCGTTCGGGACTCGCGTATCAGGACGTTTCCCGCCGGGACAAAGACGCATGAGCGGGTTCCGCTGCCGGAACTCGCTTCGGATGACACCTGCTCATGGCTGGCCGCCACATTGAAATTTTTCATGGCTGGGTTCCGCTTTTGAGCTTGGGAGTTCAATGCAGATGCATTAACCGGAGAGGCGCGGCGGACAGCGACCGCGGCAGGGAGGACACGGATGTCGGTACAGGCAGGCGATCTCGGCACGGTGTCCCGCAGCCAGGGCTGGCGCACGCCGGTGGTCATCATCGTGTGCGGCTGCGCGATTGCGCTGCTGAGCTTCGGTCCGCGCTCCAGCCTCGGCTTCTTCGTGCAGCCGATGAGCCGTGAGTTCGCCTGGGGCCGCGACGTGTTCGCCCTTGCAGTGGCGGTGCAGAATTTGTTGTGGGGGCTCGGTCAGCCGCTCGCCGGCGCCATCGCCGACCGTTTCGGCGTGATGCGCGTGATCTGTGTCGGCGCGCTGCTCTATGCCGGCGGCCTGCTGATGATGCGCTATTCCAGCTCGCCGCTGTCGCTGAACATCGGCGCCGGCGTGCTGGTCGGCTTCGGCCTGTCGGGCTGCTCGTTCAACCTCATCCTGTCGGCCTTCAGCAAGCTGCTGCCGCCGGAGCGGCGCGGCATCGCGCTCGGCGCCGGCACCGCGGCCGGCTCGCTCGGCCAGTTCCTGTTCGCGCCCTTCGGCGTCGCGCTGATCGACCAGTTCGGCTGGCAGAGCGCACTGATGGTGTTCGCTTGCCTGATGCTGTTCATCGTCCCGCTCTCGCTCGCCGTGGCAACGCCGCCGGCCGCCGAGGCCAAGCCGACGGAGGCCGAGCAGCAGTCGTTCACGACGGCGCTGATGGAGGCGTTCGGCCACCGCTCCTACGTGCTGCTGGTGCTCGGCTTCTTCACCTGCGGCTTCCAGCTCGCCTTCATCACCGTGCATTTGCCGGCATTCCTGGTCGATCGCGGCCTGTCGGCGCAGACCGGCGGCTGGGTGATCGCGGCGATCGGGCTGTTCAACATCATCGGCTCGCTCAGCGTCGGCTGGCTGCAGAGCCGGCTGCCGAAGCGCTACATCCTGTCCTTCATCTATTTCACCCGCGCGCTGGCGACGCTCGCCTTCATCTCGTTCCCGGTGACGCCGGCGACGGCGATCGCGTTCGGCGCGGTGTCGGGGCTCGCCTGGCTGTCCACGGTGCCGCCGACCTCGTCGCTGGTCGCGATCATGTTCGGCACCCGCTGGCTCGCCACGCTCTATGGCTTCGCCTTCGTCAGCCACCAGGTCGGCGGCTTCCTCGGCGTCTGGCTCGGCGGCATCGTGTTCGAGCGCTACGGCTCGTATACGCCGATCTGGTGGCTCTCGATCCTGTTCGGCGTGCTGTCGGCGCTGATCAACCTGCCGATCGTCGAGAAGCCGGTCGCGCGTGCCGTTCCCGCGACCTGAGTTGCGCTGCCGACCCGATCGGCTAAACATGGCGTGAGACGAAGAAAGCGCAGGGAGTGCGGCTGTGGGAACGTTCAAGGCGATCCGGATCGACAAGGCGGACAAGGGAACGACCGCAGCGCTGACGCAGTTCGATGAAGCTGAACTGATGGACGGTGACGTCACCGTGAAGGTCGAGTGGTCGGCGCTGAACTACAAGGATGGGCTGGCGCTGACCGGCAAGGCGCCGGTGGTGCGCCGCTTCCCGATGATCGCGGGGATCGATTTCGCCGGCACGGTCGAGCAGTCCAGCCATCCGGCCTGGAAGCCGGGCGATGCCGTGATCTGCACCGGCTGGGGCATGGGCGAGACCCATCTCGGCGCCTATGCCGAGAAGGCGCGGGTCAAGGGCGACTGGCTGGTCGGCCTGCCGCAGGGGCTGTCGGCCCGCGATGCGATGGCGATCGGCACCGCCGGCTTCACCGCGATGCTCGCGGTGCTGGCCCTGGAGAAGCACGGGCTGACGCCGGCGAGCGGGCCGGTGGTGGTGACCGGCGCGGCCGGCGGCGTCGGCTCGGTGGGGACGGCGGTGCTCGCCAGGCTCGGCTACCACGTGATCGCCTCGACTGGCCGCCCCGCCGAGGCCGACTATCTCAAGTCGCTCGGCGCCGCCGAGATCCTCGACCGCAACGAGCTGTCCGGGCCGGCCAAGCCGCTGGCGAAGGAGCGCTGGGCGGGCGGCATCGACAGCGTCGGCTCCAATACGCTCGCCAACCTGCTGGCGATGACCAAATATGGCGGCGCCATCGCCGCCTGCGGCCTCGCTGCCGGCATGGATTTGCCATCGTCGGTGGCGCCGTTCATTTTGCGCGGCGTGTGCCTCCTCGGCATCGATTCGGTGATGTGCCCGCTGCCGGCGCGCAAGGCGGCCTGGCAGCGCCTCGCGACCGATCTGGATCGTGCAAAACTAGCTGAAATCACTCACGAAATTGCCCTGGACCAGGTCGCGTCGCTGGGTCCGCAGATCCTCGCGGGCCAGGTCCGCGGCCGTACGGTGGTAAGAATATCCTGAGGACGTTCAGACTTTTCAAACCATGCTGCTCCATTGTTGCCATGGTTGGTATGGTAAGCATGGGGTAAAGATACCGCCTTACCCGCTGCGTGGGGTTAAGTGGGAGTTTGATGCATGCTCGCGCGTATATTGCTGGGCACCGTGACTGCCGGTGCCGTGATTGCTCCCGCGATCGCGGGTTCGATGACCGCCGACGAGGCCCGCAAATTCGTCGCCGGGAAGGTGTTCGCCTTCACCTGTGTCGACGGCACCCGTGGCGCGGGCCGCATCCTCGACGACATGGGCGCCGCCGGCGCGGTGCAGTTCTCCGGCTCTGGCCCGGTGCGTCACATCCGTCTGCCCGGCAATACCCTGCAGATTCGCGGCCAGAATGTCTGCGCTGCCATCAAGGGCATGCCGTTCGAGCCGTGCTTCAACCTCGACAAGAAGGACGACCGCAGCTTCCGCGGCTCGGTCTCCGGGCTGGGCGCCTTCGCCTATTGCGATTTCCAGCACCAGGGCGGAGCCACCATGCTGATGGCGCGCGCCGTGGCGCGGCCGCGCGCACGCGCTGCTGCGCCCGCGGCTGACGGCTCGCACACCGAAGTCGCGGCGCGGGTCGAGACCCCGCGGGTGGAACGCAGCAAGGTTGAACCCTTGAAGGCAGATGCTGCGAAGGCCGCCAAGGCGGACAGTTCCAAGACTGAGAACATCAAGGCCGAAAACGCGAAGGCTGAGATGACCAAATCCGATAACGCGAAGTCGGATGCGGCGCCGGAGCTGCGTCGCTCGACCGATTAGTTGTTAGTTCACCGATCATTGAAAAACCAGCTCCCTATTAACATAGAGCAATATTTTAAGCTGACCGCACGTTAGTGGTCATTGCGCCGTAGTCGTACGGAATCTTAAATTCATGCCTCGGTAGCGACTCGTGTGCAGTTTGCGACCAGGGGGGTGGCCCATGAGAAAGGGTCGTTATGTCGCTTTATTTCTTCCGGATCAGCCAGGGCCGCTATTCTGGCGCTGCTGACCAGCCTTATGAATTCGCCAACCGGGAAACCGCCTGGAACGAGCTGACGGCTGTCTGCTCCGACCTGATCGGTGGGATCTCGAAGTCGTTGCAGCAGGGGGCCGAGTGGCAGATGGAACTGCTCGACGAAGCCAAGCAACCGGTGTTCCGGATTCGCCTGGTGTCCGAAGCAGTGGGCTGAGGTGGGGCTGTCCGGGGTGATTGCGCCGCTGGCCATCGGATTCTCATCCGTTACGCCGTGGCGCAAATTCTCTGAATGCGTAGTTCGATGACAGACGTGTCCACCTCCGGGCGCGTGGATCGGAATCGGCAAACCTCGGCTGAGGCGCTGCATCATGACGCGGCACCGGTCTCCGTCGCATTCGCATGCTCACAGCCGCTCTGACGTTACTCCTGGCTCCTGCTTCGTCGCTATTCACCAACGGTATTCAGGAGCCGACCTCAATGAGCGCCGGTTCTAGAGCACCGCGCTATCTATGCTGGCCGTCATTTTATTCGCATTATCCGTACTCTTACGGTTCCAGCATTAACCTGCGATAAGCCTATTTCGCGCCCAATGAGCCCGTCAGCGACGACGTGCGGGTCCGAAATTTTCGGAGTCCGCCGATCTTCTGACCTTCGACCGCGCAGCGCAGCGCAGACCTGGATGTTCGGGCCGTCCCTGGCGCTGGCAGAACGCGGCCGAACCACGCAGTCAGCTGGGGTCCTCCGTGTCAACAATGTCCATCCGTACGAAGATCATATCGGTCATCGCCTTCATGCTCGTCACCATGTGCGGGCTCGGCGTGCTCGCCGTCACCAGCATGCAGTCGATCAATGCCAACACGGTCGACATCGCCCAAAACTGGCTGCCAAGCGTGCGCGCAATCGGCGAGCTGCGCGCCGACATCAACCTGCTGCGCATCGCCTTGCGCGCGCATGTGATGTCGGAGACGGCCGAGGCCAAGCAGGGCGCGGAGAAGCGCGTCAACGGCATCCTCGAGACGATCAACAAGGACCGCAAGACCTACGAGCCGATGATCACCTCGACCGAGGAACGGGCGATCTACAACAACTGGGTGCAGTCCTGGGAGAAGTATGTCGTCGCGGTCAAGCAGGTGATGGACGAATCCAACAAGAGCGTCGGAAAGATCCCGCACGAAGCCACCGAAATGCTGGAAAAATCGGCCGCCGCGATCGCGCGCGACGCCGACAAATACTTCATCCAGGACATCGAGTTCAACAACAAGGGCGCCGATAACGCCACGCGGCAGGCTGCCGAGAGCTACTCGCGGGCGATCTGGCTGGTGGCATCGATCATTGCCGCGGCCGTCATTGCCGGCATCGCCGTCGGATTGTATCTCGTGCAGAACGTCTCGTCCGGCATCGCCTCGATCATCAAGCCGATGCAGGAGCTCGCCAAGGGCGATCTCGGCGCGGAGGTGACGCATCGCGGCGAGCCGACCGAGATCGGCGCCATGGCCGATACGCTGCAGGTGTTCAAGGAGGCGCTGATCGCCAAGAAGGAGGCCGATGAGCTCGCGGCCCACGATGCCGAGGCCAAGATCGAACGCGGCCGGCGCGTCGACAACATCACCCGCCAGTTCGAGGCGACGATCGGCGAGATCGTGCAGACGGTGTCGTCGGCCTCGACCGAGCTCGAGCATTCCGCCGGCGCGCTGTCATCCACCGCGACGCGCTCGCAGGAGATCTCCACGATGGTCGCGGCGGCCTCCGAGGAGGCCTCCACCAACGTGCAGTCGGTTGCCTCTGCGACCGAGGAGCTGTCGTCCTCGATCACCGAGATCAGCCGCCAGGTGCAGGAATCGGCCCGCATGGCCAACGAGGCGGTCGAGCAGGCGCGTACGACCAATGATCGCGTCGGCGAGCTGAGCAAGGCGGCCGCGCGCATCGGCGACGTGGTCGAGCTGATCAACACGATCGCAGGCCAGACCAACCTGCTGGCGCTAAATGCGACCATCGAGGCGGCGCGCGCCGGCGAAGCCGGCCGCGGCTTCGCGGTCGTCGCCTCCGAGGTCAAGGCGCTGGCCGAGCAAACCGCCAAGGCGACCGACGAGATCGGCCAGCAGGTGTCCGGCATCCAGGCGGCGACGCAGGAATCGGTCGGCGCCATCCGGGCGATCTCCACGACCATCGAGCGGCTGTCGGAAATCTCGTCGGCGATCGCGGCGGCCGTGGAAGAGCAGGGTGCCGCCACGCAGGAGATCTCGCGCAACGTCCAGCAGGCATCGGAGGGCACGCAGCAGGTTTCCGTGAATGTCGTCGACGTGCAGCGCGGCGCCACCGAGACTGGTACGGCTTCCACGCACGTGCTGGCCGCGGCGCAATCGCTGGCCTCGGACAGCGACCGGCTGAAGCGTGAGGTGGCGACGTTCCTGGAGTCGGTGCGCGCGGCCTGATATGTCCGACGAGCGGGATTAGATCGCGTCCCGTAGTCATACGACGTTCAGCATTAACGGAACTTTGCGGTAATCGGCGGCACCCTGCTCCCCAGCAGGTGCCGCTTTTTCGTCTCCACCGCGGCGCGGTCGGTCACCGCGGAAGCCGGCCTCCCTCCAGGCGGCCGACAGCGAGATGCTTTCCCTCGGAGGATCAGGACGTGTCCAGGCTTTCCATTCGTCTGAAGATCATCGCGGTCATCGCCTTCATGCTGGTGGCGATGTCAGGGCTTGGCCTGCTCGCGGTGCGCAGCATGCAGTCGATCAACGTCCGCACCGTCGACATCGCCACAAACTGGCTTCCCAGCGTGCGGGTGCTCGGGGCGCTGCGTGCCGACATCAACGTCTACCGGCTCACACTTCGCGCCCACGTGATGGCGCTGTCGGCGGAGGCCAAGGCGAACGTCGACAAGCGAATGGCGGCCATGCTCGACAACGTCAGGAAGGACATCCGGACCTATGAGCCGCTGATCTCGGACCCCGAGGAGCACAGGCTGTACGAGGCCTGGAAGAAGGCTTGGGAAAAATACACGGTTGAGGCCGACAAGGTCCTCGATGTCTCCCGCAACAGCGTCGGCCGCCTGCCTGATGACATCGAGGGGCTGTTCAGGGGCACCGGCGTTGCGTCGGCCGAGTCCGAGAATCTTCTGATCAAGGCGATCGAGTTGAACGACAAGGGCGCAGCAACGGCAACTCAGGAGGCTGTCGATGGCTACAACAGCGCCTTCTGGATCATGGCAACCATCCTGATCGCGACGATCGCTGCGGGCATCGGCGTCGGCTTCTACCTCGTGCAGGACGTCTCGGCCGGCATCGCCTCGATCATCAGGCCGATGCAGGCGCTCGGGCAGGGCGATCTTTCGGCCGAGGTGCCACACCGCGGCGAGCCGACCGAAATGGGTGCGATGGCCGACACCTTGCAGGTGTTCAAGGAGGCCCTGATCGCCAAGAAGGAGGCCGACGAGCGCGCCGCCGCCGACGCCGAGGCCAAGATCGAGCGCGGCCGCCGCGTCGACAACATCACCCGCCAGTTCGAGACGACGATCGGCGAGATTGTGCAGACGGTGTCGTCGGCCTCGACTGAGCTCGAGCACTCCGCCGGCGCGCTGTCCTCGACGGCGACGCGCTCGCAGGAAATCTCGACCCAGGTCGCGGCGGCCTCGGAAGAAGCCTCGACCAACGTGCAGTCGGTCGCCTCGGCCACCGAGGAGCTGTCGTCGTCGATCACCGAGATCAGCCGCCAGGTGCAGGAATCGGCGCGGATGGCGCAGGAGGCCGTCTCGCAGGCCCGCCAGACCAATGATCGCGTAGGCGAGCTGTCGAAGGCAGCGGCACGCATCGGCGACGTCGTCGAGCTGATCAACTCAATCGCCGGCCAGACCAACCTGCTCGCCTTGAACGCCACAATCGAGGCGGCCCGCGCCGGCGACGCCGGCCGCGGCTTCGCGGTGGTCGCCTCCGAGGTCAAGGCCCTGGCCGAGCAGACCGCCAAGGCGACCGGCGAGATCGGCCAGCAGATCGGCAGCATCCAGGCGGCAACGCAGGAATCGGTCGGCGCCATCCGCGACATCTCCGGCACCATCGAGAAGCTGTCGGAAATCTCCTCGGCGATCGCGGCGGCCGTCGAAGAGCAGGGCGCGGCGACGCAGGAGATCTCGCGCAACGTCCAGCAGGCCGCGCATGGCACACAGCAGGTGTCGTCGAACGTCGTCGACGTGCAGCGCGGCGCCACCGAGACCGGCTCGGCGTCCTCGCACGTGCTGAGCGCCGCCAAGTCGCTCGCGACCGACAGCGACCGCTTGAAGCGCGAGGTCGCCTCGTTCCTGCAGTCGGTCAGGGCCGCCTGATCGTCACTGCGCCGGCTGAGCCGGCGGCACCTGCTGCTGCCGCCGGAACAGCACTTTCTGGTACAGCCAGCCGATCGCGACCAGCACCAGGCCGAGTCCGATGAACGACAGTGCGCGCCACACGCCCGTCAGAGCCGACATGTCGACCAGGAACGCCTTCAGGATCGTCAGCGCGATCACGATAGCGGACGCCAGACGCGCGCGCTGCGACTGCACGACGATTCCGATCCCGAGCAGCACCACGCCGAAGGCGAGCCAGGCGATCGAATAGGTGTACTGCTCGGCGGCGCTGGTCGGCCCTGCCGTCAGATCGGGGCCGTGATAGATCCGGCGGATCTCGAGGCTGACATAGGACAGCGCCAGGATCAGCGCGCCCGCGGCCAGCGTATTGCCGTAGCCCGGCGGACGGCGGCCTGCGACCGCGTAGGACAGCAGCAGCATCAGCACCGCCGGGAACGCATAGGCCAGGATCAGGATGTTGAGCAGGCCGCCCTTGATCGCGACGTCCGAGATCATCGGGTTCTCGAACATCAGCAGACCGAGCACGGTGGCGCCGCCGGCGAATCCGGTGAGGATCACGGCGCCGATGTTGTGCACGATGCTGCCGCTGCGCTCCCGCAGCCGCTCCAGCCCGATCGCCAGCGCCAGGGCCACGCAGACGTCGAGTCCCACTTCGGCGAGCGACGGCACCGCCAGCATGTCGCCGTCATTGACGGCGTGGCGGATCTCCAGGAAGGCGAGCAGGGTGGTGAACAGGATCGCGGCGGCCTCCACCGCGCGTAAGGGCGCGTCGTCGCCATGGCGGCGCATCAGATAGCTCGCGCCCCAGAACGACGCCGCCGGAACGCCATAGCCCCACAGCAGCCAGTTGACGATCGGCGTGGTGCCGACATCGGCGCCGACGATGCGCGGATCATGGCCGATGCGCAGCACCACGAGCCCGGCAAAGACGGCCGCGAGCGTGCGCAGGAACGGGATCGGCCGGCTCTCATAGATCCAGGCGGTGCCGAGCGACATCAGCGCCAGCGCGATCGTCAGCCAGCCTTTTTCCAGCGCGAAGGTCAGCGCCAGCGCCAGCGCGGCCAGCGTGCCGGTCGCGAACAGCGCGATCGAGACACTGAGGCCGGGACGCTCCTCGCGCCGCGTCAGTGCCTCGGTGGCGACGGCAAAGCCAGCGGCGAGCACGACGGCGACGATCGCGAACGGGATCGAGCGGTCGAGATGGGCGATGCGCGCGTAGAGCGCGACCAGCAGCGCCAGCGGCGTGAACACGCCGGCCGCCGACCACACCACCGGCACGGCGGCGTTGTGCGAGTGCCCCTGCGCCAGGAAGCCTGAGCCGCCGAAGCCGAGCGCGAAGATCGCCGCCGTGACCAGATGCGAGGTGACCGATGCGCCGAGCGGGTTCGGTCCCATTCCCGGCAGCGCGCCGCCGGGCAGCACCAGCAGGTCCGGATTGTCGCGCAGCGCCCATTCGGCGAACACGAGGAACACGGTCGCAGCGGCGGCGGCCACCGCGCCGGCTGCGCTCGGCGCGCGCCAGGCGACCGCCAGCGTGGCCGCGACCAGCAGCGTGAAGCCGATCAGCGCCAGGCCGTCATGGAAGCTCGCCAGCACGACCAGCATGGCGCCGAGCAGATAGACGGCGAGTCCCACCGACGAGATCGGCTCGACCCCGTCGTCGTCGGCCGCGGGGCCGAACATGAAGCCGCAGACCACGATCAGCGCGGCCAGTGCAAAGCCGGTGACGACATGGAAGACGTGCGGCGCCACCGTCTCGATGCCCGCGTCGAGTCCGGGCAGGGTCCACAGGAACGACAGCCCGATCGTGGTCATCGCGAGCCAGCGCCACAGCCGCACGCGCGCCAGCGCGAACGCGGCTGCGGTGACGATGGCGAGGTAGATGTAGAGCGCCCAGTAGTTCGGCTCGCCGGTCGACACCAGCACCGGCGTCGTGAATGCCGCGACGAGGCCGAGCCCGGCCAGCGCCGGGCCGTGCAGCAGCGCCGCCGCCAGCGTGCCCAGCGCGACCACGCCGAGCAGCACGAAGGCGATCGCGGGCGGCAGGAAGTCGTAGAGTGCGTAGGCCGCGTAGATGGTGGCGAAGGCGACCGCCGTGCCGGCCGCGGTGAGGATCGCCGGGATGTTGGCGATCGGCAGCGCCGCGATCTGCGAGATGCTCTCCCTGCGCCGCGTCCATTCGCCGGCCGCGAGCAGCGCGGCCGCAAACAGCGCGCCGAGCGCGACGCGCACCTCGGGGCCGACGAGGCCAGCCTCGATCGAATAGCGCACCATGAAGAAGCCGCCGAGCGCCAAGGTCAGCCCGCCGATCCACACCACCCAGCGGGTGCCGATGCGCTCCTCGAAGCCGGCCGCGGGCTGCGGCACGGGTGGCGGGGACGCGAGCGGCGGCTGATCGGCCGCTGCGTCGCTCGCCAGCGCCGCGGGCTGGAGAGCAGGCTCGGTCAGCTCCGGCAATGGAGGCGGCATTGGCGGGGCTTCAGCGGGCTCCTGAAGCGGGCTGAGCGGCGGCGCGACCACCGGCGCGGCCGCGATCGGGGGAGCGGCCTCGAGCTTGGCCAGCCGTGCCTGCACCTCGGCCAATCGGTCGGACGTCCGTCGCGCGAAGGCGAGCGCCGCGAACGCCACCAGCAGGGCGATCCAATCCAGGGGCCAATCGAACATCACGCGGAAATCCTGAAATCGATGCCGCCGGGAGGCGTCACGGGTGGAGGGAAGCTGCGAGCCCTTGCGGACCCCGGCGAATCGGCCAACTGCTCCGGCGGGCCGCACGATGGCCGTCGTTCCCTCTGTGTCAAACCGCGGAACATAAGTTCAAAGCGCGCCGGTATGCGGCTACGCAGCGCCGCAACTCAGTCCAGATCGATCCGGAACGGCGCGCTGTCGACCATCATGGCGCCGGGCCCGATCGCGTCCAGCGCGCGCACCATGCGGCCGTTGCGGCCCAGCGCCCTGTCGGCCAGGCTGACGATCAGCCGGTTCGGCGAGGCGATCGGCGAGGCCTGCCGGATCGCCCAGGCGATATCGAGCTCGTCGCGATGGGGGTTGAGCGCGCAGGCCGCGGCGAAGGCGCTCGCGGTGGAGCGGCTGATGCCGGCATAGCAGTGGATCACCAGCGGCGCCGCACGATCCCAGCCGCGCACGAACTCCAGCACCTGGGCGACGTGATCCTCGCTCGGCGCCATGAAGCCCGGCAGCTGCTCGGTGATGTCGTCGACCGAGACCCGCAGATGGTTCTCGGGGCGGATCGTCTCCGGCCGCCGCACCTGCTCGACATTGGCCATGATGGTCAGCACGTGGCTGGCGCCGGTCAGGCGCACGGTCTCGGGCAGGGCGGCGAGTGAGCAGACGTGGATCATGGCGAGCCTTTGAACGCCCGATTATACGAATGGGGGCACAAGGGCAAAAGCGCGTTTTGCAAAAGCGCGTTTTGGATGTCTGCCGTCGGGCTGGCGCATGTGGCGCCGACAGCCCTCAGCGCGTGTTCTTGAGCTGCCGCAGCTCCTGGCGAACCAGATGGGCCTTGCCCTCGATCTCCGCGTTGAGCCGCTCGATGTGGTCCACGAGACCGTCGCGCAGACCCTCACGCCGTGCCTGTGATGAATGGACCGGCTGTCGAGCGCCCGTCTCTGCCCACGGACGCCGCAGGATGAGAGCGTACAGCGCCACCATCGCGGCCACCGCGAGCGGCATGCTCAACGCATAGATCTGGCCCATCGTCATCGGAGCCCTCCAAGGACCCATTGCCCCACCAAATGTAGGATCAAACCGGCCATGAAGCAAACCGGGGCCGACACATAGATCAGCGTTGGGTCGGTATTTTGCGGCAGGAAGCCATAGATTTCCTGTCCAATCGGCACGAAAACGCCGACCGAAACGATCGCGGTCGCCAGCGTGTTGGCCCAATTGGCCAGCAGCTTCAGGCGCTCGTTCTGGCGCTCTTCGGGCGTCAGCGGCATCTCAGCACGCCCCCAGCACCGTATTGAAGCGGGTCAGGAACTGCTTCTCGGCCTTGGCCGCGCTCCAGGGCGTCAGATAGTCGGTCACGGTGGCGTCCGGCAGGCCGGGATCGCGGCCGAACAGCTTCTTCGCCTCGCTGTCCGAGAAACCGGCGAGGCGCGTCGCCTCCAGAAAAGCGGCGCCGCGGTCGGCCGCCTTGATCTGGCGCTCGATCTCGGGCGCAAGCTCCGCCGGCAGGCCGAAGCGGATGTGGATCGCCCCGAGCAGCCGCTTCTCGACTGATTTGTAGCTGCCGCCGAGCACAGCCTTGAACGGCGAGATCATGTCGCCGATGACGTATTCCGGCGCGTCGTGCAGCAGCGCCGCGAGCCGCAGCTTGGCATCGATGTTCGGCTTCTTCGCCCGCATCACCGTCTCGACCAGCAGCGTGTGCTGCGCGACCGAGAAGATGTGCGCACCGGTGGTCTGGCCGTTCCAGCGCGCGACGCGCGCGAGCCCATGGGCGATGTCGGCGATCTCGACATCGAGCGGCGAGGGATCGATCAGGTTGAGCCGCCGGCCGGACAGCATGCGCTGCCAGACGCGGTCATGCCCGCTCGGGGCCTTGTCGGTCGTCATTTGGGAGGCTTGAGGCGCGGGGCGCGGCGCTTGCCGCTGCAGGTCTCGTGGCAGTAGCAGGTGACGAGATGGTCGTTGACCATCCCGGTCGCCTGCATGAAGGCGTAGACGATCGTCGGCCCGACGAACTTGAAGCCGCGCGAGGCGAGCTCCTTGGAGATCTTGATCGACAGCGGTGTCGAGGCCGGCACGCTGGCGGTGGTCTTGAACGTGTTGACCTTGGGCGCGCCGTCCATGAAGTCCCACAGCAGCTTCGAGAAGCCGGGACCCTTGTCCTGGATGTCGAGCCAGGATTTCGCGCTGAGAATCGTGCCTTCGATCTTGGCGCGGTTGCGGACGATGCCGGCATCGTTCATCAGCGCGTGGATCTTCTTGTCCGTGTAGCGCGCGATCTTCTCCGGCTGGAAATCATCGAAGGCGCGGCGAAAATTGTCGCGCTTGCGCAGGATCGTGATCCACGACAGCCCGGCCTGGAAGCCGTCGAGGATCAGCTTCTCATACAGCGCGCGGTCGTCATATTCCGGCACGCCCCATTCGGTGTCGTGATAGGCGACATAGAGCGGATCGCTGCCCGGCCACGGGCAGCGCGTCAGGCCATCGGGATGGACGACAGCAGCGCGACCCATGAGACCGGCTCAGGCCACCGTCTGCTTGGGCGCGCCCTGCAGCGCGTCGGGATCGGCGATGCGCAGAACGAGGCCGCCGGCGGTGAGCGGCGTTCCCGCCTCCATTGCCTCGGCGGCGCGGTCGATGCGCAGCAGCGCCATGCCCTTCTGCGCGGCGGCCGAGCCCATCGTGCCGACGGTCTTGTCGCCGGCCAGAATCGGCGTGCCGGGCTCCGGACCCGGCCCGTCGAGCAGCACCTTCGCCGCGCGTGTGCGCGTGGTGCCGCGATGATGCATGCGGCTCACGACCTCCTGGCCGACATAGCAGCCCTTGCCGACGTCGACGCCGTGCAGCCGGTCCATGTTGGTCTCGTGCGGGAAGGCGTCGCCATACATGAAGTCGAGCCCGCCGCGCGGCACGCTGCAGTCGATGCGATGCGCCTCATAGGCGGCGGCATCGACGATCTCGGCGCCGAGCCGTGCGGCGATCTCCGCCAACGCTTCCTGCGGCGCAATGACGCGCGCGCCGAGGCTCTCGTGACGCGGATCGGCGAAGCTCGGCTCCGGCGTCGCGCCGATGGCGCCATCCCAGACCGCGATCACGCCGACCTGGTCGGACAGATTGCTGACCGCAACCTTGGCCCTGAGCTTGTAGAGATTCAGCTTGTCGGTGAGCGCCTGTGCGAGCGCGCGCGGACAGTCGAGCAGGAAGCGCTCGCCGGCGTCGGTCGCCGGCACCTGCGCCACCAGGAAATCGACGATGATCTTGCCCTGCGGCGTCAGCAGCGCGCCAAACCGGGCCTCACCCGGCTGGAGCTTGGTGACATCGGTGGTGAAGAGACCGTTGAGGAACTTGCGTGCATCCTCGCCGCTGACCTGGACCACGCCCCGGTCGTCGAGAAACGTCGCCTTCATTCGAAAAACCTCTTGCGACAGGCCGCACTGAAACGTAAGCCGCCCTGGCATAAACCACAAGGCTGAAACGCCGCCGCGCGGTGGCTTCATTCTAAAGATCGAGACTCGCGTGCCACCGGAGGCCAGCAAATGGGCAGGCGCGCAGCATGATCGATCTGTCTTGGGGTTGTCAGGAGAATGAAATCCTATGAGGGCTTCATGAGCGCGCGGTTCGACGTCATTCTGAAATCCGGCACCGTGGTCAATCAGGACGGCGAGGGTGTCCGCGACGTCGGTATCTCCGCCGGGCGCATCGTCGAGATCGGCAATCTCGGCGCCGCCTCGGCCGCCGAGATCATCGACTGTACCGGCCTGCACGTGCTGCCCGGCGTGATCGACACCCAGGTGCATTTCCGCGAGCCTGGCCTCACTCACAAGGAGGACCTCGAAACCGGCTCGCGCAGCGCCGTGATGGGCGGCGTCACCGCCGTGTTCGAGATGCCCAACACCAATCCGCTGACGGTGACCGAGGAGGCCTTCACCGCCAAAGTCGAAGCCGGCCGTCATCGCATGCATTGCGACTTCGCCTTCTTCATCGGCGGCACCCGCGAGAACGTCGAGCAATTGCCGGTGCTGGAGCGCGCCGAGGGCTGCGCCGGCGTGAAAGTGTTCGTCGGCTCCTCCACCGGCTCGCTGCTGGTCGAGGACGACGACAGCCTGCGCCGCATCTTCCAGGTGATCCGCCGCCGTGCCGCGTTCCACGCCGAGGACGAGTACCGCCTCAACGAGCGCAAGGACCTGCGCGTCGAGAACGATCCGCGCTCGCACCCCGTCTGGCGCGACGAGGAGGCGGCGCTGCGCGCCACGCAGCGTCTCGTCAATCTCGCGCACGAGACCGGCAAGCGCATTCACGTGCTGCACATCTCCACCAAGGAGGAGATCGTGTACCTGCGCGACCACAAGGACGTCGCCACCGTCGAGGCGACGCCGCACCATCTCACCCTGGCCGCGCCCGAGTGCTACGAGCGGCTCGGCACCTATGCGCAGATGAATCCGCCGGTGCGCTCGGCCGATCATCGCGACGTGATCTGGTGGGGCGTCCACCAGGGCATCGTCGACATCCTCGGCTCCGACCACGCGCCGCACACCGCCGAGGAGAAGTCCAAGACCTATCCGGCCTCGCCCTCCGGCATGACCGGCGTGCAGACCCTGGTGCCCATCATGCTCGACCACGTCAATGCCGGCCGGCTGTCGCTGCAGCGTTTCGTCGACCTCACCAGCGCCGGCCCCGCCCGCATCTACAACATCGCCCGCAAGGGCCGCATCGCCGCCGGCTACGACGCCGATCTGACCATCGTGGACCTCAAGCGCAGCGAGACCATCACCAACAAGTGGGTGGCGTCGAAAGCCGGCTGGACGCCCTATGATGGTCTGCGCGTCACGGGCTGGCCGGTCGGCACCTTCGTGCGCGGCCAACGCGTGATGTGGCAGGGCGAGCTGCTGACGCCGGCCACGGGCGAGCCTGTCAGCTTCATGGAGACGCTGCGGCCGTAACGGCGCTGCGTGCTAGTTTGCTCCGCTATGACGGGCTGCCAGACGCCAGATGCAGCGCCCGCTCCCCTTAAGGGGAGAGGGCGCATAGCCCGGTCGCTGCGTTCGTCCGGGCTGCGAGATTGGCTGAGCTGCGCCGCCCGATCTGATCGTTGGCCCGCGACATCCGAGGCCGTTCAAGCAAACAGCTTGTCGATATCGTCTTGCGAAATCGCCACGCCCACCCGCTTCGGGCCCTCCAGCAAGTCCGGCTCGGTGCTTGGGGCGGCGACCTCGGCGGCGAGCCGGGCCAGTTCCTCTTTTCCCCACATCCGGACCAGCCTGTTGATGTGGTCCTCCATGAACTTCAACGACTTGACTACGCGCGTGATCCGCTGCCCGGTGAGGTCCTGAAACGCGCACGCCTCGAACACCTTGTTCGAGCTGTCGAGGATCTCGTCGCAAACCGCTGCGGCCGTCGGGTCCTT
Organism: Bradyrhizobium sp. HKCCYLRH2060; assembly: GCF_051168135.1. NCBI lineage: Bacteria > Pseudomonadati > Pseudomonadota > Alphaproteobacteria > Hyphomicrobiales > Nitrobacteraceae > Bradyrhizobium > Bradyrhizobium sp. HKCCYLRH2060. The sequence continues at coordinate 194,816 of NZ_JBNPUK010000011.1, forward strand.
GACCTTCTGCAACTTCGTGACGCTGGTGCCGATCGTCTCCATGCTTTCGAGGATCGCGTTCCCGGCCACCTCCGTATTCTCGACGATCGCGTCGAGGGTGTCCGCCATCGTCGCGAAGTTGTTCTTGCTGTCGCCTTGAAGAGCTGCGAATTCCCGCCGCATGCTGTTGATGTGGGCGAACATCTCGACCAGGAGCGTTTTCAGCATCCTCTCTTCTTCTGGCGCAATCATCCGAAATCCCCGACTCTTCCTTAACGTTTCCTTACTAATTCTTCACGCGACAGCTACGAGCCCCGGTCTGCCCTTCAGGCAAGGGATTTCGGTTCTGCGGGACCAGCTCGCGGCACGGCTATCGAGAGTCCCCTTGAGCTCGAAAAGGTACCGCGGTCAGCGAGGTGAAGACTAGCTCCCCATCTTTCCCTGATTTCGTTAAGAGCGCATTTTCATTGACGTCAGAAGCCTTCAAATGGTGAAGGGTTTCGGACGCGACATGGTTGCCAAGGGCTGCCGTTGGGCAGGTCCTCGTCCGCTGTCGGATCCCAGCGCTACGACTGCCTTCGAGCCTGAATGAGCGCGTGGGGCTCGGCCAATGAAGGCGAATGTCCGCCGCCAGGGGCGATGCGGACGTGGGGGAGGAGCTGCGGTACGCCACCGCTGTCCACCTGACCGCCAGGGTCGATCGACATACGCTTGCCGAGCAGCAATTTGGGCGGCACCCGACGGTTCCACCCTCTTGGTAGGCCCCGGCGTCTGCAATCCCCAGGGATCAAGAGGCCGCCCCTTACCCAGACGTCGTTCGGTTCACGGGCCGGCGCTCGGCCTCGGCAGCGGTGCTGACGCGGCCAGGCAATTCGACTATCCTTCGAGGCGGACCATCAAGGCGGGGCACGACAGGGGTCCACGAGGGGACGTCGATGAGCATAGTAAGAAGCGCGCTGGCCCAGAAGAGTAGCGCCGTGATCCATGTTCGTTCCGGCGACATGGTCGTCGAAGCCTTGCGCAAGATGCGCGACAACCGGGTCCGGTCGGTGCTGGTCATCGATGACGGCGTGCTGGTCGGCATCGTGACGCAGGGGGACTGCGCCATCAAGGTGCTGCTGCCCGGGCTCGATGCGAAGCAGACGCCGGTCAGCCAGGTGATGACGGCCAACCCGGTGACGGTCAGGCCGGACCACCGGCTGGACAGTTGCATGGCCATGATGTCGCAGCGTGGTTTTCGCCATCTGCCCGTGCTTGACGCGGGCAAGGTCGTGGGCGTGATCTCGATCGGAGACGTGGTCAAGAACATCATCCGGGATCTGGAGCACGACGTGGACGACCTGATGGGCTACATCATGAAGGACGGCCCCGGGGGCTGACAAGGGAACGCGTCGTCGCCGTCCAAGTATGTCGGCTTGTGGCCCGTTACGGACTTGGCGGCCGGCTCGCGTGAAGGTCGCTTCATGCTCAGCTGGAAGCGCGTGTCCGGGACGCCGATCAGTCGGTCGCGACCTGAAGCGGACTCTCGCACCGGCTGCTAGTCGGCGCATAGAGTGGAACGAGAGTTACTCCGCCCGTGGACGCGATCAACGACATCGCCGACGATATGTTCTCGCCTTCGTAACTTGCCTTGAGCACGATCCCAAGCTTCGACGCATAGTCCTGAATCACAGCGTGCAATACCGGAGACGTTCTGGCCGAGCTGACGTAGATTTCACGGACAAGATCCTGCGGGCCTCGCGGAGGATACGCAGCAAGTGGGGGAGCCAGATCACCCTCCAGACCGACCATGAATCCCATGGAAAGTGTGGGCTTCTGCGGCTGTGCGATCCGCCGCGCACCGATTGCCGCCGCTTCAACCTGCGACAGCGCCAACCGCGCATGATCAAGAAAAACTTTTCCAGGATCGGTCAGCGCTACGCCACGCGGCTGGCGCTCTAGCAACTCCACGCCAACTTCGGATTCAAAACACGAATCTGCCGGCTGAGGAACGGCTGTGACGTGTTGAGGCGCCGTTGGGCTGAGGTCAAAAAACGACCTTCCTGTGCAACGGCAATGAAATAGCGCAGATGCCGGCGTTCCATTCCACCCTCAATATGCTTCCGAGGCATACATCGAAGCCTGATAGGCATTTGTTTCTGGCGGAAGCAAGAATTACCATTCGCGTCGGTCACGCATTTGGCGGTCCGGGTGTTGCCCAGGCAAGGGCTCTCTGGGGCTCTCAATTCTGAAACCCTGCCCGCGAAATCGAGCAACGCGTGGCTCAATTGATGAATCAGTCCCGGTCTTTTCAAGAACGTCTGACAGCGCCGATGGAGCGACTCGATGCCTACAATCACAACTAACGACGGTGTAAACATCTTCTACAAGGATTGGGGATCAGGCCAGCCGATCGTCTTCAGCCACGGTTGGCCCCTGACAGCGGACGACTGGGATGCCCAGATGACATTCTTTCTTCGTCACGGGTACCGGGTGATCGCCCACGATCGGCGGGGCCATGGCCGATCCGACCAGCCCAGCACCGGCAACGACATGGACCACTGGGTTGCCGACCTCGCAACCCTGACTGAACACCTCAACCTGCGCGACGCGATCCACATCGGGCACTCGACAGGTGGCGGAGAGGTGGCTCGCTATGTCGCCCGCCACCAGGAGCGCGTCTCGAAGGCGGTGCTGGTCGCTTCGCTGACGCCGAACATGTACCGGAGCGACAATAACCCGTCCGGTCAACCGCCGGAGTGGTTCGAAGCGATCCGGGCAGGCGTGCTGGGCAACCGGTCGGAATTCTATCGTTTCGTCCCTGAGAATCCGTTCTACGGGTACAACCTCGATGGGGCCAAGCCCTCGGAGGCAATCATTGCGAACTGGTGGCGCCAAGGCATGGCCGGCGGTGCTCTCGCTCACTACGCGACTGTCGACTCCTGGCTCGAAGATTACACCGAAGACCTCAAGAAGATCACCGTGCCAGTGCTGGTGATGCATGGCGAGGCGGATCAGGTCGTCCCATTCGCAAGTTCCGTCCCGCGTGCGGTCGACTTGCTCAAGAACGGGTCTTTGAAGACGTATCCTGGCTACCCTCATGGCATGCTGACCACGCATGCGGATGTCCTCAACCCCGACCTGCTCTCGTTCATCAGGTCTTGACGACATCTCTCATTCATCATCGCCTTCTCGCACGAAGGAGATGCCGTTCGAGAGGCGGCCTCTCCTTCCAGCTCCAGAGACCGCATTGGACAGCCGCTTTTGGCGCAACGCGGACTTTTCCGGCCGCAGACCCGAGGCCTGCCCCCGGCGGTCGAGCGAAAGCAGGCATCCAATAGACAACCGACCGGTTTTGACCTAAGGCGAAGGCCAGCGAACGAACTACTGGGATACGCCTTCAAGAGAACCAATCCGCGTTGGTCTGTTCAATACGAGCAAGAAATCGGTCTTTCCGCGATAATTCATCTCGTAGCGCTTGCTGCCGCTTCTGTGCCGTCATTGCCGGGTTGGATTGGGATTGAAGCGCCGCGATCAAACGCCAAAACAGCAAAGCCCGTCGGGCAAATCAGTTGCGCGATTTTGTTTGTAACGCCGTCGCTCCCGTTCATCGCAACGACACGAGGCGCATACGCCGAACGACAATTTTGCACATTGTCTCAACGTGATCGCGTTCGCTGCACCTTCCGGACGAAAGATTTCACTTTCGTTTTTCCAGAATCCGTGTCACTCCTTCGCCATCCCGCCTCAACGAGAGGGGCGTACGCGCGGTCGTCACGAGACGCGAGGCGGGGAGGCGGTGGACGTTTCGGGTTGCAGCGTGAGCTTGTCTTGCGCGGACGAACAACATCGATGCGGACGACGAAGCCGTGTGGTCCTGGCCTCCCGATGCTGAGGTCAAGCCTGCTGTTCGACGCGAGAGCGTCGGCGCAGGTAATGGGGGCAAGACAGCCGGTCCCCAGGGAGAGCGCGGAGTAAGCGTTAAAACCATCGCGCAGGGAAGGCTGGGCTCATCCGGCTGCACCTGTGGTTCCTGCCCCGTGCATTCTTGTTCGCACGGGGGCCATGGGCGTCAGCCGACGCCCAGCCTTCCCTGCGCCCTCGATTGAATGAGGGACGAACGCCGGTCATTGCTCGGACGCATCGCGCCGCGAGGACGATGAGGCATGTCCCAACGCTGTTTGACATATGCAGATGAATGCTGACGTGAGCGAAACGCCGATGCAGTCGCAATCACAATACGACTGCGCGTTCGAGCGGTAGGGTGGGCAAAGCGACCGCCCGCAGGACGGTGGCGTGCCCACCGTCGTGAGGCCCACTCGGAACGCGATGGTGGGCACGGCGCGCAACAGTTCGGCATGATCCGCGGGCAACGTGGCGCGCCTTTGCCCACCCTACAGTTCGTAGTTTGGAGTCGGTAACGCGAGGAAGGCGAGCCTACTGCGTCGCGCGCGACAGCGAGAACTCGCCGTTGCGGACGCGCTCCGGCAGGCCCTCGACGAAGGTCGCGACCGCGTCCTCGCCATAGGTCGTCACGAGCTCGGCGAGCGCCGCGAACAGGCTGGCCTGCGCCAGGCAGTCGCCGTCGACGCCGTCGTGGCGCGCTTCCGCCCAGGCTTCGTTGAGGTAGCTGAGCGCGGCCTGCTTCTGCTCGTGGTCGGGCAGGACGGCGGGGAGGGCGCTGAAGGTGACGGGAAAGCTCATTGAATTCAGTCTGGCGGGGCCGCGAGGCATGTTGATTCCGAACGCGGGCGCGCCGGACCCGTGTGGTTTACCACGCAGGCGGCGGACGCCTAGGCCAGTTCTTTAGGAAAGGTTAACAAGGTTAACGCAATCGGGGATATCCCCGGCCGTCAGTTGGCGTAGCGCGCCGTGAGGTCGCGCGAGATCTTGGACCCCTCGTCGATGTAGCGGCGGATTGCCACCATCGCGGCCGGCGTGCAGGTCCGGTAGGTCTGCTGGAAGCCGTTATAGCCGCGGTTGAAGCCGGCGATCATGCGGGCGCGGCGCTCGCCCGACGGGGTCTCGGCGTCGATCAGGGCCTGCATCTGGTTGCGCCATTTGGCGCCTTCATTGCTGCCGCAGATGCCGCGGAGGTAATGCAGGGTTCCGAGGATCTCGGCCAGCCGTTGCAGATCGCCATCGAACGGCGCGGCCGCATCCTGCGCGCGCGCCGGCACGACGGCGCAGGCGGCAACGAGCATGAGGATGGCCAGGAGGCGTTTGGGGATCATGGGGAACACCGACGTCATATGCCTTTGCCCCGTGGCGGACGCAAGGCGCCTACACCAGGGTCCGTGCGGCGGCGATGATCTCCGGCAGCCCGTCGGTCAGCGTCAGGCCCTCCAGCGCATCGGGGCGGCGCCACTGAAAATCGTCCAGTTCCGGGTCGAGCCGGGGCTTTCCGGCCCGCCAGCGCGCCGCAAAGGGAAGGATCACGTAGTGGCCGCCGCCGCCCTGGGCCGGCAGCACCTCGCGCCAGCCGGCCAGCCCGACGATTGTGATCGAGAGCGCCGTTTCCTCCATGACCTCGCGCGCGAGGGCCTCGTGCAGGGTCTCGCCGAACTCCACCCGGCCGCCGGGCAGCGTATAGACGCCCTTGGCCGGCGAACGCGCCCGGCGTACCAGCAGGAGCCTGCCGTCGCGGAAGATCGCGGCGCTGACGGCGAGCTGGGGACGGCGGGGCGGCGTCGGGTCGGTCATGCCAATAGCTCCAGGCGGGGTCTGCACCGTAGCGCGAAGACGACCGCGCCGGCAGCCCGTGCAACTCAGAAGCTCGCCATGATGGCGTCGACGGCGTCGACCTCATCGACTTCGGCCACGGGCTCCGAATCGAATTCGATGTCGCCATTGATGATGCCGCCGGCCTGGGCCACCAGCGGCTTGACCCAGTTGGCGGCCTGCTCGGCGAGCTTGGCCTTGGTCGCGTCCTGCTTGGCATCGCGCATCGCGCTGCCGACCGCGAGCAGGATGTCGGTCATGGTCTTCGTGAGATGATCGAACTTGTCGCGAATCGCCGGGTCGGCCTGCTCATAGGCCTCGATGACGAGATCGCGGGCCTTGAAATTGGTGTGCGTGAAATGTTCTGGATAGGTCAGCGGCGTCCAGGCGAGAAAATCCTCGGCGCATTCCGGAATATCGGGAATCATTTCGAGCAGCATCACCGCTTCGTTGAAATGATTCAGATAGTCGGTGGCGAGCCCGGTGCGCGGATTGATGTTGGCAGCGCGCAGCGTCGCGGCCCGCGCCGGGTCAATGGCGCTGCCCGCCGGTCGTTGGGTCGTGCGATCGGTAGGCACGGAATGGGTCGCCGCTGCGGTCATCCGCTGCAGTGTTGGCAACCCAAGTTAAAAGGTGCTGAACACACGACGATTTGAGTGAGATTATGTGTGGACGCTTCGTGATCACTTCACCACCCGCGGCTCTCAGGCAGATTTTCGGCTACCAGGAACAGCCGAACTTTCCGCCGCGGCACAATATCGCTCCGACGCAGCCGATTCCCGTAGTTCTTCTGGATCAGGACATCAGGCATTTCCGGCTCACGCGCTGGGGATTCATTCCGGCCTGGGTCAAGGATCCCCGTAGTTTCACGCTGCTGATCAACGCGCGTTCGGAGTCCGTACGCGAGAAGCCCGCGTTCAAGAACGCGATTCGGCGGCGCCGCGTCCTTGTGCCCGCTGATGGGTATTACGAGTGGCAGGTGATCGACGGCCGCAAGCGGCCGTTCTTCATCCATCGCAGCGACCACGCGCCGCTCGGCTTCGCGGCCCTCGCCGAGACTTGGTGCGGGCCGAACGGCGAGGAGGTCGACACGGTGGCGATCGTCACCGCGGCTGCGAGCCGCGATCTCGCCACGCTGCATCATCGTGTTCCCGTGACGATCAGGCCGGATGATTTTTCGCTGTGGCTCGACTGCCGTTCCGACGATCCCGATGAGGCCATGAGGCTGCTGATCGCGCCTCGCGAGGGCGAGTTCACGTGGTACGAGGTGTCGACGCGCGTCAACACGGTGGCCAACGACGACGAGCAACTGCTGCTGCCGATGACCGCGGAGATGCGCGCCGCCGAGGACGCGCAGCGCAAGCCGGCGAAGAAGGTTGCATCCCGCAAGGTTTCAACTGTGGCCGATGACGGGCAGGGGAGTTTGTTCTGAGGCGGGATATCTCGACAGAGAAGATCGTCATCCCAGCGAAGCGGGGATCCTATATGCCGTCGCCTCAAGACCGGCGACCGAGCGTTGGCCGCGCTCAGCCAAAGATCCACAACGCGGCGTGCTGCAGCAGCATGATGGTCTTGGCATCCTGGATGCGGCCGTCGGCGATCATCGCCAGCGCGTCGTCGACCCCGAGTTCCAGCACCTCGATCTCCTCGCCCTCATGCGCGAGCCCGCCGCCGGCGCTGACGCGCATCCCTGGTTCGTATGCGGCGACGAAGAAATGGATCTTCTCGGTGACGACACCCGGGCTCATGAACGCCTCGAAGACGTACTTCACATCGTGCAGCCGGAAGCCGGTCTCCTCCTCGGCCTCGAGGCGGATGCGCTCCTCGGGCGAAGCATCGTCGAGCAGACCGGCCGCGGCCTCGATCAGGAGATCGTCATGGCCGTTGACGAAGGCGGGATAGCGGAACTGCTTGACCAGGATGACGCTGCGCTGCGCGAGATTGTAGGGCAGGATCGCCGCCGCGTTGCCGCGGTCGAACACGTCGCGGCTCTGCATCTGCCAGGTGCCGTCGTCGCGCCGCCACTCGAACCTGGTCGAGGTCAGCGTGCCGTAATGGTCGGAGAGCACGCGCGTCTCGTGGACGCGGATGCGGTCGGAGATGCTCATGCTGGGCCTCTACTTCATTCCCGGCGTCGGCGGGCGGCCGTCGAGCCATTTCGAGAACACCACGCTGTCCTGCACGGCATAGTCGAGTGCCTGGTAGAACGCCTGCACCTTGGTGTTGTCGCCGCGCACCATCAGCATCAGCTTGGGCACGCCTCGGCTGCGCAGCCAATCCTCGGCGGCGGCCATGATGGCGCGGCCAAGGTCGCGGCCGCGATGATCGGGATCGACGCTGACATAGTAGACCCAGCCGCGGTGGCCGTCATGGCCGACCATCGCCGACGCCGCGATCGCGTCGCCCACGCGGCCGACCAGGATCGTGGAACTGTCACCGCGGCGGGCAAGCGCGATGTCGGCGGCCGGATCGTTCCACGGCCGCGTCAGGCCGCAACGCTGCCACAGCGCAATGATGGCGGGTACGTCGGCATCGGTGACGTCGGAAATCGCGAGAGCGGGGGGACTGTCCATGGGAGCGTCGAAAGCCTAGAGCACCTTGCCGGGATTCATGATCCCCAGCGGATCGAACTGCGCCTTGATCGCGCGCATCAGCGCGATCGCGGTCGGGTCCTTGACGTCCGGCAGTTCGTCGCGCTTGAGCACGCCGATGCCGTGCTCGGCCGAGATCGAGCCGCCCATCCGCAGCACGATCTCGAACACGACCGCGTTGACCTCGTGCCAGCGCGCGAGATAGTCGGCGGTATTGGCGCCGACGGGCTGGCTGACATTGTAGTGGATGTTGCCGTCGCCGAGATGGCCGAACGGCACCGGGCGTGCGCCGGGCATCAGCTTCACCACGGCGGCGTTGGCCTCCGCAATGAAGGCCGGCACTGCCGCGACCGGCACCGAGATGTCGTGCTTGATCGACCCGCCCTCCGGCTTCTGCGCCGCGGAGATGTCCTCGCGCAGCTTCCAGAACGCCATGCGCTGGGCGAGGCTGTCGGCGATCGCAGCGTCGTCGACGATGCCGTCTTCGAGGCCTTGCTCCAGGATGGTCTCGAGCGTGGCCCGGGCATCGTCGCGCGACGACGACAGCTCCATCAGTACGAACCAGGGATGGGCGCCCGCGAGCGGCGCGCGGTTGCCGGCGGCGTGGCGGATCGAGAAATCGAGCGCGATCGCGGCGATCAGCTCGAAGCTGGTGAGGCTGCCCGCAGCCTCGCGTTGGGCGATCGCCAGCAGCTTCAGCGCGTCCTCCGGCGATTTGAGCCCGACGAACGCGGTCTCGATCGCGCGCGGCTTCGGGAACAGCTTCAGGCTCGCCGCGGTGATGATGCCGAGCGTGCCTTCGGCGCCGATGAACAGATTGCGCAGGTCGTAGCCGGTGTTGTCTTTCTTGAGCTTGGACAGCGCATTCAGCACCCGCCCGTCGGCCAGCACGACCTCGACCCCGAGCGCCATCTCGCGCGCGACGCCATAGGCGAGCGCGGCGGTGCCGCCGGCGTTGGTCGAGAGATTGCCGCCGATGGTGCAGCTGCCCTCGGCGCCCAGCGACAGCGGAAACAGCCGGTCGACCTCGGCTGCCTTCTGCTGCGCCACCTGCAGCACGACGCCGGCCTCGGCGATCATCGTGTTGGAGGCGGTGTCGACGTCACGAATCTTGTCCATGCGCCTGAGCGACACCACCACCTCGCCATTGTGCGGCGTCTGGCCGCCGACGAGGCCGGTGTTGCCGCCCTGCGGCACCAGCGCGATGCGATGCTGGCTGGCGAGCTTGCAGATCGCGGCGACCTCGGCGGTCGAGCCGGGGCGCAGCACCAGCGGCGAGCGGCCGTGGAACAGGTTGCGCTCCTCGGTGACGTAAGGCGCGACGTCGGTCTCCGCCGTCAGCGCCTGGCGCTCGCCGACGATGGCGGCGAACTGCGCGATCAGGTCGGGTGGCAGCGGCGGCACGGCAGGCTGGCTGATGTTCATCGTTGGTCGCTTCCAATGTTATCTCGGCGCGGCGGCGCGGCGCAGCCGGTCGTTGATGGCCTCGCCCAGGCCGTCATTCGGGATCGGCATCACGGCGATGCTGCGCGCGCCCTTGGCATCGAGGCTGCGAAGATAGCCGAAAAGATGCGTCGCCGCCTCTGCCGGATCGCCGGCGGGGGAGAGGTTGAGGATCGCGGCAGCTTCGCTGGCGCCGGGCAAGGTGACGGGGCCGAAGGCGAGCAGGGCCTCGCCAGGCGCGACATCGCTGGCGTCGAGGCGCACGTGAGCGTGCGGAGCATAGTGCGAGGCCAGCATGCCCGGTGCCAGTGGTTGCTCGGACGTCTCGGTGTCTGCGGCGGGCCGCGCCAGCGCACGGCCGAGCACGGCCTCGATCGCCTCGCTTGGAACTCCGCCCGGGCGCAGCAGCGTCGGCGCATCGAAGCAGCCGACGATGGTCGATTCGACGCCGACCGCGACCGGCCCACCGTCCAGGATGAGGTCGATTCGCCCGGTGAGATCGGCCGCGACATGCGCCGCCGTGGTCGGCGACACGTGGCCGGAGATGTTGGCGGAGGGCGCCACGACGGCGCCGCCGAACGCCGCGAGCAACGCCTGCGCGATCGGATGCGCCGGCACACGGATTGCCACCGTATCGAGGCCGGCGGTGGCGAGGTCGGCCACGGCGCAGCCGTCGCTCTGCGGCAGCACGAGGGTCAGCGGTCCCGGCCAGAACGCGGTGGCCAGACGCTCGGCGGTGGCATTGAAGCGGCCGATGCGCCGTGCCGCCGCGATGTCGGCGACATGGACGATCAACGGATTGAAGGCAGGCCGGCCCTTGGCCTGGTAGAGGCGGGCGATGGCTGCGGCGTTGGCCGCGTCGGCGCCGAGGCCATAGACCGTCTCGGTCGGGAACGCGACCAGTCCGCCGTGCGCGAACGTCGCCGCGGCCTGTGTGATTCCAGCCGCGTCGGCGGGCAGGATCCTGGTCTCGATCGCTGGTGTGTGTGCGGTGGGCATCGATGGTACAAGACGGTGGTGGCTTACGCGCTCGGCTATAGCGGGCGGGGACGTTCGAATGAAGCGCACAATTCGCCTGTCGCATTGCGCCCGCGCCATGGCCGCCCGACAAAGCCTCACGGCCTCAAGCAGTTAACCCCTCCGCCGACGATCGACGATTTCGATGCGATTTCCTGCCTTGTGTCCTTGCGAAGACGGAAACCCGACGCTATAAGCCGGCTTCCCAAGTCGGAGCGTGGCTCAGCCCGGTAGAGCACTGCGTTCGGGACGCAGGGGTCGCAGGTTCGAATCCTGCCGCTCCGACCATTTTTTGAGGCGCTCAGCTTTTTATCTCCCGAGAAGCGCAACGAAACGTACAATGAAATCACGCGGCGCCGCCCTGCACCATTCGGCATATCGGCTGTTCGTGAGCATTTGCCGCCTTCCTCCAAACGCCTCAGCCGCCTCGCCCTGGAAATCCTGATGGTGGGGGCCGTAGGTTTGCTCTAACTGCTCGACGGTCGTGCCGAGCCAACCGGCCGCTAGCCAATGGTCGGTGCCTTGCTGCATCAGCGACGTCGCGGCCGTGTGGCGCAGGGAGTGACGCACGACGTCATCGCCAAGCCCTGCGAGCGGCTGGCGATCGTGCATGCGGTTGATCGAAGCGGATCTCCTTGCCGGTATCGAAAAGGCCGCTGCGCGCGGCTCTGCAGATCGGCATCCGTCGATCTTACGCCAGCGCACCAGATGCGGCCGCAGCCGATTGGCGATCTTGGCCGGCGGTCCGCCCTTCTTTGTTCTGCGGCCATCGCATGGAGGTCCATCCATGGATGCGTCGTCGTCGGCACCCATTGCGTCTGGCGGATCGTCTCCTCGCGCCGGGGGCTTAGAGCCCAATCAGGATGAAGCGGGCCGCCGGCCGGCGTGCTCGCACCCATCAACGACCTGTTCTTTCGTGTGCGAGGACTTGACGTAGTTCCTTGGTAGACGACAGCGCCTATCCAGCGTCCAATTCCTTCAGCTTCCGGTAAAGCGTGCGCAGGCTGATGCCGAGGGATTTTGCAAGCGCTTCCCGATTGCCGCGATGCGTCAACAGGGCGGTCCGAAGCGCTCGCGCTTCCCGTTCCTTCAATGACAGCGAGCTCTCATCCTCGGCATGCAGCAGCCTTGCTGCCGTTCGCTGCGCATTGTCGCGACCCGTGATGCCCGGCGCTCGCAACGCCAGAGCACGCTCGATCGTTGCGGCTGAGATGACATCGTCATCGCAGAGCAGGGCCGCGCGCTCCAACACGTTGCGCAACTCGCGAACATTGCCCGGAAAAGCGTAGCCCTCGAGCCGTTCGAGTGCCGGGGGGGACAAGGTGAGCTTTCGCTCCGGTGCCACGCGGGCAAGCAGCGCTGCGGCGAGAAGCGGTAGATCGCCGGGGCGGTCGCGCAATGCCGGCAGAAGGATCGGAAAGGTCGACAATCGGTAGTAGAGATCGTTGCGAAAGCGCCCGTCTGCCACCATGCGCTCGAGGTCCCGATGCGTTGCCGAGACCAGTCGCACGTCGGCGCGACGCAGCTCCGTGCTGCCGACCCGGCGATAGGTGCCGCTTTCGAGCAGCCGGAGCAGCTTCACCTGCATCGCAAGGGGGATGTCGCCGACCTCGTCGAGAAACAGAGTGCCGCCGCTGGCGGCTTCGACCAGCCCGCTCTTTGCCGTATGCGCGCCGGTATAGGCGCCCTTTTCGTGACCGAACAATTCGCTCTCGAACAAGGTCTCCGGCATGCTGGCGCAATCGACGACGACCAGCGGGTGCGAGGCGCGCATGCTCGCTTCGTGAACGGCCGCAGCGACGAGCTCTTTGCCGACGCCGGACTCGCCAAGCAGCAAAACGCTCGCGTTCGATGGACCAACCCTCGCGACCAGTTCGAGCATCTGCCGAAACGGCGCAGAACGCCCGATCAACCCTCGCGCCGCCGGCTCTCCCTTGGCAATCCGAAGTGGCTCCATCTTCTCGACAAACCAGGCGTCGTGTCCCAACGTGTCGCGGACGGGCGTCAACTCGATGTTCACGTAGGCTTCGCCAATCGGCGTGTGATGCAGATGCAGCACGCGCTCGCGCTGACCGGTTTTCTGCAGGCGCGCACGCGGACAGCTTTCTCCGGCCTGATCGCAAGGCACGGTGAAATGGTGAGACACTTCATAACAGGTGCGGCCGACGACCGATTCGTTGGGGCTGAAGTGGGCGCGATAGGCCGCGTTTGAAGCGATGATCCGGTACTGCTCGTCGACGAGAATATGCGGCTCCGGAAGGGCTTCGAGATAGGATGCAAGTTCGGGCTTCCGGCGAGTGGCCTCTGGTAGCCGGCCCGGCACTCGCGCTTTCGACGTCATCCTGCTCCGCCGCTCCGTGTCGTTCCTTCGCTGCACTGTGCCATGGACTGCCAAATAATGCCAGAATTGGCATCATGGCACGGGACGCGATGACGGCCGTTTCGGCAACAGATTGAAATAACACAATAATTCATCACGCCGCCCGCTGGCACGGGTCTTGTTAAGCAATGGCCATGAATGACAGGCGCCTCTTCCGACATCTGGGCGTCGCGATCGTCGCCAAACTCGTGCTGCTCCTGGCGCTGTGGTGGGCGTTTGTTCGCGACGCCCGCATCGACGTCGATGCGCCGACCACTGCTGCTCATCTTGCCGGCGTCAATTCCGCGCGGCAGCCGCTGGGCTTGCCAGGAGCTCTCCCATGATTCCCGACCAACTCGTCGATCTGTCGCGGCTACAGTTTGCCGCGACCGCCATGTATCACTTCCTGTTCGTGCCGCTCACGCTCGGCATGGTGTGGCTGCTCGTGATCATGGAAGCCGTGTACGTGATGACCGGCGCCGTGGTCTGGAAAGACATGACCCGTTTCTGGGGCAAGCTGTTCGGGATCAACTTCGCGCTCGGCGTCACCACCGGCATCACGCTCGAATTCCAGTTCGGCACCAACTGGGCCTACTATTCGCACTATGTCGGCGATATATTCGGAGCGCCGCTGGCGATCGAGGGCCTGATGGCCTTCTTCCTCGAAAGCACCTTCATCGGCCTGTTCTTCTTCGGCTGGGATCGCCTGCCAAAGACCCAGCATCTGATGGTGACCTCGCTGATGGCGATCGGCACCAATCTCAGCGCGCTGTGGATTCTCATTGCCAATGGTTGGATGCAGAATCCCGTGGGGGCCGCGTTCAGCTGGCAGACCATGCGCATGGAGATGGTCGATTTCTGGGCCGTCGTCTTCAATCCCGACGCGCAGGCCAAGTTCGTCCATACCGTCTCGGCGGGCTACGTCACCGGCGCGATGTTCGTGCTGTCGATCTCGAGCTGGTACCTCCTGAAGGGCCGCGACATCGAATTTGCCAAGCGCAGCTTCCGGGTCGCCGCCGCGTTCGGGCTGGCCAGCGTCGCGAGCGTCATCGTGCTGGGCGATGAGTCCGGCTACACGGTCGGTGAGGCGCAGCAGACCAAGATGGCCGCGCTGGAGGCGATGTGGGAGACCGAGCCGGCGCCGGCCGGGCTGAAGCTCCTGGCTGGCATCAACGAGAAGGCGGGCCGGAACGATTGGGAGATCGAGATTCCCTGGGTGATGGGCCTGATCGGCACACGCTCCGTCAGCAAGACGATCCCCGGCATCCGTGAGATCAAGGAACACAACCGGCGGCGGATCGTCGATGGCATCACGGCGGTCCAGGCGCTGGAAGCGCTGCGCAAGGACCGTCATGACCAGGCTGCACTGGCCACGCTCGAGCAGACCAAGGGCGATCTCGGCTTTGGCCTGTTGTTGAAGCGATACACCGCCGACGTGGCCCAGGCGACGCCAGCGATGATCGATCGTGCGGTCGACGATACCGTGCCGCCGGTGTCGCCGATGTTCTGGAGCTTCCGCGTGATGGTCGGGCTCGGCTTTGCGATGCTTGTCCTGTTTGCGATGGCCTTTCTCAGCACGCTGCGGCTGCAATGTGCGGCGCGGCCATGGATCATGCGTGCCGCCGTGATGCTGCTGCCTGCGCCCTGGATCGCGAGCGAGCTCGGCTGGTTCGTCGCGGAATATGGCCGCCAGCCTTGGACCATCTACGGTGTGCTGCCGACCCATCTGTCGGTGTCGACGCTGAGCGTCGCCAGTCTCTACGGCTCGCTCGCCGGCTTCGTTGGCTTCTACACGCTGCTGCTGGTGGTCGAGATGTATCTGATGGTGAAGTTCGCCCGGATCGGCCCGGGCAGCCTCGGCACCGGCCGCTATCAATTCGAACCCAAGCCCGTCTGAAGGACGCCGTCATGCTCGATTATCCCACATTGAAGGTCCTCTGGTGGCTGCTCGTCGGAGTGCTGCTGATCGGCTTCGCCATCATGGATGGTCATGACATGGGCGTCGGCACTTTGCTGCCATTCGTCGGCCGCACCGACACTGAGCGCCGCGTCGTCATCAATACGGTCGGCCCGCATTGGGACGGAAACCAGGTCTGGTTCATCACCGCCGGCGGCGCGATCTTCGCCGCGTGGCCCGTGGTGTATGCAACGGCGTTCAGCGGATTCTACTGGGCGATGCTGGCCGTGCTCTGGGCCTTGTTCTTTCGCCCCGTTGGATTCGACTACCGCAGCAAGATCCACAACGTCACCTGGCGGCGGACCTGGGACTGGGGCCTGTTCATCGGCGGGGCGGTACCACCTTTGATCTTCGGCGTCGCGTTCGGCAATCTGCTCCAGGGCGTTCCGTTTCACTTCGATCGCTACCTGGTCTCGACCTATAGCGGCAGTTTCTGGCAGCTCCTCAATCCGTTCGCGCTGCTTGCGGGCGTGGTCTCAAGCGCCATGATCACGCTGCACGGTGGCGTCTACCTGGCGCATCGCACCGAAGGCGCCATCCAGGCCCGCGCCGTCCGTGGTGCGCTCGGAGCCGCGTCGATCATGGTGATCGCCTTCATCGGTGCCGGGCTCTGGCTGCGCTTCGGCGGCTTCCAGGGCTACGCCATCACGTCGGTGCTCGATCCGGCCGCGCTTCCAGATCCGCTCGCCAAGACCGTGGTCCGCAGCGCCGACGCGTGGTGGGGCAACTATGGCCGATGGCCCGTGCTGTGGGCGCTGCCGCTGCTCGGTATCGCGGGCGCGCTGCTGGCGGGCGCACTCGCCGCCGCAGATCGCACCCTCGCAGCCTTCGTGTCGTCATCACTTGCCATTGCGGGCGTCATCGGCACGGCTGGGGCCAGCATGTTTCCCTTCGTCATGCCGTCCTCCGCGGTTCCGGATGCCAGCCTCACGGTGTGGGACAGCGTCTCCAGCCACCTCACATTGGGGCTGATGTTCTGGGCCACGATGGTCTTCATGCCCTTGATCATCGTCTACACCGGCTGGGCCTATCGCGTCATGCACGGCAAGGTCACGGAAGCCCAGATCCACGCCAACGAACATTCCGCATACTGACGGCGGTCCGATCCCCACGCCGCCGGAGCGGCCAACTCGAAGAGCTTAGTCATGTGGTATTTCGCCTGGATTCTCGGCGTCGGCTTCGCCGTCTTGCTTGCCATCATGAACGCGATGTGGGGCGAGACCGAGGAGGTGCGCAAGGCCGGCAACCGGACGGGGGAATGAACATGGCGCCGGTAGCCACGTCTCAGGCGCGCATCCATCTGCCGTGCCTCGTGGCCGCGCTGGTGATCATGCTCGCGAGCACGCTCTATCCGCCGTTCCTGGCGAACGCCGCAGGGCGCGCCGACCACCTGTCGGCCGGTCTGGCATTCTGGGCCATGAGCGCAGGCTTCGTCCGCGGCGTCGGCTTCGTGCCGCACGCGATCTTGCCGCGATGGCTGTTCTCCGGATCCGTATGTCTGCTGGCTCTGCTGGCCTTGACGGGACTGAAAGTCCTCACGTGATCACGCAAAGGCTGAGTGCGCGCTTTCGCAAAAACCATCAGCTCCAGCGTCGCAGCGAAGCCGATAGCCGGGCAAATCTCAGTCTGTCACGAGACTAACTTCGACTATGGAACAGGCCATTTTGTTCTCCGAGGATCAGCTCAGCCAGCAACGTCTTGGCATTCTCGTCCTCTACGGCCAGGCATGATGGATTTCGTCATTTGGATGTCCATTTCGACTAGCCTTGCCTAGAAAAGGGAGTGCGTCTCATCCTTGACTGGAGTCAAAGATGAGACGCATGCGTGCGATCGATTCCGTGGACCAGGAGAGCGCGATCAGGAAGGCCGGTGCGCGACCATTCCGATCAGCGCAGAGCGGCCATGATGGCCGCTGCCTTCGCTGAGCTCGGTCTCGTATTCGCGCAGTTCGATGATTTCCAGCTCATGGAACGCCTCTCGGAGCATGGCTTCCGTATAGAGGTGCGAGACGGCGGAAGGGCCGCCCGTCTTGTATTCCAACTGCCTGGGCGTATAGCCCTGCAGGATCAGAGTCCCGCCCGGCTTCAGGCTTGCGATCATGCGCGCGAACAGCCGCTTCCTCAAATCCGGGGCGGCGAACTGCACGAAAATCGCCGCGATGCCGTCATACGCCGCACTTGGCCACGCGAAGCCGTCGCAATCGGCAAGCTGGTAATTCACGCTCACTCCGGCTGATGCGGCAAGCTTGCTCGCTTTCGCCAGACCCACTTCCGAGATGTCGAAGGCGTCGACCTGGAATCCCCGCCGGGCGAGCCAGACGCTGTTGCGGCCTTCTCCGTCGGCGACGCAGAGAATACGACCGCGGTGCGGGAACGCGCCGGCATGGCGGCGCAGCCATTGATTGGGGTCGGTTCCGAAAACGAAATCATCGCTTTCGAACCGTCGGTTCCAGCGGCCGGCGTCGGCGTCTGGCGGTACGTTCGTGACCATCGGCAATCCCACTTTGAAGATGACAGGCGTGTTTGTTGGCAGACGCAGGGAGCTTGCGAACTCCCTCGGTATCAGCTTGCGAACCCTTGATCGCAAGCTAGGCGAACTGAAAGCCGGATTGTAGTTCTCCATCAGCTCGTCAGACATGGCGGGCGCGTGAGCAGGACACGCTCGCTCCGGCGTCTCGATACCGTCTCGCACGAACCGCGCCGGGACAGGCGCGACCGCCTGTTTGTTATCGCCTCGCCAAAGTGATAGCAACACGGGGCGGCCATCGACACGACGCAGTGGCCGCCTGGATGTAACCGACCGAATCGGGCGATTGGGGAATATGCGGACGAACATGGCAACCAAGCGTGCACGCAGCAGGTCTTCGCTCGAGCCTGACGCGTTGCTCGAGAAGGCTCACAAGGCAAGCGAATTCCTCAAGGCGCTGTCGCACGAAGCGCGGCTTGCCATTCTGTGCCTGCTGCTGGACGGAGAGAAATCCGTCAGCAGCATCGAGGACTCGCTGCAGCTCCGCCAGCCGACGATATCGCAGCAACTTGCCCGGCTGCGCGCGGACGATCTCGTCAAGGTACGCCGGGACGGCAGAAACGTGTATTATTCGGTTGCGCGGCCGGAAGTGATCGAGGTCATGTCCGCTCTTTATCGCGCCTTCTGCTAGGTGGTGCTGATGGAGGCTCGCTGCCCGCGGAGCTCGTCCGTCAGGCGGAGCCGGGGACGGCGGCGACTGTGTTTCCCGCGGTCACTCGATCGATGAACCCGGCCGCTGCGGCTATCACCGCCGAGGTCGCCTGCTGGTGGGGCGCGTGCCCACAGCCTTCCAGCACGCAGGTCTCGATCCGGGCCGGCACGAGGGCGCGGAGTGTCTCAAGCTGCGCATGCGTGAAGAACTCGTCTTCGCTGCCCTGAACAGCGAGCACCGGGGCGCGAACCCGTCCAACGTAGGGCTTGATACCCCAGTCGCGCGCTTCTTCTCCGGTCCAGGCATCGACCAGCCGGCCAAAAAGATGGTCGGTTCTGCTGCCATGATACCGTGCGAGCCGCGCCCTCAGGTCACCGTGCTCGAAGTCCCTGATCTGGGCGGCGATGCCGTCAACGGTCCGCTGTTCGCGGAAGAGGTGAGGGGCGATCGCGACGACCCCGCTGACCTCATCGGGAAACGCGCCGGCAAACGTCAACGCGATCGCAGCGCCATCGGAGTGTCCGACCAGGATCGGGCGCCGCGCGCCGGTCGTCCGTAGCACTTCGGGCAGGGCATCCAAAGCCTCGGCGAGCAGATATTGCCGCGAATGGGGCAGCTCGAGCGGTTCCGAGTCACCCGAGCCCCAGCGGTCGAACACCAGGACGGAGCAGCCGGTCGCGGCCGCAAGCCGCTCGGGAAAATCGCGCCAGAGCCGGGCGCAACCCAGGGCGTCATGCAGCAGGACGAGCGGCGGACGTTCCGGTCGCGTCGCCGCGAGCCAATGGCCGCGAAGTCTCCGGCCGGCCGCAACGAAGCTGAGCTGCCGCGCTGCCGCGACGACCACATCGCGAATGTCCGGCGGGCCGAGATTGACGAAGTCGGTCGACGTGCGTGAGAAGAAGTTCTCGACGATCGATCCGGCATCGGCCAGTTCGGCGCCGCGCAGCGCCGCCTCGAGATCAAAGATGACGCGTGGCGGCGTGACGAAGAAATCGCCGGTGATCAGAGCTTCGCGAATCCGTCCGCGGTCCGGCCCCTCGAGGCGGATATCGGCGCGCAGGCTGCCGCCACGCCGCGTCAGAGTGGCACTGACCAGCGAGTCGTCCACCTCGGGAGCGTCGACCATCTCGACGAAGTCGTCACGGCCGATCTCGTCGCGATACAATTGGTCGGCGAGTTCTTCTTCGTGCATTGACACCTCGCCCCATTGCGGAACAATGCCGAGGCCTTCGGCCAAGCCGTCGAGCAGGGCTTGCTGGATGGTGGCCAGATCAGGAAGGTGGTCGCCGAGGATCTCGCGCATGCTGACGACGCGCTGGCGGGCCGAAGCGAGGTCGCGCTTGGCGAGCTTTTCCACCGGCACTTTGAGCGCAGCGATCATCTGCTCGGGATCGAAGTCGATCAGCAGAGTTCCCTGATAGAACAGCGTATCGCCGTCGAAGAAGCCACCGGTGCCGCTGATCTTGCGGCCGGCGACATCGATGTCGTTGCGCGGGCGGTAGCGCGCGGGAACGCCGAGCTTGTTGAGCCCGAGTGCGACGCTTTCGCAGATCCGGCGTGTCGTTTCGGTGAGATCCATGGCGCCGAGGCTGGAGCGGCCGAACACGAGCTCCCATCCGATCTGGCCCTCGTCGAGATAGAGACCGCCGCCTCCCGTGATCCGCCGGCCGATCTCGATTCCCTTGCTCCGGCAATAGTCGAGCCGGACCTCATGGCTCAGGATCTGATGCATACCGACGAGCGCCGACGGACGAAACCGCAGGAAGCGGATGGTATCGGGAATCCGCCGTGCCTTGTGAGCGTCGATGAGCGCCTGGTCGAAGGCGATGTTGGCGCGTCCGCCCCGAATCCCGGTGTCGATGACCCGAAATGACTTGACGCTATTGGCCATCGCATCTTCCTCCCGATTATTTGGGTAGCCCGCGTCGCAGTTGGCTGCGCACGTGGCGAATGTCGCGGCGATCGGGCTTGAAAGGGTATGAAGCAATGTCGCGCGGCGGCGAGTCGCCATAGGGGCGGTCGCAGGCGGATACGTCAGCGGCCTCCTTGCCCGGGCAGCCGGACGTGCGGAAGGCCACGCCCGCGTCGATGATCGCGTCGACTTCGTCCTGCGGCAGACCAAAATCGACGAGTTGACCGCGCTCGTCGAAACGCATGCGCTGCAGGGAATGGCTTCGATAGTCGATGAGATAGCGGGCGAGCTGTATGCGTCGCCATTGCGGGCGCGGCGCCGGCGGGAGGTGATCCATCAACGAGCCTTGTTCGGGAAAGAACGCGAACAGGTGGCTGCGGCCGCCGAGATCGCGAATTCTCTGCACCTGCGAGAGAACGTCGTGGTCGCTCTCGCCCATCCCAACGATGAGATGGGCGCCGAAGCGTTCCGGGCCAAATATCTCGGCGGCGGCCAGCAGGATCTCCCAATATTTGTCCCAGCTGTGCGGCGATTGAACGCCGTGGCCGCGGGTGCGGTCAAAAATGGCCGGGTTGGCGGCATCGAGCGCGACCGTAAATATCTCGGCGCCGAGATCCTTCAGCTCTTGCACATCCAGTCGGGTCATCGTCGTCGGGTTGGACAGGATGGACACGGGCACGTGCCTGATGCGTTCAACCCATTTCCGCAGGACGATGCGGGTGTCCTCGTCCGACCGCGGATGCGTGATCATGCTGATACACATGCGATGGAAGCGCCCGCCGTCGCCGCCCGATGCGACGATGTCGATCACCTGGTCGTAAGGCACCGCAGGCCAGTCGACACGAATAAAGTTGCGGTCGGCATAGTCGCGCTCCGCTTCGCGATGGCGCGCAAGCCCGCAATAAGCGCAGTTGGCGCGGCAGCCCTCCGGATAGGTCAGCAGCAGGTTCAGGCAACGGGTGCAACTGGTGCGATGCATGTAGCCGTTCATGATGCCGAGGGTGATCGCTGCTGCCGTCGACATTTGCACGTAGTCGGGTGATCGCATGTTCGGCGTCAGAACGTTGTCGTTCGGCAGGTAGACGCCTTCCGGCCGCGCGTCCTGTGCTTTCACGCGCCCGCCGTTGCGTGCTTCTGCCGGCACGTCGCCGGGCGCGCGCGGCCGCATGGCTTCGGCCGCGTTGAAGGCGCGCGTCTCCCCGGTGAGGAAATCCGGCACCGGATGCGTCGGTCCTTCGAGACAGCTCATGACTTCCTCTCCTGATCCTGCATTTTCACGCCCAATAGTTCGGCGAACTGATCCACGCCTCGGCGAGCGCAGCCGCGTCGGGGCGACGTCCGTCGCCGTATTGCGCCAGAACTTGCCGTCGTCGCCGTGATGCCCGGCTCAAGGCCGCATCGAAAATGTCGCTGAGCTCTTCGTCATAATCATTGAGGGCGCCGCTGCGGCCGGACAGCATGTCTGCCGCGGCTTGCCCGGCGAGTGCGCCCGATTGCACGGCGGAGGCGATGCCGGCGCCGGTCACGGGGTTGGTCAGGCCCGCCGCATCGCCGGCCAGCAACACCTGGGTTGCGCCAAGCCGGCCTGTCGAACCCACCCTGCCGCCCACGGGTATCGCCCCGCCCGTCAACGCGAACGGGCGCGTTCCGATGCGGCGCGATGCCGACAGCGCGCCAAAGAGCGCGGCGAGCATCGGTTTCAGCCGCCGCCGGTCCTCCATCATGACGCCAACGCCGATATTGGCCACGGCGCCCTTGGGAAACAGCCAGCCATAGCCGCCGCGATAGTCGGCGCTCAGGAAGATATCCGTGGCATCGTGCGGCACGATCAGCGGCGCGGTCAGTTGCCTCGTATCGACGAGCGCGCGATTGGTCTCGCCGATCGCCGCGCCGACCCGCGAGCGAGGGCCGTCGCAGCCGATCAGGACGCGCGGCTTCATGGCAAGACCATCGGACGTATGAATTGTGCCGTCGATGTCGATGGCAACCACGGAGGTGCCGTATCGGCACGCGGCTCCCGCATTCGCCGCCTCATCAGCGAGCATTCGATCGAAGGCGGCGCGATCGATCATCCAGCCGCGGAAATCCGGCGTTTCCTCGCAGTCCGACGCTTCGGTGAAGGTCAGCATGCGCGTGATCTTCTGTTGAGCGACGGCCGTGATGTTCGGAACGTCCCGCTCGATCATGGCGGGCACGAACTCGGCACACTGGACCGGGCGGCCCGCCGCGAGCCGGCGATCGACGGCGACGACGCGGTAGCCGGCCTTTGCGGCAATTGCAGCCGCACGACTCCCAGCCGGTCCAAGCCCGACGACGACGATATCCGTTGCCTCGGCGTTCATCGTGCACCTCAGGCTGCGCAAGCCCGCCGTCCGGCGAGGCCGTCAAGCGCAATCGAGCAGCAGGCATGCTCCTGCTCGACCGGGCGACCGATGGCGCGGGCAAGAGCTACGATGCCGTCCGCGGGATAGGCGATGCCGTCAAATCCCGCCATGACGGCGTATGCGTCGGTCATCAGCTTGTGGCGGCCCGCGGGGCGGATACAGCCAAGTTGAACCGGCGCGTGACTGATGCGTTGCCGCGCGGCGACCAGCACCTTTGCCACGTCGTCGGTGGATATCGTGGCGAAGGGCCGATCCGGCGGCGCATAGATCGGGGTCACCACCACCAGGATCAACGCGGCGACCGGATGGCGCGAAACGATGTCCAGCGCGGTCTCCTCGCCGAGCAGCCGGCCATAGTGCAGACCGATGACGATGTGTGGCACGACCTGCATCTTGGTGCCCGAGAGCGCGGCGAGCGTCGCCTCGAAATCCGCGACGGGACGGTCGAGGTGATAGACGTCGCGGATCGTCTGCCGCGAGCCGATCACGTCGAGCATCGCGACGTCGACCCCGGCCGCTTCCATGGATCGGGCGCGCCGTTCGTCGAGCAACGCGGAGTGGACGGCGATGCGCAGATGGGGAAAGTCGCGCTTGAGCCTCTCGATGGTCGGATAGAAGCGATCGTACGGAACCTCGTTGCGGCGGTTGGATCCGCCCGAGAGCAGGAAACCGCCCAGATCCTTGAGTAGAATGAGATCGCGCACCTTGCGGTCGAGTTCGTCCGGTGTCGTTGCCGCGATCATCGGGTCGAGGATCTTCGCCTGACAGTGATCGCAATTCAGCGCGCAAGCGCCGCCGGTGATGGAAAAGGCGGGAAAGCTCGCTTTGCCGCAGCCCTTGAGTTCTTCGCTGGCATAGGCGCGGAACGTCGGCGTGTAGAACCGCATCGGTCCGAGCGCGCGCTCGCGGGCTGCCGCCTCGAGTGCATCGACGAGCCCACGGTCAAAACGCAGGTCGTCGAGCGGTTCGATCTCCTGCAGCTTCTCATACCATGCCATTGCGTTCCTCGCTTTTCATATGCGAAAAAACATATATATTTCAGGTCTGCCGTCGGCTTCGGCCGTCATTGATGCTTCATTCAGTTGTCGCGGTTCGCCATGAAGACACTCTGCGTCCTGCAGCATTTCGAGGCGGACTATCTCGGCTTGATGGAAGATCAGTTCGAAGGACGCAACGTCGGCTTTCGCTATTGCCGGCCGTTTACGGCCGGAGGATCGATACCTGCGACGGCGGGGGACTTTGACGGCCTCATTGTTCTTGGCGCCGGACCGCTCGGAGTCGTCAGCGGCAACCTGCTTCCGAGCCTCGGGCCGGAGTTGCGGTTGGTACGGGATTTCCTGGCGCGCGGCCTGCCCGTCATCGGCATCGGAGCCGGCAGCTGCATACTTGCAACCGCGTGCGGCGGCGGCACTCAGGAAGCTCCGCTCCGCTTCGTCGTGGAGACGGCCCGACGGGTCGATCCCGCTGCGCTCGGCGGTCATCTGCCGCGATCCTTTCCCGTGGCGATCTACATGCGCGATCGCCCGGTGCTGCCGGCCGATGCAAGTGTTCTCGCGATCGACTCTGCGGGGGAGCCGGCGGTGTTTCAGCTTCGTGATAACTGCTTCGGGTTCCTCGGCCATCCCGGAATCAAATCGGCCATGATCGAGGATCTGATCATGGCATTCGAAGAATGTCCTGATCGCACGGCGGAAACGCTCGCCGACCTGCGCGTGGTGCAGCGCGAGATCGCTGCGGCGCTCGGGCCGCTGATGATTGGTTTGATCGAGTCGACGCATCTGATGCGGCCGCTCCCGTAGGACCGTTCTCCCGAGCAATGAATTATTTTCTTCACCCTATAGATGTCATTCAAAAAATGGAATATGTTTTGTGCGTTCGTCCGATGGATTGGATGAAATCGATGTCAGCTTGTTGTCCACCTGGGACTTCGGTTCCTGGGCTTGTTGATCTTCATCAAACCCAAGGCGATGCGCCTCGAGATAACTTGTCGTGCACGCTCCTGTGTCGATGTGCGCTACGCACGCTCAATAGCAGACGATCGGGGAGGACATCGTAGGAATGGCGAAAAAGCTCATCATCATCATGGTCAATACCGATCCTCGCAACGGCGAGGAGCTCGGCGCGCCGTTCTTCCAGGCCACTGTTGCCGCGGCGATGGACTACGAGGTCGATGTCGTCTGTACCGCGACGGCGGGGCAGCTCATGAAAAAGGGCGTGGCCGAGAAGCTCGTGGTCAAGCCCGGATCTCCGAAAACCGTCTATGACTTCATCAAGGACGCGCACGGAGCTGGAGTGAAGTTCTATTGCTGCTCTCCGAACCTCGATCTCTTCGACATGACCGAGCAGGATCTGATCCCTGAATGCGAGGGCATCGTCGGGGGTGCAAAGGTCATCGAAGAGGTGATGGAAAACGATAACGCCAAGGTGCTGACCTACTGAGGAGAGCCGCCAGATGACGAGCGGAGCTTCAATGGAGCTGACCTCTATCGGCGACCCGGTCTCCGAGGCGCCGGTCGTTCCCTATGAGAAGCTGGAAGAGGTGTTCGACGACATTCGCTCGCACGTCCTCTACGATCATGAACTGCACGGCTGTCTCAATTGCGGCATCTGCACCGCGACCTGTCCCTCGGCGCACTACTACGATTATTCACCCCGCGAGATCGTCCAGCTGCTGTGGACCGAAAATCTCGAGGGCATCTACGACGCGATGCAGGAGAAGATCTGGTCCTGCGCGCAGTGCTACACCTGTGCCGCCCGCTGTCCGTTCGAGAATTCACCGGGCGGGCTCGTCATGATCATGCGCGAGGTCGCGATCAAGCATGGCATGCAGTCGGCGAAAGATGTGCTGCGACCGTTCTCGCGGGTGCTTCTGAAGGTCATTTCCACGGGAAATCAGCTCGCGCCCAACATGATCACGCGCGATGCGTTTCCCGACTGGGGCCCGAACGTCGCCAAGGTCGATGCTCCGCTCAATATCCTGCGCAAGGCCATTCCAGTCCCAACCATGCACACCATGGACACGGCCTGGGAGGTCAACCTGAAGACGTCCGTCGAACTCTACACCATTTGGGAGGCGACCGGCGTGCTCGATCAGCTCGAGACGATCGACGAGAATCTGTTCGACGTCGTCAGCGACGTGATGGATGAGAAGCGCGAGGAATACAACGAGTGGCTTGAAGAGCAGCAGGAAGAATAGGCCGCTGAGACGACCACAATAGACGGCGAGATCAATCGCCGCGGTGGACGACGGAGGAAGCGATGGACGAAAGGCGCAGTGACAGTCAGTCGGCTTACGCCGGCTTTGGCGCGGAGTGGCGCCCTTCCAACCTGACGCCGAGCGAGGCGCAGACGGCGACGGCCTGGGTGGAAACCCGGATCGACCGTCGCTCCATGCTGACCAACAAGGAGCGTGTCCACGACATCCGCGACGCGATGTGGGAGTTGGAGAAGGACGGCGAAATCGTCGTTCATCGGATCGACGAGCGCCACGAGCCGGTGGTGGCGCGCACACTGTACGGCTGGGACAAGCGCATTCCCACCACCAACCTCTGGCAGCACAAATCCTGCGGACAGTGCGGCAATATCCCCGGCTATCCGTCGAGCGTGATGTGGCTGATGAACCAGCTCGGCGTGCGCTATCTCGACGAGACCGATCAGACCTCTTGCACCGCCTGGAATTATCACGGCTCCGGGGTCGGCAATGTCGTCAGTCTGGCCGCCGTCTTCCTGCGCAACTTCCACCAGGCATACATGTCGGCCAAGGCGCAGGGCTTGCCGGTCGGAACCTACTTCCCGCTGATCCACTGCGGCACGTCGTTCGGCAATTACAAGGAGATGCGCATCTTCTTGATGCATTCGGCTGAACTGCGCGAGCAGGTGAAGAAGATTCTCGGCAAGCTGGGTCGTCTGGTCGACGGCAAGCTGCTGATCCCCGAAGAGATCGTGCACTATTCCGAGTGGCTGCACGTCATGCGCCACCGCATCCGGGAGCGGCAGGTCATCGACGTGAGCAGCCTTCGTGCCACCGTTCATCCGGCCTGTCACGTCTACAAGATGGTTCCGGAAGACGTGATCTATGACGACACCGTCATGGACGGCAACCGCGTGGCGGTATCGACCGGCCTGATGCAGGCGCTGGGTGCACAGGTCGTCGACTACTCGACCTGGTACGACTGCTGCGGCTTCGGCTTTCGTCATATCATCGGCGAACGTGAGTTCACGCGCTCCTTCGCCATCGATCGCAAGATCAGGGTCGCGGTCGAGGAGGCGCGGGCGGACGTCATGATCGGCCACGACACGGGTTGCATCACCACACTCGACAAGAACCAGTGGATCGGCAAGGCCGTCGACAAGGTCTATGCGCTGCCGATCATGGCCGATTGCCAGTTCGCGGCGCTCGCCCTCGGCGCGCATCCCTACAAGCTCGCACAGCTTCACTGGCACGCCTCGCCGTTCGAGGGGCTGCTCGAGAAGCTCGGGATCGACTGGCAGAAAGCCAAAGCCGAGTTCGAGGCCTATCTCGGTGAGGTCAAGGCCGGCCGCATCGAGACGCTTTACGACCCCAAACGCGCGATTACGTCGGGCCCAGGCTATGTCAAGCCGACGGCGACCCTGCCAGGAGCCGCATCATGACCCGTCCCGTTCTCATCGTTGGCGGCGGGCCGTCGGGGCTTTCCGCCGCACATGCGCTGGCCGCGGCCGGCCAGCGCGTCGTTCTCGTCGAAAAGGCGGAGCAGCTCGGCGGTGCGCCGATCCAGTCAGGCTACGCCAGGCTGGTGCCGTCCGGCGAATGGGCCAAGGACGCCATCGGTGGCATGGTGCGCCGGGTCGAAACCGACAGCCGTGTCGAGATCCGAAGGCGCGTCACGGTGAAAGCCTTTTCGGGCAGCCCAGGCGACTTCCGCGTGACGCTGTCGGATGGCGCGATGCTGGAGGCGGGGGCGGCGATCCTGTGCACCGGCTTCACGCATTTCGATTCCGTCAATAAGCCGGAATGGGGTTTCGGCACCTACCCTGATGTGGTTACGACGACCCAGGTCGAGCAGATGCTCTCCTCCGGCAGGGGCGTGCGCTGTCCGTCCGACGGGCGCGAGCCGGAACGGGTTGCGATCCTGCTATGCGTCGGCTCGCGCGACCGCCAGATCGGTCGCGAGTGGTGTTCGAAGATCTGCTGCACGGTCTCCGCCAACATCGCCATGGAGATCCGCGAGGCGATGCCACGGTGCAACGTGTATGTCTACTACATGGATATCCGCACCTTCGGCCTCTACGAGGATCTCTACTACTGGGAAAGCCAGGAGAAGCACCGCGTCAAATACATCAAGGCGCGGATCGCCGAAGTGACGTCAGACGGCAGGCGGTTGATCGTGAAGGGCGAGGACACGCTGGTGAAACGGCCGATCTCGATCCCGTTCGACATGGTGGTGCACGCCATCGGCATGGATCCCAATGTCGACAACATGACGTTGTCGGCGGTGTTCGACGTCAAACTGCAGAAGCACGGCCATATCGAGAAGGCGTCGGTCTATTCCAACACATCGGCCACCTCGCGGCCGGGCGTCTTCGTCGCCGGCGCGGCCACCGGGCCCGAGACCATCGACGATTCCATCGCACAGGGCCAATCGGCAGCGATGGCCGCGCTGGCCCTGGTCCGCGGCGCCATGATGGAAGCGGCCGAGTGATGTGGCCGATCACCAACCATAGAGGCAAGGCGGTGGTCGAGCCGACGCGGCCGGTGCTCGATCTGTCCGGCCCCAGGCTGCGGCGGGCGTTCGAGAGCCTCGTGGAATCCGCCGACGACAGCGGTGGCGTCGAGCGCTATGTCGGAGCGCTCGCGCTCAAGGCCTCGCTGTTCGAGGAGGTGTTGGGCAAGGGGCGGGTCAGCGAGCTGACGGAGGCCGAATTCTGCGACCTTGCCACGTTCATCACGCCGGTGCGCCGGCGTGTGGGGGCGTGGCTCGGCCGCAACGGGTTTGCGGCGCTGCGCAGCAGGCTCGAGGCGCTGCTGCACGGATGGTCCGACCTCGGCACAACCGACCAGCGCGTCGCCGCGTTCGTCACGAGCTTTCCGGCCGATCGCGAGCACCGCTGGTCGCGCGATCTTGCCGCCGAGGTCCTTCATTTCACCGCGCCGGACCACTATCCGCTGATGACGCGCTGGATGTGGGACGCCAGGGTCAATACCGGCGTATTGCGCGAGATATGGTACGACGAGGCTGCCGAGACCGGCACGATCGCCGTCGGCGACGGCTTCGCCACTTTCACGATGCTACGCGAGGAGCTCGAAGGTTTCCTGCAGGCGAACGGTGTCTTCCGCGATCTGGCCTTCTACGTCGATCTGCTCTGCGCCCACACCTATGCAAGCTATATCAACGACAAGGGCGGCCAGTTCCTGCACGCGGACTTCTGCGGCGGCTTCAAGGCGGACGCGATGGCGCATACTCGCCGTCTCCTGGGACTCGATGCGGTCGATACCGAGTCGGGGCGCACCCGCCTGAAGCTGATCGATGGCAGGGCCCATGTGCTCGGGCAGCCTCGCCTGCTGAGCGAATGAGGGAACATCCATGCCGATTCACGAAAAATCGCTGATCCGGCCAGAGAATCTCGTCACGCATGAGCACCTGGAAATTGATGGCGTCGATGTCTCCGGGCACTGGAGCACGTTCATCACCTCACGCGCCATTACCGACTACAACGAGCAGATGCAGGAGGAGATCGCGGCGCTCCCGGGAGGCGAGTTCATCCACCGCTGCTGGCAATGCGGCTCATGCACCAATGCCTGCACGATCAACGCCGTGAATCCCGACTTCAACCCGCGCTATTGGATCTACCTGATCCGAATGGGCTTCGAAAGCGAGTTGCTGCGCGACAAGGACATCATCTGGCAGTGCGTCTCCTGCAACAAATGCACCTATGCCTGTCCTCGCGACGTCAGTCCCGAAGGCATGATGAAGGCCACGGCACATTGGCTGGAGCTGAAGGGCCATACCGAGAAGAAGCCGTCCACCGCGTTCGATGAGGTCTTCTCCGAGCAGGTCTTCGCCACCGGCAAGATCGAGGAGGGCCGCGTGCTGCGCCGGTTCTTCGCGCGGACCGGGCAGTCCCTGTCGCAGGGGTGGCTCGTCGAACTGATACGCAGTCTCGCCAGCCGATTGCCGGTGGGCCTCCTGGTGAAGTTGGGACTTGCCAGCGTGGTCCGTCCTCGCACGCGCGGATGGGGGGGCGCCAGCCTCGCGATCGACGAGTATGTCCGTGAGTGTGAAGCAGCGGCCCGCAAGGCGCTTCGGTTGGACGTTCAGGGAGCTGAGTGATGAGCGACAAACACAAGCGGGTCGCCTACTATCCGGGGTGCGCGCTCGAAGGAACCGGGCACGCCTACAACCGCTCCACCCGGGAGGTCGGCAAGGCACTCGGCCTCGATCTGGTCGAGCTCAGGAACTGGAACTGCTGCGGCGCCATGGAGGTCAAGAACATCGATCCCAAGCTGCAGACCTATCTGTCGGCCCGCAACCTCTCGATCGCGGATGCGATGGGGTTCGATACGGTGATGGCGCCTTGCAACGGCTGCTATCACAATCTCAAGAAGGCCGAATACGACCTCGCCAAGGATCCCGCTTCGCGTGAAGTGACGGACCGATTGTCGCGCAAGGCCGGCCACGCGACCTACGAAGCGGGCAAGGTCACGACCATTCACGCGCTCGACTGGATCAAGGAATCCGTCGGCGAACAGGGCCTCAAGACACGCGTGAAGAACTCGCTCAAGGGCCTGAAGGTCGCCAACTACTACGGTTGCATGTACACGCGGCCGCGTCACATCTTTCCGGAAAAGGACAAGGGGCCCGGCTCGGAATCGACCTCGAAGCCCCATTTCATGGACGACCTGCTGGCTGCGGCGGGGGCCGAGAACGTCGAGTACCCGCTCAAGACGGCATGCTGTGGCGGCGCTCACACGCTGTCCGACAGCGACACCTCGACCAAGCTCGTTCTCAACCTGCTCACGACGGCCGAGGCCTGCGGCGCGGACGTGATCGCCACCGAATGCCCGACCTGCCACACCGGGCTCGAAATGCATCAGGTGCGCGCGGAAAAGGTCTTCGGCCGCAAGACCAGCGTCAAGATCCTGTACTTCACCCAGCTCCTTGGCATGGCGCTCGGGCTGTCGGCGCGCAAGGTCGGCGTGCAGGAGAATTTCTCGGATTCGACCGGTCTGTTGCATGCGCGGGGGCTCGGGTGATGGCGGATATCGGTATCACGAGCCTCGACGACGTCGCGGAGCGGCTGGACGGCATGTTGGCCGCGTCCGATGCTGCACTCGGGGCGGCCGCCGCGCCGCTCGCCGAGGAGTTGCTGCAGCTCGGCGAAACGATTCTCGAAACATGGCTCGCTGCGCACGGCGAGATCCCGACCGATCGCCAGGTCGAGACGTTTCGCCTGCTGGCGCTGCATCGGCAGGGCGCGCGCGGCGATGCAAGCTTCAACGCCTGCCGCGAAACCTGCCGCGAGCTCGTCTATCACTACAATCTGGTGCGCCTCGAGCCAGGCTACGCGGAGGTCGCCCGGCGGCTGCGACTGGGCGCCATGGTCGCGCGGCATCTTATGCTGTTCATCGGAGGCAAGCTGGAGGTGGCCGGGCTCGGCGAATTCTGCTGCGCGTCCCGGCCGCTACGTCAACTCGATGCATCGATGCAGACCAACGAAACTGTTTGAGATAAGGAGAAGACGATGCCCATCGTCCGCGGCTGCAACCTTCCCGACGACCTCCTCTATGACGTCGAAAACAACATCTGGTATCGCGAGAACGCCGACGGCACCGTGACGCTCGGGATGACCGCTGTGGCAGCGGCCATGGCCGGTCAGCTTGTCGCCTTCACACCAAAGAAGGCCGGCCGGTCGGTCGATGCGGGCAAGTCCTGCGCCACGATCGAATCCGGTAAGTGGGTCGGCCCGGCAAAGGTCGCCTTCAATGCGGAAATCGTCGAGGTCAACGATGCAATGAGCGCAGCGCCCAAGCTGGCCAACACCGACCCGTATGGCGAGGGATGGATGGTCAAGGTGCGCCCGAAGGATTGGGCTGCTGCCAAGGCCGGCCTCGTGCCGGGCACGGCGGCCGCCGCCCCTTATGAAGCGAAGATGGCTGCCGAGAATTTCGCTGGCTGCGCGTAAGGAAGTGGACAGGCTGTGACTGAGACCGCCGCAATCAGGACATCGATGATAAGTCGCGGCCTCGCGGCCTTCATGTCGCTGCCGACCTACTTCCCGGGTGTCCTGGCCAGTTTGATCATCGCGATCGCGGCAACCTTCCTGTCCGAGCACTATGGCGGGCCGGTCATGCTGTTCGCCTTGCTGCTTGGGATGGCCTTCTATTTCCTGTCGCAGGAGGGGCGCTGCGTTGCCGGCATCGAACTCGCCTCAAAGCGCATCCTGCGCGTCGCCGTCGGCCTGCTCGGGGCGCAGATCACGATTGCCGAGATCATGAAGCTCGGCCCGACGCCCGTGATCACGGTCGTCGGCGCGGTGATCCTGACCATCCTGTTCGGCGCGCTGGCCTCCCGCGCCATGGGGTTGAGCCGGCCGTTCGGAATCCTCACCTCCGGGGCCGTGGCGATTTGCGGAGCGTCGGCGGCGCTGGCGATCTCGTCGGTGTTGCCCAAGGGGGAGCACCACGAACGCGACACGGTCTTTACCGTGATCGGCGTGACGGCGCTCAGCACGATCGCGATGATCGTCTATCCGCTGGTGATCGCAGGATTCCATCTCGATCACGCTGCCGTCGGCATGTTTCTTGGCGGTACCATTCACGACGTGGCGCAGGTGGTTGGCGCCGGCTTCAGCGTGTCGGAGGAGACCGGAAACGTCGCGACCTTCACCAAGCTGCTCCGGGTTGCCATGCTGCTGCCTGTCGTCGTGATGCTGTCCTACGTGTTCCGCGCCCATCGCGTCGGCAAGGCCGGGCGCCAACTGCCGGGGTTCCTGGTGGTGTTCGCCGTTCTGGTGATGCTCAACAGCGCCGGCGTCATTCCCGCATTCCTGCTTGCCGTCATCAAGGACATTTCAAGGTGGTGCCTCGTGACGGCGATCGCAGCGCTCGGGATGAAGACGTCGCTCAAGGCGATGGCCGATGTCGGCGGCCGGGCGATCGCGCTGATCGTCGCCGAGACGCTGTTCCTCGCAGTCCTCGTGCTGATGGTCGTGCGTTGGAAAGCAGGAATCCAATAGCAGGAATCCAATGACGCGCGCGGTTGCGCCTGCGAGAGACCAAACGGAGAGATGCAATGGCCGAAGACAACAATACCAAGCGCATGTCGATGATTGTCACCAAGGGGACGCTGGATTGGGCCTATCCGCCCTTCATCCTGGCCACGACAGCGGCGGCCATGGGCCTCGACGTGACCATGTTCTTCACCTTCTACGGCTTGACGCTGCTCAAGAAGAATCTCGACCTGAAAATCTCTACGCTCGGCAATCCGGCCATGGAGATGCCGATGTTTGGAATGCACATCGGTATGCCGAATCTCGTATCGGCCATCCCCGGCGTCGACGCGGCGGCGACGACGATGATGAAAAACCTGATCAAGAAGAAGGGGGTCGCATCGATAGAGGAGTTGCGCACGATGGCCATCGAAGCCGACGTCAAGATGATCGCCTGCCAGATGACCATGGATCTGTTCGAGTACACCAAGGACGACATGATCGAGGGGCCGGTGCTCGGGGGCGCTGCGACCTACATCGAGACGGCGACCAAGAGCGACATCAACCTGTTCATTTGAACGTGTCACGGACCCAGCACCAGAAATGACGGAGAGACAGGATGGCTGACCAGGTTCTCGATGCCAAGGGATTGAACTGCCCGCTGCCGATCTTGCGCGCGAAGAAGGCGCTCAAGGACGTGCCGATCGGTGGCACGCTCCAAGTGCTCGCCACCGATCCCGGCGCTGTGAAAGACTTCGAGGCGTTTTGTCGCACGACCGGAAATGATCTCTTGGAATCCAAGTCGGAAGGCAAGCAGTTCGAGTTCCTGATCAGGCGAACGTCCTGACGCTGCGCAATCTCTGCCACGCCGAAGTGCCTTTCGTCATGATCGAGACCGGGGCCGCAACAAGGCGGGGGCGCCGACGCAGTCTACGTTGCCCCGCGGCCCGCGTTGCGCCGCCGTTTGCCCACGACGCAAGGCGCACGACTGTGAGCCGTCACCCTTGCGTCTTTGCCGGGGCGTCCTCGATCAGGTGATCCGCAATGATCTCCACCAGGCTCGCGAGGCCACCTTCCCATTTCCAGTGGGCCTTGCTCTCGTCCATGGTCAGCCGGCAGTTTGAGCATGCCGAGACCATCGTCTTCGCGCCGGTCTTCTCCACCTGATCCATTTTGATCTTGAAGACCTTGTGGCGAAGATCGGCTGCGCGCGCGATCGCCTGCACGCCGCCGCCGCCACCGCAGCACCAGTTGAGATCTCCGGTCGGGGTCATCTCGCGGAAGTCCTTCGCGAAATCCTGCAGGAGGAATCGCGCATCCTCGGTCGCGCCGCCGCGACGGGAGATCTGGCAAGGATCGTGATAGGTGATCGACTCCTCGATCGGTTTCAGCTTCAGCCTGCCGTCGCGCTTGAGCTGCGCCATGAATTCCGAAATGTGCACGACTGCGAAGGGCAGGGGGCGGCCGAGCACATTGGCGCCCGACCAGCGCAGTACACCGAACGCGTGGCCGCACTCCGGAATCACGACCGTCTTGGCTCCGACCGCCTCGGCGGCCTCGGTGATCCGCTGAACCATGATCCGGGCGACGTCTGCCTTGCCGGCCAGATAGCCAAAATTCGTGGCTTCATAGCCCTTGGTGCTCAGCGTCCAGTCGACGCCCGCGTGGTTGAGCAGCTTGGCCATGGCCACCACGGAATCGGGGTATTTCATCGTTTCGACGGACGAGAGCGTCAGCAGAATGTCGGCCTTGTCCTTGTCGAGCGCGATGGGCACGTCGTGCTCATCTTCGAGCCATTCGATGCGATCGCGCAGCTTGTCGGCTGTCACGCCCAGCGGGCTTCCATGGTCGCGCGAATTGTCGGCGGCCTGCAGAAGGTCCTTCGGCCCAAGTCCTGCCTTGACGAAGGCCTGCCGCGCGCCGCCCACGATGGAAGCGATGTCGATCCCCATCGGACAGATCGTGGTGCATCGACCGCACATGGTGCAGGTATCGAACAGCAGTTCCTCCCATTCCTTGAGGTCCTCTTCCGTGATGCGGGGAGCGAAGAGGGAGAGCGGGAATTTCTGCCGGCGATAGGCCTTGGCCATCGGAAACAGCTTGTAGGCGGGCGTATGCCGTGGATCTCCGGAGGCCTGATAAAAGTGGCAGGCTTCGGCGCAGTTTCCGCAATGGACGCAGGCCTCGAGATAGCTGACCAGATGTTCCTCGGTCCGCGCCAGGAACGTTCTGCTGGCTGCTTCGACGTCGATTTCGCCGCCCATCGCCTTACCTCACCTGCAATTGTATCAGCTCTTCGCCGTCGGGATCGATCACATGCACCGCGCAGGCGATGCACGGATCGAAGCTGTGGATCGTGCGCTGGATCTCGAGCGGCTGCCGAGGATCGTGGAGCGTGTGGCGATCCATCAATGCCGCTTCGTAAGGTCCGGGCTGGCCCTTGGAATCGCGCGGCCCCGCGTTCCAGGTCGAGGGCACCACGGCCTGATAATTATCGATGCGCTTGTTCTTGATCACCACCCAATGCGCCAGCGCCCCGCGCGGCGCTTCCATGAAGCCGACACCCTTGGCTTCGGTGGGCCAGGTCGAGGGATCCCACTTGTTCGAATTGTGAACGTTCAGATCACCCGCGCGGATGTTGGAAAGAAGACGGTCGTACCAGGTCGACATCTGGTCGACGACGATCTTGCTTTCCAGCGCGCGCGCCGCTGTGCGTCCCATGGTCGAGAACATCGCCGTCAGCGGCAGGTCGAGCTTGCCCAGCGCGTAACCGACCAGTTCGCGCGTCGGCTCGTGACCTTTGGCATGGAGCATCAGCACGCGCGCGAGCGGACCGACCTCCATGACATGGCCCTTCCAGCGCGGCGCCTTGAGCCAGGAATAGCTCGCGCCGACATCGAGCTGCTCGAAGGGGGGCTTGGGACCGGTGTAATGCAGATTGGTCTCACCCTCGTAGGGATGCAGGCCCTTGTCCTTGCCGCTTGCATAGTCGTACCAGGAATGGGAGACGAACTCCTGGATTTCCTCCGAATTGTTCATGTCGACGGGATGGATCGTGGTCAGGTCGCGATTGAGGATCGCGCCCGCCGGGATCAGCCAACTGGCCGGGTCGTCCATGCCCTTTTCGGGGAAGTCGCCGTAGGTCAGGAAGTTGCCCACGCCTTCGCCGCGCGCGAACCAGTCCTTGTAGAAGGACGCAATGGCCAGCGTGTCCGGCAGATAGATCTGCTCGACAAAATCCTTCATTCGGCCGATCACGGTCTTCACCGTCTGCAGGCCGTCGATGCCGATGGCGGTGCCGCCGGTGTTCAGGCTGATCGCTGACGGGGCGCCGCCGACCAGGAAATTCGGATGCGGATTCTTGCCGCCGAAGATGGTGTGGATCTGCACCACCTCGCGCTGCCAGGCGAGCGCTTCCAAATAGTGCGCGACCGCCATCAGGTTTGCTTCGGCCGGCAGCTTGAATCCGGGATGTCCCCAGAATCCACCTGCAAAGATACCGAGCTGGCCGCCTTCGACGAAGGCTTTCAGTCTCTTCTGCGTGTCCGCGAAATAGCCCGGGCTCGACTTCGGGAAGCTCGAGATCGATTGCGCCAGTTGCGACGTTGCCGCCGGATCGGCCTTCAACGCCGACACCACGTCGACCCAGTCGAGCGCATGCAGATGATAGAAGTGCATGACGTGGTCATGCACATATTGTGCGGCAATCATCAGGTTGCGGATGAGTTGCGCGTTCGGCGGAATGGTGTATCCCAGCGCATTCTCCACGGCGCGGACGCTGGCGATGCCGTGGACCAGCGTGCACACGCCGCATATGCGCTGAGCGAAAGCCCAGGCCTCGCGCGGATCGCGTCCTTTCAGGATCAGTTCGATGCCGCGCACCATCGTGCCGGAACTGTACGCACCGGTGATGGCGCCATGGGGATCTGTTTCCGCCTCGATCCGCAGATGCCCTTCAATGCGCGTGATGGGATCGACGACGATGCGCTGGTTCATATCTCGACTCCCCGGCGGCTGTAGAAGATCCCGGTCTCGCTCCTGGTCAGGAAGACGAGGAAGGCATGCATGAGTTTTCCGAACGGGAACCAGATCAGGAACAGGCACACGGCCAGGATGTGCACGGACAAGAGCGTCTCGTACGGCGCCCATAGGTGGCTCACCGCGATCAGCCCCGTCACGACCGGAAGGAACGTCACCAGCCAGCTGAAGTAGTCGTCAAGCGTCGAAAGCAGTCTTAAGACCGGATTCGTCATCCGTCGCGCCAGCGCAGCCAGGAGCGACGCCAGCGTGACCACCGAGGCGGCCGAGATCACGCCGGTGGGCAGATTCGGCCATGAAAAGCCGAACAATCCACGCAGGAAGAGAATGTGCTGCGCCAGTCCGAACACGATGATGGCAAGGCCGACGTGAAAAACATAGCCGTTCACCGTGCTGAACAACGAGGCGCGCAGATAGGTGTTCGCGGGCCATAGGTGACGCACGAAGCCACGGAACGCGCCAACCACGGCATGCGGTGCATCAGCTCGCCTCGCCGATCTGTCGCTAGTCCAGGGCAGGAGCAGCAGCGACGCGAGCCGCCACAACACGCCGCCCACGAATATCGCGATTGCGATCTCGATCGCGGGTCCGCGCACGAAATCCAGCAGGCTCATGGCTGGGTCTCCCTCTCCGCTCGTTGTTTGCGTCGCCGCGCCAGCCATGCGCTGGCGATCCCGACCGCCGCGCCCGCAGCCGCAGCGCCGCCGATGATCTCCGGATCATTCAACGTGTTTGAGGAAAGTGGCTGGTAGAAGCTGCCGCGATCCCAGAAATTCGGTTCGGAACAGCCCAGACAGCCGTGTCCCGACTGGATCGGGAAAGAGACGCCACCATTCCATTTCATGGTCGCGCACGCATTGTAAGTCACGGGCCCCTTGCAACCGACTTCATAGAGGCACCAGCCCTTGCGCGCTCCCTCATCGTCGAACTGCTTGGCGAACTGCCCCTTGTCGTAGAACGGCCGGCGATAGCAGCGGTCATGGATCGTATCGCCGAAAAACGCTTTCGGTCTGCCCTTGTCGTCGAGATCGGGAAGCTTGTTGAACGTCACGAGATAGGCAACCGTGCCGGCGATGGCTTCCGGAATGGGCGGGCAACCGGAGACATTGATCACCGGTTTGTCGGTGATGATGTCGCTGACGGCAACTGCGCCGGTGGGGTTGGGATTTGCGTGGGGAATGCCACCGAAGGCCGCGCAGGTCCCGACGGAGATCACCGCGGCTGCATCTGCGGCCGTCTCCTTCAGCACCTCGAGGTTGGTCTTGCCGGCGTTGGTGGAGTAGACCCCGCCATCCCTCGTCGAAACGGAGCCGTCGACCACGACGACATATTTGCCCTTGTTCTCCTTCATGGCAGCCAGGCGCGCCGCTTCCGCGGCAGTACCCGACACCGCCATCAGCGTTTCGTGATAGTCGAGCGAGATGAGATTGAAGATCATGTCCTCGATGGTTGGACCGAACGAACGCGTCAGCGACTCCGTGCAGCCGGTGCATTCCTGAAACGAGAGCCAGATCACGGATTGGCGGCGCGTATTCGCCAACGCCTCAGCCATGCCCTTCGCGGCCATCGGGGGCAATGCGAGAAGGCTGGCAAGATAGGTCGTATATTTCAGCAGGGCGCGGCGGGAGACGCCGCTGCGCGTCAAGAGCTCGCCGATCGTCTCGGTTTCATGCATCTTCGGCATCCTCTGAAGAGACGCGGTCGATCAGGTCTTCAGCCAGTCTGTTGCTGGCCGCAGCGATGTCGGCCGCATGGCTCGTCAGGATCTCCGGGGACGCCGTGATTTCAATGCGTTCGGCGGCGAGCTTGTCCCCGGCGCCGAAATGGCGAACCCACCACACGCCGGCATAGCGCGTCTCCCAGATTTCACTGGTGCCGGCTGCGGTCAAAACGGCCTCCAGGTCACCATGGCCCAACCGCTCTTCCAACTCGCTGCGGTCCGCAGCCGTGAGAGGCAGGCTGCACAGATCGATCGCCGCGCATGCGCCGGTTTTGGCAAGCACACCGAGGTGATGGGCGATCTCGCGGAGCAGGCTGTCGGTCATCCCCGTGCGGAACCCTGCCGCGGCATCCGCTTCAACTGTCATGGTGCCACCTGCTGAGCAGTGTTTTGATCTGCTGACACGCGGAGGGAATGGCCGCGCCAACCGCGGGCGTCAGCGACAGGCCCCATTGGGTGGATTCAGGTTGAATTGCGACCAGCGCCCGGCGCGCCGGCTCGCAGCCGGCCAGCCGCGCCGCCGACATCAGGTCGGCAAGCGCGACCTCATGAGCCGTCCGCTTCTTGCCCGTGAGCTGCCGGTCCATCTCCGGACCTTGAAAGATCTTGACGGTGCCGGGCTTCGCGCCCAGTTCCACGGCGTCGACGGCGATCAGCGAGCCGACGTCTTCGATCTCCGAAAACAGGGACAGCCCGAGCGTCCCGCCATCCCGCAGAGCAACACAAGGCGGTATCTCGCCCGCACATTCAAGCGCATCGAGGGCCCGAATGACGTGCACACCAATGCCGTCATCGCTCAGCAGGATATTGCCGAGTCCGAGCACCAGCGTGGTGGTCGCCGCGACATTGGTCCGCATGGAAATCCCCGCGAGATCAGACGCCACATATTCTATGCAGCGAATATGATTCCCTTATCTTGATCCACGTCAAATCGAGTTCATCGATCGGGCTATGATTTCAGACTCAAGTATTTGCGGGTGGAACCGAGATGTGCCTTGGCATCCCGATGCGGGTCGTGGAGAGTGACGGAGTCATGGCGCGATGCGAGGCCAAAGGCATCGAGCGCACGGTGAGTCTGTTTTTGCTACAGCATGAAGCTATCGAGCCCGGCGATCACGTCGTGGTTCATGTCGGTTACGCCATCCGGAAGATGTCGGAAGCCGAAGCGTCGGGTGCATGGGATCTCCTCGACGAAATGCTTGCGGCGGAAGACGCAATGCACGGCAATACATGAGCTCGCCGGCTGTGGAATATCTCCACGGCGCTGGTGGCACGGTTCAGCGCATCCGCTTCGGGCTGGGGATGCCACCTTCCGGCATATCGCTTACCAAAAAAAGAAAATTTTCGACGTCCCGAGATCGATCTGACCCGCACACCCGATGTTCCCTAACGGAGGCCTGATTTGACCGGCGGTTGATAAATGCCGTTTCTATGGGTTGCGTTTGCGTTATAGTTCAATTCTTGAATGTGATGCAAGACAAGCAAGAAGGAGGGTCAATGCGATTGGTTGTCTTCCTCGCGGTGTTGATACCACTGGGCCTATCTGTGGCACATGCCAAAGGGGCTCCACATAAGCCGATAAAGGCGGAGCCTATTGGTAGATGCGAGTATACTTTGATTTGTGGCACGGGTTGCAGATTTTGCCCCACACATGGCGCTTGCCGTTGCAGCAATTGTTGCCTCGCGACATCAAGACATAATAGATAGTAGATCTAATAATCAATTTTGCGGATTGCTTGGTGAACGTCGAGCCATGTCATGCTATAGGGCAACCGTTTTAGTTGGTGGCCTCACTATTTCATTCGCGATCTCGTTTCGGCCTAATGCAATTTGGATCATGGCTGAGACCATCGGCGGCGCCGCGCTTGGGACCTGTTCGGCGTCACCGTCCGCACGATTACCGATCTGGCGAAGCGTGGCATCACTGCGTGCGCCGTGCGCTGCTACGAGCTGACGGCCAGCTTCGCGGCTATTGCGAACATTTGCTGAAGCTGGCGACGGGACGCGGCGGCGGTCAAGCGATTTGCATCGGCGACGGTAGAGCGGGCTCGCCTGGCGCGTGAGCAGGCCGGCCACCGGTTGACCACCGAACCCCTGTGAACAGACGGCGAAAATGGTCATCAATCACGAGCAAACTTCATTTTCCCTATTGGCCTTTTCGTTCGCTATTTGCGTTCGGGACGCTGGGGGCGCAGGCTCGAATCCTGCCGTTCCGGCCATTCTTCGCGTGACATCTCACGCGTTTCCCGATTTCACCTTGCGTCTGCGACGTTGACCCGGCGTGGTTCGATATGGCGAGGTAGTCCCGATATGACAGCGCGAGATCAACGCAAGGCGCGGCCCACCGGGCAGACGGCATGGCGTCACGCCAATGTCGGCCGGCTGCTCAACAATGCGGTGCGCCGGTTCGAATCCCGGGTTCTCCAATTGATGGCGGAGAGCGGTCACGGCGAGACGCGGATTGCCCATGTCAGCCTCACCCGCAACCTCGACGTCGAGGGCACCCGGCTGACCGAGCTCGCGCGGCGGGCCTCGATGAGCAAGCAGGCGATGGGCGAACTGGTCGATCAATGCGCCGAGCTGGGGCTGGTGTCGCGCGAGGCCGATCCGAGCGACCGGCGCGCGCGCCTCGTCCGCTTCACGCCGGCCGGACTGACATGGCTGGAGGCGTTTGGCGATGCCGTGGATGTGGCGGAAGCCGAGATGCGCAAGGAGCTCGGCAAGGCCGCGATGGACGCGATTCTGCAGGGATTGTCGGCCTATGGCGCCCGCTTCGACACGCTCGACGACACCAGATAGTCAGGCTGCTTGACTAATTCGCGGGGCGCGCTAGCATTCCTCCATTGCGAGGAGGAGCGCCGTGATCGAACGTCTGAGCGCCTCGGTGCTGATCGTGGGCGGCGGTCCGTGCGGGCTGATGCTGGCCAACGAGCTTGGCCGCCGCGGCGTGTCCGCAATCCTGGTCGACGAGAAGCCGGGAACGGCGTTCAACCCGCAGGCCAACGCGACGCAGGCGCGGACGATGGAGCATTTCCGCCGGCTCGGATTCGCCGACGAGGTCCGGCGCGCCGGCCTGCCCGCGGACTACCCGACCGACGTCGCCTATTTCACGCGCTACACGGCGCACGAGCTGGCACGTTTTCAATTGCCGTCCGCGGCGCGCGCGACGGAACTGGTGAAGGGCCTGTCCGGCTCATGGAGCGCGGCCGAGCTGCCGCACCGGGTGTCGCAGAAATTCGTCGAAGAAATCCTGCGCCGGCATGCCGCGCGCCTTGCGGGCATTCAGTTGCACTACGGGCACCGGTTGATCGGCCATGCCGTTACCGACGGCGGCATTGCCGCCGAGGTCGAGCGTGTCAGCGACGGCGCGCGCCTCGAGATCGCGGCTGATTTCCTGATCGGGGCCGACGGTCCGCGCTCCCAAGTGCGACAGTCGCTCGGGATCACCTATGGCGGAACGACGGGCGTGCAGCGCGATTTCATGGGCGGCCGCATGCTCGCGGTCTATCTGCGCTCGCCGGAGTTCTACGCCAGCGTCCCGCATGCGCGGGCCTGGATGTATGTCTGCTTCAACCGCGACCGCCGCGCCTTCATGGCCGCGGTGAACGGACGCGACGAGTTCGCTTTCCATACCCAGCTTCGGCCCGGCGAGAACGAAAGCGCTGTTACCGCCGACGATGCGCGGGCAGCGTTCCAGCGCGCCTGCGGTGCGCCCATTCCCTGCGAGGTGCTTTCGCATCTCACCTGGACCGCGGGGCATGCGCTGGTCGCCGAGAGCATGCAGCGCGGCCGGGTCTTCCTTGGCGGCGATGCGGCGCATCTGTTCACTCCGACCGGCGGGCTCGGCTACAACACCGCGATCGAGGACGCGGTCAATCTCGGCTGGAAGATCGCGAGCGTCGTCAAGGAAACGAGCCCCGTCTCGCTGCTCGACAGCTACGAGGCCGAGCGCCGTCCGGTGGCGCTGCGCAACACCGACTACGCGCGCGGCTTTGCGGATTCGCTCGGCCTGTTTGCCGCGGTGCCCGAGATCGAGGACGCGACCGCGGCCGGCGACGAGGCACGGCGCATCGCCAGCGCCTATCTCGATCAGCATGCGCGCGCCGAGTTCAACATCCCCGGCGTCACCTTCGGCGGCCGCTATGATGGCTCACCGATCATCATCCCCGATGGCACCCGGCCGCCGCTGGATGCGGCCAACGCCTACGTGCCGAGCGCCTGTCCCGGCGGCCGCGCGCCGCACGCCTGGCTGGAGCAAGGTATCTCGCTGTACGACCGCTTCGGCTTCGAATGGACGCTGTTGCGGTATGAGGGCAACGACCTCGATGAGGATCAACTACGTGAGGCCATGGGGCCGCTGCGTGTCGACGTCGAGATCGTCACCTTGCCGCGGGCCCTGCGCGATCTCTACGAGGCCGACCTCGCTTTGATCCGTCCCGATCAGATCGTGGCCTGGCGCGGGAGCGCAGCGCAGGCCGGCCTGCTTCGAGGCGTGCTGGCTCGGGCGCTCGGCGGGGATGCACGCACTCACTGAGCGCTGCATGGCGCGGGTCCGAAACCGAGAAGTCGCGGACGTTGTGCTGCAGGGACGGTTGTGCCGCAGCATTTGGAACCCGCCGCGTCGTTGCGCGCGGAAGCATTCTGCAGGGGTGCCGCGCGGGGCTTAGGAACGATCGTCGGGCAAGGCTCTTGCCGTCGCGACGATCAGGAGTCGAACCCCTCGGAGATCAACGATGAGCAGGACGATATACAACCATCAGACGAGAGCAATCCGAATTGCCCTGGCCGCCTCTGCCGTGACCGTGTTGGTGGCCGGCGGCGCGGTCGCCGCTCCGAAGGGCCGGTCGCCCGCCAAGGATCGGCATTTCATGACCGAGGCGATCGAGGGCGACATGTCCGAGGTGAACATGGGCAAGCTGGCGCAGCAGAAGGGGCAGAGCGATCAGGTCAAGCAGTTCGGGCAGGCCTTGCAGCAGGACCATAGCGAGCATCTGCAGAAGGCGCAGCAGCTTGCGAGCCAGAACGGGATGAAGGTGCCGTCCGAGCCGAGCAGGAAGCAGAAGGCCATCTACAACCGGTTGGAAGGCATGTCCGGCGGTCGGTTCGACCAGGCGTTTGCGCAGGCGATGGTTCGCGATCACCAGGAGGATATCAAGAAGTATCAGAAGCAGGCGGCGGCAAACTCACCGCTGTCGGACTTCGCCCAGCAGACCGTGCCGGTGCTGCAGAAACACCTCGACATGGCGAAATCCTTGGCGAAATGACATGCGCCGGAGCGATCACGATGCCTCCGCCTTGTCGAGGCGTCGTGATCGCCAAAGAACGCGCTATCTGAAGAACGCGTTGCAGATCACGACGCCAATGCACGCCGGCCGAGACGCTGGCGAAGCAGCATCGCAAGAGGGCCGAGCCAGGACCGGCGGAAAATCGCACGTCGGCACCGCGCGTTCGGCATTGGAGTGCCGTCCGCCCGAGCATTGCCCGACCTTCGTCCGGCTGCTAGCGTTCTCCCGTGAGGCACGGGCAAACGAAAAGACGATGACCGACGTGATGACCGAATCGGAAAAGGCGCAGCAGATCGTGGCTGCGCTGAGGGCGGCGAAGGCGAGCCCGCCGGAAGCGGCACTGCAGACGTTGAACGGCCTGATGGGCCTCGTCCGCAGCCCGAGCGCGGAGCAGCCGCTCGAGGTGGAGGAGGCGCGCTCGGCGGCCTTCATGTCGATCTGCGAGGTCGGCAAGGCACTGCATCGGGGGCTGCCGACGGAGGCCCTGTGGCCGACGGCGCTGTCGGCCAGCGAGCGCTGGCTGGCGCTCGCCAAGTGAGAAAGGGCGAGTGAGAAAGAACCAGACCATGAGGTGGCGCGCAATGGCGCCGGGCGATCTTGCTGATGTCGATGAGATCGCGGCCCGCGTGCACCCGAACTATCCCGAGGACAAGAGTGTTTTCGCGGAGCGCCTGCGTCTCCATCCTGATGGCTGCCGCGTGCTGCGTGGGACGGGCGCGGGCATCGCCGGCTATGTGCTCAGCCATCCCTGGCATCTCGGCCGGCCCCCGGCCTTGAACCTGCTGATCGGCAGCATTC
This sequence comes from Bradyrhizobium sp. HKCCYLRH2060, assembly GCF_051168135.1. Classification (NCBI taxonomy): domain Bacteria; kingdom Pseudomonadati; phylum Pseudomonadota; class Alphaproteobacteria; order Hyphomicrobiales; family Nitrobacteraceae; genus Bradyrhizobium; species Bradyrhizobium sp. HKCCYLRH2060. Next base: position 239,365 of record NZ_JBNPUK010000011.1, read on the forward strand.
CGCCGGCTGCGTCGACCTACTACATCCACGATCTCGCCTTGCTGCCCGAGGCCCGCGGCAGCGGCTCGGCGACCGTGATCGTCGAGGATCTGATCCGACACGCGCGTGCGCTCGGCCTGACGTCGCTGTCCTTGATCGCCGTCAACGGCTCGACGCCATTCTGGGAGAGGCAAGGATTTGCGGTCGACAAGACAGCCGCTGCCGATCCGACCGGCAGCTATGGCAGCGACGCGAACCTGATGATCCTGCGGCTCGCCTGAATTGCACGCGCTTCGTTCGCGGCGGCGGTCCAACGCGAAGCGGCCCGGCGATGGGCCGGGCCGCTCGCTGGTCTTGGTGTGCTCTATTCCGGCATCGACATTGGCCGCCGCCACATGTCGCGCCGCCGGCTGAAGCGGTTGGCGTGCAGCATCCATCCGGTGACAGGCTTGCCGTCGCGGTGACGGCCACCGCTCTCCGCAGCCGCCCAGGCGGCGACGGCGCCGAGCAGCAGCGCGGTGGCAACCGAGAACGCCAGGATGACGGTGCCGGCGCGGGTATGCGAGATGGCGCTCTTGGCTTCTGCGATCACGCTGTCCACCCGCCGCTCGGCATCGGGCGCAGCAAGACCCGTCGTGCCGCTGACAAGCTGCACGAGATAGCTGCGATCGTCCGGGCTGACGCCATTGTGGCTCGACGCCGTGAGCAGGATGCGGCCGGCCTCGCTGCGCGCGGGGGCGAGATCCGGGCTGGGTACCCGCCGGGGCGCGCGGAACAGATGGTCGAGCTCATAGCTCAGGATCGACGGTTCATTGGCCGTCGCCGGCGTAGTCAGCGGATGGGTCCGTGTCGCCGCGGACGCGCCGAGTACGGCCAGGGTGGCGCCGAGCACGACCGCCAGCGCCCAGGCTGTGACGCCGTGCAGGCCGTCCCGCTTCTCGGTCTCCTCGCTTTCGGCGAGCCCGTGCGGTGCGCGCAAGCGGCCCGCCATGTAGCCGCCGCAGCCGAAGCTGATCAGCGCCTGCAGCACCAGATAGAGTCCGGACAGGAGCCAGAGCGCCACCGAGGCGTCGCGCCATGTCGGGGCGGTGGAGCTGACACCGAGACCGACCGACATGGCAAAGCTGATCAGGATCGAAGAGACCGCCGCCGCGGTCAAAGCTCCCGCAACGACCGGCGTCCATTGCAGGGTCCAGCTATCGGCCGTCGCGCTTGAAACGGGTGAGGCGACGACCGGCGCAGTTTCCATGGCCATGATCGTCGTCTCAACGCAGGCCGAAGAACGATAGAACGGCCATGATGACCACGATCAGCCCCACGAGATAAATCAGTCCGTCCATGATGATCCTCCTCCGATTGGACATTGGTCGCCGTATAAGCGACGGCGAGCCGCAATGTTCCGTGCGCCGAGCGGCGGAGGAGGAGAGCACGCGCGACTGCCGGCGCCGGAGTAAGGCTTGCCACAACAGCTAACGGATCATCGTGCCGTTGCGCGACGCAATAGAACAGGGCCGGGGGAGCACGGGGGCCTGACATCCCGCCGCTAGCCATCTCTCAGTCGATGGCGCTGATCGTGCACCGCGCAAGAGGCTGACGCAACGGTCCACGCTCAATAGCGTCGGTCGTAGCCGCGCTGCCGGGCATAGGCGTAGGCGGGGTTGATGCCGCAGCCGGCATCGGTGCCGGAGGCGGAAGCCAGGCACTGGCGATAGGTGGAGAATTGGCAGTTGCCCGGATAGCCCCAGATCCTGCCTTGCAGGCAGTAGCGGTCCTGGGCGGCGGATGCGGGCGAGATCGCGGCAAAGCTCGCGAGGACGGCGGTGGCGGACAGCGAGGCAAATAACAGGCGGCGCATGCGTTTATCCTTGCGTTGAAAAGTCCCGTTGCAACGCGAGGGTGCGCAGGCCCGTTCCTCGCGCGCAACATAACTGTTTTGTGTCGGCGCCGCAGCGACGCGTTCACAGGCCGGCGAAATTGTCTGGATGTTGGCGCCCGAGTTGGCCTCTTGAAGGTCTGAGGCAGCCCCACCGTTGCGGAGCCTGGCAACGCGAGTCATGACGTGATGCCGGAACATTCGTCCACCGCACCGGTTGCTTTTTGGCCGCTGGTGATGGACCGATCCCATGTTTCGCCGATCCAAGACGTCAGACGCCGCCCATCGCGACTCTTCGAGCGTTTTCGCGGGCCGCCCGCGCACACCTGGCACCGGCGGGATGCTGGCTCTGCTCGGGTTCGCGTTCCTGATCCACTATTTCGATCAGCGGCCCGAACAGGCGGAGCGCTCGCGAGGCGCGAGCCGGGCCGGCGCTGGACACGGCCGGCTGGCGCGTTCGCCCGCGGAGATTCCCGCGCGCGGCTGGAAGGACGTCCTGCTCCGGGTCTATGAGAATGTCACCGAGCACAGGATCATTGCGCTCGCCGCAGGCATGACCTTCTACACGCTGCTGGCGATCTTTCCGGCGCTGGCCGCGCTGGTGGCAATCTACGGCCTGTTCTCCGATCCGGCCAAAATCACCGGACATCTGGAACAGTTGCAGGGCTTGATGCCCGGCGGCGCCATCGACATTGCGCGCGACCAGTTGACGCGCGTTTCCGCCAACGGCCGTCAGGCGCTCGGCATCACCTTCCTCGTCAGCCTCGCGATCTCGCTGTGGAGCGCCAATGCGGCGATGAAGTCGCTCTTCGACACGCTCAACATCGTTTATCGCGAACCCGAGAGGCGTGGCTTCATCAAGCTGAACGCGATTTCGCTGCTGTTCACCGGCGGCGCGATCCTGTTCGCGCTGCTCGCCATCGGTGCCGTCGTCGTGCTCCCGGTGCTGCTGAACTATCTCGGCATGTCCGGGGCCGGCGATCTGGTGCTGCGGATCGGCCGCTGGCCCGCGATCTTCATCTGCGTCGCGCTCGGACTGGCCCTGATCTACCGCTACGGGCCGGACCGCGAGGAGCCCAAATGGCGCTGGATCAGTTGGGGCAGCGCGCTGGCGGCGGCGCTGTGGCTCGCGGGCTCGGCGCTGTTTTCCTGGTATGCGGCCAATTTCGGCAGCTTCAACGCGACCTACGGCTCGCTCGGCGCCGCCATCGGCTTCATGACCTGGATCTGGATCTCCGCCATCGTGATCCTGATCGGTGCCGAGCTCGATGCCGAATTGGAGCATCAGACCCTGCGCGACACCACCACCGGCGTCGCACAGCCGCTCGGCACCCGCGGCGCCGCGATGGCTGACACGGTGGGCCGGGCGAGCTGATCGGCCGTCGGCTGAGAAGACGGGTGCGATCGGCGTCAGCCGTGCATGGCGCCCGCGCCACGATCCTGTAGAACCGCCCGCTGCCTGGGATGGAACTATGGAACTGGGGAACCCGAGGCGGATCGACTGTGTTCCTATCCGGTCGTCGCGAATCCCCGAGTTATCGGTTTCGCTGCCGCGTCGTCTCGATTGTCATAACGGAGCTTTTGCATGACGGAGCAGCCTGTTCGCGGAAGCGACGAGGGCGGGCCCACGGATCTGCCGCGTATTTCGACCGGAAGCGAAGGCCTCGACGACATTCTCGGCGGCGGCTTCGATCCCAATCGCCTGTATCTGTATGAAGGCCGGCCCGGCACCGGGAAGACCACCATCGCGCTGCAGTTCCTGCTCAAGGGCGTGAGCTGCGGCGAACGCGTGCTCTACATCACCCTGTCGGAGACCCGGCGCGAGCTCGAGCTGGTGGCGCGGCGGCACGGCTGGTCGCTGGCCGGCGTCGACATCTTCGAGCTGGTGCCGCCGGAAACCACGCTCGACCCCGAGCGCGAGCTCACCGTGTTTCATCCGGCCGAGGTCGAGCTCAGCGAGACCACCGGCCTGATGTTCAACGAGGTCGAGCGGATTAATCCGAGCCGCGTCGTGATCGACAGCCTGTCGGAGCTTCGCCTGCTGGCCCAGAGCCCGCTGCGCTACCGCCGCCAGGTGCTCGCGTTGAAGCACTTCTTCGCCAAGCGCAACTGTACCGTCGTCCTGCTCGACGATCTGTCGTCGGCCCAGGACGACCTGCAGCTGCACTCGGTCGCGCATGGCGTGGTGATGCTGGAGCAGCTCGCGATCGACTACGGCGCGGAGCGCCGCCGGCTGCGCGTGATCAAGATGCGCGGCATCGCATTCCGCGGCGGCTACCATGACTTCACCATTGCGTCCGGCGGGCTCAAGATCTTTCCGCGCCTCGTCGCCGCGGAGCATCACCGGACGTTCGCGGGCGATGTCACGCCGAGCGGCAATGCCGAACTCGATCAGCTGCTCGGCGGCGGGTTGGAGCGCGGCACCAACGCGCTGCTCATCGGCGCCGCCGGCGTCGGCAAATCCTCGGTCGCGCTGATCTATGCGATCGCGGCGGCGAGGCGCGGCGAGCATGCGGTATTCTTTGCCTTTGACGAGGGGCGCGGCACCGTCGAGGCCCGCGCGCGGACGCTCGGTCTGCCGCTCGATGAACACATCGACTCCGGGCGCATCCGCTTTCAGCAGGTCGATCCGGCCGAGTTGTCGCCGGGCGAGTTCGGCGCCATCGTCCGGCACAGCGTCGAGCAGGACAATGCCCGCGTCATCATCATCGACAGCCTCAACGGCTATCTCAACGCGATGCCGGACGAGCGGTTTCTGATCCTGCAGATGCACGAGCTCTTGACCTATCTGGCCCAGCAGGGCGTGCTGACGATCCTGGTGCTGGCCCAGCATGGGCTGGTCGGGCCGATGGATACGCCGCTGGACATCAGCTATCTCAGCGATGCCGTGCTGATGCTGCGCTATTTCGAGGTCGGCGGCGCGGTTCGGCGCGCTCTGTCGGTGGTCAAGAAGCGCAGCGGCCACCACGAGCACAGCATTCGCGAATTTCGCCTGAGCAGCGCGGGCATCAGCCTCGGTCCGCCGCTCAAGAATTTCAGCGGCATCTTCTCCGGCAATCCGCGCTTCACCGGGACGGATTTCCCCGACATGGACATGCGGGATGAGCATTGAGCAAGATCACCGTGTCCTGGTCTTCGCGCCGATCGGGCGGGACGGACCGGCATCGGCGGAGCTGCTCCGCAGCGCAAGGATCGAGGCGGCGGTCTGCTCGGACCTGGCGCATCTGCTCCGTGAGATGAGCGCAGGCGTCGGCGCGGTCTTCGTCGCCGAGGAAGGGCTGTTTGCCCAGGACACCGCTCCCCTCACGCAATGGGTCGAACGCCAGCCGGCCTGGTCCGACCTGCCCTTCATCGTGCTCACCAGCCACCGCGAGCAGCGCGCCGTCGTCACCTGGCGGCGCCATCTGGTCGGCGCGCTGCGCAACGTCTCGCTGCTCGAACGGCCGATTCAGCCGATCACGCTCACAAGCGCCGTTCAATCGGCGCTGAGGGCGCGGCGCCGCCAATACCAGATCCGCGCACTGATCCAGGCGCGCGAGCAGGCGGCGCAGCAGCTCGAGCAGCTCGTCGTCGAGCGGACCCGGGCGCTCGCGGAATCGAACGAGCATCTTCGCATCGAGATGGCCGAGCGCGCACGGGTCGAGGAGACGCTGCGCCAGGCGCAGAAGATCGAGGCCATCGGCCGCCTGACCGGCGGCGTGGCGCACGACTTCAACAACCTGCTGATGGTGATCTCCGGCGGCCTCGACATGCTCGACCGCCAGGGCGATCCGGCGCGGCGCCGCCGCCTGATGGACGGCATGATCCAGGCGGCGCAGCGCGGCGCCAGCCTGACCCGGCAGTTGCTGGCGTTCTCGCGCCGGCAGGAGCTGCGGCCCGAGCCGGTCGACATTGCCCGCCAGATCGGCGGCATGCGCGAGCTGCTCGACCGCAGCCTGCGCGGCGACGTGCACGTCGAGTTCGACTTCCCCGACGCGCTCTGGCCCGTCGCGGTCGATCCGGGCGAGCTCGAGCTCGTGGTGCTCAATCTCGCCGTCAACGCCCGCGATGCGATGCCGGCCGGCGGCACGATCCTGGTCCGGGCCGAGAACCTGCGAAATCTGCAGGACGACGAATTGGCCGGCGACTATGTCCGCCTCTCCGTGATCGACACCGGTACCGGCATGACGGACGACGTTCGGATGCGGGTGTTCGAGCCGTTCTTCACCACCAAGGATGTCGGCAAGGGCTCGGGCCTCGGCCTCGCCCAGGTCTACGGCTTCGTCACCCAGTCGCGCGGTACCGTCCGCATCGACTCGGAGGTGGGCAAGGGCACGACGATTGCGCTGTACCTTCCGCGATCCGCGCAGGCGGCATCCAGGCAGCAGCACCATCTCCTCGACCTGCAGCGGCCGCGGGCGCGCCAGCATGATGAGGGCCGCATTCTCCTGGTCGAGGACGACGACGAGGTCGCGGCCCTGGTCGGCGAGATGCTGCGCCAGCTCGGCTATGAGGTGACCCGCGCCTCCAGCGCGGCGGCCGCGCTCGGCGCGCTCGCCGACGGGCGCACGGTCGACCTCGTGTTCTCCGACGTCATGATGCCGGGGGGCATGAATGGTGTCGAGCTGGCACGCGAGATTCAGAAGCGGCGCGGCGACATGCCGATCCTGCTGACCAGCGGCTATTCCGGCGCTGCCGTTCACGCCGCCAAGGAGGCCGGCGTCCGCATCCTGTCGAAACCGTATCGCATCGATGAGCTGGCCGCCGCGCTCGACGCGGTGAAGATGGGCCACGTTTGGACGCAGGCCCGCATTTCCTCATAGGGAGCTGCTGATAGCGAGCTGCGGCCTTGGACCTTTCACAGCCGTCAACCGCGCTCGATCAGCACCGAAATTGTGACATGCCCGATCTGGCCGTCATCGGAGCTGACCTCGAGGCAGACGTTCGTCGAGGAGGGATGGAGTCGGTCGCGCGCGATTGCACAGTGGGAGCACGATCATCCCTCTGCCGCCGGCTCGAAGCGGGGAAGCCCGCGATCATCGAAAACGGCTGAATGCGGGTTTGTTCCTCGCGGATCAGATTTTTTTTGCCGGCAGCCAGTCGCGACCGAACCGGTTGTTCACCGGCGGTCGTCCATCCAGTTGACAGATCCGCAGGCGGTACAGTTGAACAGACGCGCCGCTTCGCCGGTTCGCGGGTTCAGGATGCTCTGAACCGCGCGCGCCGGTTGGCCGCAGCTGCGGCAGCGCGCCGGCTCGGTCCGGCCGCTGCGGGAGTCACTGCTCTGATCCGACACGTTTGTCATGGCCGCCCCGAAACGGACGGGAGCAGACGGTGGATCAGGTCGAGCGCGCACGCCGGTCTGAGACGGGAGCGGGGGCGCCCGAAGCTGGCTTTGTCCAGTCGATCCGCGGTTCGCTGCACCCGGCCGCGCTGCGATGACCTGCCGACAAAATAGATGGCGTCGGTGTCGGGCCGCCGAGCCTTGCATCGTCCTCTGCGAAGGATACGGAGGACTCCAGACATGACCCCCAGAATAGTCACCGCGGACGAATGGACCGGAGCTCATCGCGCCCACCTCTCCCAGGAGAAGGCCTTCATCAGGCAGCGCGATGCGCTGGCTGCCGCCCGCCGGGCGCTGCCGTGGGTCCGGGTCGAGAAGGACTATGTCTTCCAGGCGGCGGATGGACCCGTGAGCCTGGCTGACCTGTTTCAGGGACGGAGCCAGCTGATCGTCTATCATTTCATGATGGCGCCGGGCGATCCGCACCGCTGTCCCGGCTGCTCGTTTCTGTGCGACCACATCGACGGCGCCAACCAGCACCTTCGCCATCACGACGTCAGCCTGGTCGTCGTCTCGCGTGCGCCGCTCGCCGAGATCGCGCCGTTCAAGGCGCGCATGGGCTGGACGTTCGACTGGGTGTCATCCGAGGGCGGTGATTTCAACTTCGACTTTCAGGTCTCGTTCTCGGACGAGCAGATCGTGACGGGCAAGGCCGTCTACAATTTCGCACCCTTGACGCGCAGGTCGCCCGAGCTCCCGGGCCTGACCGTGTTCACCAAGGACGACGCCGGCAACATCTTCTGCACCTTCCAGGTCCGCTCCCGCGGCGGCGATCCGCTGATCGGCGCCTATCACTATCTCGATCTCACGCCCAAGGGCCGCAACGAGACCGGCCGCGGCAATCTCTCCGATTGGGTGCGCCTGCACGATGAATATGAGGAAACCGGCGCGCGAGACTGTCATTGCGGCCGGTAGATCGAAACGGGCGGGGCGGATCGGCGCAGCGTGATCCGCCGCGCCGTCACGCCGACGGCGACGGCAAGATCTCGCTGCGGGAATTCCAGGCGACGCATGAGCGCATCTTCAGGGCCATGGACAGCAACAAGACGGCAAGTTGACCCCGGAAGAGATGCAGGCGTTCATGCACGGGCCGCAATGACCGGCGTCAAAACGGCGTGATGGCCTGGCCTGCGCCGCCGCGAGTCCGGCACGGGCGGCCATTTCGCTGATCTCGATCAAGTGCACGCCGCACGGACGCGCAACAGTGCCGCCGGGAGATCCCATGGCCGCGCGCGACGAACCGTGTTGACGCGGCGGCAGACCAGCCGGAAAGAGGCGAGCATGAGCTACTATTTTGCCAAAGCGGTGAATCTATCGTTCGAAGCAGCGATCGAGCGGGTGACCGCGGAGCTGAAGGCGCGCGGCTTTGGCGTTCTGACCCGCATCGATGTGCAGGCGACGCTGCACGAGAAGATCGGCGCCGACTTTCGGCCCTACACCATTCTGGGCGCCTGCAATCCGAAGCTGGCGCATGAGGCATTGCAGGCGGAGAGCCGGATCGGCACCATGCTTCCCTGCAACGTCATCGTCCAGGAGATCGGCGGGAAGGTCGAGGTCGCCGCCGTGAATCCCGTCGCCTCGATGCAGGCCATCGAGAATGCCGCGCTTGCGACGCTCGCCACGAAGGTCTCTGACGCCCTGAAGGCGGTGGTCGAGGCGGTCTAGCGCTGCTGTCCAACGGGACGGCCGCCGATCGAGGCCCGCCAGCCCAGGTGCATGACGACACCAGCGCGGATGGAGCGCGGTGATCGCCCGCGCGCATCGGGCGTTCTTGCACTGGCGGTTGCCCCGGTGCCGAAGTGCTGCGAACTGGTGCGGCTGCTCGGAGAGGCGCTGCGCGCCAACCAGGCGACGCTCGGCCGCCTGGTCCCCCAACCGCTGTCTGACGCAGCAGGGCTGCGGCAGACATGCGATCGACCGCCTGGACGCCGCGCGATCTTCGCGCCGCGCGGCCGATTGCCGACGCTTCGGGGCCGCAGCGCAGCTTCCGTGCGCCGTAATTGTATGTCGGGCGTCATGTCACAGCGGTAGAACTACGGAAAAGCCGGAGTTTCTCAACGCGCTTTAACGAGACTGGAACAAGTTGCATCAATTTTGCGCAGACATGTCGCCGGGCGCGCGGGGACGATCGTCATCGCCGCCGACCATCTGCAAACGAACTATTCATCTGGAGGTTATCTTGTTGTTTCGATCGAACAGCCGCTCGGACGCGGAAGCACAGCTTGCAGCAATCAGTCGCGCGATGGCGGTGATCGAATTCCAGCTCGACGGCACGATCATCACCGCGAACAAGAACTTCCTGAACGCACTCGGCTATCAGCTGGAGGAAATCCAGGGCAAGCATCACAGCATGTTCGTGGAGCCGTCCGAACGCGACAGTGCCGCCTACCGCGAGTTCTGGGCGGCGCTGAGCCGCGGCGAGCTCAAGGCCGCCGAGTTCAAGCGCATCGGCAAGGGCGGTCGCGAAATCTGGATCGAGGCGTCCTATAATCCCGTCCTCGACAGCGCCGGCAAGCCCGTGAAGGTCGTCAAGTTCGCGACCGACATCACGGAGAAGAAGCTGCGCAGCATGGCCGATGGCTCCAAGCTTGCCGCCATCGACCGCGCGCAGGCCATGATCGAGTTCAAGCTCGACGGCACCATCGTCGGTGCCAACAAGAATTTCCTGGATGCGCTGGGCTATCGCCTCGACGAGATCCAGGGCAAGCATCACAGCATGTTCGTCGAACCCGCGCTGCGCGACAGCCAAGCCTATCGCGAGTTCTGGGCTGCGCTCAATCGCGGCGAATACCAGGGCGGCGAGTACAAGCGCATCGGCAAGGGCGGCAAGGAGGTATGGATCCTCGCCACCTACAATCCGGTGCTCGACGCGGCGGGCAGGCCGATCGGGGTCGTGAAGTTCGCGACCGACGTCACCGCGCAGAAGCTGAAGAACGCCGACCTCGCCGGGCAGATCGAGGCCATCGGCAAGTCCCAGGCGGTGATCGAGTTCAACATGGACGGCACGGTCATCACCGCGAACGACAACTTCCTGCGCGCGCTCGGCTACACCCTGGCCGAGATCCAGGGCAAGCATCACAGCATGTTCGTCGAACCGTCCGAGCGGGAGAGCGGCGCCTACCGCGATTTCTGGGCGAGCCTGAACCGCGGCCAGTATCAGTCGGCCGAGTACAAGCGCATCGGTAAGGGCGGCCGGGAGGTCTATATCCAGGCCTCCTACAATCCGATCCTCGACCTCAACGGCAAGCCGTTCAAGGTGGTCAAATACGCCACCGACGTCACCCGGCAGGTCTTCGTTCGCATGGGCAACGAGCGCGTGCGCGCCATGATGGAATCGGTGGCGGCGGGCGCGGAGGAGCTCAACGCGTCCGTGCGCGAGATTTCCGAAGCCATGACGAAGTCGCGCGAGACCGCCATGGGCGCGGTGGACCGTGTCACCTCGGCCGACGCGCAGGCGCAGCGGCTCTCCGATGCCGCCCAGTCGATGAGCGGCATCGTCGAGATGATCCACAACATCACCGGCCAGATCAATCTGCTGGCGCTGAATGCCACCATCGAGTCCGCCAGGGCCGGCGAAGCGGGCAGGGGCTTCGCCGTCGTCGCATCCGAGGTCAAGAACCTGGCCACCCAGGCGAAGACCGCCACCGACAAGATCGCGACGGAGATCGACAGCCTCAACAACATCTCCGGGGGCGTCGTCACGTCTCTCAGCTCGATCAAGCAGGCGATCCAGAACGTCAGCGAGTATGTGACGTCAACGGCCGCCGCCGTCGAGGAGCAGAGCACGGTCACGAGCGAGATGTCCTCCAGCATGGCGCGTGCCGCGGCCGAAGCTCAGGCTCTGGCCGAGCGCGCGGCGGCTTGACGCCGGATCGGAAAGCGCCGATCGCGCGGTGGCCTGTCAATCCAGGCCGCCGCGCGGTTGCAGGCAATGCCGCCGCCCCGCGCGTCGTGCGCCTGTCGTCTTCGCCGAATTCCCCTCTCTCATCGGGGTGATCCGTGGCTGATATCCTCGCATTTCCCGACCGGGCCCCGTTGCCTATCATCGGCGCGCAATCGGAACGGCTGCGCGATGCCGTGGTCACCAGCGAGATCGGGCGGCTGCGGCGCGAATTGGAGGCCTGGCGAAGCGCGGTCGATAATCTGGAGCGGTGCATCAGATCGGATCCGGCCCTCGCATCGCTCGCGCCCGAGTGCGACAAAATCCGCGAACTGATCTCCGTCACGGCCGGCAAGCTTGACACACTGCTGTAGAACCGGCCGCCCCAGGAGTCGTGAGTCCATCCGCGTGCCATCGTCGCGCATGGGCCGCCGATCCCCGAGCGAACACGTTGGACGCAACGCTGTTCTGCGTTTTTCCAGGCGCGTTTTTGATTTGCCGCAACGGCGGCAGCCCGTCTTTCCCGGACTATGACGGCAAGCGGAAAGGAGTTGACGCCATGTGGCTCACCAAGGACGATTTTCGTATCAAGGCGGAAAATTTTGATCTCTCGAACGGCCTGAACATTCTTCGCATCATCTGCGGCTTGTTTCTGTTTCCTCACGTTGCCGGAAAATTCGCAGGCGGCGCGGTGTCGGCGGCGACCGCCGGCTTCTTCGCCAAGGCCGGCTTTCATCCCCCCGAGGTGTGGGTCGTGATCGCGGCCGCCTCCGAGTCGGCCGCCGGCATTGCCCTGGTCCTCGGCATCTGCACGCGCTTTGCCGCGCTCGGCGCCACCGCGCTGCTGCTGTTTGCGGTCTACGCGCTGCAGGTCGTGAAGGGCTTCGGCTGGACCTGGAACACCGGCGGCTATGAGTATCCCGTGTTCTGGGCGATCACCTCGCTCGTCGTCGCCATCGAGGCGTGGAAGACGCATCTCGCGCAGGCGAAGCCGAGCGCCCGGGCCCTGCCGGCGAGCGCTGCGGCCTGACCTCCGGACTCGCGACAGACACATCCGATTGCTGAACGGAAGCCGCCTGCGGGCGGCTTTCGCGCATCCGGTACCGCGCAGGCCGGCATGCAGCCGTCATCCCGTCGTGCTACGCTCTCAAGTCTCGCGCTCCTGTCGCTACGTCGCTCGCCATGAATTCCCGCCGCATTCACATCACCGGCGCTTCCGCCTCCGGCACCACGACGCTCGGCCGCGCCGTGGCCTCTGCGCTCGCCATCCCGCATCACGATACGGACGACTACTTCTGGCAACCGACCGAGCCGCCTTACGTCGAGATGCGTGCGGCGGCGGAGCGGTTGCGCCTGATGGACGAGATGTTCGTGCCGCTCGCGCGGTGGGTCCTGAGCGGATCGCTGCAGGGCTGGGGCGATCCGCTGATCGCGCATTTCGACCTCGTGGTGTTCGTCTCCACCGCGCAGGATCTCCGGCTGCAGCGGCTGCGCGCGCGCGAGGCGCTGCGCTATGGTGCCGAGGCGGTGGCTCCGGGCGGCCCGCGCCACCAGGACGCCGAGGCGTTCATCGCCTGGGCAGCCGGCTATGACGTGGGCGGGGTCAGCCGCACACGCGAAAAACACGAGGCCTGGCTGGCGACGCTGCCCTGTCCCGTGCTGCGCCTCGATGGCGCGCGTCCCGTGCCGGAGTTGACGGCGCGCGTCGTCGCAGCGGTTCAGCCCGCTGCCTAGTCCCCACGTCGAGGTGGCAATCCGGCGCGCCGCGCGGGACATCCGACGAAGTGGCAGGGGGGGCGGTTGTCGCGTCCGCCCTCACGCGCCGACGGCGATCGGCTGCTCCGGGCAGTTCGTCAGCCGGGCCGGCGTGCCCACGGCCGTGCAGCCAGCCGGCACATCGGACGTAACGAGTGCTCCGGCGCCGATCTTGGCAAAATCACCGATCGCGACGTCGCCCAGCACGGTCGCGCCCGAGGAGAGCAGCACGCCGCGGCCGATCCGCGGGGCGCGGCCGGGCAGTGTGTCGTGTCGTCCGATCGTAACGTTCTGCAGGATGGTGACGTCGTCGCCGATGCTGCTGTGGGCGCCGATGACGATGCCGGTAGCATGATCGAGAAACACCGCGGTGCCGAGCCGCGCCGAGGGATGGATGCTCACCTGCAGGGATGTTGACGTGTCCGCCTGCAGCAGTAGCGCCAGGTCGGGCTGCCCGTTGCTCCAGAGCCAGTGCGCGACGCGATGCGCCTGCAGTGCGACGTAGCCTTTGTAGTTCAGCAGCGGCGGCAGCAGCGCCGTCGTCGCTGGATCCTGCGTCGCGATCGCACCGAGGTCGCGACCCGCCGCCTCGACGAGCTTAGGCGCGGCGGCATACGCCTCGCGCGCGACCGCGGCAAACCGGGCGCGCGCGGCATCGCCGCTACCGATGCGGACGCCAATCTGCTGCGCGACGGCACTGCCGAGATCAGAATGGTCGAGGATTGCAGCCGACAGGATGCGGCTGAACACGGGATCGGCCGCAGCGATGCGCCGGGCCTCGTGCTGGAGCGACGGCCAGAGCTCGGGACTGGATGGGGGCGTGTCGGCCATGGCAGAGCCTGCTCGATGACAGGTGACGGCGGCAATATAGCCTGACCTGCGCGCTGCTGAAACCTGGACGATGCCTCGCGGGCGTTGTCAGCCGATGTGGCCGGCGACATTCCGCCGAAAGCTCGCGGCCCGTTCAGTTCTGCGCCGTCCGCGCCGCCGCGGCGGCGACGCCCGCACCGATCAGAAGGGTGCCGCCCGCCTTGTTGAAGATGCTGATCACCTTCTCGCTCCGTACGAGCGCGCGGGCGCGCGAGGCGATCAGCGCATAGCCGACGGCGTTGGCGAAGGCGAGCACGACGAAGGTCGATTCGAACACGACCATCTGCGTGAGGAAGCTGCCGTTCGGACTGAGAAACTGCGGCAGAAACGCGACGAAGAAGGTGATGCTCTTCGGGTTCAGCGCCGTGACGATCCAGGCGTGACCGAGCATCTTCAGCGCCGAGGTTCGGTCGGTCCGCGGCACGGCGTTGAGCGCGCCGCCGGCCTGCCACAGCTTGATCCCGAGCCAGACGAGATAGGCCGCGCCGATCCATTTCAGCACGGTGAACAGCAGCGCCGAGGTCGCCAGCAGTGCGCCGACGCCCAGCATGGACAAGGTCATGGCGGTGAAGTCGCCCAGCGCGACGCCGACGGCCGTCGGCAGCGCGGTTCGCCATCCCTGGCCCAGCGCATAGGAGACCACCAGCAGAACCGTCGGCCCCGGGATCACCAGGAGGATGATGGACGTTCCGGCAAATGCGAACCAGGTCTCGATCGTCATGCTGATTGTCTCTCGCGAGGACACATGCGACGTTGGTATATCGAGGCGGAAAGGGCCGCAATGATCTTTGTTGCGAGACCCGCTTCAACAGTTCTCCTCGACGATCACGAACGCAAGACGTGTCATGCACGACCTTCGGTCGCTGCGGCGCTCCAATAATTCGTTCGCTTTATAAGAAATTTTACTCTACTGCGTCCATCCTGCTTCGCCACAAGGGCGTATCGCGATCGTCACGACACGTGAGGCGGGGAGGCGATGGTCCTACTCACGCCCAGGCCGGAGATATCGCAGCAGCGCGGGTTCGTTCACGCCGGAACCGTCAGCGCCATCGCGGACACGGCTGCAGGCTATGCGGCGCTCAGCATGATGCCCGCGGACCGCGCAGTTCTAACCACCGAGTTCAAGATCGATCTGGTAGCTACAGCCGTGGGCCAGCGCATCGTCGCCGAGGGCAGGGTTGTCAAATCAGGCCGGACGCTGACGCTCGCCCAGAGCGAGGTTTTCGCCGAGAGCGGCGGCGAACGGCGGCTCGTTGCTCTCCTGGCGGCAACCCTCATGGCTATTGAGGGGCGAGACGAGAACTGTGCTCGCAAGATCAGTAGCGCGCGATGGTGCCGGCAATCTCCTGGCCTGAGGAGTATGACGAGATCAAGCGCCAAACCGTCGTGCATGGAGTGTTGGGATGACAACTGAGACCGCGGAGTCCCGCAATCATATGGAACGCCTTTGCGTTCTAACCATTGAGCTGGATCAAAGATAGGGTAGCAATAGTAGTGCACGCTAAAATTGAATAGTGACCTGAGTTGTCAGGGAGGCTCCTGCATGGACTTTTCCCTCAAGTCATTTAGCAAACACTGCCGGCTCGCAATAGCGACCCTGGCCTTCGTCGCGCTGCAGTTCCTCCAGCAGCCTGCGGCTCGGGCAGATTCGGGCGAGTATGCTCGCGTTGGCGGGTGGTCAATCAGATACGACGAGACCGAAGAGATAAACGCCTGCTACGCAGGAATCGCCTTTGCAGACAGTACAACCTTATTAGTAACGTTGGCTGTGAGTGATAAAGAATCCGCTTGGTCCCTGGCGTTTGCGAATCCTAAATGGGACGGGGCGCTGGGAAAGCGAAACAAGATCCATCTTTTCATAACGACTACGAGTGAATGGGAGGGAAATTTCGAGGTTTCCGAGAGAGTCATAATGGTTAAGCAACTCAGTGAGGAATTTGTCCAGAGTGTTGCTGATGCGCGGTCAATCTCAATAAAGAACGAAAGTAAGCAGTCAATCGCAATCGTAAGTATGCAGGACTCTGCCAACGCGATCAATGCGATTCGGCGGTGCGTGCATGATCATCCACGAAAGAGCGCCCCGACCAGTGGGTGGTCGCTAGGATACGATCAACAAGCAGACATCTGTATTGCAAAGGCGACGTTCACGGATGGAACGGCCGTTGGCCTGGGATTCGTTCAGGCTGCTCGAGAGGATGAAAGAGGATTTGGGCTGTTAGTGATCAATCCAAAGTGGAGGGATCTGACCGCGAACAAGACCCAGATTCGTCTTCGCCTTGTCACGACGAGGGAGTTCGACGCGACTTTTGACGTCTCAGATGGTGTCCTGAGCGTCGGTCCGCTCAAGGACGAGTTCATGGCAAGTGTGATTACGGCGGGCTTTCTGGGGATTCGGACTGATGCCGGGCAAAGTCTTGCTCTGCTCAACATGCAAGACGCCATCAGTATAGTGAGGTCGATCAAGCAGTGCGTAGAAGATCATCGGTCGCGAGCCAAGCCAAGCGAAGTTTCCGTGATAACGGGAACGGGATTTTTTGTCGCCCGCGGAGTGATCGTTACGGCCAATCACGTTGTGAGCGGCTGCACGAGCCCGATCAAGGTTCGCTATGCCGACAGAGCAGAGTATGCGGCTACGGTGTACGGTCAGGATGACGCGAATGATCTGGCTTTACTGAGGACCGATATGGGCAATGCCGCTGTTGCTTCGTTCAGCCTCCAGGCGCGTCTTGGAGACAGGGTTGCTGCATTCGGATTTCCGCTTGCAGGCTTGCTCCCGAGCGTTGGCAATTTCACGACTGGGGACGTTACGGCGTTGACCGGCCTAGGGAACGATACGAGGTTCTTGCAGACCTCCGCTCCCGTGCAAAGCGGCAATAGCGGTGGACCGTTGCTCGACATGTCGGGGCGTGTCGTCGGAATCGTGGATAGCAAATTGAATGCATTGGCCATGATGAAGGCTGGCAGGGACATTCCAGAACTAATAAACTTCGCGATTGTATCGCAGATTGTCGTCAATTTCCTCAATCGTCGGGGAGTCTCTCCGGAGATCTCGGCAGCGACGAAAAGTGCTCAGGAGTTGTCATCGGCAGACGTCGCAGAGATTGGTCAGAAGATCAGCGTTCAAGTGTTTTGTTTAGGTAGAGCGGATGTCTCAGGTTCGGAAAAATAGGGGTGCACCATGCGATCTACAGGACAGTGTTTCGCTGTGGCAGTTGCAACGGTTGCGATGGCAGCCGCTTGTTGGGCTCAAGATGCGGGCAAGTCCGATTTTGCCATGTCATGTGCTCCTTGCCATGGAGCCGATGGTAAGGGGGGTGGACCGGTGAGCACGCAGCTGAAATCGGTTCCGTCCGATCTTACGGCGATTGCCAAGAAGAATAATGGAGTGTTTCCGGTTAGTAGTACCTACGAAGTGATCGATGGCAGGCAGGCAATCCTGGCGCATGGTACGCGAGATATGCCCATTTGGGGGTATCGGTATCGGCCAAGTCAAGCGACGCAGTTGAGCTCTGGAGCCGATGCATCGTCATTTGATCCGGATAGTATTGCGAGAGCGCGAATTCTTGCCATAATAGACTATCTCAATCGGATTCAGGAAAAGTAGAAGTTGCCGACTGGGCAACTATGCCGCTCACTTTGTCGATCGGGGTGGGGCGGGCCACGATCTGTGACGGCAGGGAAGTGGACTTCAGGAAACGCTGCAAGCTTCCGATTTCACAGATATTGGCTATGTCCTTCGCAGGATGGGATGTGGCAGCGGTATGGCGCAGCTGGCGGTATGGAGCAAACTCTGACCGCCGAGAAGAAATGGCTTTCGCTTTACCAGAAAATGTGCTCTACTGCGTCCATCCTGCTTCGCCACGAGGGGCGTATCGCGATCGTCACGACACGTGAGGCGGGGAGGCGATGGCCGCTTGCCTGCCGCAGCGTGCTTGCACGCGGACGAACGGCAGCTTGCGGACGTGAAGTCGTGTGGTCCTGGCGCCGCGACGCTGGCGCCAAGCCGTCGGGCGATGATCCCGGGGGCGACGGTGGCTAAAGAGCCGTACACCGGGGAGATCACGATATAAGCGTGAAGACCATCGCGCGGGGAATGCCGGGATGTCTCGGCTGAACCTGTGGTTCCTGCCGCCTGCATTTTTTTCGCAGGCGGGCCATGGGGGCGGCCAGCTCCCGGCATTCCCTGCGCCCTCGTGTTTCGCGAGGGTTCATCGATCTCATCAGCCCGGGCGCGTTGCGTCGCGGGATCGCACCGATGCGCGACTCATGGCCCATCCGGAGGGCGCGACGCGGGCAACGAGCGTGAGAGATAACGACTCGCGGGAGCGGATAGGCGATCGGCTCCAGTGGCGGTTTGCACAGCGCGCGGGTGCTCGCGCCGCAGCCGGATTTGATCTACACGGGGGCGTTTACGATTGACCATTCATGACGTCTCGCGTGCGCCGGCGCAAGGGACAATCCGGAGTTGCATATGTCGCCCAGCCAAGCATCGCCCCTGACACTCGTTGCGGAAACGGCCGAGATCCTGACCTCGCTCGGCGTTGCGCCAGAGCGGCTGCGCGGCGGGACGCGCGCCGCCCGTTCGCCCGTGACCGGCGAGGTGCTGGCCCATGTGCATGACGACAGCAGAGCGGATGCGACGGCGGTGATCGCACGCGCGCATGCCGCGTTCCTGCAGTGGCGACTCAAGCCGGCGCCGAAGCGCGGCGAACTGGTGCGGCTGTTCGGCGAGGAGCTGCGCGCCCACAAGGCCGCGCTCGGCCGCCTGGTCTCGATCGAGGCCGGCAAGATCGTCTCCGAGGGGCTCGGCGAGGTCCAGGAGATGATCGACATCTGCGACTTCGCCGTCGGCCTGTCGCGCCAGCTCTATGGCCTGACCATCGCCACCGAGCGCGCCGAGCACCGGATGATGGAGACCTGGCATCCCCTGGGGGTCACCGGCGTGATCTCGGCGTTCAACTTTCCGGTGGCGGTGTGGGCCTGGAATGCGGCGGTTGCGCTGGTGTGCGGCAACAGCGTCGTCTGGAAGCCGTCGGAGAAGACGCCGCTGACCGCGCTCGCGACCGACGCGCTGCTGGCGCGCGCGCTGCAGCGTTATCGCCGCGAGGGCGGCGAGGCCCCGGAGGGGCTCGCCGGCCTGCTGCTCGGCGGCCGCGCGGTGGGCGAGATGCTGGTCGACGATGCCAGGGTGCCGCTGGTGTCGGCGACCGGATCGACGGCCATGGGGCGCGTCGTCGGCGCCTGCCTTGCCGGCCGCTTTGCCCGCGCCATCCTCGAGCTCGGCGGCAACAATGCCGCGATCGTCACGCCCACCGCCGACCTCGATCTCACCTTGCGCGCGGTGGCGTTCGCGGCGATGGGCACCGCGGGCCAGCGCTGCACCAGCCTGCGCCGCCTGTTCGTGCATGCCGACGTCTACGCCCAGCTCGTGCCGCGGCTGAAGCAGGCCTATGCCTCGGTGGCGATCGGCAATCCGCTGGAGCAGGGCACCCTGATCGGACCGCTGATCGACCGCGGCGCCTATGACGCCATGCAGGATGCGCTGAGCGCCGCGCGGGATCACGGCGGCCGTGTGTTCGGCGGCGAGCGCGTCGCGGTCGGCGGCTGCGCGGAGGCCTATTACGTGCGGCCGGCGCTGGTCGAGATCGACGCACAATGCGGCCCGGTCGAGCGCGAGACGTTTGCGCCGATTCTCTACGTGATGCCGTATCGCGATCTCGATGCCGCGATCGAGCTGCACAATGTGGTGCCGCAGGGGTTGTCGTCGTCGATCTTCACCAATGATCTGCGCGAGGCCGAACTGTTCGTGTCGTCGCGCGGCTCCGATTGCGGCATCGCCAACGTCAATATTGGCCCCTCGGGCGCCGAGATCGGCGGCGCGTTCGGCGGTGAGAAGGAGACCGGCGGCGGCCGCGAGTCCGGCTCGGATTCATGGAAGGCCTATATGCGCCGGGCCACCAACACCGTGAACTACGGCCGCAGCCTGCCGCTGGCGCAGGGCGTCAGGTTCGACCTCGGCTGATCGACGTGATGGGTCTTCCTCATCGGCGGAACCGCTTCGATGTGTCGTGCGTTGCGCGCTGACAAGGAGATGCACCATGGCAGTGAAGAAGAAGACATCCACCGCGAAGTCAGCTACCGCAACATCCGGGCGCGGACGCAAGCAGGATCGCGCCCGCGTCGCGGGCGGACAGGACTACGAAGTCCGCTACGAAGCCAAGAAGAGCGGCCGCTCGGCGTCCGCGGTGAAGAAGGCGGTCAAGAAGGTCGGCAACAGCCGCAACAAGGTCGAGCGCAAGCTGACGCGCAAGTGACGTCAATGCTGCTTCGGCCGCTGCGGCGGCCGAAGCGATCCCCTCGCCCAGCCGAGCGCCTTGGGCGAGTGCAGCGGATCGGGCCCGTCGCAGGTTGGACAAACAAGCTGGCGACGTTCGCCCTTGCCCTCGCGCACCGCGAGCGCGCGACCGCAGGTCGGGCACGGCTTGCGCAGCAGCCATGGGACCGGATGCTTCGGCATGATGGCGTCTCCCGGTGGAGGCCTCAGGCTAGGGCATCTTGGGGTAGCCGCGGAATCACTTATTTGAATCGCGGCGGATCTTCCGGCTCTCCGTGCCGTGAACAATCAGGACAGGTGTCGCCGGTCGCAGCCAGGACGTCCTCGATGGCCGCGAGCGCGTCCGAACTGCACAGCCCGGGTGGTGGATCGTCGCGTGCGACGCAAAGCGCCCGCGCCAGCGCTTCCGGGTCGCCGCGTTCGCGCATCCAGCCGTGCCGTTCGCATTCGACGATCGCGCCGGCCTCGCGCAGGGTGGCGACCGCCCAGCGCTCGAGACGCTGGCTCGCGGAGCGGTGTTTGACGGCAGTCGGCATCGGCCATTCTCTCCCGCCGGGAGAATCCATGAATCGGCGGGCGTTTCCAGGCCCGGCCTGCAGAGCAGGGATTCCAAAATGGAGGGACTGGCTGGCCGCGGATTATTCGGCGGCCCGGCTTGAGATCGCCGCGGCCTGGGGCCATCCTTGATGGAGCTCGCGTGAAACGGATGCAGGCAGGAATGCAGATCAGGGCCAACGAGGATTTGCTGCTCATCATCGATGTGCAGAACGATTTTTGTCCCGGCGGTGCGCTCGCCGTGGCCGACGGCGATGCCGTGGTGCCGGTGATCAACCGGCTGAGCGGGATGTTCGATCACGTCGTCCTGACCCAGGACTGGCACCCGGCGGGACACAGCTCGTTCGCCTCGAGCCACCCGGGCAAGGCGCCGTTCGAAAGCGTCACGATGCCCTACGGGCCGCAGACCCTTTGGCCGGACCACTGCATCCAGGGCACGCCGGGCGCCGCCTTCCATGCCGGGCTCGCGACTGACAAGGCGCAGCTCATCATCCGCAAGGGCTTTCGCGCCGCGATCGATTCCTACTCGGCGTTCTTCGAGAACGACAAGACCACGCCCACGGGCCTCGCCGGATACCTGCGCGAGCGCGGCCTGAAGCGGGTTTTCCTGGTCGGTCTCGCCACCGATTTCTGCGTGCACTATTCGGCGGTCGATGCGCGGCGGCTCGGCTTTGCGGCCATCATCGTCGACAACGCCTGCCGGGGCATCGACCTCGGCGGCTCGATGGCGGCGGCCAAGGCGCAGGGCGCGGAGGCCGGGGTCGAGCGGATCGCCGAGCTGGCGTGATGATCGTGGACTACGCCGCCGCGCCGATGGTCGGCTCGGCGATGGCGCCGGCGACGCGGACGCGGACGCGGAGCGCGTTGCCGGGGAGGTAGGCGATCGGCATGTCCTCGACATCGACCGTCTTGAGCGTGTCGCGGTCGGCGCCGGCCTGCACGGCGCGCACCTCGGCGATGGCCCGCGCCGCCGCGATGGCCTCGTCGCGGGTCATGTCGCGGAAGACCTGGTCGGCCTCGCCGGAGACCTGGGCGATGGCGGCGCCGACCGCATTGGCGCAGTCGCCATGGTCGACGCGGACGATGGTGGAGATGCCGGCGAGGCGCTCCGGCACCAGGAAGGCGCCGCCGCCGACCGCGAGCAGCGGCACGTCGCCCGCCTCGGTCTTCATGCGGTCGATGTCGCCTTCGAGCTTGCGGTGGGCGTCGGCGAGCGCGGCGTCGATCAGGCTTTTCGGCAGATGCGCGACGCGCGATCTGTCGCCGATGTCGATCAGCCCCGCGGCGACCGCGATGTCGGTCGCGGTGAGCTGGTCGCCGCCGAACACCAGCGCGTCGGATGTCAGCCGGTATCCGACGCTGAGCGGGCCGACACGGACCGGATCCTGCGTGACGTGGCTGCCGCCGCCGAGCCCGATCGAGAGCAGATCGGGCATGCGAAACAGCGTGCGGACGCCGCCGACCTCGACGACGGCGTTGGCCTCGCGCGGAAAGCCGTGGCGGAGCTGGCCGATGTCGCTGGTGGTGCCGCCGACGTCGACGACCATGGCGTCGTCGAGGCCGGACAGATACGCGGCGCCCCGCATGGAGTTGGTGGCGCCGGAGGCGAAGCTCATGACCGGGAAGGCGGTCGCGATCTCCGCCTGCATCACGGTGCCGTCGTTCTGCGTCAGGAACAGCGGCGCATCGATGCCGGACTCCGCGATCGCCTTGCGGAAGGCGGCGACCGTCGTGACCGCGAGGTCGTGCAGCGCGGCGTTGAGCAAAGCGGCGTTCTCGCGCTCGAGCAGTCCGATGCGGCCGAGGTCGTGCGAGAGCGTGACGGCCACATCAGGACAGATCTCGGTCAGGATCTCGCGCGCGATGTTCTCACAGCTCGGATCGAGCGGTGAGAACGACGAGGCGACCGCGACCGCGCGCAGGCCCTTGGCCTTGATCGCGCGCGCGGCGGCCCTCAGGCCGTTGGTGTCGAGCGGCATGAAGGGGCGGCCGTCATAGTCATGGCCGCCTTCGAGCATGAAGGTCTTGCCGCTGACCAGCGCGGCGAGGTCACCCGGCCAGTCGCAGAACGGCGGCAGCGAGGCGGAGGCCGGCATTCCGATGCGGATCGCGCCGATCTTCTGCAGGTGCCGCCGCTGCACCACCGCATTGATGAAATGCGTGGTGCCGATCACGACCGCATCGACCGGTACGGCCGCTGCGGGATTTTCTCGCAGCGCCTTCAGCGCCGCGAGGATGCCGGAGGTCACGTCGGCGGTGGTCGCAGCCTTGACGGAGTGAACGACCTGGTCGTCGGCAATCAGGACGGCGTCGGTGTTGGTGCCACCGACGTCAATGCCAATCCGCTTCATTCACTATGCTCCAGGGGGCGCAAACAGCGACCGGAAATCGAGGTCGTAACCGAAGGCGCGGGGGCCGACGAATTCGAGCCCGCGCGGGCTGGTCAATACGGCGGGCGCGGGCAGCGCGATCACGGTGACGCGCTGGCCGTAGCGCACGGTCTCCGTGCCGATGCCGTGGCCGTTGACGCTGTCGAGCACGCAGATCAGGTCCGGCGACATCGCGATGGCTTCGCCATCGCGCCAGGCCACGATCCACTCGTTCTGGAACGACAGCTTCAGCCGCGTGCCGCGATCGTCGTCGCTGCCCTCGACGACGGCAGAGCCGCGCAGGAATCCCTCGGTGGTGCGGCGCTCGACGTCGACGATCTTGCCGCTGAACAGCCGCTGGCCACCCTCGCAATCGAGGATCGCGGCGATCGGATCCTGGTGGCTCCGGTTGGCGGCCTCGACCGCGCGGCCGATCGTGATGGCCTTGGTGGTCGTGAAATGGATGCCCCAGTCCTTGACCTCGCGGCCCGTGCGCGGCGCCTTGCTGGTCGAGGCGATCGAGCCCATCTCGACGCAGATCTTGCGGCTGGCGCGCTCCATCCACTTCCAGCTCGGCACCTTGGTCACGACGGCCTCGATGCCGCGCGGATCGTAGAGCGTGCAGGGATACGGCTTGAGGTCGCCGATCGCAACCGACGTCATCTGCGCCTCGGGAAAGGCGCGGCCCATGCAGTCGGCGTCGACTACGGGGATGTTCAGATGTGCTGCCGCCATCAGCGCCTGCATGCCATTGCCGCCGCCGATCTCGACCGACATCACGGCGCGAAATGTGATGCCGTTGAGCTCCTCCTGCATGCGCACCGCACGCGCGATGCTGCGGCTGTCGGCGAGCCGTTCCTGCCCGACCAAGGGGGCGCCCATGTTGGAGACCACGGCGACCCAGTCGTCGTCGGCAAGATCGAGCGGCGACATCATCTGCACGCGATGTCCATCGGCATAGAGCCGACGCAGGTTGAGCAGGCCGAGATAGGGACTGCCGCCGCCGCCGGTGCCGAGGATCCAGGCGCCGACCGCGAGCGCCTCGATGTCGTCGAGACTGATCGTCTTCAATTCCACCCCGCTCACGACAACAGTTCCTCGACAATGCGGGCGGCTGCGGCGATCGACAGGATCACGGGCCCGGAATAATGGCGGCGGACGCGGGCCTTGTTGGCGCTGGTGTAGCTCATGCAGTCGAGCACGACGAGGTCGGGCTGCTTGGCCGCCATCGCGCGCGCCGCGGCGTCGACGGCCGCGTCATCGGAGCCCGGTTGCAGCGTGACGCCCACCACCTCGACGTGATCACGCTGCCATTTGCCGGCGATCAGCGCGGTCTGCTCGGCCAGCGGCGAGAACACGCCGAGCCGGCCCCTCGGCAGCACGGCTTCCACCATCTTGTGCAGCACTGCCGAGGGCAGGATCACGAGCCCCTCTGGCGCGAGGTTGGGAAACTTGCCCGTGCAGGCCAGCATCGCGACGTCGATGCCGTCCTGCCGAAATTTCGCGAGCTGTGCATTGGCCCGGCCCTCGACCGCCTTCTTGCTGATGCGCACGTTGTCACCGTTCGGCAGCAAGGTGAACAGCGCATCGGCGCCGTCGACCGGCGGGATGCGATCGATCTCGCCGCGGCTCATGCCGTCGAGCGCGCCGCGCAATTCGATGGTCGTGCCGGGAGACAGCACGGCTGCGATCTCGGCTTCGATCGCGGGGCGCGGGCTCTGGCCGATGACGACGACGCCCATGCGCCGTTGCGAAGGGCGATCCGCCACATCGAGGGAAGGGGACGGGAGTATGACGTTCACAATATCAATCCTCGAGAATGACGAGATCGGTCGGCCGCCAGCCGAGCGCGACGGCTTGGCCGGGTGCGTGGAGTGGACCGGCTCCTGAATTCGGCTGCTGAGCCAGCACCCGCTCGCCACCGTCCAGGACGATGCGGTAGAGGACGGCACCGCCAAGGAAGTTCGTGCTCTCGACCGTACCGCGTGCGGACGTGCCTTTGCTCTCGGCATCGACCGGGCCGGCTGGCGACACCATGATCTTCTCCGGCCGCAAGGCGACCGACAGAACCTCGCCACCGGCCGTTGCGGACACATCCGGCAGGGCCAGCACCAGGCCATTGCCGACCGCGATTCCGGTCCCGTGGTCCAGCGTCACGCGCTGGCCGCGGAAGATATTGGTGTCGCCGATGAAGTCGGCGACGAAGCGGGTTCGCGGCTGGTCGTAGATCTCGACCGGTGTGCCGATCTGCTCGACGCGGCCGGCGTTCATCACCGCGATGCGGTCGGACATCGCCAGCGCCTCCTCCTGGTCGTGGGTGACGAAGACGAGGGTGAGGCCGAGAGTCTTCTGCAGTTGCTTGAGCTCGAACTGCATCTGCTGGCGCAGCTTCTTGTCGAGCGCGCCGAGCGGCTCGTCACAGAGCAGCACGCGCGGCGAGATGACGATGGCGCGGGCGAGCGCGACGCGCTGCTGCTGGCCGCCCGACAATTGTGCCGGCCTGCGGTCCTCCATGCCGGACAGCTCGACCATCGCCAGCGCGGCCGTGACCTTGGACGCGATCGTGGCCTTGTCGGTCTTGCGCATGCGCAGGCCGAAGGCGACGTTCTCCGCCACCGTCCGGTGCGGAAACAGCGCATAGTTCTGGAACACCATCGCCATGTCGCGCCTGTGCGCGGGGACATGGGTGATGTCGGCGCCGTCGACGCGGATCTCGCCGGTGCTGGGGCTGTCGAAGCCCGCGATCATGCGCAGCGTGGTGGTCTTGCCGCAGCCGGACGGGCCGAGCAGCGAGAAGAACTCGCCCGGACGGATGTCCATGGCGACCGCGTCGACGGCGCGTACGCCGCCGTCATAGACCTTGCTGACGCTGGCGATCTCGATGCTTGCGCTCATGCGCGGAAGATCCGGTTGACCCGGCTGTCGATCACGTCCTTCTGCGCGTTGTACCACTTCCAGTCGACCTGGATCAGCTTGCTGACCTTTTCCGGAGTGGTCAGCAGCTTGGCGTCGTACTTGGCGTCGAGCTTCACCTTCTTGTTGGCCGGCGAGTACCAGACGGTCTCGGCGAGGCGCTTTTGGACCTCGGGGCGCAGCATGTAGTTCACATAGGCGTTGGCGAGCTCCTTCATCTTGCTGCCGGGTGTGATGCTCAGCACCTGCTCCAGCGACAGCACGCCCTCGCTCGGGGTGACGAAGTCGATCGGCTGGTTTTGTCCGTCATAGCGGTAGATGCCGGAGTCGTGGATCACGCCGAGGCCGACCTCGCCGGACAGGAACAGCTTCTCCATCGCGCCGGTGAAGTCGACGAGCTTGATCGGCTTCAGCTTCTCGAGCGCCGCATAGGCCGCGTCGAGATCGGTCTGCCCCTTTCCGTAGAGAGTGCCGCACATCATCAGGAAAGCCTGTCCCAGGCTGTTGACAGGGATCACATAGCCGCCGCGCACGCCGTTGTACTTCGCGTCCCACAGCTCCTTCCAGGACGTGACGTTGGCGTAGCCCTTGTCGGTGCGCATGCCCAAGCCAATGGCGCTGGTGAAGATGCAGACACCGACGATCTTGTCGCTGACCGCGTAGGGGTAGACGTCGGCCATGTTCGGCACCAGCTTGGGGTCGACCTTCGGCTCGACGAGGCCCATCTCGACCGCTGCCCACTGCTCGTTGGAGTTGGTGTGCAGCACGTCGTAGATCGGCGCCGAGCGCGAGCTCGCCTGCAGCTTCGGCAGGAACGGCAGCGCAGTGTCGGTCCTGAGCTTGCACTTGAACTCGCTTTCGAAGGCGGGGCCGATCTCGGCCTTCATGACGTCGCCCCATTTGCCGCCCCAGCCGGTGATGTTCAGCACGGGCTCCTCGGCGCGCGCGACGTAAGGCGCCGCGACGACGCCTGCACCAAGCGCAGCAGCCGAAGTCAGCAGGCGCCGGCGGCTCATGGGGAAGCGACGCGATGAGTCGGTCATGTCCGGAATCTCCCTTAGAGTTTGACGTAGGAGCGCAGGCCAACGGTGCGGTCGAGCGCGATGACGACGATGAAGGCGAGCAGGATCGAGATCACCGAGGCGGCGCCGATGGTGCCGTCCAGATCGAATTTGAGGTAGTTGAACAGCGTGATCGGCAAGGTCTCGCTGCCGGGCGCGACCAGGAACAGCGACACCGGGAATTGGTCGAACGAGACGATGAAAGCAAAGATCGCGCCTGCCAGTACGCCGGGCTTCACCAGCGGCAGCGTGATCTCGAAGAAGGTCCGGGTGGGGCTGGCGCCGAGATTCTGCGCGGCTTCCTCCAGCCTGACATCGAAATTATGCAACACGGCGAGGGTGGTGCGCACGACGTAGGGAATCGTCACCAGCGTATGGCCGGCGACAAGGCCCCACAACGGGCGCCCGACATCGAGCAGCACATAGGACTGGAACAGTGCAAGACCGGTCAGGATCGCAGGCAGCATCAGCGGCGACAGCATGGTCGCCACGATCAGGCGAGAGCCCGGCAGGTTGCCGCGCGCGACCGCCAGCGCGGCCGACGCGCCGAGCACGGTTGCCGCGACCGTGGTCATCGCTGCGACCTCGATGCTCAAGAGCAGCGCGTGCATGAAGTCGCGCGAGGCGAAGAATTTCTCGAACCAGCGCAAGGAGACGCCGACCGGTGGAAACTGGATGAAGGGCGTCGGATTCAGCGCGAACACGATCACGATCGCGATTGGCGCCAGCAGGAAGACGAGGACGGCGCCGTTGGCGGCGAGATAGAGCCTGCGACCCCACCGGAGCGGCCGCTTCCTGCCGCGAAGCGCGGGTGCGGCCGCCAGATCGATCGGCGCAGCAAGCGGCGGCTGCGATCCTGGAGCAAGGCTCGTCATCTGCGCCCTCATTGCAGCTCGCGCTGGCCCGAGACGAGGCCGAGCACGTGATTATACGCGATGACGAGCGAGAGCGAAATGACGAGCAGCACCATGCCGAGCGCAGCCGCGAAGCCGACGTTGAAGTTGGCGGAGATCTGCTGGTAGATCAGGATCGGCAGGGTCATGACCTGGAAGCCGCCGAGCAGGATCGGGGTCACATAGGCGCTGATCGCGAGCGCGAACACGAGCAGCGACCCGGCGAGGATGCCGGGCAGGCTGAGCGGCAGGGTGACTTCGAGAAAAGCGCGCCACGGGCTGGCGCCGAGATTCTCCGCCGCCTGCTCCAGCCGTTCGTCGATGCGGCCGATCACGCCGGTCAGCGTCAGCACCATGAACGGCACATAGATGTGGACGAGGCCGATGATGATGCCGGTCTCATTGTACATCAGCTGCAACGGCCTGGTGACCAGCCCGAGCGAGGTCAGGATCTGGTTGATGACACCCTTGTCGGACAGCAGCGTCATCCAGGCGAAGGTACGCACCACGATGCCGGTCAGCATCGGCGCCAGCACGGCCATCAGCAGCAGCGCGTGGCCGGTGCGGCTCTTGATCCGCGCCATCCAATGCGCGAGCGGATAGCCGATCATGAGCGCGGCCAGGGTCGTCCAGAGGCCGATCCGGATCGTGGTCCAGATCACCTCGAGATAGTAGCCGTCATCGCCCATGCGGGCATAGTGCCTGGCGGTGAGGGCGACGTTCGGCATGACCACGGGGTTGCCGGTCAGGACGCTCATCACCGCCATCAATCCGATCGGCAGGAAGAAGAACAGCGCAAAAAGCAGCGCGCTCGGCAGGATCAACAGCGCCAGGCTGTTGACGCGCGGCGCGCTGCTGCTCGTCATCAGGAGGCCAGTCCGGCCAATTGCTCGATGGTCTGGCCAAGCGGATCGCCGGTCATGCGCCGCAGCTTTGCGGCCATGCTGCCGAGCTCGCGACGGACATTGGCACGCTCGATCTCGGTGGTGGCCTGGACCGAGTAGGAGACGGCGATGCCGATCAGCTCACCGCTCTCGCCGCTCGCCAGCGCAAAGCCCTGCGAGCCGACGCCCTCGATGGCCTCGTCGGCGGCGTCCGAGATGCCGGTCCGGCGGATCTCGTTCAGCCGCGCCATCAGCTCGGTGAAGTTCTGCGGCGAGTTGGCCGGGACCTTCGGATAGTCGAGCGGCACGCGCGCCCGGATCTCCTGGTCCGACAGACGCGCCAGCATGGCGCGGCCGTTCGAGGTGATGATGGCCGGCGTGCGCTGGCCCGGCGGGTTGACGACGCGCAGCGGGTTGGAGCCGGGCACGATGCGCAGCACCACCTGCTGATAGCCGTCGAGCACGGCGATGTAGCCGGTGTGTCCGGTGCGCGCGCAGACATCACGCAGCTCGCGCTCGGCGGTGGCGATCAGGTCGTCATGGGCCCGGTGCAGCCGCCCGAGCTCGAAGGTGAGCAGGCCCGGCCGGTAGCGGCGGCTGTGCGGATCCTGCTCGAGCAGGCCGCAATCGCGCAGCGAGCGGAGCAGGCGTGAGGTCGAGCTCTTCGGCTTGCCGGTCAGGACCTGGACGTCGGCAAAGGAGAGGTCGGGCCGCGCGGTCGAGAAGCAGCGCAGGATGTCGATGGCGTTGGTCAGGGCGCTCATGATGATACCGTTTGTTCCATTTTTTGGAACGTAGTCCCGAATTCTAGAAGCGGCAGGGCGACTGCCGCAAGGCGAAATTACTGGCAAGCAGGTGCCCGAATGCGCGTCAGGGTGGTGGGCGGGGCGCCGGGCGCTGAAGGAGCATGCTCGGCCTCACTGCACCGCGGCCGACCTGATGCGACCGATGACGGCGTCCACGTCCGTCCAGGCCGGCTTGTCCGGGGCGAATTGCTGACGGAGATAGGAGACGAGTTCGGCAAGCTGGACGTCGCTGAGATGGTCCTTGAACGCCGGCATGTAGCCGAGATCGGACGAGGCCGGCTTCATGATCCCGTGCAGGATCACCTGGATCAGGTTGTCGGGTGTGGCGCTGTGCAGGTTGCTGTTCAGCGCCAGCGAGGGCCGGCTGCCGAACAGCGGCAGGCCGCCGATCTCGTGACAGACCGCGCAGGCGCCGAGATAGAGCCGGGCGGCCGGAGATGCCGCCGAGGTCACCCTGGTGCGCGCCTCCAACTCCGCTGCCGTCGCCTCCAGCTTCGCTGCCTCGGGCGAGGGCGTCTGGAAGGAGGCGAGATAGACCGCCATGGCCCGAATGTCTGCGTCGGGCAGCGTCGCGAGATCCTTCACGATCGGCGCCATCGGACCGGCGGCCACGCCATGGAGGCGCGACTGACCGGAGCGGAGATAGGTGTAGAACTCGTCCTCGGTCCACGGGATCGGGGCAGTCGAGAGCGCGGTCAGCGCGGGGGCTTCCCAGCCCTCCGCGAAGCCGCCAGCCAGATATGCGTTGCGCTGCTCGGCACCGAGCGCATTGCGCGGCGAATGACAGGCGCTGCAATGGCCGAGGCTTTCGACGAGATAGAAGCCGCGATTCCACTGTTCCGATTGGGTTGGATCAGGCCTGAACGGCTGGGTGTCATGAAACAGCGCGTTCCATCCGGCGATCAGCGGCCGCAGGTTGAACGGGAAGCGCAGCGCGTTGTCGGGCGCCTGCTGTCTCACCGGCACCTGTGCCATCAGGTAGGCGTAGAGCGCCTGCAGGTCGGCCTCATCGGTTCGCGCGAAATGGGTGTAGGGAAACGCCGGATAGAGCTGCCGGCCGTCGCGATGCACGCCCTCGCGCATGGCGCGCTCGAAGGCGGGATAGGACCAGGCGCCGATGCCGGTCTCGACGTCGGGCGTGATGTTGGTGCTGAACAGCGTGCCGAACGGCGTCTCCAGCGCACGGCCGCCGGCATTGATCAGGCCGCCATCCGCGGTGTGACAAACCGCGCAATTGCCGAGCGCCGCGAGTGCCTCGCCGCGTGCGATCGTCGCGGCGGAATAGACCGAGGGATCGGGGCGCGTGATCGGCGCGATGGCGCGCCAGGGCAACACGGCGGTGGCGACGCCGATCGCCGCGGCGCAGGCCGCGACGGCGCTGGCGATCACGCCGCCCCGCCTGGCAAAGGGCTTGAGCCATGTGGTCGCCGGTCTTTCAGGGGCGGGCAGCGACTGCGGCGCCGGCGTCTCGACCTGTTCGCCGCGCAGCCCTTTCAGAATGCGCTCCGGCGTGAATGGCGGCTCGCGGAAGCGGACGCCGGTGGCGTCGTAGATCGCATTGGCGATCGCGGCGGCGCTCGGCACGGACGCGGACTCGCCGACGCCGAGCGGCGGCTGATCCGGTCGCCGCAGCATCAGCACGTCGATCTCAGGCAAATCGGGGAAGGTGATGATCGGATACGCCCCCCATTCCCGGGCCGCGACCTTGCCGCGCGAAAACGGAATCTCCTCCATCAGCGCCCGGCTGGTGGATTGGATGACGTTGCCTTCGATCTGGTGGCGTACGCCGTCCGGATTGATCATCAGGCCGGAGTCCTGGCCTGCGATGACCCGCGTGACGCTGACGTCGCCGGTCGTCGTATTCACCGCGACATCGGCGATCCACGCCGACCAAGCCGCGCCGTAGCCGGGAAACTTGCTGTGGACGTAGAGCGCATAGGCGAAGCCGCGGCCATGGACGACGCCGTTCTCGGGCGCCTTATCTTCCCGCACGGGGCGCGGCGTCCAGCCGGCGCGTTCGGCCACGGCGTTCACGAGATCACGCGCGCGCTCGTCCTTCAGATAGCGCAGCCGGTATTCGATCGGGTCGACGCAAGCCTCCGCCGCGAGCTCGTCGATATAGGACTCATGCGCGAAGGTGTTGGGCAGCGCCGAGACGCCGCGGATCCAGGACGCACGCACGATCGGCGGCATGTCATGCGCAGTGACGCGCATGTGGTCGTAGTCGTAAGGCGGGATCGCGGTGCGATCGCCCATCTCGAACACCGCAGGCTCCGGCGCGATGCGGCCGGTCAGCAGCAGCGCCAGCGTCGGCGCGCCGTTCGAGGGATAGCGCGTGGCGAACTCATAGGCCGCAACCGAGCCATCAGCATTGAGGCCGCCATTGACGTCCATCAGCTGTGCGGTGCCCTTGGGCTCCCACAGATGCTCTTGCTCGCGCGACAATTGCACCCGCACCGGACGGCCGACCGCGCGCGATAGCAGCAGCGCATCGGCGGTAACATCGTCGGCGCAGTTGCGGCCATAGCAGCCGGCGGCCTCCAGCCGGATCAGCTCGATGTGATCCTCGGGACAGTCGATCAGCTTGGCGAGATCGCCGCGCAGGATGTGCGGATTCTGCGTGCCGGAATAAATGCGGGTCTGCCCGTCGCGATAGTCGGCCACCGCGCAGGACGGCCCGATCGAGCCGTGCATCTGGTAGGGCCAGAGATAGGTCCGCCGCATCGGCTTGGCGGCGCCGGCGATGGCGGCATCGACATCGCCCTTGTCGAGCAGCCGACGCGGCTCGGACGGATTGGCGCGCAGCGCGTTCTCGACATCGTCGAGGTCGCGCAAGCTCGGCACCGGCTTCCAATTCGCCTGGAGCCGCTCGGCGGCGAGGATCGCGTTCTCCTCGCGCTCGGCGACGACGCCGATGAAGTCGCCGATGACGACGACGTCAACCAGGCCCGGTACGTCGCGCACCGACTCCCTGTTGACGCCAAGAAGGCTGGTGCCGATGAAGGGGCCGGCATCGACACCGGCATAGGGTGGACGCACGACGCGGCCATGCAGCATGCCGGGGACGCGAACGTCATGGACATAAGTGAGTTCACCGGCCGCCTTTGCCGGCAGATCGACGCGCGGCACCGACCGGCCGACGACCTGATAGTCGTTCACCGACTTGACGACGATATCGTCGGCGAGGGCGAGGCGGAACGTCTCATCGCCGATCAGCTCGCCATAGCTGAGCACGCGGTTGTCGGGACCGCGGACCAGTCCGTCCTCGACCCTCAAATCCACGACGTCGAGGTCGAGTTGCGCTGCCGCCCGCGCCAGGAGGAAGGCGCGGGCCTGCGCCGCAGCCTTGCGCAGGGGCACGGCGGTGATCTGAATTGTCTCGCTGGCGATGGTTGCGCCCTGATTCGGCACGACCGCGGTGTCCCCGAGCACGACCACGACACGGGCGAAGGAGACATCCAGCTCTTCCGCGACGATCTGTCCCAGCGCGGTTCGGATGCCGGTGCCGAGATCGACGTGGCCGTTGAAGGCGGAGACCTCGCCTGCGGCCGTGATCCGGATGAAGGTTTCGAACCGGCCATCGTTGCCGGCGATGGGACGTTCGACAACCAGCCAGCCGCGAGGCGTGTCGGCGTCCTTGGTGAGGCGATCGTTCATCAGTCCAGCGCCTCGAGCGTGTGGCCGGCCGCGCGCATCGCCGCGCGGAGGATCTCGACATGGGCACCGCAGCGGCAGAGATTGTAGCGCAGCGCCTGCTTGATCTCGTCGCGTGACGGATCGGGCTTGATCGCCAGCAGCGCCTTGGTCGTCATGATCATGCCGTTGAGGCAGTAGCCGCATTGCGCGGCCTGCTCGGCGATGAAGGCCTGCTGCACCGGATCGGGCGCCTCGCGCGAGCCCAGCCCTTCAAGCGTGGTGACGTCGCGGCCGATGCAGCCTTCCACCGGAATGACGCAGGAGCGGGCGGCACGGCCGTCGATCAGCACGGTGCAGGCGCCGCATTCACCGAGGCCGCAGCCGTATTTCGGACCGTTCAGAGCGAGGTCGTTGCGCAGCACATGAAGCAGGGGCGTGTCCGGCGCGGCCGCAACGTCATGCGCCCGTCCGTTCACGGTCAGCCGAATCGTTGCTGGCGTCATGCCCTTCTGCCGTCCGCTGTGCTATCGTTAACGAGGATGCGATGGTGATCGCTCCGAGCGTATCGTTTGTGTACTAACATGCAAGTGCCACGTTTTGCGCTGCAGCGTGTGCACGATTTGTCGTCATTGTGCAGGGCAAACTGATCGTTTATCCGGCAATCGTGCTTTTCGTTCGCGGTGGCGCTTGACAGTCGGCGGAGGGGCGCGACATCATTCGTATACGAACGAATTGCCGCGGCGTGCGGACGGTTGCCGTCAACTCCGCTTCAAGATGGGCTTCTCTGCATGGTGACTGAGACGGCGAGCGAAGGTGCAGGGGACAAGATCCGCTGCGATGCCTGTCCGGTGATGTGCTACATCAAGCCGGGCGCGGCTGGCGCCTGCGACCGCTATGCCAATCAGGACGGTGTGCTGGTGCGCGTCGATCCGCATATCCTGCTGGAGCGCACGGTGTCGCATGGCGGCAAGCTGGTGCCGTTCCAGGCGAGCGGCGACTGGGACGGCAAGATCGTGCATCAGCCGGAGCTGTTCGTCACCGCGATCGGCGCCGGCACCACCTATCCCGACTACAAGCCCGCGCCGTTCATCGTGTCCTCGCAGGTCGAGGGCGTCGACATGGTCACGGTCGTGACCGAGGGCATCTTCAGCTATTGCGGCGTCAAGGTGAAGATCGATACCGATCGCTATCTCGGCCCGGAAGCGGCGACGGTGCGGGTCGACGGCGAGGCCGTCGGTCACGTCACGACCAGCGAATACGGCTCGCAGATGCTGTCGCTCGGCGGCGTGCATCATCTCACCGGCGGCTCCAAGAAGGAGGGGCGCGTCACCTGCGACGCGCTGATGGACCTCAGCAACCGCAAGGCCGTCGAGCTCGTTGTCGACGGCGGCTCCAGCGTGATCGTGCAGGCGGGGCAGCCGCCTGTTGTCAACGGCGTCAAGGAAGAGCGCATGCGCGTCGGCTGCGGCTCGGCCACGATCGGCATGTTCGCCAAGCAATGGCAGGGCAAGGTCGACGAGGTCGTCGTGGTCGATGATCATATCACCGGCGTGCTGTCGGAGCACCAGGCCGGCAAGCTGCTCGACATTGCCGCGACCGGCATCAAGATGAAGGGACGGCGCTCCACGCCGGGCCGTTACTTCCAGGTGGCGCAGCCCGGAACCGGCTGGGGCGGCACCGACATCTCCGATCCGCTGTCGATTCTCGGGCCGTTCGATGCGAAGACGGCGAAGCCCGGCACGACGCTGCTGATGGTGTCCACGACCGGCGAACACGCCGGCTACTACGTGCTCGACGAGTCGCTCAAGCCGGTGCAGCGCGAGATGCCGCCGGAGCTGCAGTTCTCGGTCGAGCGCATCCAGGAGAACTGCGAGCCGGCACTGTGCACCGTGCTGTTCATGGCCGGTGCCGGCGGCTCGCTGCGCGCGGGCGTCACCGACAATCCGGTGCGGCTGACGCGGTCGGTCAAGGATACGCTGACGCGGGTCACGAGCGGCGGTGCGCCGGTCTATGTCTGGCCGGGCGGCGGCATCACCTACATGGTCGACGTGACCCAGATGCCGGCCGGCGCCTTCGGCTATGTGCCGACGCCGGCGATCGTCGCACCGATCGAGTTCACGTTGAGGCTATCGGACTACGCGGCGCTCGGTGGGCACATGGACTACGTCCAGCCGCTCACGTCGCTCAGGGATGTCAGCAAGGACATTCGCCAGCTGCCGTGGCCGAGGCCGGGCGCATGACCCGGCAGCCACAGATCGCCTTGTTGCCCGAGCGGCGGCTGCATCTGCAGGACGGCCCGATCGATCTGATCATCGGCGCCGACGCCGCCGATGGCGATATCCGCGCGGCCTATCGTGCGGCGGCCGAGCGTTTCACGGGTCTCTTGGACGAGCTGTGTGCGGAACTGTCCGATCTGCGCAAGGGAGCCGATCACGATCGTTGCCCATTGAAAGGCGTCGTTGCGCGGCGGATGCATGCGGCCGTGTCGCCGTTCGCGCGCGAGATGTTCATCACGCCGATGGCCGCGGTCGCGGGCAGCGTCGCCGAGGAGATTCTCGGCGCCATGCGCGGCGCGGCGAAGCTGACGCGGGCCTATGTCAACAATGGCGGTGACATCGCACTCCATCTGCGGGATGCCGCCACGTTCAGCGTCGGGCTGATGGACCGTCCCGACGGCGCAGGCGTGATGCGCAGGATGACGCTTCGTGCTGCCGATGCGATCGGCGGCGTCGCCACATCGGGCCGCCACGGCCGCAGCTTCTCGCTGGGCATTGCCGACGCGGTGACGGTGCTCGCGCGCAGCGCGGCGCAGGCCGATGCGGCGGCGACGGTGATCGGCAACGCCGTTGACCTTCCGGGTCATCCGGCCGTGCTTCGCCGACCCGCCTGCGAGCTGCAGCCGGACAGCGATCTCGGTGACCGCCTCGTCACATGCGAGGTCGGAGATCTCGGTGATGCCGAGATTGCCCAAGCGCTGGCCGTGGGCGAGCATCGTGCGCAGTCGCTGCTCTCGGCCGGCCTGATCGAAGGCGCCGTACTGCAGCTCCGCGGCAACATTCGCGTTGTCGGTCCGCGCGCGATCGAGATCGTTCGTCGGCCGCAGTTGCGGGCGGCGGCGGCGTGAGGTTTGATGCATGATGTGCAGGAACACGAAGGGTCGACGATGAGCGCCGTCATCAGAAAGATCGTGACCGTGGTCGAGGAAGTCCATCAGGAGATAGGCCGGACCGTGTCGCCGCCGACGCGGCGCGCGGCGGCAGTGGCGGTGATCGAGAATCCGTTTGCCGGCCGCTATGTCGAGGACCTCACGCCGCTGATCGCGATCGGCGAGGAGCTCGGCGAGATGCTCGCCAAGCGCGCCGTGGCCGCGCTCGGCATCGAGGGGCCGGCGGCGCACAGCTACGGCAAGGCCGCGGCCGTCGGCAGCGACGGCGAGCTGGAGCATGCCGCCGCGATCCTGCATCCGAAAATGGGCGCGCCGGTGCGCAAGGTGCTCGGCAAGGGCGCGGCGCTGATCCCGTCATCGAAAAAGCGCGGCGGCGTCGGTTGCACGCTCGACATCCCGCTCGGGCACAAGGACGCCGCCTTCGTGCGCAGCCATTTCGACGGCATGGAGGTGCAGATCAACGACGCGCCACGCGCCAACGAGATCATGGTCGCGCTCGCGGTCACCGACAGCGGGCGTCCCTTGCCAAGGGTCGGCGGGCTCACGGTCGCCGAGATCAAGGGCGACGACGGTCTAAGATAATTCAAATCAAAATTGGAGGCTGAAGGGATGCGACGGAGAACGATGCTTGCGGCAGGCCTGGGCCTTGCCGTTGCCGGATTGACGGGCACGGCGCGTGCCGAGGACGTCATCAAGATCGGCGAGATCAACAGCTACTCGCTGTTGCCGGCGTTTACCGAGCCCTACCGCAAGGGCTGGCAGCTCGCGGTCGAGGAGGTCAACGCGGCCGGCGGCATCAACGGCAAGAAGCTCGTCGTCGTCTCCAAGGACGACAGCGGCAAGCCGGCCGACGCGCAGACCGCTGCCAATGAGCTGGTGTCGAGCGAGAACGTGGCGATGCTCGCCGGCACGTTCCTGTCGAACATCGGTCTGGCCGTCAGCGACTTCGCCAACCAGAAGAAGGTGTTCTTCCTGGCGGCCGAGCCGCTGACCGACGCCATCACCTGGGCCAAGGGCAACAAATACACCTTCCGCCTTCGTCCGTCGAACTACATGCAGGCGGCAATGCTGGTGGAGGAGGCCGCGAAGCTTCCAGCCAAGCGCTGGGCCACCATCGCGCCGAACTACGAATACGGCCAGTCGGCCGTCGCCGTGTTCAAGAAGCTGCTCTCCGAGAAGCGCCCGGACATCCAGTGGGTCGACGAGCAGTGGCCGCCGCAGGGCAAGATCGACGCCGGTCCGGTGGTGCAGGCCGTCGCCGCCGCCAACCCGGAGGCGATCCTCAACGTCACCTTCGGCGCCGATCTCGTCAAGCTGGTCCGCGAAGGCAACACCCGCGGCCTGTTCAAGGACCGCAAGGTCGTCAGCTTCCTGACGGGCGAGCCGGAATATCTCGATCCGCTCA
Organism: Bradyrhizobium sp. HKCCYLRH2060; assembly: GCF_051168135.1. NCBI lineage: Bacteria > Pseudomonadati > Pseudomonadota > Alphaproteobacteria > Hyphomicrobiales > Nitrobacteraceae > Bradyrhizobium > Bradyrhizobium sp. HKCCYLRH2060. The sequence continues at coordinate 277,067 of NZ_JBNPUK010000011.1, forward strand.
AGGAGGAGACGCCCGAGGGCTGGATCGTCACCGGCTATCCCTGGTATTCGATCAAGACGCCCGAGCACGACGCGTTCCTGAAGGCCTACCAGGCCAAGTACAACGACTATCCGCGGCTCGGCTCGATCGTCGGCTACCAGACCATCAAGTCGGCGGCCGCCATCCTCGCCAAGGCCGGCTCGACCGATACCGACAAGCTGATCGCCGCGGCCGAGGGACTGTCCGTTCCGTCGCCCTTCGGCGAGATCACCTTCCGCAAGATCGACCACCAGTCGACGCTCGGCGCTTATGTTGGCAAGACCGCGCTGAAGGACGGCAAGGGCATCATGGTCGACACCGTCTATCGCAAGGGCTCGGACTATCTGCCGAGCGATGCCGAAGTTTCCAAGCTCCGTCCGAAGGACTGAGTGAGGTCTTCCTGCCTCCTCCTCCCGCGGAGGAGAGCGGGCGGGGTGAGGGCGCGCGACGCCTGATCTACAGGTTCAGGCCGAGATCCCTCACCCCACGCTTGCTCGCCGGCTCATTGACAGGGCACACGAGCTCGAACGCGGCTCATTCGATACAGACGATCTCCTGACGCGGACCGCCCATGGCCTTCTATTTCGTCCAGTTCCTGACCGGCCTTGCCAGCGCAGCCTCGCTGTTCCTGGTGGCGTCGGGACTGTCGATCATCTTCGGCGTGACCCGCATCGTCAATTTCGCCCATGGCGCGTTCTACATGCTCGGCGCCTATGTGGCGTTCTCGCTTACGGAGCGGCTGTCTGGCTCGCTCGGCTTCTGGGGCGGCATCGTCGTGGCGGCGCTCGCGGTCGCGGCCATCGGCGTCCTCGTCGAGATCGTGCTGCTGCGCCGGATCTATCACGCGCCGGAGCTGTTCCAGCTGCTCGCGACCTTCGGCCTGACCCTGATGGTCGAAGATCTCGTGGTGCTGATCTGGGGACCGGACGATCTGGTCGGCCGCCGTGCACCTGGCCTCAAGGGGGCGGTCGACTTCTTCGGTCAGAACATCCCGAGCTACGACCTGTTCCTGATCGCGCTCGGTCCGATCGTGCTCGGGGTGCTGTGGCTGCTGTTCCAGCGCACCCGCTGGGGCGTCCTGGTGCGCGCGGCGACGCAGGACCGCGACATGGTCGCGGCGCTCGGCGTCAATCAGAAATGGCTGTTCACCTCGGTGTTCGCGGTCGGCGTCTTCCTCGCCGCGCTCGGCGGCGCGCTGCAGATCCCGCGCGACGCGGTCCATCACGCGATGGACCTGCGCATCATCGTCGAGGTTTTCGTGGTCGTCGTGATCGGCGGCCTCGGCAGCATCCTCGGCGCGTTCGTTGCCGCCGTGCTGGTGTCGGAGCTCAATGCTTTCGGCATTCTCATCTTCCCCACGATCTCGCTGATCCTCGTGTTCCTGGTGATGGCCGTCGTGCTGGTCGTGCGGCCCTGGGGCCTGTTCGGCAAGAAGGAGGCGCCGGCGCGCCGCACGCCGGGCCTGACCGTCATTCCGTGGCGCCCGCTGAGCTCGGTCGAGCGGCTGGCCTCTCTCGTCGCGCTGGCGCTGGCGGCGATGCTGCCCTTCATCGCCGGCAACTACGCGCTGACCGTCGGCGCCGAGATCGCGATCTTCGTGATCTTCGCGGCGTCGCTGCATTTCCTGATGGCGGTCGGCGGCCTCGCTTCGTTCGGCCACGCCGCCTATTTCGGCCTGGGCGCTTACGGCGTCGCGTTCCTCGCCAAGCTTGCGGGATTGCCGATGATTGTCTGCCTGCTGCTCGGGCCGCTGCTCGGCGCGCTCGGTGCGGCCGTGTTCGGGGCCTTCGCCGTGCAGCTCTCCGGCGTGTACTTCGCGATGCTCACCTTGGCCTTTGCGCAAATTGTGTGGTCGATCGCGTTCCAATGGGTCGCGGTGACCGGAGGTGACAATGGCATTCTCGGGCTCTGGCCGGAGAAATGGGCGGCGTCGCCGTCGCATTTCTACTGGCTCGCGCTTGGCGTCTCCGCCTTCGTCGTCGGCGTGCTGCGCCTGATCACCTTCTCGCCGTTCGGCTATGCCCTGCGCGGCATGCGGGACTCGCCGTTGCGCAGCGAGTCCATCGGCATCAACGGCAAGCGCATCCAGTGGACGGCCTTCATCATCGCCGGCACCACGGCCGGCATCGGCGGCGCCCTGTTCGCCTATCTCAAGGGCAGCGTGTTTCCGGACAACATGGGCATCTCGCTCTCGGTCGATGCGCTGGTCATGGTGCTGCTGGGCGGCGTGGAGACGGTGCCCGGCGCAATCTTCGGCGCCATCGTCTACAAGGCGCTCAACATCTGGCTGGTCAGCCAGACCGACTGGTCGAAGCTCGTGCTCGGCATCTTCATCGTGCTGATCGTGGTGGTGTTCCCGAAAGGTATCGTGGGTGTGGTCGAAACCGTCATGCATCGGCGTCGCGCACTGGCCCCCAAGGGCGCTTCGCTGTCGGCCAAGATGGAGGGCGCGCAATGAGCCCCGGCGTGTCGCTGCTCTCGGTCGAAGGCCTGTCGAAATCCTATGGCGGCATTCACGCGGTCCGCAACGTGTCGTTCACGCTGCGGGCCGGCGAGATCCTGGCGCTGATCGGCCCGAACGGCGCGGGGAAAAGCACCTGCTTCGACATGCTCAACGGCCAGAACGTGCCGGACAGCGGCCGCATCACGGTGATGGGGCAGGAGACCACGGGGCACAGGCCGCGCGAGGTCTGGCGGCTCGGGGTCGGCCGCACCTTCCAGATCACCGCGACCTATCCGACCATGACCGTGCGCGAGAACATCCAGGTCGCCCTGGTCTCGCATCATCACCGTCTGTTCGATTTCTGGAGCCCGATGATTTCAATCGAGCGCGGCGAGGCCGATCGCCTGCTCGATCTCGTCGGCATGGCCGGCTATGCCGAGCGTCCGTGCGGCGAGCTCGCCTATGGCGACCTCAAGCGGCTGGAGCTCGCGATCGCGCTGGCCAACCAACCGAAGCTCCTGCTGATGGACGAGCCGACCGCCGGCATGGCGCCGCGCGAGCGTGTCGAGCTGATGCGGCTGACGGCTGGAATCGCGCGCGAGCAGTCGATCGGCGTCCTTTTCACGGAGCACGACATGGACGTGGTGTTCGAGCATGCGGACCGCATTCTCGTGCTCAATCGCGGCAGCCTCATTGCCGAGGGATCGCCAGCCGAGGTGCGCGCCAACCGGGAGGTGCAGGCGATCTATCTCGGCGAAGGCCTGCTCTATGATGCCGATCATCGCGAGGGAGCGCCGGCATGAAGCTGTCCGTCGCCAATCTCAACAGCCACTATGGTCCGGCGCATATCCTGTTCGACATCGGCCTCGAGGTCGGCGAGGGCGAGGTGGTGGCGCTGCTCGGGCGCAACGGCGCCGGCAAGTCGACGACCTTCCGGTCGATCGTCGGCCTGGTCGAGCTGCGCGAGGGCCAGATCATGTTCGAGGGGCATGACATCTCGTCGGCGCCCACCCATGAGATCGTCCGCGCCGGCCTCGGCTACGTTCCGGAGGAGCGCCGCATCTTCACCGAGCTGACGGTGGAGGAAAACCTGGAGGTCGGGCGGCAGAAGCCGCGGCCGAATGCGCCGCAATGGACGCGTGAGAAACTCTATCAGTTGTTTCCCAATCTCGGCGAGATGAAGAACCGCCCGGGCGGCCGCATGAGCGGCGGCGAACAGCAGATGCTCACCATCGCCCGTACACTGATGGGCAATCCGTCGCTGGTGCTGCTCGACGAGCCCTCGGAAGGCCTGTCGCCGAAGATCGTCGAGCAGATGGTCGATGCGATCCTGACCATGAAGAAGGAAGGCGTCTCGCTGGTCGTCTCCGAGCAGAACCTGCATTTCGCCAAGCTGATCTCGGACCGAGCCTACATCATCGAGCGCGGCCGCATCTGCTTCTCCGGCACCATGACCGAGCTCGACGCGCGGCCCGACATCCGCGACGCGCATCTGTCGATCTGAGGCGAGGGAAGATATGGCCAAGAGTCCCCCGCCGAAGCGATCGGCGAAAGCCACGACGAAGACTGCGCCGAGGCCGCAGGCAAAGCCCGCTGCGAAGGCCACGGCCAAGGCGGCGAAATCAAACTACGTGCTCGACGATCAGATCGGCTTCATCCTGCGCCAGGTCTGGCAGCGCCACACCATGATCTTCGCCCGCGACATCGGCAGCAACCTGACGCCGACGCAATGGGCGGCCATGTCGAAGTTGGTCGAGACCGGACCGTGCTCGCAGAACCAGCTGGGACGGTTCACGGCGATGGACGTCGCGACGATCAAGGGCGTGATCGACCGGCTGACCGCACGCGGTCTCACCGAGACCAGCTCGGATCCGCAGGATGGCCGCCGGCTACTGGTGAGCCTGACCCGCGCGGGTCAGCAGCTCGCGGAGAAGACCGCGCCGCTGGCGCTCGCGATCTCCAAGGAGACCTTGGCGCCGCTGGATGCGAGAGAGCGCGAGAGCTTGCTGTCGCTGCTGAGCCGGCTGAAATAGCTGTTGCAAACCGCCCGCGTAGGGTGGGCAAAGCGAAGCGTGCCCACCATTCTCACCGAGAGCGCATCTGCACATGATGGGCACGCGCCGCCTGGCGGCGTCGCTTTGCCCACCCTACTTGTTTGCTCAGTCGCTATGAGCGCAGCCCGATACAGCACCCTCTCCCCTTGTGGGAGAGGGCATCTCCGGTCCATCCACATTCGCGATTGGATGAGGGGTATCTCTCGGCGAGCGAGACTCGCGGAGAGATACCCCCATTGGCGCTAACTTACCAAATTAACGCTTGGTATTCTCGTTTTCTTGGCGGCTCTCGGAGATGGCGTTGAA